>JAZRPA010000007.1:0-199950 GCA_045648965.1 Alistipes sp. | reverse complement strand
GCCTTCAATGCTGCCAACTTATTGAAGTCACCCTCGTTTATGCCGCGATTATCGCTCTCGGCCTCAGCCTCCAAAGCCTCCATATCGGCCTCGGTAGCGATAGTGAACCTCGCCAGCATATCAGGGTTGCATTCACCTTCGGGATGAACTCTCTGATAGGGCAGGGAGAGAACTATACTCTCGTAAATATATTGTGTGAGGTCAACCTCGTTGTCCGCAGGATTTACCCACATAACATCGCCGTCATACTCACCCTCTTCGTCCGAGATGCGCACAATCAGATGTCCCTCATAGTCGATGGGCACTTGACAGGGATCCAAGCAGCGGTCGCACTCGCAAGTTACCTCGCCCGTGATGGTAAAATCAAACTCAAGTTGGCTCTCGCCCTTGAGCATTGTAGCCTCCACGTGGCAGTTACCGCCCATAATCTCCTTACTCTCGTAAGCTGTAAACAAGGCATCGTCGACCTCGAAAACGAAGTCGAAAGAGCTGTTTTTCAAGCCTTTATACGCCACGGAATATTGTTTACTAAGCTCCATCTCGCAACAAATAGCAGGCAAAAGTACAAATTTTTCGCTAATTCTGCAAATAATTGTTATTTTTGTAGTGTATGATTGTAACTAATTTGCAACTTGTTATGCTTTTTTGCATCGACAGAGTGCAAAATAATGGCCAATAATATATGAGTCGGAGATTTAAAATATCGGTACGCAGTAATTTTGCCGAGTTGTGGCGTTATAATATCGTGGTGACGTGTGGTGCTTTTGACGCCGCTGGTGAGCAGATTGAGGTGACAACAAAAGAGAGTTCGGTAGCCTCTATTGTGGGGGGTGGCGGTGTTGCCGATGTTGTCGATGTGTCACGCGATGTGAAGCTTACAACGGGCCCCTGCGAGAGCATAAAGGCGTATGTATATCTTATGCCTCATAAATTACCCTCGGCAAAATCTCCCGACGATACGCCCGTGTTTGGAGTGCGCGTAAAAGTAAAGGCCGATGACGAGCAGATATATAATGTTGTTCACTCGGTGAATCAGTGGTCGGGAGCGACCATAGAGCTTAAACTTCCCAAGAAGGAATAAGCTATCTAAAAAGGTGTTTTCTGCGTTACGCTTTTGTTAGAAGATATAGAGTGCCAAAATAGGGGGCACTCTTTTTTATAATGGTATATAAACAAAAAAAACGGCCACCCCAAAGGGTAGCCGTAAAGTATCTAAGTTAGAACAGATTACTTGTTGTAAGCCTTCATAACTGAGATAAGGTCGAGAACCTTGTTTGAGTAACCCCACTCGTTGTCGTACCAAGATACAACCTTAACGAATGTGTCAGTCAAAGCGATACCAGCCTTAGCGTCGAAGATAGAAGTGCGAGCGTCGCCGAGGAAGTCAGACGATACAACGTCCTCATCGGTGTAACCGAGAACGCCTGCCAACTCACCCTCAGAAGCAGCCTTCATTGCAGCGCAGATCTCTGCGTATGTTGCAGGCTTAGCCAAGTTTACAGTGAGGTCAACAACCGAAACGTCCAAAGTTGGAACACGGAATGCCATACCGGTAAGCTTGCCGTTGAGCTCTGGAAGAACTACACCTACAGCCTTAGCAGCACCAGTCGACGATGGGATGATGTTGCCAGCAGCAGCACGGCCACCACGCCAGTCCTTCAAAGATGGACCGTCAACAGTCTTCTGAGTTGCAGTAGTAGCGTGAACAGTAGTCATCAAACCGTCAGCGATACCCCAGTTGTCGTTGAGAACCTTAGCGATAGGAGCCAAGCAGTTAGTAGTACAAGATGCGTTCGAAACGATAGCCTGACCAGCGTAAGTGTTAGTGTTAACACCGCAAACGAACATAGGAGTCTTATCCTTTGCAGGAGCCGACATAACTACATACTTTGCACCAGCCTTGATGTGAGCCTCAGCCTTCTCTGCAGTGAGGAACAAACCAGTAGACTCAACTACGTACTCAGCCTCAACCTCGTTCCACTTCAAATCCTCAGGGTTGCGCTCAGCAGTTACGCGGATAGCCTTACCGTTAACGATGAGGAGGTTCTTCTCTGCATCGAAATCGATAGTACCATCGAACTGACCGTGCATAGTGTCATACTTAAGCATGTAAGCCAAGTACTCTACTGGGCAGAGGTCGTTGATACCTACTACATCATACTTCTCAGTCTGTGTGCAAGCTGCACGGAATACCATACGGCCGATACGTCCGAAACCGTTGATACCAATCTTAATTTGTGCCATAATTTAAATAATGTTTATGTGTTTAGAAAACCTAATATCCTTCTGTTAATCATTTAACGGTGCAAAGGTATATACTTTGTATATATTTAGCAAATTTTTTGCCGATTTTTTTAGAGGAGATTAAGGGTTGTTAGAGGATATTAGGGGTTATTAGGGGTGACATTCATCGTCATGCGACCAATAATTAGCCTATTTATCCTTGCAAAAACGGAAATAAGTTGTTAATTTTGTGAGAGTAAAACAAAACGATAGAAATTATGAAACGACTACTCACTTTTATATTTTTGGTTGGTATCGGTATCATGGCAAATGCTCAAAGAGTGGAGGGCTCGCTAGATGCTCTGCAAAATGAAGTTAGAGTAAACTTCAAACTCAATTTTGCGAATGCCAGAATCCACGGAATGACAGAGACTGATTTTGCGAAATACGAGGAGGATTGGTACAAGGATATGCCACAGATTGTAGGCGATTTTTTGAGTGAATTGAACAACGAGATGAAGGGTCTCATGCGCTTTGGCACCTATCCTGCGGCCACATACACATTAAAGGTAGATGTTGTTGATGTTGCGGCTAACGGTAGCATGGACTCCGATGTATCTTTGCTTGACAACACAGGCAAGGTAATTGCAAAACTCGTTGGCCTGCAAGCTGAAGGAGCTCCTTGGGGCACCAAGCTATACCTTATAAAAGTTGGCGCAAGCAACAGTGGTGAAAAGCTTGGCGAAATACTCTACAAGGCTCTCAAAAAGAGAAAGTAAAAGAAAAAGCGATGAGCAGTCATCGCTTTTTTTGTCTTATACACCCAACCCTAAATTGGAGATGAGTGAGAAATTTTTGTGCTAAATCTCTACCCCGAAAATAGTCAATGATGAGGGTATTTTTGTGCGTTGTGCAGTGGTGGAAAGCGCAGTTTACTTGGGCGTAAATGAGCATTTACACCGCAAGCAAGGTGCAAAAAGAGCCCATCAGAACTATTTTCTCTTTTTCAAACCTCGTTCCTCGGCGAGCCGCTCCATCATTGCATGGGCGGCATCGTAGTCGTTTGGTATCTCGCCGTCGAGAATGGCATTTTTGATTGCCTCCTTTATCTCGCCAAGAATGGCACAAGGGGCAATATCGTACTCACGCATAATGATGTCGCCGGTGATTGGCGGCTGGAAGTTACGAATACGGTCGCGCTCCTCGAGGTCACGCATCTTCTCGCGCACAAGCTCGAAGTTGGCGAGGAAGCGTTTAACTTTGCTCTCGATACCCGATGTAATATCGGCTTCGCAGAGGGTCATCAGCTTCTCGACATCGTCACCCGCCTCAAAAAGGAGTCGACGCACAGCCGAGTCGGTAACCACATCCTCTGCAAGAATGATTGGTCGAAGATGGAGAAATACGAGCTTCTGCACGAACTTCATCGACTCGCCAAGAGGGAGTTTCAGGCGGCGAAAGATAGGTTGCACCATCTTCGAACCGAGTACCTCGTGACCATGGAATGACCAGCCGATGCGAGGGTCGTAAGACTTGCATTTTGGCTTGGCAATATCGTGCATGATTGCAGCCCAGCGAAGCCACAAGTCATCACTCTTATGCGCCACATTATCAAGCACTTTGAGTGTATGCTTAAAATTATCTTTATGGGCGTGATTACCCCTGCGCTCAACACCGCAAAGGGCGTGCAGCTCGGGGAAGATAATCTCCAACAAACCTGTCAATTCGAGCAGTTCGAAACCGATTGACGGAACGGGCGAAGCGACAATTTTATTCAGCTCGGTGATGATGCGCTCCTGCGACACAATCTTTATGCGCTCGCGATTACGCTTCATCGCCTCAAAAGTCTCATCAGCCAACTCGAAGCCGAGCTGCGAAGCGAAGCGAATACCTCGCATCATTCGCAACGGGTCGTCCGAGAAGGTTATATCGGGGTCGCACGGAGTGCAGATGATGCAATCTTCGAGGTCGTACATTCCGTCAAACGGATCGACCAACTCGCCAAAGGTCTTGCCATTGAGCGACCACGCCATAGCGTTAATCGTAAAGTCGCGGCGACGCTGGTCGTCCTCGATAGTACCGTCCTCGACGTGCGGCTTGCGCGAATCGGGCGAGTAGGACTCCTTGCGGGCACCTACAAACTCCACCTCGTAGCCGTCGGCGTGAAGCATTGCCGTACCGAAGGTTTTAAAGACTGAAACCTTGGTTTTTAACTCTTTACCGAGTGCTTCGGCTATCTCGATACCGCTACCCACAACCACCACATCGATGTCGGTACAAGGACGATGGAGGTAGTAGTCGCGGACATATCCGCCTACGACGTATGCCTCGACACCTCGCTCATCGACAAGGCGCGAAATTCGCTTAAATATCGGAAGGTTTAGTGGGTTAGTCATCTTTCGTCTTTCGTCTCTCGTCTTACTTAAGGCAACGGCGGTAGAGTTGCACCGTGTTTTCCAAGCCGTAGTAGAGGGCGTCGCTGATAAGCGCGTGGCCTATCGAGACCTCGTCGCACCACGGAATCTGCTGAGCGAAATACTCCAAATTTTCGAGCGAGAGGTCGTGGCCTGCATTCAAGCCTAAGCCACACTTGCGAGCCTCCTCGGCTGCAGCAACGTATGGCGCGATAGCAGCCTCTCTATCAGCCTTATATCCAGCGGCATAAGCCTCGGTGTAAAGCTCTACTCTATCGGCACCGCAAGTCTTTGCTCCGGCAACCATCTCGGGCTTCGGATCGACAAAAATCGAGACGCGAATACCCTTCTCGTGAAAGCGCTTTGTAATCTCGGTGAGGAACTCCTTATTGGCGATTGTATCCCAACCCGCATTCGATGTTATAGCATCTACGGCATCGGGAACGAGCGTCACCTGAGCCGGCACAACCTCCAACACCAAGTCGACAAACGAGCCGACAGGATTGCCCTCGATATTGAGCTCGGTCTTGATAACCTTCTTCAACTCGCGAACATCGGAGTGGCGGATATGGCGTGCATCGGGACGTGGGTGAACAGTAATACCCTCGCCACCAAAACGCTCTATATTGAGTGCAGCAGCCACTACATCAGGGGTGTTTCCACCGCGCGAATTGCGAATTACCGCAATCTTATTTACATTTACGCTTAATTTTGTCATAAAAATCGCTATATTTGCAGAGTGATTTTGCACACTTTGCGCCAAAATCGATGTAAAGTTAATAAATTTCGCCGAAACGAGAGATGAAAATTATACTTTTTTCACGAAAAAGCATTGCACTTCGCACCGAGGATATCGACACAATCTTCGGAGCCATAGAGCATTACGGCTTTGATTACGCCATAAATAGAGCCTTCGCCGAGAATATCGAAGAGCTCACTTCGCGTACAATTGCGCCCGAACACATCTACGACGGCATCGTAGGCGCCCAGCCAAAAGATGCAGTGATGGTGTGCTACGGTGGCGACGGCACTCTGCTCGAAGGTGTGCACCGTCTCAACGGCGAGGACATTCCGGTGGTCGGAATCAATGGCGGACACCTCGGTTTTTTGGCTCTCGCACCGCGCGAAAACATTAAGGAGGTTTTCGAGGGTATCGCAAGCGGAAATCTCAACCTCGAGCAGCGCGATATGCTCAGCATTGAGGGTCTTTCCGACGAGAAACTTTATGCCCTGAATGAGGTGTCGGTTCAGCGCCTCGGAGCCTCGATGATTTCGATCGAAGCCACAATCGACGGCAACTCCGTGGCAACCTACAATGGTGACGGCGTAATCATCTCAACACCAACAGGTTCGACAGCCTATTCATTGAGCGCGGGAGGCCCAATTTTGGCCCCTTCATGCCACTCATTTTTGCTCACTCCGCTCGCGCCGCACAACCTCACTATGCGACCTATCGTGATGCCCGATTCGAGCGAGGTAAAACTCCATATAAACACCCGCAACAACGAGACCTCAATCTCGGCCGATAACCGTACTTTCAAGATCTCGAACGATACGGTTTTGACCATCAAAAAGGCAAAAAGATATATCCGTTTGGCCGTACCACACAATATCTCGTTTTTCGATTCGTTACGAAACAAGATGATGTGGGGAGTGGACATCAGATAAATGCAAAATTAAGAATGCAAAATGCAAAATGCAAAAATTCAAAACGAAGAATTAAAATTACGGGGCAGAAAATGCAAAAAAGAATTTATAATTCTTAGTTTTTAATTTTTAATTCGTATATTTGCAAGCTATAAGGAGAAAAGCGTGGAGAAGATACCTGCACATATCGCCATAATCATGGACGGCAATGGCCGCTGGGCAAAGGCTCAGGGCAAGGAGCGTTACGAGGGACACATCGAAGGTGTTGCCTCGGTTAAAGCGTGCATCAAGGCTGCCCGCAAGTACGGCGTGCGCTACCTTACGCTCTACGCCTTCTCAACCGAGAACTGGGGACGCCCTCAGGCTGAGGTAGATGCGCTGATGCAGCTCTTCTGCCAAAGCGTGGAGAAGGAGACACCGGAGCTTATCGAGCAGGGCGTACAGGTACGTTTTATCGGTCGTCGCGACCGCTTCTCGGATAAAGTGCGTGAGCATCTGCTCCACATCGAGGAGAGCACCGTAGCGGGCGATAAGGTCACCCTTGTGTTGGCGTTCGACTACTCTTCGCGCGACGAGCTTGTACGCGCAACGCGCAAGGTTGCCGAGAAGGTTGAAAAGGGCGAGTTGAAGACTGAGGATATTGACGATAAGACAATATCGGCTCACCTCGATACGGCCGATATGCCCGACCCCGACCTCATTATACGCACTAGCGGAGAGTGCCGCCTGAGCAACTTTATGTTGTGGCAGGCATCGTACGCCGAGATGTACTTCCCGCAGACCATGTGGCCTGACTTCCGCGAGGAGGCCTTCGCAAAGGCATTAGAGGTATACGCCGAGCGAGAGCGCCGCTATGGAGTACTTTAGTTGAGAACCGAGAGAAATAAGAGAAGAAGATACAATGATATTACGCATAAAGATATTCTGCATATTGGCAATGGTTTTTTCGGCCATTAGTGCAGTTGCACAACCTCACGGAGGTACGAATGGTACCCCTCCGCCACCGCCACCAGGAGGCAAGTTTGAAAGAACTGCCCACCAACCAGGTGAGCCAGCTGAGTCTATGCCTAAGGCTGACACAACAGCTGTAGAGGATACATTCGTAATGCCTAAGAACGCCCCATATCTTAGCGGAGCGGACGATAAGATGTACCATATCCGCAAGGTAAACATTCACGGTGTTAAGTATATCAACCACGATATTATTCGCTCTTCATCGGGTTTAATACCAGGCGACTCGACATATCTCTCAGGTTCGTTTATTCAGAATGCAATGATGCGTCTCTGGTCGCAGCGTTACTTCGAGGATATTCAGATTGGTGCAACCATCGAGGGCGACAGCGTTGACTTGGAGGTTATGCTCCGCGAGCGCCCGCGCGTAATGAACTGGGCTGTAACCGGTGTGCCTAAGGGCAAATCGAAGGAGCTTATCGACGAGACTTTGAAGCTCAAGCGCGGTCACGAACTTTCGGACCACATCGTAGATAGAAATATCAAACTCTTGAAGGAGCACTTCGGTGAGAAGGGCTTCCTCGATTGCGAAATAGAGGTAAAGATTGAGCCTGATACCGTAATTAAGCAGGCGGTAAACGTAACCTTCGATGTGAAGAAGAACAAGCGTATCCGCGTCGGTGAGATTACATTCGAGGGCAACGAGAATTTCGACAACAAGCGATTGGCTCGTACCTTCAAGAAGACTCACAAGGTGAGCCCTCTCTTCTGGCAGAAGACAAAGTTCAACGAGGAGGAGTTCGAGGAGGATAAGGAACTTATGCTCGACTTCTACAACTCGAAGGGTTATCGCAACGCCAACATCGTGTCGGACTCGATATACCGAATGACGACAAAGCGTGGCAAGGAACGACTCGGTATTCACGTAAAAATTGCCGAGGGTAACAAATACTATATCCGCAACGTAACCTGGATTGGCAACTCAAAATACGACACCGAATTGTTGCAGCGTATGCTCGCTGTAAACAAGGGCGACGTCTACGACAAGAAGTCTATCCACAAGCGACTTGGTGTGGGTAAGGAGGCGAATCCAGATGAGATGTCGGTATCATCGCTCTACCAGAACGACGGTTATCTGATGTCGCAAATCGAGCCTGAGGAGATTATCATCGGTAAGGACTCGCTCGACCTCGAGATTAAGATCTTCGAGGGTAACCAGTTTACCATCAACAACGTAGGCATTACGGGTAACAATCGTGTAAACGACGAGGTTATCCGCCGCGAGCTCTACACTCGTCCGGGCGAGCTGTACAACCGCGCTCTCATTATGCAGACCATGCGTACGTTGGCAGGTATGCAGCACTTCAACGAGGAGACCTTGATGCCGGATATTAAGCCTGTATCGAACAACTTGGTGGATATAAATTGGCCTCTCGAGGAGAAGGCGTCCGACCAGTTCAACGTCGCAGCAGGTTGGGGTTCGGGTACATTTGTAGGTTCGATTGGTATCACGTTGAACAACCTCTCGATGCGTAACTTCTTTAAGAAGGGTGCGTGGAAGCCATACCCTATGGGACAGAACCAGCGTCTCTCAATCTCGGGACAGACCAACGGAACATACTATAAGGCTTTGGCTCTCTCATTCCAGGATCCTTGGCTCGGAGGTCGCAAGCCAAACTCATTCACCATTGCCGGACACCTCTCCGAGCAGAACAACGCCTACTACATTTGGCAGTCGGCAACCTCATACTTCCGCTCGTATGGTCTTTCGGTTGGTTTGGGTAAGCGTTTGTCGTGGCCGGATCCATACTTCACCTTCTATGGCGAGTTGGCATACCAGCGATATGGTTTGAAGAACTACAACGCCTTCGTGATGTCGAACGGAAATGCAAATATGCTCTCGATGCGATTGGTATTGGCTCGCAATTCGACCGACCAGCCAATCTATCCACGTCGAGGTTCGGACATCTCGCTCTCGTTGCAGATTACACCTCCATTCTCGGCAATGGACGGCAAGGACTACTCGAATACAAACATGAGTGACCAGGAGCGTTACAAATGGAGTGAATTCCACAAGTGGCAGTTCAAGGCGCAGTGGTTCCAGGCTTTGTCGCCAGACAGCAAGCTTGTCTTGATGGCTAAGGCTGAGATGGGTTACCTCGGACACTACAACAAGTATAAGGTTTCGCCTTTCGAGCGCTTCCAGGTCGGAGGTGACGGTATGTCGGGCTATACAATGTATGGTGTGGATATCATCTCGTTGCGTGGTTATGAGGACGGAGCGTTGGACCCAGCAGGTAGCGACTATTCGATTGGCTACAACAAATACACCGTGGAGTTGCGCTACCCTATCATCTTGAAGCCTTCGTCGCAGATCTATGCACTCGGTTTCCTCGAGGCGGGTAACGGATTTACATCGTGGAAGGATTTTGCACCGTGGAAAGTTAAGCGTTCGGCAGGTGTGGGTGTTCGTCTCTACCTCCCTATCGTAGGTATGCTCGGTATCGACTGGGGTTGGGGATTCGATCCACCGGCAGGCTCGACCAAGCGCAGTGGCAGCCAGTTCCACTTCGTCATCGGACAGAGTTTCTAACAAGGATTGGCAATATATTTGATTTGAATTGCGTTTGATTATAAATAAACACTAAGTGCTATGAAACGAATTATCTTGACAGTGATGTTTGCTTTGGCGACACTCGGTATCGCCTCGGCGCAAAAGTATTGTGTAATCGACAGCGAGAAGGTTTTCAAGTCGCTCGATGAGTACAACAAGGTGATGACTCAGCTCGATGAGTTGGGCAAGGCTTACCAGACAGAGGTAGATAACAAGTTTAAGAGTGTGGAGACACTCTACAACAACTATATGGCGCAGAGAAACAACCTCTCGGCTTCATCTCGTGCAGCGCTCGAGCAGCAGATTTTGCAGAAAGAGGAGGAGGCTCAGAAGTATCAGCAGGAGCTCTTTGGTGAGGAGGGTACGCTTATGAAGAAGCGCATCGAGCTTATCAAGCCTATCCAAGAGAAGGTTTTTGCCGCTATCGAGGCCTACGCCAAGGCTAATGGCTACGAGTTGGTATTGGACAAGGCGTCAAACGCCTCTATTCTCTACTTCGGCTCGGCTGTTGACCATACAGATAAGATTATTGAAGAACTTAAAAAATAACAAACAGAAAAGATTATGAAAAAGTTTTTGGGATTGACCCTTTTGGCAGTTGCGATGCTCGGCATCAGCACTGTATCGGCGCAGAATATGGCGCGTATCAACTTTCAGGAAGTAGTTGTTGCAATGCCTGAGTTTGAGCAGGCTCAGAAGAACCTCGAGCTCTTCGGTCGCGACTTGCAGGATCAAATGGAGCAGATCGTTGTAGAGTTCAACAACAAGATGGCTGACTTCGAGAAGAACCAGGCTACTATGGCTGCATCGGTTAAGCAGATGAAGCAGCAGGAGTTGCAGCAGTTGCAGCAGCGTTACAATGAGTTCCAGCAGATCGCACAGCAGGATATGCAGAAGAAGGAGGCTGAGCTTATTGAGCCTGTACAGAAGAAGGCTCAGGATGCTGTCAACAAGATTGCAAAGGCAAACGGCTACATCGTTGTATTCAACACTGGAGTTCCAAGCCTTGTATATTTTGATGAGGCGCAGCTCGTTGACATCACTCCACTCGTAAAGAAGGAGCTCGGTATTGTTGAGAAGCCTGCTACACCTGCTGCGAAGTAGGATTAGCGATATACCTATATAATATATGGCCTGTCTAGCCAATAGAGGTTAGGCAGGCTTTTTCTATTACCTGGTGCATATCGTAGTAGCGATAGTCGGCAAGACGACCACCAAAGATATATTTCGTCTCGGCATCGGCAAGAGCGCGATACTTGGCATAGAGCGAGGTGTTGCGCTCGTCATTTACGGGATAGTATGGCTCGGCACCCTCGCGCCACTCCATCGGATACTCGCGAGTGATGACGGTGTGCTCCACACCTCTATCCTCGAAGTGCTTATGCTCGATAATGCGCGTGAATGGCGTTTCGCGGTCTGTGTAGTTTACTACCGCGGCACCCTGGAAGTCGGTTTGCGGAAGGCACTCCTCCTCGAAGCGAAGCGAACGATACTCCAATGCGCCAAACTTATAGTCGTAGAAACGATCCAACTCTCCCGTATAGACCACCTTGTCGGCCAGGGCGTCGAACTCCTCGCGCGAAGAGAAGTAGTCGGTATCGAGGCGCACCTCGATACCCTCGAGCAACCCCTCGATTAGAGGATTGTAGCCGCCAACAGGTATTCCTTGGTAGGTATCGTTGAAGTAGTTGTTATTGCGCTCGAAACGGAGAGGCAGACGGCGAATAATCCACGCCGGCAACTCATTACACGCTCTACCCCACTGCTTCTCGGTATAGCCCTTGATAAGTTTCTCGAAGATGTCGCGTCCGACCAACGACAACGCCTGCTCCTCGAGGTTTTGTGGCTCGTGGTCGAGATGTGGTCGTTGCTCCTCGATTTTTGCCTGCGCCTCCTCGGCCGAAGCGACACCCCACAACTTCTCGAAGGTATTAAGGTTGAATGGCAGAGGATAGATCTCGCCGTTGAAGTTGGCGAGTGGCGAGTGGACGAATGGCTTGAACTCTACGAATTGATTTACGAACTCCCAAACCTCCTTATTCGAGGTGTGGAAGATGTGCGCGCCATACTTGTGCACGAAGATGCCGCCATTCTCCTTGCAGTAGGTGTTTCCGCCCGTATGGCTGCGACGATCGATAACGAGCACTCGCTTACCCGCCTTATGGGCGCGATAGGCAACTACAGCACCGAATAATCCGGCGCCGACAACGAGCAAATCATATTTTTGGTTCTGAGCCATTGGCCATTATCTTTATATCTGTTTGCGAAGGCGCGCTACCGGTATATCCAACATTTCACGGTACTTCGCTACGGTGCGTCGGGCGATGCAGTAACCTTTGTCATTGAGGATATTCATTAGCTGCTCATCGGTGAGAGGCTTGCGCTTATTCTCGGTGAAGATTGCCTCTTGTAGAATATTCTTAACCTCGTAGCTCGACACCTCTTCGCCATTATGCGTCTGCATAGCCTCGGAGAAGAGAGATTTCAGCAGAATTATGCCGAATTGAGTCTGCACGTACTTGCTGTTCACGACGCGAGATATGGTCGATACATCAAGACCTGTGCGGTCGGCGATATCTTTCAAGATCATTGGGCGGAGCTTGCTTCTGTCGCCATCGCGAAAGTATTCGCGCTGATAGTCGAGAATGGTCTGCATGGTACGCATAAGGGTGTCGTGGCGCTGCTTAATCGCCGACATAAACCACTTCGCCGAATCGATTTTATTCTTGATAAACTGGATTGCCTCCTTGTCGTCATCGCTCTTTTCGCCCTTAGCGGTCGCCATATCGCGAATCATCTCGACATAATGACGGTTGATGCGCAACTCGGGGATATTGTAGGAGTTGAGCGCGAGGTCGAACTGTCCATCGTGGTAGTCGAGCAGGAAGTCGGGAATGATGTATGGCGCAGCGTCCGAGCCCTCCTCCGAGAAGAGGTTACCCGGCTTTGGCGAGAGGTGCTGAATCTCCTGCACCGCATCGCGGAACTCCTCCTCCGATACGCCAAGGCGCGACATCAATCGCTCGTAGTGCTTCTTGACAAACTCATCGAAGTGGTTGCTCAAAATCTTGTGCGCAAGGATACGCTCGGGCGTATCGAGTGGCAATGCCTCAATCTGCAAGAGCAACGACTCCTGCAAGTCGCGCGCACCCACACCCACGGGCTCGAGGTGGTGAATAACCGAAAGTAGGCGCTCGAGTTCACTGCTCGTAGTCTCGATGCCGAGCGAGAAGGCGATATCGTCCGACAACGACTCGAGGTCGCGACGGAGATAGCCATCTTCGTCGATGCTGCCAACAAGGAATATGGCGAGCTGCTCTTCGTAGTCCGAGAGGTTTTTGTAGCCCAACTGCTCGATGAGCGACTCCTGTAGGGAGCGACCACCCGAAATCTGGACATTTCGTGGCTGGTCATCTTTCGAGTAGTGGTTCAAGCGGCTCTTGTATGCAGGGGTATCGTCCTCGCGCAAATACTCCTCGACGGAGATCTGCTGAGGCTCCTCATCGCTCTCGGTGGAACGCTCCTCCTCGAGGACAACGTTCTCCTCGATCTCCTCCTTTATGCGCTGTTCGAGCATAACGGTGGGCAGCTCCAGAAGTTTAATCATCTGAATCTGTTGTGGCGAGAGTTTCTGCTGCTGCAAGAGCAGTTGTGCATTTCCTAGTTTCATAGCGGTAATAAAGTTCTACTGCAACAAATTACCGTAACTTCATTTAAGTAAAACAGAGTCTATGGCGCGCCATAGACTCTGTTTTGGCTATTAGCCATTAGCCATTGGCCATTAGCTATTTTGCAATTCAAAATTCAGAATGCAAAATTCAAAATTTTTCCTTTCTATATCCCGACCTAAAAATCGGATATGATTGAACTATTTTCGTGCGAAGCGAGGCGACAAATCCGCAGCATAGTCTGCCTATGTGAGGAATTTGGTGTCCGATGCACTCGTGCGAAAAGAGCCAATCAGAACGATTTTTAGAACTCGGCGTTCTTTGGTGTTCTCGGGAACGGAATCACGTCACGAATGTTGCTCATACCTGTTACGAAGAGCAAGAGACGCTCGAAACCGAGTCCGAAGCCCGAGTGAGGTGCTGAGCCCCAACGACGAGTGTCGAGGTACCACCACATATCCTTCTCAGGAATACCGAGCTCTTGGATACGTGCAGAGAGCTTGCCATAGTCAGCCTCACGCTCCGAACCACCTATAATCTCGCCGATTTTTGGGAAGAGAACGTCCATAGCGCGAACGGTCTTGCCGTCCTCGTTCTGCTTCATATAGAATGCCTTGATATCCTTTGGATAGTTGATGAGGATTACAGGCTTCTTGAAGTGCTCCTCTACGAGGTAACGCTCGTGCTCCGACTGCAAGTCGCAACCCCACTCGCAAGGGAACTCAAACTTCTTGCCCGAAGCCTTCAAAATCTCGATACCCTCGGTATAGTCGAGGCGCACGAAGTCGTTTGCGAGAACGAAGTTAAGACGGTCGAGAAGCTCGTTGTCCCACATCTTATTCATAAACTCGAGATCCTCCTTGCAGTTATCCAATGCGTAACGGATAAGGTACTTGAGGAAGTCCTCGGCCATATTCATATTGTCCTGGAGGTCGTAGAACGCAACCTCAGGCTCGATCATCCAGAACTCAGCCAAGTGGCGTGGAGTGTTCGAGTTCTCAGCACGGAAAGTAGGGCCGAAGGTGTAGATCTGACCCATAGACAACGCTCCGAGCTCACCCTCGAGCTGACCCGAAACGGTAAGGCTGCAAGGCTTGCCGAAGAAGTCCTGTGCGAAGTCGATTGCTCCCTCCTCGGTACGTGGAAGGTTATTCAAGTCCATAGTTGTAACCTGGAACATCTCGCCAGCACCCTCACAGTCCGAAGCAGTAATGAGCGGAGTGTGGAGGTAGTAGAAACCTCTATCGTTGAAGTACTTATGGATAGCGAACGCCATAGCGTGGCGGATACGCAAGATAGCACCAAAGGTGTTAGTTCGTGGACGAAGGTACGCGATATCGCGAAGGAACTCCAACGAGTGGCCCTTCTTCTGCAACGGATAGGTTGCAGGGTCTGCAGTACCATAAACCTCGATTGACTCGGCCTGAACCTCAACGCCCTGACCTGCGCCAAGCGACTCAACGAGAGTACCTTCGACAGCTACGCAAGCACCTGTGGTGATAGGCTTGAGCTCCTCCTCCGAGATCTTCGAGAGGTCGGCTACAATCTGGATATTTGCTACGCACGAGCCGTCGTTCAATGCCAAGAAGGCAACATTCTTGTTTCCTCGCTTTGTACGCACCCAACCCTTAACGGTAACCTTTGCACCGTATTCGGTCGATTTCAAAAGTTGTGCAATTCTCATAATTCTATGTCGTATTTTTTGTTTATTTTCCTTCTAACTTGCAAATATAGCGATTTTTTCGGGATAATGTATTTTTTTCAAAGAAAAAAAAGAGAAATTAAGGGTGTTAATGGCGTTAAAGGCGTTAAGGGAATTTAGAGAGATTAAAGAGTTTAGGAAGAATAAGGACTTTTCGCTAATCTCACTAAATTCTCTAATCTCACTAACTTCTCTACTCACTAAAAAATTGCCATCAAAAAAACGGCAGTTAGATGACATTGAATGACAAAAGCCAACTTGTTATTAAGCAATCTTAGATTGCGCTGTCATTCTTTGCCATTAAGGGCGCAAGCCCGAATGCCATTGAATGCCATCGAATTTTGTCGCCACAACCCACAATTTTTAATTTTTAATTCTCCATTTTTTAATTTATATCACTATCTTTGCAGTATGACAGCACAAGAACACGACAAAATCATCGACTTTATCAAGCGCGAAGTGGTGCTTTCGATAGGTTGCACAGAGCCAATGGCGGTATCGCTATGCGTTGCCAAGGCGTGCGAGACTTTGGGCAAGAAGCCAGAGAAGATTGAGGTGGCATTGAGCGCCAATATCTTCAAAAATGCAATGGGCGTGGGCATTCCGAACAGCGGAATGACGGGCCTTCCGATTGCGATTGCGCTCGGTGTAGTGGCAGGCAAGTCGGAGTACGGCTTGGAGGTTTTGCGCGATGTCGATGCGGAGGCTGTCGAGCAGGCAAAAGCGCTCTTGGAGCACGCTGAACCTGCGATTTCGATTGCTGATGAGTGCCACGGAATACTCTACATCAAGGCGGTTGTTTCGGCCGGTGAAGAGAGTGCCGAGGCGGTGATTTCGGGCTCGCACACCAACTTCTCGTCGGTGAAGAAAAATGGCATCGAGGTAGCCGCGAACGAGGCTGTCGGAGGATGTGTTGCCGAGGCCGAGGAGGTGGAACTCACACTCCGCAAGGTCTATGATTTTGCCGAGGAGGTGGAGCTTGACAAGATTGAGTTTATAGGCGAAACTGCCGAGAAGAATGTTGCGGCAGCGGAGCTCTCATTCACCGGAAATTATGGTCACGGCTTGGGCGCAATGCTCCATAGCGGCGTGGCAAAAAATATCTTTGGAGATACGCTCTTCACCAACATTTTAGCTCACACAAGTGGTGCATGCGATGCTCGTATGAGTGGCGCAATGGTGCCCGTAATGAGCAACTCGGGAAGTGGCAATCAGGGTATCTCGGCGACCGTTCCGGTGGCTATTTTCGCTCTGGCAAACGATGTCGAGCGCGAGAAGATGCTACGTGCATTGATATTGAGCCACCTCACCGTTATCTACATCAAGCAGAGCCTTGGTCGATTGTCGGCTTTGTGCGGCTGCGTGGTGGCTGCAACGGGTTCGGCTTGCGGTATCACACGCCTTATGGGCGGTGGCTACGAGGAGGTCTCGGGCGCAGTGAAGAATATGGTGGCAAACCTCACAGGTATGATTTGCGACGGTGCGAAGCCTTCGTGCTCACTCAAGGTTACAAGTGGCGTGGCAACAGCCGTTCTCTCGGCTACACTTGCAATGAATAACCGCGTTACAACATCGCTGGAGGGCATTATCGAGAACGATGTCGATAATTGCATACGCAACCTCACTTCGATTGGTCGAAACGGAATGGTCGAGACGGATAGGTTGATTTTGGATATAATGACCTCGAAAGAGAAATAAAAGAGTTGCTCGGCAACTCTTTTATTTTTCAAATATATTAAATCTCTTCAACATTGGATTTTGGCGGTCGAGCAAAAGGCCTTCGATAAGAAGTAGCGCCAACGCCACCCACAATATCCAGACGAACTGCTCGTTGTACTCGGCAAAACGGAGAACCGTAAGCTCCGACTTCTCGAGTTCGTTGATTGCATCTACAATTTGATCCAAGCCAAAATCGGCACCCGAAGCGCGAACATAGGCGCCATTACCAATCTTAGCTATGCTCTGCAAAAGCTCCTCGTTAAGGCGCGAAACGACCATTGCACCCTTTTCGTCCTTGATAAAGTCGCCATCTATCTTAATTGGCGCACCCTCGGGCGAACCTATACCTATCGCGAAGATGCGAACACCGCGCATAGCCGCCTGCTCTGCAGCAGCCAAGGCCTGAGTGTCGTGATTCTCGCCGTCGGTGATAACAATCATCGCCTGGCTCACGCCCTCGCGCTGCGAGAATGATAACGATGCAAGGTCTATGGCCGAAGCGAGATTTGTACCCTGCTCGCCAACGAGCGAAGGCGAGAGGTGCTTTGCAAAGTTGCGGGCCATACGATAGTCGGTAGTGATTGGTAGCTGCATCTTCGCCTCGCCGGCAAATACGACCATACCAACTCTATCCTGATCCATCTTCGAGAAGAGTTTATCGATGGCATAACGCGTTCTATCCAAGCGATTTGGCTTGAAATCCTCGGCCAACATCGAGTTCGAGACATCGACCACGAACATCATCTCGATGCCCTCACCCTTCTCCTCAACAATTTTCAATCCATACTGCGGACGAGCAGCTGCAAAGACAAGAGCTACATACGCAAGCGAAAAGAGCGCAAACTTTGCATAGACGCGCCACGACGAGACATCGCGCAGAAGCTGCTTCACCGTAGCCACATTACCGAAAAGGCGTAGATTGCGCTTACGGAGCTTGAGGAGTATCATAAAAATGATAATCATCACAGGCACCGCAGCGAGCAACCACAAGAGATGAGGATTTGCAAATCTAAACATTACGGTATGCGTTTTAAGAGTATATACTTAGTCACAAACTCAAACACAAGCAGAGCCAGCGCCGCCAATACATAGGCGAAAAACTCCTCGTGAATATGAGTCACACCATAAGTCTC
Organism: Alistipes sp.; assembly: GCA_045648965.1. Taxonomy (GTDB): domain Bacteria; phylum Bacteroidota; class Bacteroidia; order Bacteroidales; family Rikenellaceae; genus Alistipes. Next base: position 181,879 of record JAZRPA010000007.1, on the reverse strand, counting down.
CACTGTGGACTTCTCCATCGAGTTAATCTGCTCGTAGATCTGCTCCAACGAGGCCTTATCCGTTGCACGGAAGTACTCACCACCCGTCTTGGAGGCAATCTCCTGCAACATCTTCTCGTCAATCTCGACCTTAGCCTCAACCACATCGACCACACGACCACGCTCATCTAATACCGGATATGGCGCTGTTCCGTTACGACCTACACCGATGGTGTAGACCTTAATGCCTAAATCTTTGGCAATGTCAGCTGCAGTAATAGGGGCAATCTGTCCGCTATTGTTGACGCCGTCGGTCAAGAGTATCACAACCTTGCTCTTTGCATCGCTCTCGCGCAAGCGGTTTATCGCCGTAGCCAAGCCGTTACCTATAGCTGTTCCGTCCTCAACCAACCCTCCGCGCATACGTCCCAGGAGCGTCTGCAACGAGCCCTTATCGGTCGTAATTGGCGACTGCGTGTAAGCCTCGCCAGCAAAAGCAACCAGACCTATTCTATCGCCCTGACGGTCGGCAATAAATTGCGCCGCAACATCTTTCGAAGCTGATATTCTATCGGGCTTGAAGTCGCGAGCAAGCATCGAACCCGAAATATCGATTGCTAAGACAATATCGATACCTTCAGTCAGGCTCTTCTCCTCGTGGCTGATGGTTTGAGGTCGCGCCAAAGCGACAATCATAAGAGCCAAAGCCAAAGTTCGCCAAACTGCCGGCAGATGACGCATATAGTAGCGCAAGGTCTGCGGAGCTGTACGCATAGAGTCGGCCGACGATATAACTATCGAGGCTCCACCCTGCATTGAGCGCCATACATAGTAGGCAACCCAAAGCGGCACAACCAGCAAAAGCCACAATATCTTAGGATTTGCAAACTCCATATCCACTACCATTTTTTGCGATTACCACCTCGAACACCTACTGCAGTGCCCTCCTTCAGTTTGTTCTGAGTCTTATCCTCCTCGGCCTGTATTGCCTGCAAGAGAGCCTCGCGCTCAGCCTGGCTCATGCTCTCACCGGGACGTTGACCGGTAGGCTGATCCTTCTTGTCGCCACCCTGAGATTGATCCTTATCTTTATCGCCCTGTTTATCGTCGTTTTGTTTATCCTTATCTTGCTGACCCTCTTTATCTTGACCCTCTTTATCCTCGGGTTTCTGTTTTTGGTCTTGCTTTTGGTCCTTCTTTTGATCTTGCTGTTGCTCCTGTTGCTCTTGCTCTTGTTGTTGCTGTTGCAACATTCGCTTGGTCAAGGCGTAGTTATACTTCGCGTCCTCATCGTCAGGATTACAGCGCATAGCATAACGATACGACATCAACGCATCCTGGTACTTCTGCTGCGCAAACTGCGTATTTCCAAGGTTGTAAGCCAACTCACCACGCTCCAGCTCGGTGCGTGTTGTGTCGCTCAACATCGACATCAAAAGTTCCTCGGCTTTAGCATACTCCTCGGTCTTATAGAGTGCCGAAGCAAGGTCGTACTGCGCCTCGAACGAGTCGGGCTTATAGTATAGAGCTTTTGCGTAGCTCTCAAGGCTCTTATCGTAATCTTCTCGCTCGAATTGGCGATTGCCCTTACGTACCCAACCGCGCTCCTTCATCCACTGCGCCGAAGCTTCGTGACCAACAAAAAGCAACAACGCAACAATCGCCAAATATCTAAATGTTCTTCTCATTGTTACCTCTTCTTTTTGTTTTTGGTTGGCTCGTCCTCCGCCTCTTCAACCACCTCAACAGGCTTGGTCTGCTCCACAAAGTTGAGCGCCTTGTCGAATGCAGCCTCATTCTCCTGGGCCTCTGGTGTAGCCTTTGCAAACTTCACAAGGTCGGCATCACGCAATACGGCAAGAATATCCATCTTCAGCTTCTGCTCCAACTCTACATTACGCAACGCCAACACAATTTCGTCGGTGGTCATCTCCATAGCACCCACCTCGAAACGTCCCGCCAAGTAGATACGCAAAATATCGCTCAAGGCCGAATAGTAGAGTTTGAACTCTCCATTCTGCCAAAGTTGTGCTGCGCGCAAACTATCGAGTGCTGCGAGTGCTGCGATATGCGGTGGAACGGGTGGTGCAGGTCTGAAAAAGTCGGTAAATCGCTTACCGCGCTTCTGCAGATATCTATTTAACAAGAAGATTACGCCACATAGCAAAGCTATCAGAGCCAAGCCTATAGCTATATATCCGATATGCTCAGCGATATGCCATTTCAACCTCTTCTGCGGCTTGATATCTCGCACAGTAGGGGTCTGCGTTGTGTCTATCTGGAAGGTCTCAACGACAATTTTATTCTCCTTATCGCAACGGAGCGTATCGACTATATTCTTGTCGATATAGAGCACCTGCGCCTGGCCCATATTGCAGATTCCCTCGTCGTAAATCACCAGCTCATATCGCTTGCGAAGGTGCTCGCGGCGACCCTCCTTCGAGATGGTATCAACCGGAAAATCGCCAACCACCTCAACGCTCGAAGCGACGGGTGCTCCACCCTCTTGCGAAAAGTTGAATATCGGGAACTCGACGTGCTGCATCACGTCCTTCTCTACGTCGATCGAGAGAACTACTCTATCACCAATGCGAATGGTGTCGGCCGAGAGCTGCGAAGTAATCTTCGGAGCCTCCGACTGAGCCGCTACCGTCTGCATTACGAGTAACGCTGATACATATATTATATGTCGCAGAGATTTCATCGTTGCTTAAATAGTTTTATAAGTTCGGCCACGTAGTCCGAGTCGGTCGATATATCGGCTACATCTATGCGGTTGTGTCGCAACAACTCGCGCGTTCTTGCCTCGCGCTCCTCCCACGCCTTGGCGTAGTGGTTACGCACATCGCGCGATGCGGTATCGACCCACACTTTGCGTCCTGTCTCGGCGTCCTGCAACTCCACAATGCCCACATTTGGCATCTCCCTCTCGCGAGGGTCCGACACCTTCAAGGCGATAATATCGTGACGCGAAGAGGCGATCTTCAAGGCGTCGTCCAACGCCACATCGTCACGCTTCGAATTCAAGAAATCGGACAACAAAAAGGCTGTGCATCGCTTTTTATTCACGCCCGTGAGATAGCGCACCGCCTCCGAAATGGCAGTACCATTCGACTCGGGCTCAAAGCCTATAAGCTCGCGAATAATCATCAAGATATGGGCACGTCCCTTCTTTGGCGGGATAAACTTCTCGACCTTATCCGAGAAGAAGATACAACCCACCTTGTCGCCCGTCTGCGAAGCCGAAAAGGCGAGCACGGCAGCCAACTCGGTGATGATATTCTTCTTGAGAAGGTCGGTCGTACCGAACATTCGCGAGCCGCTGACATCGACCATAAGCATCATTGTCAGCTCGCGCTCCTCCTCGTAGACCTTAATATGCGGCTTGCTCGAACGAGCCGTTACATTCCAATCGATATCTCGCACATCGTCGCCGATGCGGTACTCGCGCACCTCGGCAAACGACATACCACGCCCCTTGAATGCCGTATGATACTTTCCTGCGAAAATCTCATTCGACAAACCTCGCGTCTTAATCTCTATCTTGCGGACGCGCTTTAAGATATCGTTCTCGGTCTGCTCCATTAAGGAACTATTACGTTATTGAGAATCTCGGTGATAATCTCCTCCGAGGTGATATTCTCAGCCTCAGCCTCGTAGGTTAAACCGATACGGTGACGCAAAACATCGTGACATACGGCACGTACGTCCTCAGGAATAACATATCCGCGACGACGAATAAAGGCGTATGCACGTGCAGCCTTAGCCAACGAGATACTTGCACGTGGCGAGCCTCCGTAGGCAATCAACGACTGCAATTTTGCGAGGTTATAAGCTGCCGGCTCACGAGTTGCGAAGATGATATCGATGATATATCGCTCAATCTTCTCGTCCATATAGACCTCCTCGACAACCTTTCGAGCCTTGACAATATCCTCCGGCGAGATAACCTTATTAGGCTCAGGCATACCCGCGCCCGAGAGGTTCATGCGTACAATCTCGCGCTCCTCCTCGCGCTTAGGGTATGAAATTTTGGCCTTCAACATAAAACGGTCGACCTGCGCCTCAGGGAGTGGGTAGGTACCCTCCTGCTCCAACGGGTTCTGCGTAGCCAATACGAGGAATGGCTCAGGCAACTTGTAGGTGCCATCACCAATGGTTACCTGACGCTCCTGCATAGCCTCCAAGAGTGCCGACTGCACCTTCGCAGGCGAACGGTTAATCTCATCGGCCAACACGAAGTTAGCGAAAACGGGACCCTTCTTCACGGTGAAGTCCTCGGCCTTCTGCGAGTAGATCAAAGTACCCACGATGTCGGCAGGCAACAAATCCGGCGTAAACTGAATACGCGAGAAGTCGGCATTGACAGCCTTTGCCAAGGTAGTAATGGCCAAGGTCTTTGCCAAACCAGGCACACCCTCCAAGAGAATATGACCATTCGACAAGAGGCCAATCAAAAGTGTATCCACAAGGTGCTGCTGACCTACGATAACCTTGCCCATTTCGGCACGCAAGGTATCGACAAAGAGGCTCTCGCGCTCGATGCGCTCGTTCAACTCTTTGATATTGATAGTCTCACTCATATCTTTTTATGATTTGTTTGCTGAATTATGACTCAAGTGCAATGTTTTCATTTATTGTGCCAACTCCTCCTGCTCCTTGCGCAAACGAAGGAAGCAGTGGCGACATACAGGCTCGTAGGTATCCTTCTCGCCGAGCATCACGAGTTTCTCGCTCTTAGCCAAGCGGTGCGAGTGCTGTGCGGGGTTGCCACAATGTACGCAGATGGCGTGTACCTTATCAACATACTCAGCGATAGCCATCAATGCAGGCATAGGACCGAACGGCTTGCCGAGGAAGTCCATATCAAGACCCGCAACGATTACGCGCACACCTCGGTTTGCCAACTCGCGGCACACCTCGATAATGCTCTCGTCGAAGAACTGAGCCTCGTCGATACCCACAACATCAACCTCCGACGACATCAACAAAATCTGTTGTGGCGACTCTACGGGAGTCGAACGAATCGTTGAGTGGTTGTGTGATACCACTTCGTCCTCCGAGTAGCGAACGTCGATTTGTGGCTTAAAAATCTCTACGCGCTGATGCGCAAACTCTGCACGGCGAAGTCGGCGAATCAACTCCTCGGTCTTACCCGAGAACATCGAACCACAAACAACCTCGATCCAACCCTTTTGTGTACAATTTTCCAAAAACATTGCTATACCTTTTTTATATTTTTTTGCAAAAATAACAAAAAGAACGGAAAACGGAAAGCGGAAAACGGAAAACTTTTAGTTTTTCGATTTTCGCTTGTAGTGGGAAAACGGGACCGACGCCAAGTCAAGAGCAGAGGCTGCTTGCAGACTATGCCTTGGCGCGAAGGAGGAAAAGCCTGCACAGCAGGATTAAAGCGGAAAACGGAAAACTTTTAGTTTTTCGATTTTCGCTTGTAGTGGGAAAACGGAACGCTGCGATTAAGTCGAGGGTAGAGGACACTTGTGTACTCTACCGAGACGTAGCAGCGAAGCCCAGAGGGCAACCGACGCCAAGTCAAGAGCAGAGGCTGCTTGCAGACTATGCCTTGGCGCGAAGGAGGAAAAGCCTGCACAGCAGGATTAAAGCGGAAAACAGAAAACTTGAGAAGTTTTTGCAAACAAAGCACACAACTCTTTGCTCTATTTGAAAATAAATTCTTAATTTTGTAGTGCAATCCTTAAAAACAACAATTATGAGTAAATTTCAGAAAAGCGCCATAGTACTCGGCGCGATATATTTAATATGTCGTATATTAGGCCAACTCTCGGACCATTTATTTGGACCTGAGATAACTAGTACTTTCTCCAATAAAATAATCAGATTGGTACCCTATTTTATAGCCAACACCAGTTTCGCTTTATTGTTGTTATTCAATGCATTGCATCACAAATCTACGGCTGCAAAAACCGCCGCGATTATTGGTGGAGTGTTTTGGATATTGTTAATTGGCTACTACATTTTGAATATCCTACACCTCTATTATGGAGTTATGGACTGTGGTCACCTTCCTCACTATTTCTTTGAACTATGGAATACTATTAACATATCCTTAGAAGCTTTAATAATTATATCTATCGGATTTTTCGCCGATAGCAACCGCAAGAACAAGGTGGTGCTAATATCGTCGATAGTGGGAATTGGTGTATTATTCTTATGCAATTTGTATTGGTGGGTTATCTGGCCTCATTTTCCCAACATTATTAGTTCGGCCACACCAGAAATCGACATCACTATCAGCTGGCTCAACTTATTAGCTATGAGCTCACTAATCCTATGCGCAGCAACGGTGAAAAGCAAGAAATAGCACATTTACAACTTTTTGAAACTTTAAAACACATAATATCATGATTGTACCTATCAATTACTTCAACCCATACAACGGGCAGCCTACGACTCTCGCGCAACGAATATATAACCTCTTTGCAACCGGAGCAAAGACTATCACTATCACAGAGTTGGAGAAGAGCTACGAGAATAACCCTGCATCAATCGCACAGATGATGCAAGATATTACAACATACCTAAACCTTATTTACCACGTAAGCGCACCGGTTGCACCTTACCCACCATTTGGTTATCCTGCTCCGCAGCAAGTGGCTCAACCTGCACCTCAGCAAGCAGCAAATGCGACACCTCAGCAGGTGATTAACTGTAGCGCAAAGAGTAAGAAGGTGGCATTGTTGCTGTGCATCTTCTTGGGTACGTTTGGAGCTCATCGCTTCTATGTCGGACGACCTGGTACGGGTACAGCAAGCCTCGCAACTTTGGGTGGTCTAGGCATTTGGGCATTGGTAGATTTCATTCTTATTCTCTGCAACAAGTTCCAGGATTGCGAGGAGAAGCCTCTTTGCCGGTGGTAGCAAAAAGAAAGCTAAGATACCAAACAAAAAAGAGAACAAGTCGTTGACCTGTTCTCTTTTAGTTGAACAAACAATCAACTTATCTGACCTTTTTATAATAGACTTTACATCAGTAGTTGAGTTTGCTGATTGGATTCAAAAAAAATATTCCGTCATAGTGGACTCGAACGGTCGCAGCAGGTTTGAGCAGACCGAGCAAATGAGGGATATTGATGGGTGCGACAGCAACCAAAGGTTGGATAGCATAGGCGGAGACGAATAAGGAAATTCATTTACTTATTAGACTACGACTATGATATCGAAAATCGCATAGCGATTGTCGCACACAGCAATAGCACTATACACAGCGCAGGCAAGTCTGCCACACCGCTACAGACTGAACGAGTTCTCCGGCAGCAACAAAAAAAAAGAGACAAATCTTTCGATTATCTCTCGTTTAGTTGCGGGAGGAGGACTCGAACCTCCGACCTCCGGGTTATGAGCCCGGCAAGCTAACCAGCTGCTCCACCCCGCGATGTATCTTTACTCTAAATGGAGTTCCTGTGTTTTGCGAGTGCAAAGGTAGGGCAAAAAATCGAAACTTCCAAATCTATTTCTAAAATATTTCAAAAATCATACAAAAACAGCATGCTCGACAAGAGATAAAATTTGCATTTTTTCAGTACACAAGCGCCCTTTATTACACTTCTATACCATAATTAAGCTTTTTTTATACTTATTTATATAAAATTCTCAATTTTCAATTGCCAATTGTCAATTTATTTGTATCTTTGCCACCGCTTTGGCGCGATTCGTAGTAAGGCGAATGCGTACGAAGTATTAAACTTTTAAATAACTTAATTTTAATTTTTTACAATTATGGCTTATTTAACAGCAGAGAAAAAGCAAGAGCTTTTCGGTCAGTACGGCAAGTCTAACACCGATACAGGTTCTCCAGAGAGCCAGATCGCGTTGTTCTCGTACCGTATCAGCCACCTTACAGAGCACCTCAAGAACAACCGTCACGACTTCGGCACTCAGCGTGCGATGTTGAAGATGATCGGTAAGCGCCGTCAGTTGTTGGAGTACTTGAAGGAGGTTGACATCGAGCGTTACCGTGCTATCGTTAAGGCTTTGAACCTTCGTAAGTAAGAGGTCGGAGAAATGGAGGCAACTCATAGGCAGTTGCCTTCATTTTATCCATTTTTTCAGAGGCGTGGGGTTGTCGATGTTTTGCCCACACCTTGTAGATGATGACGACGAGAGAAAAAGAGAAATTTACATTTTTGACGAAAAATTATGGAAGAAAAGAAGTTGTACAATGCTGTACAGAAGTTTATCCCGCTGGAAGGTAACCGCGAGATAATGATTGAGACCGGCAAGTTGGCTAAGCAGGCTGACGGTTCGGTTGTAGTTAAGCAGGGCGATACTATGTTGCTCGCAACAGTAGTAGCCGCTAAGGACGCAAAAGAGGGTACCGACTTTATGCCATTGCAGGTCGAGTACAAGGAGAAGTTTGCTGCAGTAGGCCGTATCCCAGGTGGATTCATGAAGCGCGAGGGTAAGGCTGGCGATAACGAGATTTTGGTTGCTCGTCTTATCGACCGTGCACTCCGTCCACTCTTCCCTGCTGACTACCACGCTGAGGTTTATGTAACCGTAAACCTTATCTCGGCAGACAAAGATATTCAGGCTGATGCTCTCGCAGGTTTGGCCGCTTCGGCTGCTTTGGCAGTATCGGACATTCCGTTCGGTGGCCCTATCTCGGAGGTACGTGTAGCACGTATCAACGGCGAGTACTGCATCAACCCTACATTCTCGCAGATGAAGGATGTTGACCTCGACATTATGGTCGGTGGTACAATCGACAATATCTTGATGGTAGAGGGTGAGATGAAGGAGGTTAGCGAGGAGGTTATGCTCGGCGCTATCAAGTACGCTCACGAGGCTATCAAGACCCACTGTGCTGCACAGATCGAGTTGATGAAGGAGCTCGGCAAGGACGTTAAGCGTGAGTACTGCCACGAGAACAACGACGAGGATTTGCGTCAGACAATCATCACTGAGTTGTACGACAAGGCATACGCTATCGCTACAAGCGGCACAATGAAGCACGAGCGTTCGGAGGCTTTCGAGGCTCTCGAGGCTGAGTTCGCTGCTCGTTACACCGAGGAGGAGTTGGAGGAGAAGGCTCCACTTATCCACAAGTACTTCCACGATGATGTACAGAAAAAGGCAATGCGTAATATGATCCTCGACGAGGGTAAGCGTCTTGACGGTCGTCGTACCGACGAGATTCGTCCTATCTGGTGCGAGGTTAACTACCTCCCATGTGCACACGGTTCGGCAATCTTCACCCGTGGTGAGACTCAGTCGCTCTCGACTGTAACTCTCGGTACTAAGCTTGACGAGAAGCAGCACGACGAGGTGTTGTTCCAGGGTTCGGAGCAGTTCGTACTCCACTACAACTTCCCTCCATTCTCGACTGGTGAGGCAAAGGCATCGCGCGGTGTTAGCCGTCGTGAGATTGGTCACGGCCACCTCGCTTGGCGTGCGTTGAAGCCTATGGTTCCAGTAGGTGAGGAGAACCCATACGCAGTACGCGTAGTATCGGATATCCTCGAGTCGAACGGCTCGTCGTCTATGGCTACCGTTTGTGCAGGCTGTATGGCTTTGATGGACGCAGGTGTTAAGTTGAAGAAGCCGGTATCGGGTATCGCAATGGGTCTTATCTCGGATTCGGCAACAGGTCGTTGGGCTGTATTATCGGATATCTTGGGCGATGAGGACCACTTGGGCGATATGGACTTCAAGGTAACAGGTACCCGCGATGGTATCACTGCTACCCAGATGGATATCAAGGTTGACGGTCTCTCGTACGAGGTATTATCGCAGGCTTTGGAGCAGGCTCGCGTAGGTCGTCTCCACATTCTCGACAAGATTACCGAGTGTATCGCTGAGCCACGTGAGGACTACAAGCCATTCGTTCCACGCATCGAGCAGATTGTTATCGACAAGGACTTCATCGGTGCTGTTATCGGTCCTGGCGGTAAGGTTATCCAGGATATTCAGAAGACTACCGGCACTACTATCACCATCACCGAGACTGAGAACAGCGGTTTGGTAGATGTATTCGGTCCAGATAAGGCTGCTATCGACGCTGCTATGGCTCGCATCAAGGGTATCGTTGCTGTACCTGAGGTTGGCGAGGAGTACCACGGCAAGATCAAGTCGATCGTAGACTTCGGTGCATTCGTTGAGATCCTCCCAGGTAAGGAGGCGTTGCTCCACATCTCGGAGATCGACTACAAGCGCTTCGAGACAATGGCTGAGACAGGTTTGAAGGAGGGTGACGAGATCGACGTTAAGTTGATTGGCATCGACCAGAAGACCAACAAGTTGCGTCTCTCGCACAAGGCACTTCTTCCTAAGCCAGAGGGTTGGGTAGAGCCTGAGCGTAAGCCACGTGCACCACGCGGCGACAACAAGGAGCGTGGCGACCGTCGTCCACGTCGCGACCACCACAAGGAGTAAGCATTGAAATACTCTAAATAGAAAACGGAGCAGGTGACTGCTCCGTTTTTGTTTGCCATTAACCGTTGGCCATCTTACAAAACCAAAAAATCGTAAATGATTAGGCTATTTATCCTCTAACAAAATCGAGGATAGCCGCAGCGCAAGCCTTCGGCTCCTCGATAAAGCCCATATGACCCGAATTCTCGAGCCAAACGACCTTCGCCTCGGGGTGCTCAGCAACCATCTTCTCGGCAATTTCCGGGGTGATATAGCCGTCCTTGCGACCAAGGATAAAGAGTATCGGCTTGCCCAACGAGTGAAGCATCTCGCTCTGCGCTTTGCGCTCAATCATACCGTTGAGAAGTGCCACAATACCAGTATCTTCGGTCAAGATGATAGTCTGCTCCAAATCTTCGATTTCGGTGCGAAAACGATTGCGATTTTCCACCGCAAAGCCCATCTCGGGAACCATGCGAGCCAAGAGTTCCTTCTTGCCCGACTTGATGAGCGAAATCTCGCGCTGGCGGTTCTTTTTCTTCTCGTCGCTATCGGCATACGGTGTCGAGTGGAGCAACACTACCCCGTCGGTGCGGTCGGCATATCGCTCGGCAAAAGCGAGAGCCATGTAGCCGCCCATCGAGTGTCCTACGATGGTTGCACTCTTGATACCCAGCTTGTCGAGTGCTGCAGCGAGGGTATCGGCGAGGTAATCCATCGTATGAATTTCGCCCTTGACCTCCGAAATTCCGTGCCCCGGAATATCGAGCGTAATAACGCGCACGTCCTTGTAGAGAAGAGGTACAAACTCCTCCCACACAAGCATATTTTCGAGGTATCCGTGCAACAAAACCACCACCTTGTCACCCGCCTCCGAATCGCAGATATGGAGAGCCGAGTCGCCTGCCATCATAAACTTTTCGACCATTTTTTGCTATTTTTGATTTTTTACTGCGTAAAAATATGGAAAATTCTTCAAATTTTACTATTTTTGGACGATTATACTCCGAATAGAATGAAATTTGACTACATAAAGTGCCACGGCTCGGGAAATGAGTTCGTAATGGTTGATGCCGTAAAGCATAATTTTGACGGCGTTGATCTCGCCGAATTTGCCCGTTTCATCTGTAATCGCGAGAACTCTCTCGGAGCAGATGGTATGTTGCTTTTGGTCAAGAGGGGCGATATATTCGGAATGAGAATGTTCAACCCCGACGGCTCGGAGGCTGAGATGTGCGGCAACGGTATTCGCTGCGTGGCACGCCTGGCCGAGGAGTATGTCGGAGCACGCGAGTTCGAGATGTTCTCGGGTGGAAACACCTACGGCATTCTGCATGCCGAGGATATCTACCCTGCGATGCCAACCTATGGCGTCGACTTGCAGGTACGTCTTGCAAGTGCCGACTTTGGCTTTGCCGAGGGTGCCGAGCAGTTCGTCTCGCAGAAGATTGAGCGCTTGGACGAAAAGCTGCTCTGGACCGCTATAAATGTGGGTAATCCGCATATTGTAGCCGAGGTCGAGGAGATTGACTACGACCACCTCACTGAGCTTGGCGAGCGTGTTTTGGAGTTGAAGGAGGAGTTTCCGAAGGGCATAAACGTGTCGCTTGTGAAGGTGCTGGGCACAAACTGCATCTTTGTAGCCACATACGAGCGCGGAGCTGGTATTACCGCGTCGTGTGGTACGGCGATGACTTCGAGTGCTACGGCAATGGCTTTGAACGGCCGTTGCGACTACGAGGCGACGATCGATGTCGAGAACAGAGGTGGTGCCGTGCGTTGCATCTGCCACAAGGAGGGCGGTTTGCACACTCAACTCATAGGCAATGCCTCATACATCTCGTACGGCGAAGTATCGCTCGAGAATGACACATTCGCCTACGTAGAGCAGGGCAAATTCGACGATGAGATTGCCCTATACAACGACTTTTTGAGAGCTAAAACCGAATAGGATAGATGCGTAAGTTGCGTTACATATTGTGTTGCTTGGTGCTGGGAGTCTCGCTCTCGGCATGTAACGTTACGAGCCTTATTCCGTCGAATGAGCACCTCTTGCAGAGGGTGAAAATCGAGGAGGATAAGAGTACTCCTCGCAACGAGCGCATCACAGCTGACGACGTAACAAAGTATCTGCGACAGAAGCCTAACAAGAAGTTCCTCGGCACCGACTTCTACGCCTGGGTATATCTTATGGCCGACCCCGAGAAGGACAACTGGTGGAACAACCTCAAGCGCAAGATGGGTGAGAAGCCTGTATTCTTCAACGAGCGTGACACGAAGCGTTCAGAGGCGAACTTGGAGCTCTACCTCGAGTCGTGCGGTTACTACTCCTCGGAGGTAACCTACAAGGTCGACACCACCCGTCGCTACAAACGAGCAAAGGTGACATATACCCTGAAGCAGGGTCCGCCTTATCGCATAAGTTCGATTTCGTACGAATTCCGCGACCCATATCTTGAGCCTATCATCTTGGCCGACACGACAAACACGCTGTTGCACAAGGGCGATATCTTCGACATCGAAGTCTTGGATAGGGAGCGTGATAGAATTGCTCTGTTGCTGAAGGATAGGGGTTACTACGACTTTTCGGTGAACAACATCTCCTACGTGGCCGACACGCTCAGTGGCGACAAGACCGTAGGCGTGAAGATGATTGTCAATCAGAGCCTCAAGGGTTACAACGAGCGCGGAGTGCCGATATACGAGGATAACAAGGTCTATCGCCTGCGTAATGTATCGATTGTACCTCGCTACAACGCGGCTGTAGCCAAGAATGAGAACAACTACTTCGAGCAGTTCGACACGACCTCATATAAGGGCTTGACCGTACTATTCTATGGCAACAAACCTAAGGTGCGTCCTAAAATTTTGCGTGAGTCGATACCGCTTCACTACAACGACCTATACAACTACACCAATACGAACACCGCCTACGCCAACCTGATGGCGATGGGTTACTTCAAGAGTGCGCGAATAGATTATCAGCCGGTATTGGATAAGTCGGGCAAGTCAATGTCGGGCCCTCGCGAGGGTGCTCTCGATTGCAACATCTACTGTACGCCGGCTCTTCAGCAGAGTATCAAGGCGGAGTTGGAGGCATCGACCACTTCGAGTTTCTACGGCTTGACAGCTCTTGTGGGTTATCAGAATCGCAATATCTTCCGCGGCGCCGAGATGCTTGAGCTTACGGGTACTGCCGGATACGAGTATATGAAGGCTCCGAACGCAAAGAAGCGTCATGCCATGGAGCTTGGTGTTGCTGCGAGCTTGTCATTCCCTCGTTTCTTGTTGGCAAACTACGCCATCAGCAAGAATATCTTGGTGCCAAAGACCAAGTTTGAACTCTCGTACAACTACCAGAACCGCCCATACTACCAGCGACACCTCTCGAGTATATCGTGGATGTATTCGTGGAAGAATCGCTCGAACTCGTCGTTCGTGGTGCGACCTATAGCTATCAACTGGGTTGATATAGTGGACATCGATTCGGACTACTTCAACTCATTGCAAAACCAATATCTCAAGTATAGTTTCGAGTCGCAGTTGATTGTGGCCATTTCGGGCTCGTATATCTTCAACAAGCACTACCCTCAGGCTCCGAACAACCACACCACCGTTCGTGCGAACTGCGAGTTGTCGGGTAACGTGCTGAATGGTCTGGTGCACCTCTTCTCGAAGCCGCCAACCGACCGCAACTACTACGAATTCCTCGGCATTCGCTATTCGCAGTATGCGCGTGCCGATGTGAGCGTCAGCCATAAGATTATGTTTGGCAAGGTGACTGCCTTGGCAGGACGTTTCTATGCGGGTGCGGCATACGCCTATGGAAACTCCAACGCGGTGCCATTCGACCGTCTCTTCTACGCAGGTGGTAGCAATAGTATGCGTGGTTGGGCACCTCGAACACTCGGCCCAGGCGCCTCGGCTGCGCCTACAAACGTAGTCTACCCTACACAGCTCGGCGACATGAAGTTGGAGGCGAACCTCGAGTTCCGCTTCCCAATATGGGATATGTTCCACGGTGCGACATTCTTCGATTTGGGTAATATATGGTATATTGGTCGAAAGGATAGCAACTACCCTGAGGGCTCGGTATTCCACTTCAACAGCTTCTACAAGCAGTTGGCCTTCAACACAGGTATTGGCGTGCGTCTCGATATCGACTTCGCGATTTTGCGTCTCGATTGGGGTATTCAGCTGCACAACCCGAACAACCCTGTCGGACAGCGATGGATTCACGACTTCAAATGGAAGAACACCTCGCTTAACTTCGGCGTAGGATTCCCATTCTAAAATGGAAGAAGAAAAGTATGGAAAAACTCGAATATAAATATCTCCACAAGATAGACTCACCTGCCGATTTGCGAAAGCTGTCGATTGCCGAATTGCCGCGTTATTGTCAGGAGGTGCGTCAATTCATCATCGAGCAGTGTGCCGTAAATCCAGGCCACTTGGCTTCGTCGTTAGGAGCGGTGGAGATTGCCGTAGCCATACACTATGTGTATGACACGCCTACGGATAAGCTTATTTGGGACGTGGGTCACCAAGCTTACGCCCACAAGATCATTACAGGTCGTCGCGACGAGTTCCACACCAATCGTCGCTTGAACGGCATCAGCGGCTTCCCTCGTATAGCCGAAAGCGAATACGACGCTTTTGGTGCGGGTCACGCATCGGTATCCGTATCGGCTGCACTCGGTATGATTAAGGCTGCGAAGTTGCAGGGCAAGGATTTCAAGGCGGTTGCCGTTATTGGTGACGGTTCGATTGCGGGAGGTCTTGCATTCGAGGGATTGAACAATGCCGGCTCGGACAAGAAAACCGACATCTTGGTAATCCTCAACGACAACAACATGTCTATCGACAAGTCGCAAGGTGCACTCAACCGCTATCTGCTTCGCCTTTCGACCTCGACACGTTATAACCGCTTCAAGCAGTGTTTGTGGTCTACCCTATCGCGCACACCTCGACTGCTGAATATGTGCCGCAAGGTGGCAAATGCCGTAAAGCACGGATTGTTGCAGAACAGTAATCTCTTCGAGAGTCTCGGTTTCCGCTACTTTGGTCGTGTTGACGGACACAACATCAAGCGCTTGGTGCGCACGCTGATTGCCTTGAAGGGTATTCACTCGCCGAAGCTCCTCCATATCATCACCGAGAAGGGATATGGCTACGCTCCGGCTCAGGACAACCTCTCGGTATGGCATGCACCGGGACGCTTCAACCCCGAGACGGGTGAGCGCATAAAGAGCGAGTCGAAAACTACCCGCATGCAGGACGTATTCGGCGAGACACTCCTCGACCTTGCCAAGTTGGACAAGCGTGTGGTGGGTGTAACACCCGCCATGCCATCGGGTTGCTCGATGAACATTATGATGAAGGAGATGCCTGAGCGTTGCTTCGACGTAGGTATTGCCGAGGGCCACGCCGTAACCTTCTCGGCAGGTCTTGCTGCGGCAGGACAGCGTCCATTCTGCAACATCTACTCGACATTTATGCAACGCGCATACGACAATATCATTCACGATGTGGCACTTCAGAATCTGCCCGTAATCTTCTGTCTCGACAGAGGTGGCTTGGTTGGCGAAGATGGCGCTACACACCACGGTGTATTCGATATTGCGTACCTCGGTTGTCTGCCGAATATGATTGTGGCGACACCGTCGGACGAGTGGGAGCTTCGCAATGCGATGTTCACCGCCCTACAGAGCGATGTGCCATTTGCTATACGCTATCCACGCGGTTGTGGTCGTGGCACCGAGTGGCACAATACGCCATTCGAGGCTATCGAGGTGGGCAAGGCTCGCAAGGTACGCGAGGGCAAGGACGTGGCGATATTCGCCTTCGGACCACTCTTAGCTGATGCTGAGCAGGTGGCCGAGCAGGCGCAGTTGATTGGTGTGAGCACCGCAGTCTACGATATGCGATTCGCGAAGCCGTTGGACGAGGAGCTCATCTTGGAGGTGGGTCGCAAGTTCAAGCGCATAGTAACCATCGAGGACGGCATCTTGCGTGGCGGAGCGGGCGAAGCGGTTATCAAGCTCTTGAATGATAACCACATCGCAACCTCGGTAACGACACTTGGTATTGATGATAAGTTTGTCGAGCACGGCACCATAGCCGAGCTGCGTCACCTCTGCGGATATAGCATTGACGACATTCTACACGCGGTAGTTGAGTAGCCTACTCCAACGCCTCGGCAACAACGAACGTACTACCACC
Organism: Alistipes sp.; assembly: GCA_045648965.1. GTDB lineage: Bacteria > Bacteroidota > Bacteroidia > Bacteroidales > Rikenellaceae > Alistipes. The sequence continues at coordinate 165,287 of JAZRPA010000007.1, read as the reverse complement.
GATGAAGAGCATATCTTCGTCGGTGAGTTGTTTTTGGGCTGTAGCCACAGCCTCAGCAACCGTAGGTACAAGCTCGAAGTCGAGTGCGAGCGACTTGGCAACAGCATCTATCTGCTCGAGCGAAGCAGCACGACGGATTGAGGCTTGCGTGAAGATATAATGAGCGTCAGCAGGGAGCTTAGCCAACATATTCGTAAAATCCTTGTCTGCGCAGAAGCCCATAACGCAGTATAGACGTCCGCCATTGGTGCGAGCCTTCAGCTGCTTGGCAACCTCCGAGATACCGTGCTCGTTGTGAGCCGTATCGCACACCACAAGCGGCTTCTGAGAGAGCACCTGCCAGCGACCACGGAACGAAGTGAGCTCCGAGACTCGGCGTACACCCTCGACAAAGGCACGACGCGAGATAGAAAGCGGTGTCGATTCGTGCAACTTATCGAGTGCAGAGGCCACCGTAGCGAGGTTTTGACGCTGATACTCGCCCAAAAGGTCGAGGCGCAGTTGGTATGGATAGCCATCGCGCAGGCGGGTCATTGTAACCACCTGCTTGCTGCCGTCGAAGCCACATTCCCCTATCTCGAACGCCTCGTTGGCGTAAATCAACTCCGAGCGCAGGTCCGAAGCAATCTCCTCGAGGACGAGGTGGTAGTTCGGATTCTTCTCGCCCACAACTACGGGTGTGCACTTCTTGATGATGCCACCCTTCTCGCGTGCAATCTTTGGCAACGAGTCGCCAAGGTACTCGGTGTGCTCGAGGCCTATATTTGTGATGATTGAGAGCAGCGGCTGAACGATATTTGTAGCGTCGAGGCGACCTCCCAAGCCTGTCTCGATGACGGCAACCTCGACATCGCTCTGTGCGAAGTAGTCGAAGGCCATTGCCGTAGTCATCTCGAAGAAGGAGAGCTGCAAACGCTCCATCTCGCTCTTGTAGCGGTCAACGAAGTTGACGACCTTCTGCTTGGAGATCATCTCGCCATTCACTCGAATACGCTCGCGGAAGTCGGTCAGATGTGGCGAAGTGAACAAGCCCGTCTGATAGCCCGCCTGCTGCAATACTGCCGCCAACATATTCGATACCGAGCCCTTGCCGTTGGTGCCGGCAACGTGGATTACGAAGTAGTTGCGATGCGGATTGCCTATCTGTCGGCAGAACTCTGCTATGCGCTCCAAACCTGGTTTGTAGGCGTCGCCTCCGACCTGCTGGAACGAAGGCATCGACGAAAAGAGATAGTCGAGTGTTTCGGTGTAGTTCATACTATATAGCTTTTAGCTAATGGCTAATGGCCAATAGCTTTTTTTTAATTCAGGTAAAACCTCTTTTTTGCCCATGTAGCAACGAGGTAGAGCAGGCACAACGCCGCAATGTAGAGCGACAAGCGACCGATGTAGTCGCCATACTTGACGTAGAAGGTCTTTTCGCTGTTGAGTCGGAGGTTGGCTGTGAGCACGCCTCGCTGCTCCCACTCAAGGCGCTCGAGGTCCTCACCCTGCATGGTGATAAAGCCCGATACTCCCGTATTGGCACTACGTGCAATGTCGCGGCGTGTCTCGATAGCGCGCAGACGACAATACTTGAAGAGGTACTTGTGTCCTTGCGTGTTGCCCCACCAGCCGTCGTTCGACAAGACAAATATCGCATCGGCACCATTGTGCACGAACTCTGCCATATGGTTGCCATAGAGTCCCTCATAGCAGATTGCCGGTGCAACCTTCTTGCCATTGTGCTCGAATGGCAGCTGCTTCTCGCCAATACCGCACTGACCCACCAAGCCTCCGAGGTCGATGGCGAACCTGTCGCCCGCCTTACGCAACCACGCAGGGATAGTCTCCACGCCCACGACGAGCTTGCCCTTGTGGTGCACCTGCACCGAGTCTGCCGCCTCGACACCCACCGCCGAGTTGAAAACATCGGAGTAGTAGTCGGTTCCTCGGCGTATGCGAGCCGTCTCCGAGCCCTTCTCCGCGCCATACGAACGCATCATCTGACAGCCCGAAATGACCATTGTTGACGGCTTGCGCTTGCGGATATATTTAGAGAGTGTCTTAACGACAAATGCACCCTCGGGATTTGTCTCGTCGATGTATAGGTCGCCACCCTTCTTCTTGGTGTTGACCTCGCTCAGCGCAGTCTCGGGCATAAGCACAAACTCCGCCGAGTCGGGAGCCTCGACCAACAAATCCATCAAGTTGTCAAGTTGCTGTATGGCAGGCATCGTGAACTTATCCCAGTAGCACGAGATATTCGGCTGAGTGACCGATACGGTGGTCGTATCGAGCGAGGTGTAGAGCTTACCCTCGGCATCGTACTTGTAGAAGAGGCCTATCGAAATGCCGATTGGCACAGCCAAGGCCAAGGTCGCTCCAATCCAGCTCTTCAGCTTCATTGTCAGGCACGCCTCCAACGCCAAAACATTGACCAGCAACACCCACAACGAGCCTCCAAAGACGCCCGTATATTCGAACCACTGCACCGCCCACGTGTCGTCGGCAAAGGCGTTGCCCAGCACGAGCCAAGGGAACGACAATGCTGGGGCTTGAGTGTAGAGGTATTCGCCTGCTATCCACGCTGTTATCAAGACCGTATAGGAGAGGAGTCGAGGTGCGCGCTTCGATACTACGTGGTAGAGCATAAACGGCACGATACTCCACCAGGTAGATACGAGGGTTGCCGCCACGGGGCCTACAGGCGTGGCGTTCCATATCCACCACACCGTAGCCACATTCCACAATACGAAGGTGAGCAGTGCCCAGCCGAACATGGCGAAGGCCTCGCGCTTGGTCGGACCATACTGCGCGCTAATGAGCAGTAGCGGCACCAAGCCTACAAATGCGGTTATACAACTTGCGCCCTCCCACGGAATGGCTAGAAGTATGGCTGAAGCGATGGCTAATGCCAGCTTTGTCTTTATCGAAAATTTGCGTTTGAACTGTATCATAATACAAAAATAGAAATTTTAATGCAAAATGCAAAATGCAGAATGCAGAATTCAAAATGCAGAATGCAGAATGCAGAATGCAAAATGCAAAACCGACGATGCGGAGCGAGGGCAGAGGTTGCTTGCAAACTATGCCGAGCCGCAAGGAGGAAAAGCCTGCAAAGCAGGGTTAATGCAAAATGGGTGTTAAGGGCGTTAAGGGAGATTAAGGAGTTTAGGGAGTTTAGGGATTGATGAGGCCTTGCTCCCTAATTTCCCTATCTTCCCTAAATTCACTCTCAACTCTCCACTCTCAACTCTCAACTCCCTTAACCGTAACAAGCGTAACAAGCGTAACGCCCCTGTTACATTGTTACGTTGTTACGTTTTGCACTTTTTCTAAAAAATATATATTGACAAGGCCTCTTCCGTGTATTATATTTGCATCGTCAACCGGTTACAACACAATATCTAACAATCTTAAAATCAATAAATTATGCTAAACACTAATGAGGGTAGTTCACACACTACCCGCTCCCCAATTTTGGGTGCTTCGCTCTCGGATATGCTCAATATGACTCGTGGCGAAGTCCCCTCGTCAGCCCCGCAAACCGAGGCTACACAACAGCTCTTCGATGAGCTTAAACCTACCTACAAGAGCGATGAAGTACGCGAAAAGATTGAGCAGAACTGTCGCTACAACTCCATCAAGCCTCACCTTATCGACGCCTCGACCAATATCCCCGAGCCGATACCCGTACTCTCGCGTTACGGCAGTATCATAGCTTCGGAGGGTAACATCTCGGCTGTCGTGGGTGCCGCCAAGAGCAAGAAAACCTTTCTCTGTACGGCCCTCGTGGGGGCTATGCTCCGCCCAAATGGCACCGCCTCATTCGGTATCACACCCTCTAGATCCTTAGTACTATGGGTTGATACCGAGCAGTCGGCGAGCCACACCCAGCGCGTCATCAAGCGCATACATCGAATAGCCAATCAACCCGAAGATAGGCCTTTCGATAAGCTTGTAACGCTAACACTACGCGAGATAGAGCCTAAGGAGCGCTTCTCGATATTGCGCGATGCGATAGCCTACTACAAACCTCGATTGGTGGTTGTAGATGGCATATCGGACCTTATGTATAATAGTAACTGTATAGAGGAGAGTGATGCCGTCGTGGGCGAAATGATGGCACTCTCCACCGAGTATAATTGTCATATTATGAATGTGTTACACACAAACCCTAATAGTGACAAGGCACGAGGGCACATAGGCTCGACATTGCAACGTAAGGTCGAGACGATGATATACGTGCGCAGAGTTGGCGAACGCTCCGTAGTGGAGCCTCAATACTGCCGTAACGAGGAGTTCGCACCCTTTGCCTTTCACATTACCGAGGAGGGATTACCCGAGGAGTGTGAAATGCCTAACGAGCGCGAGGAGCAGTCGGCAGAGGATAATGTATGCGTGCAACTGATACGCGAAAACTACCCCAATGGCGTAGAGCGTAAAGTGCTCGTTACCAAGCTTGTGGATAGCTACGATATAAATCGAGCACACGCCCGAGTGAAGGTGTCGCGAGCGATAGTCAAGGGGGTAATCGTAGAGAAAGGAGGTGTTCTATATCTGCCGTAGCGGTCGGCTTACACCGCCAAAACATAACAGCGTAACAGCGTAACAGGGGCGTTACGCTGTTACGTTTGTTACGTTTGTTACGGTTTTTTTATTAAGGGCTATTAAAGGCTATTAAGGGTGATTAAGGGTTGTTAAGGGTTTTGCCCATTCTGCATTTTGAATTTTGAATTTTGCATTTTGAATTCTGCATTTTGAATTTTGAATTTTGCATTTTGAATTCTGCACTCTACATTTTGCATTCTGCATTTTGCATTTTGAATTAAAAAATCCCTATCTTTGCGTGATATTCATCAACGTAAACACAAGGACTATGGAGTACTTACCATACATATATCTGCTCATCTGCCTGGCTATCATCGTCTTTAGTGCCGATTGGCTGGTGGAGGGCGCAGTAGTGATTGCCAAGCGCTACAAAATTTCGGACTTTATCATCGGTGCCGTTATCGTGGGCGTGGGAACATCGTTCCCCGAGCTCGTAGCCAGTAGCATCGGCGCCCTGAAGGGCAACCCCGACATCGCAATCGGAAATGTCGTAGGCTCGAACATCTTCAACGTATTGGGCATCTTGGGACTCACCGTGCTCATCATGCCTGTGGCCGTCTCGAAGGAGAATAAGCGCTTCGACCTCCCATTCTGCATCGGTGTCTCGGTGTTGACAATGTTGTTGGTGTTCAACTTCTTCGTGGGTGGCGACATCGCCCTGGGTCGCATCGACGGCTTGGTGCTCCTGGCTGTATTCGGACTCTTTATGTATATCTCGCTGCGCGGTGGCAAGAAGGACGAGACGGTAGAGTCGAGCGAGGTCATCTCGAACAAGCAGCTCCTCTTCGGCATCGGCAAGCTCATCGTGGGCTTGGTAGCGTTGATTTTCGCATCGAAGTTCTTCCTCGACAACGCCATCGCGGTTGCTCACAAGTGGGGCGTGAAGGATTCGTTCATCGCCATCACCCTCGTAGCGTGTGGCACCTCGTTACCCGAGTTGGCAGCATCGCTTGCGGCAGCAGCCAAGAAGAATACGCAGATGGCTCTCGGCAACGTCATCGGCTCGAACATCTTCAACCTCTCGTTGATACTCGGTGTGGCTTCGCAGCTCTCATCTAAGCCTTTGACAAGCTCGGGCATTGGCTACATCGACTATGGGGTGATGATTCTCGCGGGTGCAGCACCACTGCTCCTCTGCTGCAAGGGCAAACTAAACCGCTGGGCGGGAGCGATAATGTTAGCGTGCTTCGTTGCCTACAACTACTATCTTATCGTAAACGCAGGACAATAACAAACAAAAAAACAATAGAGAACTATGGAATTTGTATTTGAAGGAAATGTATTTAGCATCTTGCCCGAGCAGAGCGGAACATCGGCTCGTGGCGAGTGGCACAACCAGAACGTGGTATTCGAGATGCAGACTAACTCTCCATACCCACGCAAGGTGAGTGTTAAGTTTTTCAACAAGCGCGAGGAGGTTTCACGCCTCGTAGTTGGCGCAGCCTACAAGGTTACGTTCGACGTTGAGTCGCGCGAGTATCAGGGTCGTTGGTACACCGACGTTGTAGGCCGTCGCATCGAGCCGAAGGAGGCTGCACAGATGGCTCAGCCGCAGTACAGCGAGCCACTTCCAACTGCAGCGCCTGTGGCAGCACCAATGCCAACCGAGGAGCCTGCAATGCCTTCGCAGAGCGCAGTTGTTGTTGACGACCTCCCATTCTAAGACAAACAATCAATCTAACTAATACTACAATGAAGACTTTGAGAAGATTATCAATGTTTTTGGTGCTCCTGTTCACGGCTGTAGTCGTATATGCAGGTGGCATCAGCACAGCTAAGGAGTTTGCAGCCTTCGCTAAGGCAGTAAACAAGGGAGAGGACATCTCCGAGTGGCGCGACGAAAAGGGTGCCGTTTACCTCGAGTGCGACATCGACATGGCCAAGATGAAGAAGTGGGTTTCAATCAGTGAGTTCAAGGGTACCTTCGACGGTAAGGGTCACGCCCTCCTCAACTGGAAGACCAAGCAGCCATTATTCGACCTCTTGGGCGAGAATGGCGTAATCAAGAACCTCCGCATCGACTCGTCGTGTTCGCTTACCGTATCGACCAAGGAGGAGGAGATTATCGCAGGATTCCTCGTACGCGTAAATAAGGGTATCATTCAGAACTGCGAGAATGGCGGTAGCATCACCTACAAGGGCAAGTTCACCGACAAGCACGTCTACATCGGCGGCTTGGTAGGTCAGAACGGCTACCTCATCACCGACTCGAAGAACTCGGGTATGATCAAGGCCGAGCTCTACATCGAATCGGACAAGAAGGGCATGAGCATCAGCGTAGCGGGTATTGCAGGTGCAACCATTCCAAAGGGCAGCCGCATCATCACAATCAACCGATGCGAGAACTCAGGACCTATCATGTACGAGGGTGACACACCACGCTGCTACATCGCAGGTATCGTAGGCTACTCGGGGCGTGCCGGTGTACGCTACTGCGTAAACAAGGGTGGCATCACCTCGAAATGCGAGCTTGGCAACCCTGAGATTAAGTACAACTACAACAACGTGGGAGGTATCGTAGCGCAGACCGGTCAGCACGTTCAGTGCTGCGACAACTTCGGCAAAATTTCGGTTAGCGGTACTCACTCGACCTACGCAGGCGGTATCTGCGGTACATTGAACGCGTGCCGCAATATCGTAGGCTGCTCGAACTATGGCGCTATCACATCAACCGTTTCAAACGCATCGAACATCGCAGGTATCTTGGGTGCTTCGGGCGACGGTGCACACCTCTGCAACTGTAATAACTACGGTGCCATCGCCTTCAAGGGCACAGGCAGCAAGGGCGACTCGCAGGTAGGCGGTGTTGCGGGCTACATCTTCAGCAAGAAGAATACCAAGTATGGTACACGTATGCTCCGATGCAACAATATGGGTGCTCTCTCGAGCGACCTCGCAAGCAAGAAGCTGAACGTAGGTGGCGTTGTTGGCCGCACACGTGGCTCGGAGGCTGGTCACATCAAGATTGAGGATTGCGCCAACAAGGGTGAGATTTCGGCTGAGGGTTGCCGTGTAGGCGAGATTACTTCGCGCCACTCGCACACCACAATCAAGGGCGAGTACTTCCACAACAACATGGCACAGCCTGTAACTGAGGCTAAGGGCGATAAGAACCTCTTTGGTCGTGTAACAACTACCTACGGTGAGCCTGTTGCAGACGTTGTTGTTTCAGACGGCGAGTTCTGCGTAAAGACCGACGCTGAGGGCTACTACGCCATCAAGTCGAACCTCTCTTCGGCTCGTTTCGTTACAATCTCGACACCAGCCGAGTACAAGCTTCAGTTCCGCAAGAGCGTACCTCAGAACTTCCTCCGCATACCTCGTCACGCAAAGGCTGTAGAGGCTAACTTCGTACTCGAGAAGCGCGAGAAGTCGACTGACAAATATACCGTAGTGATGATTGGCGACCCACAGATTAAGGGTTACAAGGTGGATAGCGCAGCCTACAAGCTCCGCAACTACATCTACCCAGACATCGTGGCTCTAGGCGAGAAGAAGGCAGCCGATGAGGGCGAGTTCTTCGCTATCAACCTCGGCGACTTGGTATTCAACGATATGGCTAAGTTGTACGACTACGTAGACGTTGTTTCGGATAGCAACATTCCTATGTTCCACGCTATCGGAAACCACGACCACGACCAGACCACCTTCCGCGAGACAAAGCTCGGTCTTATGCACTTCGAGGAGTACCTCACACCATCGTACTACTCGTTCAACGTGGGCAAGATTCACTACGTCATCGTGAACGACATCTCATTCTCGCGTAAGCTTGTTAAGGAGAAGTATCGCCTTGGCTTGGAGTACTGGCACTACAAGTGGTTGGAGCGCGACTTGCAGTTCGTTCCGAAGGACCACACCATCGTCATCTGCGGTCACGCGCAGCTCTTCCGCAACTTTGGTGGCAAGGGCAAGGACGTTGACAGCAAGAAGAACCTCTCGTATGCTCGCTACTCGAAGCTCCTTTCGCAGTATGCACGCGTATATTCGTGGTCGGGCCACTACCACTACAACTTTGGCTACGACTACGCAAACTCGACTGCCGAGGCACACGAACCATTGAAGAACATCACCAGCATCTGCGTAGCACGTACCTGCGGAGGTTTGCACTGCAACCGCGACCTCTACAACGACGGTACACCTAACGGCTACATGGTAATGGAGGTTAACGGCGACAATGTCGAGTGGTACTACAAGTCTATCGGTCACGAGCGCGACTACCAGATGCACGTATATGCCCCTACACGCACAGGTGGCGAGTTGGTTAAGGTGAACATCTGGAACTGGTCTAAGGAGTACTGGAGCACCCCTGAGTGGTGGGAGAATGGCGTTAAGGTGGGTAATATGACCCACAAGTTCGAGAAGGACATCGCCTTCCTCGAGGATCACGCCGTTCAAGGCCCTCACACTTTGGGTAAGAGCAAGGACGACAAGGCTCGTCCATACAATGCTCACGGTATGTTCCATATCAAGCCTAGCGAGGGTTGTCGCTCAGGCGAGGTTCGCGTAACCGACAACTTCGGCGTCACCTACGTACAGAAGGTTGAGTGGTAATCTACACCACACCTTATATAAAAAAAGAGTGCAGGAGCATTTGTTCTTGCACTCTTTTTTCGTATATTTGCATTATAAACAGACCAAAATGATGAAGAAAACGGTAATCCTCGGACTCCTCGCGCTCGCTATCGTGGCCTTGCCAAGCGCAGCCAAGGGGCAGATATACGCCAAGCTCAACGCCCTCTACGCTGTGGGTGGCGTTATCAACCCGCAACTCGAATTTGTTGTAGGCCCACACTCGTCGGTCTCGATTGACCCGATGTTCTCGCCCTACAAGAGCATCAGCATAGGCAAATACAAGGATATTCACGCTCTCTTCGGCATTTTGCAGGCGGAGTACCGTTTCTACATCAACCGCGATGCAAAGGGCTTCTACGTGAGTGCAAATGCGGGTATGCAGGCGTTCGACATGACACGCCCATACCTATTTAATAATGGTAAGCTCATCTCCTTCGAGCAGGGCTTCGGACGAGGCTTCGGAATGATGGCAGGTATCGGTATCGGCTACTCGCACCACTTCAAGGAGCGCTGGGTGGTGGACGCCTTCTTCGCCTTCGACCGTATGTGGAGCTGGTACAACGACTACAACGCCGACGGCGCGATAAATCTCTTCCCTCGCCACCAGAGGGAGCCTAAATACCCCGACCCATTCAACGGTTCGGCCGAGTGGCTGCCATCGAAGATTGGCGTAGCGATAGGTTACAAGATTTTCGACCCGTCGCTCCCTCGCAAGAGTGCCAAGCAACGCAAGATAGAGAAGATGCTGGAGAATTAAAAATTAAAAACTACTCTCTACTCACCAAAAAAGAATGACGACATCACTGCCGTCATTCTTTTCTTTATATAGCCTTATCGTGATTAAGCTACGTAGTAGTGCGAAGCCAACTCGGTGAACGAAGCAACCTGCTCGTCAATCCAAGCCTGGTCGCGACCAAGCTCCTCAGCCAAAATCTGAGCTACGCGTGGAGCAGCCTTCTGAGCCTCGCGAGCGTCAACAAAGAGGAGACGTACACGACGTGCCAATACATCATCAACTGTGAGAGCCATCTCGTGACGAATAGCCCAAAGCACCTCAGCTACGGTGTAGTCGTACTTCTCCGAAAGCTTCTCACCGAGAGCAGGGTTCTGCTTAATCATATCGAGGATTGCAGGCTCGTCAGCACCATAAACATACATGTGGTCTGCCAAGTTTGGATTTGGACGCCAGCCGTGAATCTTCAACTTCTTGGTTGCGCACTTACGCTTCTCAACCTTACCCAACTTGATAGCCTTGTCGATAGTATCCTCAGCCATCTTGCGGTACGAAGTCCACTTACCACCTGTGATAGTGATGAGGTCGTTATCCGAAACTACAACCTTGTGCGAACGCGATACCTCCTTCGACTTCTTACCCTCCTTCTTAGGCGCTGCGAGTGGACGCTGACCTGCGAATACCGAAACGATGTCGGCACGTGTAGGAGCAGGAGTCATATAGTGGCTTGCAGTCTCGAGGATAAAGTCGATCTCCTCGTCGAGTGGACGTGGCTCGCTCTCAGCTGTTGGACGCTGAATATCGGTAGTACCAACTACCACCTTGTCGTGCCAAGGCACTGCGAACAATACGCGACCGTCCGAAGTCTTTGGAACCATGATTGCGTAGTCGCTCTGCAAGAACTTCATATCGAGAACGATGTGAACACCCTGCGAAGGCACAACCATCTTTGCCTCGCCCGGCTTATCCATCTGCAACACCTCATCTACGAAGCAACCTGCTGCGTTGATAACAGCCTTAGCCTTAACAACGTAGTCCTTGCCTGTGAGGAGGTCCTTAGCAACAACGCCGCAAACCTTACCATTATCGTCGTGCAATACATTCACAACCTCGGTGCGGTTAGCAACTACACCACCATGCTCTACGCAGGTCTGAGCCAAGTTGCAAGCCATACGAGCGTCGTCGAACTGACCGTCGTGATATACAACACCACCCTTCAAGCCCTCAGCAACCGAAGTTGGGAGATACTTACGGAGAGTCTTAGCTGTGATAAAGCGCGAACGACCATAGCCGAAGCCGAACGAAAGGATATCGTAGAATGTCAAACCGCAGAAGTAGAGGAAGTTCTCCCAGTGGCTGTAGTTCGAGATTACGAAGGCCTGATCCTTCACGAGGTGAGGAGCATTCTGCTTCATCAAACCGCGCTCGTGAAGAGCCTCACGCACCAAGTCAACCTCCAACTTCTGGAGATAACGCACACCACCGTGAACGAGCTTTGTCGAACGGCTCGATGTGCACTTTGCGAAGTCCTCACGCTCAAAGAGCGCAACACTGTAACCGCGAGCTGCGGCATCAACTGCACAACCAAGACCGGTTGCACCACCACCTACAACGACGATATCCCATACCTTCTCGGTATCTTCGAGTTGTTTGAGTAAGTTTTCTCTTTGCATTTTTTGTGTATTATTTAGTTTTGATATTAGCATCGCTCCTTGAAACGTACAAAGTTAAACTCTTTCGACGAGAAATCAAAGAAAAAAAACAAAAAAAGTGGAGAGATATACTATCTCACCACTCTCATCTCTTGACTTTCGGTTTGTTTTAGTCGTCGATACCCAAAAAACGACCGTCAGCACCGAACTTCATATCGAGGTCGTTCGTAAGCTCCACCTCATAGCCGTAGCGCTTGTGCTCAATCTTCTCGATACCGCTCGACGGATAGTGCTCTGCAACGTAGCCTGCAATCTTTGCTGGAACGACACCTGCAGGGATCTTGCCGTTGCGACTTTTCACGCTCTCCCACTTGCCCGACGCATCGAATTCAATCTTGGTACCGTCGTCGAGAACTACGGTGTAGTCGTTATCCGTAATATCCTTATCGTGTACGGCTGTAACAACCTTATTACTAGCATAATGCGTCTTCAAAAACTTCTGAGCTTCCCCTGGTAATTTGTGTGCGGAAATGGCAACATCCTCGGCCATTGTCGGGGTAACCGCAAGTGTGGCAACTGCCAACACCGAAAGTAAAATCTTTTTCATAGTAGTACGGTTTAAATTTGTTGTCATACAAATATACGAAAATTTATTCGAATTTATTGTGTATTTCGCCATAAAAGATGCAAAAAAGATACCAGACAAGGCGAGAGTTATTAAGGACGCAGGGAATTTAGAGAATTTAGGAAGTTTAGTGAAAACGTCGTCCCTAAACTCACTAAACTCTTTAAATTCAATTCTCTCTAATCACGGGTTTTCCCACCACCACTTTTCGCCCTCTTTTTTTTTGCTAAAAAAAGAAATTTTACTACCTTTGTGCTACAATAGTAGCAAAAAAATGGGATACCCCTTCCCCCTCGATAATAACGAGGGGGGGGGTAAATTATTGATAGTCAGACCATTATAAAAATATAAAATTTATTCAATACACTAATTATTCACTAAAAACCAAAAACAAAATGAAAAATTTGACAAAAATTTTCATGGCGGTTGTGGCAGGAATGTTCGCATTCTCTTGTACCACTGACGCGACAGAAGATCTTGGCGTAAACGTTGGCGCTGAGGTTGTCTCTACCGTAACCGCTTCGTTGGAGCAGGCTCGCACCCAGCTCGGCGAGAAGGCAGATGGCGTCTATCCGCTATATTGGAGCGAGGGCGATGTTATCGCAATTAATGGCGCTACATCTAACGCCTTGGTAGGCGTAGGCGAGCAGGCTGCAAATGCTTACTTCAAGTTCAACTCGGAGGTTGTCTATCCTCTCCACGCAGTCTATCCTGCACCGGCTGCAGGTGTTGTTGCCGAGGCTGAGGGCGCACACGTTGTAACTTTCGCAGCTGTACAGCCTTACACCGCAGGTACCTTTGCACCAGGCGTAGCTCCTATGTATGGCTATGCTGAGGCTGAGGGCAGTGCCGTTCAGTTCAATCACCTTTCGGGTGTTTTGTGCTTCAAGCTCAAGGGTAACGGCGAGGTGCTCACAAGCGCAACCATCAACGCTGAGAACGGCGCTATCGCTGGTAACTTCGACGTTGACTGCACAACCGGCGCTTTGACCGCTCACGCTGATGCATCGAACACCGTATCGGTAACCTTTGGCGAGGGCTTGACTCTCGGCGCAGAGGCAACTCCAATCTATGTAGCAGTTCCTGCAGGCGACTATGGCTACGTTTCGATCACTTTGAACACTGCTGATGCGAAGAAGATGACTATCAAGTTCAACAGCTCGAACAAGCCTATCGCAGTTGGTGTTGTTCGCGAGTTCGCAGAGGTTGAGTTCGAGGCTAACAACTTGGATAGCGACTGGTTCGAGATTTACGACGTGGCAGATATGCTCTCGTTCGCAAAGAACGCAGCAAACTTCCCTTGGGTAGGTGCTAAGTTGATGGCAACCGTAGATATGTCGGAGGTTGAGTGGACTCCAATCGATGGCTTCTCGAAGATTTTCGACGGTAACCGCGCTGCAGGTCACAAGATTACCGGCTTGAACGCTCCTTTGTTCGGCACAACAACCGCAACAATCAAGAACTTGGATCTTAATGTAAATATTGCAACAAGTTCATCTGCTTACTACAATGCTACTACTAAAGTAATGGCATTGGGAGGTTTGGCTTGTTACTCGGGTGGTCCAATTTCGGACTCTACCGTATCGGGTAGCCTATATTGGTCACACAAGACAAGTGATTACACCTATATCTTCGTTGGTGGTTTCGTAGGTCAGGCTCTCGATGGTACTTCGTTCTCAAATGTAGACAACACGGCTAATATATCGGCAGAGAAGCACAACAACACCACATTCCTCGGCGGTATTGCCGCTATGGCAGGCGTAAGTGGCGGTGCAGATGTAAGCTTCTACGATTGTACAAACAGCGGTACTATCAAAGTAAACGAGAAGACTGTAACCGGCGAGACTAACCGTAACTCGTATGTAGCAGGTATCTTGGGTGCTTCGAATGTAAATGTTTCGTTCGAGGATTGCTCGAACTCGGGTGCTATTACTCACGAGAATGCATACACCAAGAATGCTTATGTTGCAGGTATCTACGGTCGTAACTTCTCTACAGTAAATGTTCAACTCAAGAATCTCACAAACACAGGTGCTATCACCTCGAACACAACTTACCGTCAAGGTATGGGTATCGGTGGTATCTTGGGTGAGCACTCTTCGAAGGATGGTAATAACATCGCTTCGGACCTCACAAACACCGGTGCTATTACAGTAGGCGGTACTCCTGCTTCAACAGTTTATATTGGTGGTGTTGCAGGTCGCTACGACGGTGTTTCTGGCAAGAACAATACGGTTACCACTTGGACTAATAGCGGTGCTGTAGTTATCAACTTGTCGGCACCTGTAACTGACGGTGCAGCTGCACCTGCTGGAGCGCACTACTATGGTGGTGTTATAGGATACACCAGATATACCGACTGCGCAAATGTTGTAAACCACGCAACAGTTACTATCGATGGCAATGCTAGCGTAGAGTGTTATGCAGGTGGTGCAGTAGGACGATTGAGCTCTGGTACCTCTACAAACATCGTTAACGAAGCAACTGCAATCGTAACCAACCGTGCAACATCGAAGAGCCGATTTATTGCAGGTGGAGCTGTAGGTCAGATTTCGTATGTTACAGTTGACGGCTTGCACAACAAGGCTACATTCGACTTCCAGGGCAAGATCTCTGTAGGTGTTAAGGAGGACGGCTACGAAGGCCCTGCAGTAGGTGGCACTATTGGTATGATGCATAGCCTCGAGTCGTATGAGGAATTATACAATGCACAGAACATCAGCCTCACTGGCGAGTTCACAATGTCGAATATGAACGGTGCATTGGCTCCATACATCTCATTCGGAGGTGTTATCGGCTATGTATCGTACTATAACCTCGACAATGTGGACAACAACTCTAAGCAGTTTGTTCTCGAGACTACAGCAACAGTTGCAATTGGTTCTCTCTCTTCTGGTAACAACCACCAGCTCCGTTTGGGAGGTATTGTTGGTCGAGCATATCCTTTTGGCGGCGCTACAAACTGCGACAATAACGCAGACCTTGTTTGGAAAGCTGACAACAAAACCTTCCACGGCGCTATCGGCGGTTTGTTCGGATACGCAGGAGGTACAGCCACAGCTCCGTCTAACATTTCGAACTGTACTAACAATGGTGACATCTACTTGGAGAGCACATTCGGTATAAAGCGTTGCCGCTTTGCTGCTCTCGTAGGTGAATATACATCTGGTAATATCACAAACAGCACAAACAGCGGCGACATTCACTACCGCATTCAGCGCACAACCAACCAGAACTACATCGGTGGTATCATAGGTGACAACTACGCGGGTAATGGCGGTAGCTGGGGTTTGGTTGAGAACTGCGTAAACAACGGTACATTGACATTCTACGAGAACACTCTTCCTAACGCAGAGAACCGTATTGGTGGTATCGTAGGTGTTCAGTACAAGGGTGGTGAAGACAAGCCTGCATATTGCAAGGGTTGTACAAACAATGGCGACATCGTTGTCTATAACCAGCCTGCTGTTACAACTCTTACAAATGTGCACGTCGGTGGTATTCTTGCTAACTCGAAGACCGACAACCCTATGGGCTATGGCGCAAAGGATTGTAAGCAGAATGCTAACATCATCGCATTGAACGAGTCTTGGACAAATATCGGTATGATTTGCGCTGATACTCGTAGCGCAGTTACTCCTATAAAGGATTGTAAGATCGTTGAAGGCAAGAGCATCGCTAAGAAGCAGTCTACAATAACGGTGGAGGATGCAAACGGCGATAAAACAGAAGTAACTGTTTACGACTACGTAAATATCGACGAAAGCAACTACTTCAACTACATCTATGGTGGTGCAGCAGTAGTGTGGGAGAACGAGACTTATGACGGTTGTACTTTTGTAACAGAATAGTTTAACAATTTAATTTCGAAGGCATTATGAAGAAAAATATTTTGAGCTATTCTGCTCCAGAGGTTAATATCTACGAGGTTGTAGCCGAGCGTGGCTACAGCGTCAGCACAGGCACTACCCTCCCAGGCTTCGGCTCGGAAGAGGACGACCTTATTTACTAAAAGAAATTGCGGGGCCTTCGGGCTCCGCTTTTCTTTTAGTAAAGTTAGTAGTGAGTAGTTGGTCAATGGCAATCGCCATTGACTTTTTTTTGTTAGGGGTTGTTAAGGGCGTTAAGGGCATTAGGGGTTTATCCTATCACCTCCTATCTAATCCTATCTAATCCTATCAACTCCTATCTAATCCTATCTAATCCTATCAACTCCTATTTTTTGGCGTAAGATTTGGATAAATGAAAAATTCTGTTTAATTTTGATAAACGAAAACCACTAAAAAGGAAAAACTATGGCACAACAAGAGAAAACCCGTTACACCGACGCCGAATTGGCGGAATTCAAGGAGTTGATATTGCAGAAGCTCGAGCAGGCTCGCCACGACTACGAAGATTTGCGCGCGAGCATCAGCCGCGTAGTAGGCAACGACACTGAGGACACTTCGCCAACCTTCAAGGTTCTCGAAGAGGGTGCTGCTACCCTCTCGAAGGAGGAGAGCGAGCGTTTGGCTGCTCATCAGTCGAAGTTTATCCGCAACCTCGAGTTGGCATTGGTGCGTATCGAGCACAAGACCTACGGTATTTGCAAGACCACCGGAAAACTCATTCCGCGTGAGCGTCTTTTGCGCGTCCCTCACGCTACCGAGACCATCGAGGCTAAGGAGGCCCGCAAATAGTAGAGTTGTCGCCATTTCATATATAGACAGGTTGCAACTCGCAACCTGTTTTTTATTTTACCCAAAAATTGCTACCTTTGTAGTACTATGAAGAGATTTCAATATATCGCAGTTCTGCTTTTGAGCTTTGTTGCTACTGTGGCGTGCGCGCCCGAGAGCAATAATCACGTTGTAAAACACTACCTCTGTAACTTCGAGGGAACATATTGGGACGCCCTTGTTGATAGCGACCCGAATGGCAACAATCTGCTGGGTGGCTTTGCCGCATCGTGGCACGACGAGAAGAGCGACCTCGCGGGCAAGGTAGAAATTCCATACGAGGGCTATTGGAGTGGGCTCGCATTGTCGAACCATTTCAGCACCGATTGCGAGAACGACGGCAAGCCCGACGACCAGCTCTACATCTACGCCGATGCAGCCTATTCGGGCAAAAACTCTCTCATCTGCAACTGCTTCTTCGGAGGCGTGGAGCTCTGCTTCGAGAGCAAGGCGAGCTACATCGAGAGCATAATGGTGGCAAACACCACCTATTTATATAATGTAGCCAAAAATGGCAATCACCTCACCGCACCACTCGGCGCAACGGAGTCTATCTGGATTGAGGCTACGGGCTACGTAAATGGCTCGGACGAGGTGCAGGCGACCACGACATTCTACCTCTTCAAAGATGGCCAACCGGCATTTGAGGGTTGGGCGAAGTGGTATATGAACAAGATGTGCAAGGCAGACAAGATCCTCTTCGAGATAAAGTGGAATGGCTCAGGTTACAACCCATATCCTGCATATTTCGCACTCGACGACATCAAGGTGGTAAGACAGGAACCGAAAGAGTAAAAAAAGATGGCATGAAGCCATCTTTTTTTTGCTTTTAGTTTTCCGTTCTTATCGTCCCCAGGAATCTCTATCGAGAGTACGATAATTTATCGCCTCGGCTATATGTGCGGCTTCGATATTCTCTGCACCAGCCAGGTCGGCTATGGTGCGAGCAACCTTGATAATGCGGTCGTAGGCTCGAGCCGAGAGATTTAGGCGGCGCATAGCCATCTCAAGGAGCGAACGTACCTCGGCGCTCAATGGGCAGAACGAACGTAACATCGCCGAGTTCATCATCGCATTCGAGTGAATTCCCGTACCTGCAAAGCGGCGCGACTGAATCTCGCGTGCCGCAACAACGCGCTTGCGAATCTCGGCACTTGACTCCTCGACCTGCTCGCCATTTATCTCCGACAACGGCACCGGCACAACCTCGATATGCATATCGATACGATCCAAGAGTGGGCCCGAGATGCGCGAGAAGTAGCGATTTATGGCGAACGGCTGGCACGAGCACTCCTTTGTCGGGTGGTTGTAGTAACCGCACGGACAAGGGTTCATCGCACCAATAAGAGCGAAGTTCGACGGATATTCGACGCTATATTTTGCTCGCGAAATAGTAATCATTCTATCCTCCAGCGGCTGGCGCAACACCTCCAAGACATTGCGACCAAACTCCGGCAACTCGTCGAGGAACAATACACCATTGTGAGCCAAGCTCACCTCGCCTGGTTGTGGCGACTGACCACCACCGATAAGAGCCACCTGCGAAGTAAGGTGGTGAGGTGCGCGGAACGGACGCTTAGTCATCAGGCCGATATTCTCGCCCAACTTACCCGCTACCGAATGTATTTTCGTAGCCTCAACCGACTCTTCCAACGACATCGGCGGCATAATCGTAGGCATACGGCGCGCAAGCATCGTCTTACCCGAGCCTGGGGCACCAATCATCAAGACATTGTGTCCACCCGCAGCTGCAATCTCCAAGGCACGCTTAACATCGCGCTGACCCTTCACGTCGGCAAAATCCTCGGCATAGAGGCTCTGTTGCTCAGTAATCTCCGCTACCCTACCAACGGCAGGAGCGATCTCTATCTCATTATTTAAGTAGGCGATAACCTCTTTAAGGTTCTCCACAGGGATAACCTCAACACCCTCGACCACGGCCGCCTCGTGAGCACTCTCCGACGAGACAACAATACGGCTCAAACCGCTCTCCTTGGCCATAACGGCCAACGGAAGAATACCTCGTACGGGCTTAACGGCACCGTCGAGCGACAACTCGCCCACGAACATCGTGTCGGCAAGGCGTGTATCCAAGACTTGTTGCGTAGCGGCAAGGATACCCACCGCAATCGGCAGGTCGAAGCCCGAGCCCTCCTTGCGGAGGTCGGCAGGAGCGAGGTTTACAACCACTTTCTTGGCGGTCATGCGGCGTTGCGAGTTCTCGAAAGAGGAGCGAATACGCTGCTCGCTCTCCTTCACAGCATTGTCGGGCAGACCCACAAGGAAAAGGCCTATACCTCCCCCTGCTACATTCACCTCAACATCGACCTTCACGGCCTTAATGCCGACAATTGCACCCGCAAAACACTTTACAAACATCGCTCAAACTCTTTTATTTGTAGGCTACTGACGAGTAGTCGGTACCCTCGGTAATCTTGGTCTCGGTATAGATATTGCCAAAGCGGTCGATAGCCTCAACCTTGATAGTGGCGTCCTTATCCTTCAACTTGTACATATACATATGGTGGCAAGCTGAGTTCGTACCGACCTTGTGGTCGCTATATCCGCAGCAGCCATTGATATAACCCGAGAAGTAGATATCCGACGAGGTAGGAACTGTCGAATAGTATGGATATGCGAAGCTTCCATCGCCGAGCATATAGCCATAACCTGCACCGTCAGAGCTTGGCGTTGTAGCTTCATCTACATAGATTTTTGGACGAGAGTAGTAGTCCTTGCTTGTTAGAATGCCGTTCTCGACCGAAATTCTCACCATATCGCCCGAGTATTCGCCATTCTCGTAGACCTTAATCTGCCACTTGCTGTCGGCCATATAGACGTTAGCCAACAACACATCCTCGTCAAAGCCAAATGCGTAGTAGCCTCGCGCCTTATTACTGTTCGGTCTTTGAGTACCCGTAATGGCATTACCACGATACAATCGCATCTGATGCGAGCGATGTTTAGAGGTCTCGTCGTAGCCGATATGGTACCAATCCGAGAATGTTGCACCGTCAGCAAGGAACACTCCGAATCCGCAAGGCGATCCGTCTCCACACATATACGAAGTCCACCAAGCGCCACACAAAGCACCCATATTGTGCTCGTAGATGTTCGGTTGCTTTGCCGCCTCGATAGACTGAATAACGTGTGAGTGGCCCGACATAATATGCGCCTCATTGTACTGGTTAATCAACTCGCGAGTCATATCGATATATGAGCCTCCACCGTCGAGGAACTGAACGTGCACGCACAAGATTACGGTCTTATCCTTCGACACAAGTGCCAAGTCCTGCTTCAACCACTCGTACTGCGACTTGAGGAATGAACGGCGCAAGCCAGCTCCGCAGTCGTCGTTGCGGATGTAGAGGATATCACGCATACTGATAATGTGCATATCGCCACGATTGAACGAGAAGTTCACAGGGCCATAAACCTCCTCGTGGTCGCGCTGCGCCTTCAACTCGAATGAAGAGCTTGTCGCATCGGCATAGATTGGGTTCGATGCGTTGAAGAAGGTGTTGTCGTGGTTACCCATAACGTGGAACACCGGCATACCCGCCTTATCCATATGGAATGCGTCACGCACAGGCACACGCCACTGCGAACGGTCGCTGTCGTTATTGTTCGAAATCAAGTCGCCGAGCGTAATACCGTAGCAAGGCACACCCTTCGCCTGCCAAGTCGCTGCATGAGCCTTGATTGCAGGCACCGCCTCGCTATTCAAACGGTTCAGACCTGTCTGGTCGGCCACCTGAGGGTCGCCCAAGATAAAGAGAGCAAACTGATCCTCCTTGCCACCTGCGAGCGGCTTTAACGTAAAGTCGTAACGCTGCTTTTTAGGGTTATATCGTTGATAGAAGTCCGGTTGACCAAACTCGCCCTTACCAATCTCGTACTCAGCAGGAATTGTGATGTAGATATACCAAGTATCGCTCGTTGGAGCCAACTCGTAGAAACCTTTGCTGTTGGTGGTAACAATCTCGAAGCCGTCGCTCACCGCCACACCCTCGATTGGGTTGCCCTCGGTGTCACGAACATAACCACCTACGGTATTATCGCCCGAGAGCAGGAAGTCCTCCTCCTCTTCGAAGCCGTTCAAGTTGCCAACTGTTCCGCGAGCGTAGGTAATTGTCTTAAACTCGCGAACAACGCCCGCTTTAACATTATTGCCGTTCCAGCCAAGCTCCATCTTGCCACCGACGGTATCGAAAATCTCGACCTTGCAAGCACCCACCTCAACAGCGGGCAATGCGATGTGGAGAACCTTCTCCGCCGAGGTCGAAAGCTCGAAATTGGCAGGAAGATGATATGTAACGCCATTCTGCGCTGTGGTTGCGGCTGTAAGGGTTGCGGCTGTGCAATTAACGTCGAACTCGCCCGACAACTTCGCTCCACCGGTCGAAGTGATAACCACCTTGCTCAACTTAACGCCACTTGTGTTGGCCTTTATCGGGAAACGCAACACACCCGAGAGGTGCTTCAATACCACCTCGTCGCTCTTATTGACAACATAGGCACACATCGGCGCAGCACCCTGCGAGAAGGTACCCTCAACATAGTTCTGCTCCGCCTGGAAATAGACCTTTGGCTGTGCAGCAGTGGTAGCCTCGTAGTATGGATAGGTTACTTTGATAGGGAATACTACCGACTCGGGCAAGGTAAATGATGCCACCTTCGCATCTGCGTCGTTGATTGCAGCAGGGTTAGACTTCACGCCATTGGCAACGATGCAGTCGCCCTCACTCCAGTAGAGTGGATATTGACCATCACTACCCTTGTCGCCTAATGCGGTACGGCTATTTTCGAGCGATATGGTAATAGACGATGTCGATTCGCTTACGCCAACCTCATTCAAAGGGTCGGTCTGACAACCTGCAAATAGCGCCACTGCTACAACAAGTAGAAGTGAAAACTTTCTCATTTCGGATTTCATTTTAGTTCGTAGTTTTAATCTTATAACACAAAGTTAATGATTTTTATCACAAACTATCAAATAAAAGAGCCATTTTTATTGGCATATACGATACTTTTCTGATTAACAGCCACTACCGCACAGCGACTTTAATCAAAATCGAAAACTTTTATGTCAAAAATGAAAGATTAGCACTAGAACGGTACATCATCGCCCGAAGATGGCATCGAGGTCGAAACTCTCGAAATATCGAACTCGTTACCCGTAGCACCCTGCAACGACGACATCGACGAAGATTGGAACGGCGCACTCGCCATATCCTCGTACTGATCCATCGAAGGCTGATACATACCGGTATTGATTTGATCCCAGTTGGTAAACTTCGCCTGATCCTTGATAAAGCGCAACTTAACATCCTCAACCGCGCCGTTACGGTGCTTAGCGATGATAAACTCTGCCAAGCCCTCAACAGGCTCCTCACCTGGACCTGCAGTGAAACCATAGTACTCAGGACGGTGGATAAATGCCACAAGGTCGGCATCCTGCTCGATAGCTCCCGACTCACGAAGGTCGCTCAGCTGTGGACGCTTCGAACCGCCACGCGACTCGGTGGCACGGCTCAACTGCGAAAGTGCGATAATCGGCACGTTCAACTCCTTGGCAATACCCTTCAACGAACGCGAGATAAATGCAACCTCCTGCTCACGATTACCCTTGTCGCCGTGTCCCGCTGCGGTCATCAGCTGCAAGTAGTCGACCATAATGATTTTGATACCGTTATTTGCCTTCAAACGGCGCACCTTCGAGCGGAACTCGAAGATTGACAACGCCGGAGTATCGTCGATATAGAGCGGAGCCATACCCAAAGCCTTGGTGTTGGTCTCGAGGGTCTTCCACTCCGACGGTGTAAGCTTTCCGCTACGGATAGTCTGTCCGCTAATTCCTGTCTCGGCGCAAACCAAACGGGTCATCAACTGAACAGAGGACATCTCCAACGAGAAGAATGCCACCGGAGCGTCATAATCGACAGCCATATTTCGCGCCATAGTGAGGGTAAAGGCTGTTTTACCCATCGCAGGACGCGCCGCAATGATGATAAGGTCGGACGGCTGCCAACCGAGTGTGATATTATCCAAGTCGGTAAAGCCTGTGCAGACACCACTGTAGCGCGAGTCGTTCTCGGCAGCCTTCTCGATTTGGCGAATCGTAGCACGGAGAATATCGCTTGCGGTCTGTACCGAACGCTTAACGTATCCCTCGGTAATCTTCAACACCTCACCCTCGGCATAGCCGATAAGGTCGTTTACGTCGATTGTGCTATCGTAAGATTGGCGCTGGATTTCGGTCGAAGCACGAATAAGTTCACGCTGGATATGCTTCTGAGTGATAATTCGCGAGTGGAACTCGATATTCGCCGCTGTACCGACACGCTGGGTGAGCTGTGCCAGATAGTTCGCACCACCCACCTTCTTCAACTCGCGCTTAGACTTGAGCTGATTGGTTACGGTGAATAGGTCGATCGGCTGCTGAGCCATAGCCAACTCGTTCATCACACGATAGATAAGGCGGTGCTCCTCCTTGTAGAACGAGCCCTCGGTGAGGTACTCCTGCACCTCGGTAATCTTGTCTGACTCGAGCATCAACGCTCCGAGTACAGCCTCCTCCAACTCTACCGCCTGTGGTGGTACGGTTGCCAAAACCTCAGGTGCCAACTCAGCGAAAGCACCACTATTCTTGCTATTTTTGAACTCCTTTGCCATTAGGAAATTATTTTTGTCTCTAAAATTATCCGTTTATCTCACAAAAGTAGTTTTTTTTTGCCACTCCTCCAATATACGCTCGTGCGTGCGTGTTGAAAACTCTGTTTATAACACTCGAAGCGAGAGCAAAAACGGCCCTCTACGCAGCTCTGGGGTGTTTATATCTTTTTGAAAACTCCGAAGCTACTCCTGCATAATTCGTCGCGACACGGCGAGCGAAGCGATGCTTATTCGCACATCTCCGTCGCAAGCCTTCAGGATTGTCGAGGCGCATGAGGTCATCGTAGCTCCCGTCGTGAGTACATCATCAACAAGCAGGATATGACGACCACGAAGCCGTGCAATGTTTCGCACCTCGAAAATCTCCTCCACATTATCCCACCTCTCGCTACGGCTCTTCGAGGTTTGGCTATCGTTGTAGAGGCAACGGCGCACCGAACGAAAATCGCACTTCACGCCCATCGTACGAGCTACGCCAAGAGCCAACTCCTCGGATTGGTTGTAGCCGCGACGTAATCGTCGGCGGTAGTGCAACGGAATGGGAATTATCAGGTTCACATCGTCGAAATTACCGCTATCGCGCATCTCCTCGCCAAGCCACTCGCCCATCTTCTGCGCGAAGAACCAACGACCATAGTATTTGAAGTTGTGCACTATGCGCTGCCACTCCGTACCGCCCACAAACCAGAACATTGCCGTGGCCGACTCTACGGGTAGCACATTCTCAAAGAGTAGTTTTACGGGGTTATCTTTGCGTTTCGAGAAGTTTGTCAGGGGCATATTGTAGCGACATGACAGGCATACACACCCTTCATTTTCGAGCAATACCCGACCGCACGCAAGGCAAGTTCGAGGGAGTATCAACGATGCCACATCACGCATCACACCCGAAATATCAGAGAATATCGACATCGCAAATAATGACTATATTTCGGTATGATTTATCGCTACGCAACGCCGCAATCTCCTCGCGCAAAATGGCCCTTGCACGCGAGAATGAGGCCTCAACTTCGATCTTCAGCATCAGTTCCACGCGATACTCGCCACGCACTCTGTCAATAAGCGGTGCGACGGGTCCCAATACCCTGCGACCAAAGCGGTTACGCAGCTGCTCGCCGAGCTGTAACGAAGATTCAACAAGCCTATCTTTATCGCTGCTGCGCATCGAGATTTTAACGATTCTCACAAATGGCGGATAGCCAAACTGCTTACGTTCGGCCAACAACTTCGCCGAGACGCGCTCGTAGTTGCCCACCATAGCATAGACCGAATGTTGCGGCTCGGCGGTCTGAATAATCACCTCGCCGCGTTTATCGCGACGTCCCGCACGACCTGCCACCTGCATTATCAGCTGCCAAGCCCTCTCCTCTGCCCTAAAATCGGGCGAGGCGAGCAAGTTGTCGCCATTGAGTATTCCAATCAGAGTAACATCTGCGAAATCCAGCCCTTTCGAGACAATTTGCGTTCCAACCAATATATCCGCCTCGTGGCGCGCGAAGGCTCCGATAATGCGGTTATATGCCGCTCCCGAAGTAGCCGTATCGCCATCTAAGCGCAACACTCTTGCCTCGGGGAAGAGCTCCGAAATAGCCTCCTCGACACGCTCCGTACCAAAACCCATAGGCTTCAACTCGGTAGTTTTGCAATTCGGGCAATAGCGCTGTATAGGCTCG
This sequence comes from Alistipes sp., assembly GCA_045648965.1. Lineage (GTDB taxonomy): Bacteria > Bacteroidota > Bacteroidia > Bacteroidales > Rikenellaceae > Alistipes. The sequence continues at coordinate 140,046 of JAZRPA010000007.1, read as the reverse complement.
TTATAGCCGCAATAGTGGCAGACCATTCTACCCCTCTGCTGATGCACCGAAAGGGTTACATTGCAGTGCGGACATCGTGCCGACCAGCCGCACGTTGGACACTCCATATATGGCGAATAGCCACGTCTATTTTGGAATAGAATTACCTGCTCGTTGTTCTCTAATCGCTCCGCAATGCCGTCCAACAACTCCTTGTTAAAGTGCAACTTACGCTCGTTGCGTTTGACATTGCGCACCGTATCCGAAATGATAATATCGGGCATCTCCACTCCACCATATCGCTCACTCAGCGAGGCGTAGGCATACTTGCCCGAGAGGTGATTGGCATAGCTCTCGAGCGATGGTGTTGCACTACCCAAAACAACCTTTGCATCGTGCATTGTCGCCAGCACAACCGCCGCATCACGACCATTGTAGCGAGGGTTTGGTTCGGTCTGCTTGTAGCTCGAGTCGTGCTCCTCATCGACCACCACCAAGCCCAACTTTTTGTATGGCAGGAACAACGCCGAGCGTGCTCCAACCACGAAATTTCCACTCTCCGACGAGATCATATCGGTATAGAGTCGAGTGCGCTGCTGAGGTGTAAGCTTCGAGTGATAGACCGTAACACTCTCGCCAAAGAGACTACGCATACGCTCCACCAACTGCGTTGTAAGCGATATTTCGGGAACGAGGAACAAGACATCTTCGCCACGCGAAAGACGCTCCTCGATTAGGTGTGTATAGATTTCTGTCTTACCCGAACTTGTAACGCCGTGCAACAATGCCACGCGCTTGTCAGACAACCCTTTTTGCAACTCTACAAGCGTCGCAGCTTGAGCCTGCGAGAGCTTCGGAAGCTGCGTTTTGCTCCACTTGCAGTCGAGTTTATAATCACGCTCACCCATCTCCACTAAGCCTGCCTTGACAAGTGCCTTGAGTGCCGTAGCGTCCAAATCGACAGCATGGCGAGGCAACACTCCGCCCTCCTGTTCCAAGCCACACAACGCCTCGTAGCGTTTCGGTGCTCGGCGCTCCATCTTTGCGCGCACCTCCTCGGAGAAGGCTGCCGTCACAAGATTTACCGTCGTCTCGCGCTTAGGGATATAGGGCTCAAACTCATCTTCGCATCGCGCCTTCGCCTTGATAATCGACGGCAGTGCCACACGCATAACCTCGCCCACTGTGCAGATGTAGTAGTCGGCGATCCACTCCCAAAAGCGCATCTGCAACTCCGAGAGCAGCGGTTTATCGTACAAAACTTTTAGGATTGGCTTGGCCACACCCTTGGCAGGGGGCGTGTCGTGCAACCGCCAGACGATTCCCGTATAGACTGATTTTTTGCCGAACTGCACCGCCACAGCATCACCCACACACACCTCAACACCCTCGCCAACGGCAAAGGTGTATGCAGGTTGCGCCAGCGGCAACACTATGTCGGCAAAGCGGCTCATTTATTCAAATGCAAAATGCAATATTATTTTTTCAACTACTCTCTACTATCTACTCACTACTCACTTTTAGTGGGCAGCAAGCCAATTTGAGCCCACTCCACACTCGGCAGTCAATGGAATTGACAATTTTGCTGCGCCCTCCATCTCCTCGCGCACAATATGCTCCACCTTCTCGCGCTCAGAACGCAAGAGGTCAACCACGATTTCATCGTGCACCTGCATGGTGATGCGCGAACGGATACCCTCAGCCTTGAAACGGCGAGCAACACCCACCATAGCCAGCTTCATAATATCGGCTGCAGTACCCTGAATTGGTGCATTTATGGCATTTCGCTCGGCCAAAGCGCGTGCATTGGCATTGCGCGAATCGATGTCTGCAAGGTAACGGCGACGGCCAAAGAGGGTCTCGACATAACCCTTCTCGCGAGCAATTGCCACCACATTATCCATATACTCCTTGACCTTCGGATAGGACTCGAAGTAGCCCTCAATCAACTGCTTGGCCTCAGCGCGCGGAATACGCAGACGCTGACTCAAACCAAAGGCCGAGATACCGTAGATAATACCGAAGTTGGCAGTCTTGGCACGGCGACGCTCCTCCGAGGTAACCTCCTCGATAGACTTCTTGAAGATGCGCGCTGCGGTAGCCGAGTGAATATCCTTACCCTCGCGGAACGCCTCGCACAAGTTCTCATCGCCCGAGAGGTGAGCCATCAAACGAAGCTCCACCTGCGAGTAGTCGGCCGAAAGCAACTCGTGGCGCTCATCGCTCGGCACAAACGCCTCGCGGATAGGGCGACCAACCTCATCACGCACCGGAATGTTCTGCAAATTAGGATTTGCCGACGAGAGACGACCCGTAGCGGTAACCGCCTGATTGTATGATGTATGAATGTGTCCCGTAACCGGATTTACCAACTGCGGCAACGAATCGACATAGGTCGAAAGCAACTTCTTCACACCGCGATACTCCAAAATCAAATCGACAACCTTATGCTCGCCCGCGAACGACTGGAGATACTCCTCGTCGGTGCAGAACTGCTTGGTCTTGGTCATCTTAGGCTTCTCGGCAATGCGCATCTTCGCAAAGAGCAACTCGCCAAGCTGACGGCTCGAATTTATGTTAATCTCCGCCTCGCCCGAAATTTCGCGAATCTCTGTCTCGATAGCTGCGAGTTTCTGCGACAAAGTCGCCGAATAGCTGCGTAGTGCATCGCTATTTATGCAGACGCCCTCCCACTCCATATCGACCAAAACATCAATCATTGGCTCCTCAACATCGTGATAGAGCTTCAAGAGCGACGCCTCCTGCTCCAACTGCGGACGCAAAGCGTTGTAGAGCTGCAAGGTGATATCGGCGTCCTCGGCTGCGTACTCCGCAACGCGCTCCACGCCCACCATATCCATCGTGAGCTGTTTTGCGCCCTTGCCGATAAGTGTCTCAATCGAGATTGGCGAGTAGTTCAGGTAGCGCTCCGCCAGAGCGTCCATTCCGTGGCGCGACTCGGCATCGAGCAGATAGTGCATAAGCATCGTATCCCACTTGGCACCCTTAACTGCGATACCCAAAGCCCTCAAAAAGAGGATATCGAACTTCATATTCTGTCCCACCTTCGCGATACTCTCGTTCTCGAAGATAGGTCGCAAAATCGAGGCATACTCAGCCTCTATATCGTTGCGCGGTCGCACATCGGCATTGTGACCAAATGGCACATACCACGCCTCGTGAGCCTTCGTTGCGAGCGACAATCCGACAATGCGGTCGCCAAACATATCGAAGCCCGTAGTCTCGAGGTCGAAGCAGAAGCATGGCTGCTCCGAGATCTCGGCCACCACCTCGCGCAGCTGCTCGGCTGTGAAGATGGTTGTATATTTGTGCGAAACGGTAGCTACCGAATCGAAACTATTTGCAAAAAGATCGGCTTGCACCTCCTCAACGGGCTCTGCCGTCTCTACGACCGGCACCTCAACAATCGGCGCAAACAGATCGCCAAAGAGAGATCCCTGACCCTCCAACGACGCCTTCTTCTGCTGCCCCGCCTTCACGCGGGCCATATTTGCAAGCTGCGTCTGCGGCGCTTGTTGCGGTACGCTCACCTCCTCAACGGGAGCCAAATTACCCAAGTCGGCCAAGAAACCCTTGAAATCCAGTTCGGCAAACAACGCTCTCAACTCGTCGGTCTTTGGGCAGCATACGGTCAAAGCCTCCTCGTCGAACTCAATCGGCACATCGAGACGAATTGTAGTCAAGACCTTCGCCAAGCGCAAACGCTCCTCATTAGCGAGGATATTCGCACCCGTCTTACCGCCGATTTTGTCGGCATTGGCGATGATATTCTCGACCTCGCCCCACGCCTGCACCATCTTGCACGCGCCCTTCTCGCCTACGCCCGGAACACCAGGGATATTATCCGACGAGTCGCCCCAAAGAGCCAAAATATCGCGTACGAGCTCAGGATTGTCGATGCCATACTTCGCCTTAATAGCCTCCTTGTCGATAATTTCGATGTCGTCGCCCTTCTGCTTATAGAGCTTACGATTGTCGCCTACGAGCTGGCCATAATCCTTGTCGGGCGTAACCATAAAGACCTCGTAACCCGCCTCGTCGCCCTTCTTGGCGAGAGTTCCGATTACGTCATCAGCCTCGAAGCCCGGCACCTCCAACACAGGGATACACATCGCCTCGACAATACGCTTGACGTATGGCACCGAGAGCAAAATATCCTCGGGCGTAGCGGGGCGGTTAGCCTTGTACTCCGGAAATATCTCGCGACGGAAACAGCCACCCTTCGGGTCGAAAGCGACACCCAGCAGGTCAGGCTTCTCGCGCTTCTGAATATCGCGCAAGAACTTCGTAAAGCCATAGACAATCGAGGTGTTCATACCAGCACGATTGCGCATAGGTCGCCCCATAAAGGCGTAGTAGTATTTGAAAATCAATGCGTAGGCATCGACAAGGAAAAGTCGCTTCACTTAATTAAAAATTAAGAGTTAAAAATTAAAAATGACCTATTTATTGTCATCACTATACCACTCGGCGTACGAAGTAGCCGTTTCGTGCAGACGCAACGAGTACAACTCCACACCCGCAGGCAGAGCCTTCTGCAAGCGCACAGCGAAATCCGCCAACATATTCTCGCATGTTGGCTGGTAATCGACCAAAACGACCTTATTGAACTTTGCGCCAAGCGTAGCCTTCAACTCCGCGTTCTGCTCCGAGTCACGAAGTACAAACGAATGGTCTAGGCGATTGACAATCTCGCCGTTGACGATGCGCTTCAGGTCGCCAAAGTCCATCACCATACCCATCTTTGGGTTACCCTCCTCGCTGATAGGCTCGCCCTTAATCGTAACGAAGAGGCGGTAGGAGTGGCCGTGAATTTCGCGACACAAGCCATCGTATCCGTCCAGCGCGTGAGCCGACTCGAACGAGAACTCCTTGGTTAATCTGATTTTTGCCATATTACTTATCCAAGTAGTCGATATGTGGCTCGCGCGAGAATGCCTCGTTGAGCGAGATATAGGTCTGAGTCTTTGTTACGCCAGGAATACGCAAGATGTTGTCGAAAATGGTACGCATCAAGTGCTCGTTATCCACGCAGTACAACTTCACCATTGCGGTGTATGTTCCGGTGATAAAGTGGCACTCCACAATCTCCGGAATATGCTTCATCTTCTCGGCAACGGCACCCAACATCATCGGGTCCTGAATACTCAAATTCACGAATGCACAAACATCAAAGCCAAGCATCTTTGGGTTAACAATCATACGCGAACCCATCACTACGCCCGTATCCTCCAACTTCTTTATGCGCTGGTGTATCGCCGCACCCGAAATACCGCAAGCGCGTGCAATCTCCAAGTATGGCATACGTGCATTCTTAACCAAGAACTTCAAAATTTTGCGATCAATCGCATCTAATACCTCCTTACTCATAGCTGCTCTATTTTAATACGCCCAACTCTTTTCCAACTTCAACAAATGCGGCAACACACTTCTCCAACTGCTCGCGAGTGTGACCCGCAGATACCTGCACGCGGATACGCGCCTGGCCCTTTGGCACTACAGGATAGTAGAAACCTGTAACGAAGATACCCTTTTTCTGCAACTCGGCAGCAAAATCCTGCGAGAGCTTTGCATCGTAGAGCATAACGGCGCAAATTGCCGATACGGTAGGCTTAATGTCGAAGCCCGCAGCAATCATCTTCTCGCGGAAGAATGCGACGTTCTCAACCAAGCGGTCGTGATGCTCATTGCTCTCCTCGAGCATCTTGAACATCTCGATACCCGCACCCACAACTGCCGGTGGCAACGAGTTCGAGAAGAGGTACGGACGCGAACGCTGACGGAGCATATCGATAATCTCCTTGCGACCTGTGGTAAAACCGCCAATAGCACCACCAAACGCCTTGCCGAGAGTTCCGGTGAGAATATCAACCTCGCCACGCAAATTGTAGAGCTCGGTGATACCGCGACCGGTTGCACCCAACACACCTGCCGAGTGGCACTCATCAACCATCACCAATGCGCGATACTCCTTTGCCAAGCGGCAAATCTCATCGAGCGGAGCTGCGTTGCCGTCCATCGAGAAGACTCCGTCGGTTACGATAATGCGGAAGCGCTGTGCCTGAGCACGCTTCAAACAATCCTCCAACTCCTCCATATTGGCATTTGCGTAGCGATAGCGTACCGCCTTACAAAGTCTAACACCATCGATAATCGAAGCGTGGTTCAACGAGTCCGAGATAATGGCGTCCTGCTCGGTGAAGAGTGGCTCGAAAACGCCACCGTTTGCATCGAAACAAGCTGCGTAGAGGATTGTATCCTCGGTGCCGAAGTAGTCGGCGATAGCCTTCTCGAGAGCCTTGTGAATATCCTGGCAACCACAGATAAAGCGCACCGACGACATACCGAAACCGCGCTCGTCCATAGCCTTCTTCGCCGCCTCGATAAGACGAGGATTGTCGGACAAGCCGAGGTAGTTGTTTGCGCAGAAGTTAAGACACTCCTTCTCCGCAACCTCGATAGCCGAACGCTGTGGCGAACAGATTACTCGCTCGGTCTTGTAAAGACCGGCCTCCTTGATAGACTCCAACTCGTGTTGAAGATGTTGTTTGAAATCTCCGTACATATATGTTTGGTTTTAAGTATTTTACCGCTTCTTAAAAGGCGCCTTGCGCCGAATATTGCTTACAAATTGAAACAATACTAAACGCAAAGTTATAATTTTTATACCAAAAAATCGCAAAAAACTTATGTTTTTTACGGTTGGAGTTACAGTTTTTAGGGTAGGGCGTTAGGGGTTGTAGGGAGATTAGGGAATTTAGGGAATAATATACCCATTAAGCTCATTAAATTCCCTATACTCTCTATACTCCGCCCAAGCCTCTCTCAAAAAAAAGTGCACAGAGTGGTGGAATTTCAACAATAACAAACCCTTCCTAATACCGCAGCATACTAATCGTATGTGAGGATTTAGAAAGGGTTTTTAGGGGAAGAAATTACCCGCTATATGCGCTTTTACTATTTGGTAGCCGCCTCCAAACGCTTCATCATAACAAACATGAAGAGTGCAGAGAGGAGACACAACACAACAAATACAGACCAAACGGTTACAAGGCTGAAGCCACCCCAAAGGAGACCACCTACAGCTACGAGGAAGTTACCGATTGCAGTAGCTACGAACCAGCCACCCATCATCATACCCTTGTACTTTGGAGGTGCCACCTTAGATACGAATGAGATACCCATTGGCGAGAGGAACAACTCTGCAAAAGTAAGGATAAGATAGGTGATAATCAACCAATAAGAAGATACTCGCTTTGCAGGAGGATTTGCAGCCTCAATCTCAGCCAAAGCCTTCTCGGCGGCAGCTACCTCCTCTGCGGTGATAACATTTGCAGGAGCAGCCTCTACATTAGTAGTATCGGCAACTACCTCAGGAGTTACGCCAGCCAAAACGGTAGTCTTTGCGTTGTAAACATTGTTGAACAAAGCCAAGTGAGCCTCTGCCTTTGCGAGGTTCTTCTCCTTGTTGTCCTCCTTTGCGCTCTCGATCGCATCTGTAAACTTCTTAACGTAAGCGGCCTTCTCCTCCTCAACCTTCTTGAGGTCAGCCTCATTACCCTTAGCCTCCTGCATCTTATTTGCGAATTTGATACCATTCTCCACAACGATGCTATTCTGCTGAACATCTGGAGTATTCAAGCCACGCGAACCAACAGCTATAACTACAAAGCCGATAGCCGCAACGAGCATACCGTAAGCGATCTTACGTGGTGCCGAAGGCTCCTTGCCTTTGCTTGCAAGAGCTCCGAAGATAGCCATCGAAACAGGAGTAAGAGCTACTACGTAGAATGGGTTGAACTGCTGGAAAATTGGAGCATTTACAGCAACAGTAGCATCAGCCTGAACACCCAAAGCACGGTAAACGAGGAACGCCAAAACGCCCGAGCCGATAATACCCGAGAAGATCTTACCCTTTACGCTATTGCTCTGGAATATCGAGAATGTTGCATATACAGCTACGATAATCAAAACCAAGTTCCAAACGTCGAAGAGCATGGTTGTAAGACCCGACTCCGAAACGTTGGTAAACTCGTCTGCGAAGAATGTCAAGGTGAGACCGTTCTGGTGGAATGCCATCCAGAAGAAGATTACTACGGCAAACACAAGAATAAGTGCCACGATACGAGCCTTTGTCTCGGCAGGAGTGAGAGTATCCTCAACAACTGCAGCAGCGCCCTTATCGCTCTTCTTGCCACCCTCAACGTGACGATACCACTTGCGGCAAACGAAGTAGATAGCCATCGACAGGATAAGTGCAACGCAAGCCACTGCGAACGAGAAGTGGTATGCATCGTTACCCGAGAAACCGAGGTCCTTCTCTGCCCAATTCTTAATAGCTACAGCAGCAGTAGGTGCAAAGAGAGCACCGATGTTGATAGCCATATAGAACAATGAGAATGCCGAGTCGCGCTTCTCTGCATATTTAGGGTCGTCGTAGAGGTTACCTACCATAACCTGCAAGTTACCCTTGAAGAGACCTGTACCTACAGCGATAAAGAGCAATGAGCCGAGCATTGCGCACATTGCCAAGGTGTTACCACCAAGAGGCAACGAGAGGAGCAAGTATCCGATAAACATAATCGAGATACCCGAGATAACCATCTTACCATAACCAAACTTGTCGGCCAAGATACCACCGAAAAGAGGCATAAAGTAAACGAGGCCGAGGAATGTACTGTAGATGATACTTGCTGTACCTGCGTCCAAGCCGAAGTTGGCCTTAAGGAAGAGTGCAAACACAGCTAACATTGTGTAGTAGCCAAAACGCTCACCAGTATTTGCGAGAGCCAAGGCATAAAGGGCTTTTGGTTGTCCTTTGAACATAATTGTTAGTTTTTATAGTTAATAATTAAAAATTCCTTTTCGGAGCAAAGGTACAATAATTTTTGTAATATACAAAAAAGGCCGTCCGGTTTGAAGTGACCCCAAAAGTTTAGACAAAAAAACTTTTGGGGTCAGATCATTTTCGGATAGACTTTTTATTTGCTACTTTCCTAAAATTTGTATAATTAGAGGATTTTCAAGGCTTGCGAAGTTTTGCAAAGCGGAGCATACTTGGGCGTATGTGAGCATTTGCAAAACAAGCGTAACGCAGAAAATACCTAATTAGGCAGATTCTATTTATGCCACTTCAGCACCATTGCTGTACGGGCGGTGTTGTAAATCTGGATAAAGTGGTGATCATTATCCCACTCGTCCTTGATTGTTTCGGTGAAGTGCTCCTGACCCTTAACTTGGCGGTCGAAACCTCCGAAACGGCTCTCATCGGTAGAGAGTTCGACGGTATATTTGCCCGCCCAAGGCACCTCCACGCGGTAATCCGGGCAGGAGTTCTCCGGACTCCAGTTAAATACAAAGTATAAGCCCTTGTGCGAGAAGGCGAGTGTCTTATTCTCCCAATCGGAGTGCCACTTGTAAGGATAGCCGTCCGACAACACCTTGTATTTCTTGATTACCTTCAACATCTCCTTGTCGAAGAGACCGAGCTGTCCGTAGCGCAAGAATCCATTATCGGCCAACGACCATTGACGACGTGCGTGGGCATAGCTCCAATCGTTACCTTCGCGAGGGAAATCTATCCACTCAGGGTGGCCGAACTCGTTACCCATAAAGCAGAGATAGGCGTCGCCACCCGTCGCGATAGTCATCAGTCGAATCATCTTGTGAAGAGCCATTCCACGCTCCACCATCAAGTTCTCCGACTCCTTATTCATCGCAAAGTACATCTCCTTGTCCATCAGGCGGAAAGCGATAGTCTTATCGCCCACCATAGCCTGGTCGTGCGACTCGGCATAAGCCACAGTCTTGACCTTAGGCAGACGGTTGGTCATCACACTCCACATCTCCTCGATATTCCAATCCTCATCGCGCTCGTCCTCCAGCAATCGAATCCAGAAATCGGGAATTGCCATTCCGAGGCGGAAGTCGAAACCGATACCGCCATCTTCAATCGTACGGCACATGCCAGGCATACCACTCACGTCCTCGGCAATGGTTACAGCCTTGGGACGGAAGTCGTGAACAAGTTTATTTGCCAACGAGAGATAGACCAAAGCGTCTTTATCGACACCCTCGTCAAAGAACTTCTCGCGACAGTCGAAATCGGTATATCCGCGATGATGATATATCATCGAGGTCACGCCGTCGAAGCGGTAGCCGTCAAAGTGGTACTCATCGAGCCAATACTTGACGTTCGAGAGCAGGAAGTGCTCAACCTCGCGCTTGCCGTAGTCGAAAATTTTCGAGTCCCAATACTGCTGATAGCCAGCATCGCCCTCCTTCGAGTAGTGGTACGGCGAGCCATCGAGTTCGTTTATACCCTCGTTGAAGTTCTTAACATAGTGAGCGTGAACGATATCCATAATCACGGCGATACCCGATTTATGGGCCTTGCGCACCAGCGATTTCAGCTCTTCGGGCGTACCAAAACGCGACGACGGAGCAAAGAAATTGGCCACGTGATAGCCGAACGAGCCGTAATAAGGGTGCTCGGCAATAGCCATCACCTGTATAGCGTTGTAACCCGCCTTCTTAACGCGTGGCAAGACACTCTTCTCGAACTCTTTGTAGGTACTTACCCCCTCCTTCTCGGAGGACATTCCGACGTGGGTTTCGTAAATGAGCAGATTCTCCTTGTCAACCACCAACTTGTCGTCCGTCCAATCGAATGGTTGCGGAATCCAGAACTGCGCCGAGTAGTTCTTCGTTGCATCGTCCTGAATAAGTCGTGTAGCGTAGGCCGGAATACGATCGTGCCAGCCATTTTGGCCGTGGATATGAAGTTTGTATAACGAGCCGTGGGTGAGGCGGTATGAGTACATCGCATCGGGCAAGAAGATACTCCACACACCATGCGCATCTTTGCTCAGACGGAGCTGTGTGCGCTGCCAATTATTAAAATCGCCAAAGATATAGACATCGTTCGCCGCAGGCAACCACTCGCGGAACCACCAGCCCGCCATATCGTCGTCGTGCTGCCAGCCGAAGTAGCGATAGCCGTTCGCATAATCGACAATCGAGCAGTTTTTCTCGATCTCGGCAAGGTGTGCGCAGTAGGTATCGTAGCGCGCATTTATCGCCTCCTCAACGGGTTGCAACCACTCGTCCTCGGCAACCATTGCCAACTGTTTTCTCTTCTCCAATGCCATAATCTTCGCAAATTAAGAGTAATACTCCTACAAATATACAAAAAAGTTGGTAGTTGAGAGCGCCGACACCGAGTTTTTTGAATAATTTTTAATTCGTAAATTTTTAATTTTTAATTAAAGTTTGTACTTTTGCGCCGTGAAATGGCTTCTCCAACATAGACGATGTTACTCCTATCTGCTTGCTGCATTGATGATTGTGGCGGCAGGAACGAGGTTACACCTCACCCACAACGAGGGTGTCGAGGCTTCGGTATGGAAACTCAGTGTGAGAGCCAACCACGACTACGAGCAGCTCAACTGTAACTGTCCAATCTGTCACGCTGAAGATTTTATAGCCACCAAGGCGGAATCATTCGAATATCACGCATTCATATCGACTTTGTCGTACGAGTTCGCAGTTTATAGAACAGCTGCAGCCAACAACATCGTTGTTCTCTCCTCGCTCCGAGGACCTCCTTGTTTATCGTAACATATAAATCTTTTTCGTGTGCTCAAGCGCATGAAACACTCATTTTGTATTACCGATAAACAAAAATTTAAATGAAAAAACTTATTACAACAATAGTTGTTGTGCTCGCATTGTGCACAACAGCAATGGCTCAGAACCACGCACACCACATTCAGCACAAGAACGGCCACAGCCACTCGGCAGCCGACAAGTGCGAGGCTACAATTCACGGACACGTTACAGATTCGCTCACCAAGGAGCACATTCCATATATTACCGTTACAATCGACGGCACAACCCTTGGTACAACAACCGATGCTACTGGCCACTACACCCTCTACCACGCCCCTACCGGCAAGTTGAAGATTTCGGTTTCGGCTATCGGCTATGCTACCAAGACCAAGGAGATAGATGTAGAGTGTGGCTCGGACATCAACCTCAACTTCGAGACCAGCGAGTCGCAGATTTCGCTCGACGCTGTTGTTATCTCGGCAAACCGAAACGCAACAAAGCGTAGCGAAGCTCCAACATTGGTAAATATCGTCGATGTAGATCTTTTGAACAAGGTTTCGGCTCCAACATTGGCTGAGGGCTTGTCGTTCCAGCCGGGTGTGCGCGTTGAGAATTCATGCCAGAACTGCGGTTTTGCTCAGGTGCGTATCAACGGTTTGTCGGGTCAGTACTCGCAGATTCTTATCAACTCTCGCCCCGTATTCTCAGCATTGGCAGGCGTATATGGCCTTGAGCACATTCCTGCAAATATGGTGGAGCGCATAGAGGTTGTACGCGGTGGAGGCTCGGCACTCTTCGGCTCATCGGCAATCGGTGGCACCATCAACATCATCACCCGAGAGCCATTGCGTAACTCGGGCGAGTTGGCACACTCGATCACTTCGATTGGTATGACAGGCGCACTCGACAACAACAACACCTTGAACGCTTCGCTCGTAACTGACGACCGCAAGGCAGGCCTTACAATCTATGGTCAGAGCCGTATACGTGACGCTTACGATCACGGAGGCAAAGACGGCTCGATGCTCGACGGTTTTGTAGAGATTCCGACTATCAAGTCACAGACTATTGGTACTCAGGCATATATCAAGACTAGCGCATATAGCAAAATTACTCTCGACTACCACGTAACCAACGAGTATCGTCGTGGTGGCGACCGTCTCGACCTTCCTCCACATGAGGCTTTGATTGCCGAGACCACAGACCACCTTATCAACAGCGGAGGTATCTCGTTCGATGGTACTTCTACCGACTCGCGCCACCGTTATAGCATTTTTGCTTCGGCTCAGGCTACAAACCGCGAGAGCTACTATGGCGCAGGCAAGGACCCTAACGCCTACGGCAAAACCAATGGCGTAACAGCAGTTACCGGTGGTCAGTACCTCTTCCGCACACGCATTTTCGAGCTCACTGCCGGCGTGGAGTACAACTACGACTACCTCTTCGACAATCCGGTAGGTTATGTAAACTTGGGCTACGTCTCGATGCAGACCAAGCAGCATATCCACAACGTAAGTGCATTTGCGCAGGGCGAGTTCAAGTTCAACAAGTGGGGTTTCCTCGTGGGTGGCCGCTTGGATAACTGGTACAACGCTTCAGCTAAGAAGTTCTTGTGCATACCTTCGCCACGTGTAACTTTGCGTTACAATCCAACAGAGCACATCAACCTCCGCGCTACTTATGGCTCAGGCTTCCGTGCTCCGCAGGCATTCGACGAGGATTTGCATATCCTTATCGTAGGTGGCGAGCGTACCCGTATTCGCTTGGCTGACGATTTACGCGAGGAGCGTTCGCACTCGTTCACTGTTTCGGCCGATATGTACAAGTCGTTCGGTCGCGTACAGACAAATCTCCTCGTAGAGGGCTTCTGCACAATGTTGAATGGCGTGTTTGCATTGCGCGAGACAGGTATCGTGGGCGAAGATGGCGCTACAATCCACGAGCGCTACAACGGCTCGGGCGCAACTGTTATGGGCTTGAACGTCGAGGGTAAGGTCGCTTATGCCCCTTGGGTGGAGGCTTCGGCAGGCGTAACCTTGCAGCGCAGCCGCTACACCACACCTGAGCAGTGGAGCGAGACTGCTGCACCTGCAGAGAACATGTTCCGCTCGCCGAATGTGTATGGCTACTTCACCGTATCGACACAGCCGCTCAAGAACTTCAAGATCGACCTCTCGGGTAACTATATGGGCAGAATGTACGTAGAGCACTACGCAGGCGGTATGTTGCCTGACGGCTCGACATTGATGGAGGATCGCATCGAGCGCACCAATCCATTCTTCGAACTCGGCTTGAAGCTCTCGTACGACTTTAAGATTTGGAAGACTATCGGCTTGCAGGTAAACGCAGGCGTACGTAATATATTAAATTCGTATCAGAACGACTTTGACCGCGGTGCAAACCGCGACTCGGGCTACATCTATGGCCCATCACTTCCTCGCTCGGTATTCGCCGGCGTGAAGCTGTCGTTCTAACGATAAAAGACCGAGTTTAATTAGACTCGGTCTTTTTTTTGCTCTTAGCCATTGGCTTTTTTTTTATTAAGGGCATTAAAGGCGTTAAGGGCGTTAAGGGATATTAGATTATTGAACCACCGACTCGTAAAATTGCTTTTTAAGCAGATGAGAACCCAGCAAATAGAGAACTTTTTATTGCAAATTAGTGAGGAAATTTTGTGCTAAACGAGGTAATGAAAGCGCAGCATACCCACAACCCCTAAAATTGCTTTTTAAGCAGATGAGAGCAAGGCTTGCTGAAATTTACAAGGCAGGGGAATACTCGGCGTATTTTCCTGTCTTGGAAATTTTAGCGTAACGACGCTATCGCTGCTTAAAAACGATTTTACAAAAAAAGGGTTGAGAACAAGTCTCAACCCTCCCACAAATTAACCCTCTTTATGCCTCCGAACGAAGAACAGACTGCAAGAACGAATCCAGATAGAGAAGTTCTGCATCTTCGCAAATTACATGCGAAAGGAGTAGCTCTTCATCGCAGACATGGTGTAATACTCGATTGTCTACCTGCTCCATAGGCGTATGTTTTAGAAGTGATGTCACTACCTTAACGAAGCAGTCGAGTAATTTATTGCATAATTATTAGCAAAGAACCAAATTTTTCTTTTTGATAATCTGACGCATGTTTATCAGGGCATACCTCATACGACCAAGTGCGGTGTTGATACCTACCCCTGTATGCTCAGCTATCTCTTTGAAACTGAGTCCCTCGTAGTAGCGCATACGAACAACTTCGCGCTGCTCCTCAGGGAGTTCCTCGATTAAGGCACGAACCTCCTCGGCACACTGCTCCGAGATGATATTATCCTCGATCGACGGCTCAGCAAAGTTTGTACTGCCCAAAATATCGAAACCGGCACTCGACTCATTTATGGTCTTCACTTGTCGTTGTCCGCGAAAATAGTCCAACACTCTGTTGTGCGCTATTCGCAATAACCACGGAAGAAATCGACCTTTGTCGGCGTAACGCCCCTCGTCTATAACCTTCACAACCTTAATGAGCACCTCTTGGGTGAGGTCGTCGGCCACATCGTTATCCTTCACCATCATACGGACGTAGTCGCGTAATCGGCGAGTGTGACGCTCAAGAAGTTGAGAAATAGCTTCACGATTACCCTGCTGATACTGCTCTAACAAGGTTTGGTCGCTCAACATTGTACCTTTCATACTCTCCTCCTTTCTTAAAAAATTGGTTCAAAGAGTAGAATTTTTTCGATAGGCAATAATTTTTTAGTTAAACTTCACGTTAATTCTTCAGGGAATTGTTCCATTTCGAACAACCTTCCGACCGCAAGGTATGCAGTTTTTGCAGAATTTCCAAATCGCCACAATCGCCCTTTGAGCCTCGACAATGTGGCATATTTAAACAAAAATAGTGCCGAGAAGGCACTACAGGGGCGTTTTTGTCTAACATTAAGATTTATTCGCGTATCGGTGAATCGCCCAAACAGGGCGGTGAAATAGCGCGTTTTCAAACATCAAAAGATCACTTCAACGGCTCGATATGAATGGCAACGGCCGTATTTGCTCCGAAACGCTCGCGCAAGGCGCGCTCAATATCCTTCGAAATCTCGTGCGAATCATAGACCGTCATCGACCCCTCGACACGAATATGCACCTCGATAGCAATATCCGATCCGATGCGTCGCGTACGAAGGTTATGAGGTTTGTGAACATTTGGCGTTGACGAGATAATCTGGAGTATCTCCTCCTCGACTGCATGAGGTAAGCTCTTTTCGAGCAACTCGGCAAGAGAGTTGCGACAGAGGTCTATCGCCACGTTAACGATAAGTGCTGCAACCACAATCTCCGCAATAGGGTCGGCAATGCGCCACTCCTCGCCGAGGAAGTAGGCCAAACCGATACCTATCAATGCGCCCACCGAAGAGAGTGCATCGCTGCGATGGTGCCACGCATTTGCCACAACCGAAGGGCTATCCAACTTCTTGCCCTTACACACTGTATATTGGTAGAGCACCTCCTTAACTACGACCGATACCGCAGCAGCAACAAGAGCTATCGCGCCCGGGCGTGGTAGCACCTCACCGTTTGCTACAGCCTTAATTTTTTCGGCACTCTCCATAAAGAACTCGACGGCTATGCCAAAGAGCGCGACACCTATAAGAAGAGAGGCAAGGGTTTCGTACTTGCCGTGTCCCCACTTATGGTCATCGTCACGTGGCTTGGAGCTGATACGAACAAAGGCTAACACCACAATATCGGTGGCGAAGTCCGAGGCGGAATGAACCGCATCGGCAATCATCGCACCGCTTCGTCCAACAATACCCGCAACGAGTTTGAAGGCGAAGAGGAGTATATTGACAAACATACCGAGCAAGGTTACTCGGTATATCTGTTTTGTTCGTATGTCGGTCGCGCCGTTTTTCATCTTTAATCAAGTTTTGCGGGGTAACCCAAAAGCTGATATGCCAACGCTTGCGCCATACGCAGATGACCTGCGCTGTTAGGGTGAAGGCGGTCAATTCTATCTTTGCCCGACTTCTTGCTCTTTTCGAGCGTCGGTCTGCGCCAATAGAGGGCATTGGTCTCCTCCAACGGGTACAATCCGCAGATAGAGTTCAAGTCGATCACGGGTACTGCCCAAACGTTGCCAGCCTCCTTCACAACCTCGACATATGCGTCGATATACTCGCCTATGCCGTTGGCGTAAAGTTCGTTTGGCTGGATATTTCTATCCGAAAGGAGCGCCGTACCACGATGTATCGGCGTCAAGAGGATAATCTGCTTGGTCGGATACTCGCGCTTGAGCTGCGACATCGCGATATTGATGCGACCTCGCAATGTACTGTTATCCATTACAAGTGTTCGCTTCTTACGCTCGGCCACAACACCCGACTTCGAGCCCTTGGGGCCTGTAACCTCGACCTCAACAACCTCCTCGGTATACCACTCGCCGAGAGGAATGTTGGCGTTGTAATCGTTGGTACCGACAAAAATCATAATCGCATCTACCTCCTGGCCGTGCTCGGCAATCAGTTTTTCGGTCTGTCCAGGAATCTGGCTCCACTGATGACCACTGATACCGTAGACATACGATATAGTACCGAGAATACCCTCAAGATACGACCAATAGGTCTCATTCTGACCCTTCTCAACCTGCTTCTTGTCGGTTATAGAGTCGCCGAGGTACGCAACACGCGCACCTCGCCACTGACTCTTAATCTCGGCCTTCTGCTTTGCCGCCACGGGCAAAACGAGGCACAACATCGCGACAATAATCGCTATACGCTTCATACTAGTAGCTCTTCGCAAACAATACACGGTAAGGCGATGGCTTGCCGGTGAAGATACACTTACCCTCCTCAGGCTCAACGTCCAAAGGAATACAACGGATAGTTGCCTTTGTAGCCTCCTTGATAGCCTGCTCGGTCTCAGGTGTTCCGTCCCAGTGTGCCGAGATGAAACCACCCTTGTTGTTCAACACCTCTACGAACTCGTCCCAAGTATCAACCTTGGTAATCATCGAGTTACGATAGTCGAGTGCCTTCTTGAAGATATTCTTCTGCTGCTCGTCGAGCAAGTTTACTACGTAGTCGATAAGGCCCTCCTGCGAAACGGTCTCCTTAGTCAAGGTGTCACGACGTGCCAACTCGATAGTGCCGTTTGCAAGGTCGCGCTGACCGAGTGCAAGGCGTACAGGTACACCCTTCAACTCATACTCAGCGAACTTGAAGCCTGCACGAACATTGTCGCGGTCGTCAACCTTAACACGTACACCCTTTGCCTTCAACGCATCAGCAATCTCATTCATCTTTACACGAGCTGCCTCCAACTGCTCCTCGCCCTTGTAGATAGGAACGATAACAACCTGTGTCGGAGCCAACTTTGGAGGCAACACCAAACCGTTGTTGTCCGAGTGAGCCATAATCAAGGCACCCATCAAACGAGTTGAAACACCCCACGATGTAGCCCATACATACTCCAACTTACCTTCACGGTTAGCATACTTCACGTCGAATGCCTTTGCGAAGTTCTGACCAAGGAAGTGCGAAGTACCGCTCTGCAAAGCCTTACCGTCCTGCATCAACGCCTCGATAGTGAGAGTATCCTCAGCACCTGCGAAACGCTCGTTTGGCGACTTGTGACCTACGATTACAGGCAAGCACAACCACTCCTCAGCAAACTTCTGATATACCTTAATCATCTGCAATGCTTCTGCTTCTGCCTCCTCGCGAGTCTCGTGAGCGGTGTGACCCTCCTGCCACAAGAACTCAGCGGTACGGAGGAACAAACGGGTACGCATCTCCCAACGAACAACGTTTGCCCACTGGTTACAGAGGATTGGGAGATCGCGGTACGAGTTGATCCAACCCTTATAGGTGTTCCAAATAATAGTCTCCGATGTAGGACGAACAATCAACTCCTCCTCCAAGCGAGCTGCAGGGTCAACTACGATACCCTTGCCATTCTCGTCATTCTTCAAACGGTAGTGAGTAACCACAGCACACTCCTTAGCGAAGCCCTCAACGTGGTTAGCCTCCTTCGAGAAGAACGACTTAGGAATAAAGAGTGGGAAGTAAGCGTTCTGCACGCCGGTCTCCTTGAACATACCGTCCAAAACCTCGTGCATCTTCTCCCAAATAGCGTATCCGTAAGGCTTAATAACCATACAGCCACGCACTGCCGAATTCTCGGCCAAACCAGCCTTCATTACAAGGTCGTTGTACCATTGCGAATAGTTCTCATCGCTCTTGGTCAAATCTTTCAATTCTACTGCCATATCTTTCTAAAATTCAAAATTCAGAATTAAAAATGCAAAATTGTCTTTTTCCTTTGACAAACACTAAAAATTGGAGTTGATTAGGCTATTTTTGTGCAAGGCGAAGTGGCGAAAGCGGAGCATACTCGCTCGTATGTGAGCATTTCGGCATCTGCGGACTTGTGCAAAAAGAGCCAATCAGAACAATTTTCAAGGTGCAAATATAACGATTTTTCGTTATATACCGACTATTTTATTACTTTTTGCGGATAACAACTCGCTGCAACGGCTCGTTTGATATGCTTACGGGCGAATTTTTCTTGAAGTACTCCACGTCCAAATCGTAGACCAACATCGGCTGGCGCACCTCGTTCTCGCACTCGAAATTAGCGTAGTTACGAGCCACATAATCGGCCACTGCCACCTTATATTTTTGACCCTCCTTCAAGAGCGGAAACTCCACATCGTAGGCCATATCGTTCTCGTCCGTGATAATGTTGTAAGGCGTTGTAGCATAGAGATCTACGCAGTGTGACTCCTTGGCATTCACAGTGTCGTTATACTTCTCGACAATCAACTTTCGGAGCTGTGCGGGAGTCATCTCTCCCGTGTGAATTTGCGAGAAGAATGGCTCATTATCGAAGAGCGTTTTAATAGTCACATCGCCTGCAGGCAAGCCCTCAACAATGCGCACTCCGCCACGGTGATAAATTCCAATCTCGGCACCCAAGGCCTCCTTGATGACTTTTGTCTGCAAATTGCACAAACCGACATGATTTGTCTGATGTGCCATCGAGCCGACAACCTCCTTCAACGCTGGATTCGCCTCGATATCCTTGACAATAGCCTCAACCTCGGCATCTTTTGCATATTTTTGCAAAGGAATGTTCGTATATTCAACATTCACAACCTTGTGACCGCGCATCTGCACCTTCGTTACACCGACATACTTGAGCTTGCGCTGAGTCTGCCCTACTACTACCCCATTCACAAGAGTATCGAGAAGGCTATGTGTGTGTCCGCCGATAAGAACATCGTAGCCGCCATACTGCGCAGCAAACTCCAAATCGCGGTCGTGCCCCATGTGCGAAAGCAACACCTTCACATGGCCATCACTCTCCTCGCACTCGCGCTTTGCCACAATCTGCGGATCCTCAAACTTCAGTCCCTCAAAATTAGAATCATTACCGTCAGGGTGACCATTCGAGTAGCTTGTAACAACGCCCACAAAATCAACAACTACACCACCGATAGTTGTTATTTGATGACTACTTTTTACCTCTTTGAGCAGCTCGCCCTCGGCCTCCATATTGGCACATACGAAGTCGAAGTTGGCGTGACGAATAGCAGCATCGAGCACCGTCGTACCTGCGTCGAAGTCGTGGTTACCAAGCGTAGCTACATTATAGCCCACCGCGTTCATCAAGCGGATAATTGGCAAACGTCCCTCCGCCAAATCGACATAGGCATTACCCGTCCAGCGATCACCCGCATCGACAACTACCGTAAACACAGTATCGCGACACTCCTTAACAGCCGTCGCCAAACGCGCCATATTGTCGAGCGAAGCGTGAACATCATTGGTCGAAAGAATCACAAATTCGCTCTTATGCAGCGTTGCTCGATAAAGAAAACTACCCGATAGCACCACCGCCACAATGGTCATCCAAATCAAAACTTTTTTCATAGTATTTTACGCTACCAAAGGCGACAATTTCTGCCGCCTTTGATTGTTATATCCACCTGTTAATCAATTACAAAGTTGCAAGGAACTCAGTGACATTCTTTGCGATACGAGCCTCAACATCGTCACACTCAGCCTTTACAAACTTCTCGCCTACGATATTCTCGTACAACTCGATATAGCGCTCGGTAATGCTCGAAACAATCTCCGGAGTCATCTCTGGC
Organism: Alistipes sp.; assembly: GCA_045648965.1. Taxonomy (GTDB): domain Bacteria; phylum Bacteroidota; class Bacteroidia; order Bacteroidales; family Rikenellaceae; genus Alistipes. Next base: position 119,295 of record JAZRPA010000007.1, on the reverse strand, counting down.
ACCTGCTGACCGTCCTGACCCTGGAAGCCGTTAGCCATAAGCCACTCGCGAACGAACTCCTTAGAGAGCTGCTTCTGCTTCTCACCTGCCGCAAGACGCTCCTCGTAACCCTCAGCGTAGAAGTAACGCGACGAGTCTGGAGTGTGAATCTCGTCCATAAGGTAGATTACACCATTCTTCTTACCGAACTCATACTTTGTATCAACAAGAATCAAGCCCATCTTTGCAGCGATCTCGGTACCACGCTGGAAAATTGCGTGAGTGTACTTCTCCAACTGCTCGTAATCCTCGCGCGAAACGATACCCTGAGCAATAATCTCCTCCTTCGAAATATCCTCGTCGTGACCCTCAGCGGCCTTGGTTGTAGGGGTGATGATTGGAGTTGGGAACTTTTGGTTCTCAACCATTCCCTCAGGCATCTCTACGCCGCAGATAACGCGCTTACCAGCCTTGTACTCACGCCAAGCGTGACCCGAAAGGTAACCGCGAATAACCATCTCAACCTTGAAAGGCTCGCACTTGTGACCCACGGTAACCATTGGATCCGGAGTAGCGATTTTCCAGTTAGGGAGAATATCGGTAGTTGCGTCGAGGAACTTAGCCGCGATCTGGTTGAGTACCTGACCCTTGAAAGGAATACCCTTTGGCAAAACGACATCAAATGCCGAAATACGGTCCGAAACGACCATTACGAGATAGTCGCCCTCAATGCTGTAAACATCACGAACTTTTCCTACATAGTGAGCTGTCTGACCAGGCAACTGCAAATTGGTTTTAACGATTGCTTCCATAGTTTTATCTGAATTTTTGTTTGATTTTTCGCTTTATTGGTGCAAATATACAAAACAAAACCGAAAACTGAAAGCGGACAACGGAAAACTTTACAAGTTTTTATCGACGGCGCAAAACCAAGTGCGGACAAGCCATGAAAAACAGTGTTCGACCCTACCCCTTCAAGGCCCAACTTACAATTTGGAATATTTGCATTTTTATGCAGTTTGTGTTGCAAAATATAGTATAACGAGCTTAAACACAGCATAAAAAGGGACCAAACCGCCCATAAAACCACCCCTAATGAATTATTAAAATTTTTTCATTTTAATTTAAAACATTTTCGGCGTCGTTTACTTACAATTTGAAACCAAACAACAACTTTTTCGCGAAAAACTCTCAAAAACGCGCATTTTTATTCGTATATTTTTTGGCGATAAGAGAGTTTATTTGTATCTTTGCCCAAAACGCACATATATTTATATATAATTATAATTAAAAACAAATGCTTATGGTTAAAAAAATTGTACTAACAATCACTGCCGTTCTGTTTGCATGCGCTTCGGTTTTTGCACAGAATAAGCAGATTTCGGGTACAGTTACCGGCCCGGACGGAACTCCGGTTGTCGGTGCTACCGTAGTGGTAGAGGGTACCACAATTGGTACTTCGACCGATTTGAAGGGTAAGTACACAGTTGCTGCTCCGGTTAACGGATCGCTCGTATTCTCCTTCATCGGATACGAGGATACCAAAGTTGCCATCAATGGCAAAACAACCGTAGATGCAGTCCTTAAGGAGGCTTCAAAGGCTATCGACGACGTTATCGTTGTTGCCTTCGGTGAGGCTAAGAAGGAGGCATTTACCGGTTCGGCAAAGGTTGTCTCTTCGGACGACTTGTCGAAGATCCAGACCTCGAACGCTGCAACCGCTTTGAGTGGTAAGGTTGCAGGTTTGCAGATGTCTACTTCATCGGGTGACCTCGGTTCTTCACCTACAATTCGTATCCGTGGTTTCGGTTCGATCAACGCAGGTCAGAACCCATTGTGGATCGTTGACGGTATGCCTTACGAGGGTGACTTGAACAACCTCAACATGGCTGATATCGAGTCGATGACCGTATTGAAGGACGCAGCTTCGAATGCACTCTATGGTTCGCGTGGTGCTAACGGTGTGATCATGGTGACCACCAAGAGCGCTCGTGCAGGTGAGGCAGTTGTGAATGTAGATGCTAAGTGGGGTGTGAACTCGCGTGCTTTGATTGAGTACGACGTAATCAAGAACCCTGGCGAGTACTATGAGACTCACTACAAGGCTCTCTACAACTACTACAACAGCAACAACTCGAAGAATCCTTACATGGACGCAGTTACCGGCTTGACAGGCAACGGTACCGGTGGTTTGGGTTACAATGTTTACAATGTTCCTGCAGGTCAGTACCTCATTGGTACTAACGGCAAACTCAACCCTGCTGCTACACTTGGTAACGTAGTTTCGTACAAGGGTCAGGAGTACATGCTCTATCCGGACAACTGGATGGACGAGGCTTATCAGAACTCGTTCCGTCAGGAGTACAACGTGAGCATCTCGGGTGCTACTCAGCGTTCGAACTTCTTCGCTTCGGTTGGTTACTTGGATAACACAGGTATTATCAAGAGCTCGGAGATGAACCGTTTGACAGCTCGTTTGAAGGCTGACTATCAGGCTAAGAAGTGGTTGAAGGTTGGTGCTAACATGTCTTACACTCACTTCCGTTGGAGCAATGGTAACTCTGGCGAGGGTGAGGACACATCGACTGCAAACATCTTTGCTTTTGCGTCGGGTATGGCTCCTATCTATCCTGTTTATATCCGTGATGCACAGGGTAACATCATGGTCGACGAGTATGGCTACCAGATGTATGACTACGGTAACGGTAAGCTCGGTCAGGGAGGTAACGCAGGTCACACCCGTCCAAACTTGCCAGACTCGAACGCATTGCAGACCAGCTGGTTGAACAAGTCGTACAGCGAGGGTAACGCATTCTCGGTTAACGGTTTTGCCGACTTCCTCCTCTACAAGGGCTTGAAGCTCACTATCAACGCTTCGACAACTGTTGATGAGACTCGTTCGACAAGCACTAGCAACCCATACTACGGTCAGTTCGCATCGTCGGGTGGTTCGGTAGGTAAGGGTCACGGCCGTTCAATGGCTTACAACTTGCAGCAGTTGCTCTCGTACAAGGAGACCTTCGCAAATGTACACACTGTAGATTTGTTGCTCGGTCACGAGTACTACAACAATAAGTCTTACTCGCTCAGCGGCTACAAGACTATGTTGGCATCTTATAACAACGATGAGTTGGCAGGTGCAGTAGTTGACGGTGCAAACTCGAACTCTTACTCAACTGAGTACAACACTGAGGGTATCTTCTTCCGTGCAGGTTACGACTATGACGCTCGTATCTTCGGTAGCGTATCGTACCGTCGCGACGCATCTTCACGTTTCCACCCAGATCACCGTTGGGGTAACTTCTGGTCGATTGGTGCAGCGTGGTTGATCAACCGCGAGTCGTGGTTCAACGCTCCATTCGTAGATATGTTGAAGGTTAAGGCTTCGTATGGTTCGCAGGGTAACGACGCTATCGGTGCATACCGCTATACTGATACTTATGTATATGCTAACAACGATGGTCAGGTTGCAGTTCTCTTCAACTCGAAGGGTAACCCTAACATCACTTGGGAGACCAACGGTAACTTCAACATCGGTACCGAGTTCGGCTTCTTCCAGGGCCGTCTCTATGGTAGCTTCGATTACTTCTACCGTAAGACTTCGGATATGTTGTTCTACTTCTCGGTTCCTTCGTCACTCGGTTATAGTGGCTACTACGCAAACGTAGGTGATATGGCTAACTCGGGTATCGAGTTGGAGTTGGGTGCAGACCTTATCCGTCGTAAGAACTTCAACTGGACATTCAACTTTAACATGACTCACACCGACACCAAGATCAAGTATCTTGCTGACGAGCACAAGCCATTGACTCTCAACGGTTACGATGGTTACTTGAGCGGTTCGTACTTTATGGCTGAGGGTCTTCCACTCTATACATTCTACATGCGTTCGTACGCGGGTGTAAATGAGAAGACCGGTGAGTCGCAGTGGTGGGTTGACAAGAAGGACGAGAACGGCAACATCGTTCGCGAGAAGACTACAGACTACAACAGTGCAACTCGTTACCTCGCTGGTAGCGCTATCGCTGACGTATATGGTGGTTTCTCGACTTCGTTCGACTTCTACGGTGTAGATATCTCGGCTAACTTCACCTACCAGATTGGTGGTTTGGTTTACGACTCGGGCTATGCATCCTACATGGCATCGCCAATGGGTACATCGGTTGGTGGTAACTACCACCGCGACCTCCTCGATGCTTGGAGCGCAGACAATGCAACTTCGAACGTTCCACGTTTGCAGTATGGTGACGAGTATACAACAGCTATGTCTGACCGTTTCCTCACCGATGCTTCTTACTTGAATATCCAGAATATCACAGTAGGATATACTCTTCCGGAGAACATCACTCGCAAGTTCCTCGTAAGCAAGCTGCGCGTGTATGTTGTATGCGACAATGTTTGGTATTGGTCGCGTCGTAAGGGTCTCGACCCACGTCAGTCAATGACCGGAGGCTCGAACAACGCTATGTACTCTCCAATCCGTACAATTTCGGGTGGTATCAACGTTACATTCTAAAACTTGACACAGAAAGGAGAAAGATTATGAAAATGAAGAATATATATAAGTTTTTGATGATGGTTCTCGCTACAGCGGTATTGACTACCAGCTGTATTAAGGAGACCTTCCCTACCGATGGCGCTACACAGGAGCAGATCTCTGAGTCTACAACTGCGTTGGAGTCTATGGTAGGTGCGATCGCTGTAAACATGGCGTATCCATACTCGGCTTACGGTTCGGGCCAGAACTACGGTTTTGACTTCGGTTACCCAGGTTTGATGTGTGCTTTGGACGCATGTACAGGCGATGTTATCTGTACCGCAGGCGATGAGGCTGCAGGTTACGACTGGTTCTGGTATTGGGAGCGTGGTACAATGATGGGTCCTACTATGGGCTTGTGCGACTTCCCTTGGAACACATACTTCTCGTTCATGAAGTCTTGTAACGATGTAATCGGTATGGTTGATATGTCGCAGAACCTCTCTTCGGGTGAGAAGTATGCTCTTGGTGCTGCAAAGGCATTCCGCGCGACCTTCTACTTGGATATGGCTCGTCAGTACGAGGCTCTCGAGGTTACCGATTCGGCTTGCTCGAAGTACGACATCTCGGCTGTTAAGGAGCTTACAGTTCCTGTAATCACCGAGAGCACTACCGAGTCTGACGCTCGTAACAACCCACGTTTGAAGCGTGAGAGAATATTCGAGTGGATCTTGGCTGAGTTGGACGATGCTGAGGAGTTGCTCAATGGCCTTTCAGTTAAGAAGACTGTTCCTTCGTTGGCTGTAGTTTACGGTTTGAAGGCACGTACTTACCTCTGGTTGGGTCAGTTCAACAACTCGTACCGCAACGTGAAGACAGGTCAGGCTGCTTATCAGGAGGCTGCAAAGTATGCTCGTTTGGCTATCACTGAGTCGAAGGCTACAATTATGACCGAGAACGAGTGGTTGAACCCTACAACCGGTTTCAACTCGGCTAACAACGCTTGGTTGTGGTACTTGCCACAGACCGCTGAGGGTATCACTAACCTCGTAAACTTCATTGCTTGGCGTTCGGGCGAGGCAACTTGGGGCTACGGCGGTAAGTTCGTATTCGAGGGTGTGACTAACAACTTCTACAACCGTATGTCGGCTGACGATTGGCGTCGTAAGGCGTTCGTAGGTGCAAAGCCTGAGGCTTGGTACAAGCAGTATGGTCACTTGACTAACCTCTCGGAGGAGGCATTCCTTGCATCGGTTCCTGCTTATGCAAATATGAAGTTCCACCCAGCAAATGGCAACATTGTTTCGTACACTATCGGTAATGTAACCGATGTACCTTTGATGCGTGTTGAGGAGATGTACTTGATCGAGGCTGAGGCTACCGCTCACTACGATGAGGGTACTGCTAAGCAGCTTCTCGAGGCGTTTATGGCTCACCGTAACCCTAAGTACTCGGCAGCTGGTGTAACTAATCTCATCGACGAGATTATCTTCCAGAAGCGTGTTGAGTTGTGGGGCGAGGGTATCGTATTCTACGATTTCAAGCGTTTGAACATGGGTATTCAGAATGGATATGCAGGAACAAATGTTCCTACCGACAGCCGCGTAAATGTTAGCGGTCGTGCACCTTGGTGGAACTTCTGTATTCCTGAGAGCGAGGAGTTGCAGAACCCAGCACTCGTTGGTTTCAACAACCCTAACCCAGATGGTATGGTACAGTTGTGGAAATAATAAATATATAAAGGTATTAAGAGTATGAAAAATCTTAAAATGATATATTCGTTGTTGATCGTGTTGGTTGCAGGACTCTTTGCGTCTTGTACCACCGATCCATACACACCGGGAGAGGTGCCTGCGGGCCCTCAGGTGTGCTTCTCGAATCAGAATGCAACCGTTTTGGAGGTTGCAGGCGAGGGTGATGGCGACGTTCAGCAGATTCTCTTGACTCGTATCGTAGCAGATGAGGCTTTGGACGTATATGTTATCGCTGATGCAGGCGAGAACGCTTCGATGTTCTCGATTCAGGATAAGGTAACCTTCGCTAAGGGCGAGACTGAGGCTTACTTGGCTATCGATGTTAATAGCGCACAGATGGAGGAGGACAAGGAGTACGCAGTATCTCTTCTCCTCGCAGACGAGAAGCAGGGCACTCCATACGGAGATAGCAGCTTCACCGTAAAGTTCAAGCTCTTCCCTTGGGAGTTGATTAAGACCGAAGAGGCTGAGACCGGTAAGTTCCGTGGTGGCGATGCTTTGACTGCTCTATTCGATGTTGAGAACGTTACTGCTGAGATTGACGTTAAGATCTACGAGCACAAGAGCAAGAAGGGCGTGTACATGGTTCAGGATCCTTGGGCTAAGATGATAGTTCCTGTTCTCGGTATCGAGAGCGAGGAGGCTGTTGAGGACGCTGATTTCAAGCACACTGCTACAAACCTTGTTATCAACTGTGTTGACCCTAAGAAGTGCTACATCGAGAAGCAGAACTTGGGCCTGGCATACAAGTCGTATGGCGATATGATGATTGCATCGGACTACCACCCAACAACCAACCCAACAGGCGTTGCCGGTACACTCGAGGATGGTGTTATCTCATTCCCTGCCGAGGCTATTCTCGCAGGTTTGAGTAAGCTCGAGGGTGGCGAGATGTACGAGAGTAACCTCAACGGCACCTTCCGCCTTGTATTCCCAGGTCAGATTGCTGTTGATTACACTCTCGCTGTTAACTACCTCGGCATGGAGATTTCTCCTGATATGAAGAACGTTGTTGCGAAGTTCAACATCAACTATGGTGGCGACGTAACCGGTTTGAAGTACTACTTCGCAGAGGGTAATGTTTTGGCTAACCCAGAGGCTGCAATCGATGCACTCATCAACGGTACTGCAACCAAGATTTACGAGGTTGAGAACTTCACAAAGGGCGGTAAGACTATGACTCTCAACACTACAATCGAGAATGGTGGTCTCTACACTATCGTTCTTGCAGCTGTTACAGCAGAGGGTACATTGTTTGAAAAGACCGTAGCTTTGGATTCGTTCTACTACTCAGGTCTTGGCGATACAGGTAGCCACCCTTGCGAGTTTGACATCGTTGTAGGTAACTACACCGACTACAACACCGCAGAGGAGGGTCAGGAAATTGGCGACTACAACGCATTGGGCTACAATGTTAAGGGTAAGAACTTGAAGGAGTTGTACGTTGGTTGCTGGACAACAGCAGAGGTTAATAAGTACCTCGCAACTGCTGGCAACACTCTCGAGAAGCTCGTTAAGGAGTCGGATCTCGTATCTTACAACCTCGAGGAGTTGACCAAGGTTCACTCGGCTGAGGGTAAGAATGGTTCTTTGGGCGGTCTTACAGCAGAGACAGAGTACACCGTAGTAGTATATGCTGTAAACGACTATGAGGAGAACGCAGTTAAGAGTGCAACCTTCACTACAGGTAAGGCTCCTGTTTACACAGGCGACTTCGGCGTAGGTAAGTACCTCTGGAAGTACGAGAAGGGCAAGACCGTTTACGAGGTTGTTCTCGAGGTACAGAGCTACCAGGGAAGCTCGACTCGCTTCGTAGTATCGAACCTCGGTATCAACGATGGTTCGCAGTGGTACGCGACATACGATGAGGAGGCTGGTACACTCACACTCGACGGTAAGGTTCGTGGTCGTGAGAAGGAGGGTAACCTCTTCGGTGTAGAGTTTGGTAATCTCGATGCAGAGACTATCTACCTCTTCGCTTCGATTGCAAAGACAGGTACAGGTGGCTATATGAATGACCCATTCATCTTCAACGTTGACAAGGAGACTAAGAAGTTGGTTGGTCACGACAACAGCACAATGACTGTTTATACTCAGAAGGCTGGTAAGACAACTGTTTACGCTAAGTTCGATACCACCGAGAGCACTACCATCACTCCATATGTAGAGGGAGGCAACAGCACTGAGAACGAATAGTTCTTTGACTTTATAACACTGCAAGCCGACCCGCCACTATTGCGGTCGGCTTGTGGTGTCTAAATAAACACTTTAATTTACGATTTTTATGTTTTTATCCATACGAAAATTTGGCTTTTGTGCACTGATGGCCTCGATGCTTGTCAGTTGCGTATCGCACGATGATGAAATCCTTGTTGGAGAGTCGATGAATGACGCCTCTGCAACAAAGATTATCAACTCACCGCGCTCGGCCAAGGCGGGTACGCTGTTGATTAAGTTCAACGACAAGGCTACCCTTGCCTTCGAGCACGCGAAGAGTCGCGATATTACACGTTCGAATATCGAGCCTTTGAATAGAGCTTTGACCAACATTGGAGCTACATCTATCGAGCGACTCTTCCCTATAGATGAGCGTCACGAGGAGCGAACTCGTCAGGCGGGTTTGCACCGTTGGTATGTTCTCTCGTTCGACAACGAGGTGGTTCTCGAGAATGCAGCTAAAGCATTGGCTGTAGTCAACGAGGTAGAGATTGTTCAGTACAACTCTATCCTCTCGCACCAGCCTTCGGCAGCTGTGCCTGTTACGTTGAGTGCGACAACACGTCTTACGGTAAACGGTGTGAACGACCCTGGATTCAAGGACCAGTGGCACTACTACAACACCGGTAGCGGCATTCACGAGAAGCAGGTTGCGGGTATGGACGTCAATCTCAAAGATGCTTGGCAGTACTGCACTGGCGACTCTTCGATTATCGTGGCGGTTATCGACGAGGGCGTGGACTACACTCACGATGATTTGAAGGCCAATATGTGGACAAACACAGGCGAAATTGCAGGCAACGGCATCGACGATGACGGCAACGGCTACGTAGACGACGTTCACGGTTACAACCATTGCACTGGTGGAGCTCTCTCGTGGAACGAACTTGGTGATAGTGGTCACGGTACCCACGTTGCAGGAACTGTTGCTGCGGTAAACAACAACGGCAAGGGTCTTTGCGGTGTTGCAGGTGGCGATGGCTCGGGCAATGGCGTACGCATTATGTCGTCGCAGATCTTCAGCGGCAAGAGTAAGGGTACTTCCGAGACTAGCGCAAATGCATTTAAGTATGCTGCGGATAATGGTGCCGTAATTGCACAGTGTTCGTTTGGTTTCGACCCTGATAAGAATGGCAATCCGGCAGTTACCAGCGACTTGGAGTACAAACGTAGCGCAGGTGCTGTTTACGATGCTATTCTCTACTTCCAGAGCGTAAAGAATAGCGATGTTCTGGACGGTGGTTTGGTTGTATTCGCAGCAGGAAATGACGACATCGGTATGTCGAGTTATCCTGGTGGTTACCGCGACTTTATCTCGGTGGCTGCAACAGGTTGCGACGGTTTGCCTACATTCTACACCAACTATGGCCCTGGCGTAAATATCAGCGCACCGGGTGGCGATATGGAGAACCACGGCGATGCAGGAGGCGTACTCTCGACCTTGCCGAACAACCGTTACGGCTATATGCAGGGTACCTCAATGGCGTGTCCTCACGCTTCGGGTATAGCGGCTCTTGGCCTCTCGTACGCTAAGAAGTTGGGCAAACACTTCTCGTTGGAGGAGTACACATCGATGTTCCTTCTCTCGAGCAACAATATAGACACCTATATGGCGGCATACGAGGAAGTGGCAGCAAAGTACACAGGCAAGATGGGTACAGGAAATATCGACGCGTTGCGTATGTTGATGAACGTAGAGGGAACTCCTTGCGTAGCAGTTAAAAAGGGTCAGCTCGTAATGATCGACCTTCGCCCTTACCTCGGCGACGGTTCACTCGATATTACTATACGAGATAACTTGGATAGCTCAACCATCATGTCCGATGCAGACAAGGCAAAGTTGGGTGTTACCAACGGTCCTCGTATCTCGTCGAACAAGCTCATCATCACCTGCGAGCAGGCAGGCCATGGCTATATCAACGTATCGTGCGTTATCGGCAGCAAGGAGCCAGGTTCGGACGACAAGATGGGTGGTCGCGTAAGTACCAAGCGTTTGGCAGTCATCGTACGTGACAGCCACACAACAAACGGAGGTTGGATGTAAAAAATAGGAGGCTGAAGATATGAAATTCACAAAGATAGTTGTAGCGATATTGACACTCTGCACATTTGCTGCGTGCAACCCTAACAGTGGTAACAATGGTGGCGGCGGAGTTGACGACGTGTGGGGCGACAACGGCTCGCATGTTGGAGAGTGGGCTTTGACCGAGTGGAATAGCTCGAGGGATCTCCCATTTGGCATCTATTTGCAGCTCAACGAGGATAACACGTTCGACCTCTATCAGCACACCACAGACGTGTTGTGGGTACACTACACAGGTACCTACTCGCTCAATGGCAACACCCTCTCGGGTGTATATTCGGACGGTGAGAGCTGGGCAACAGATTATACTATCAAGTATAACAAGGTTGCCGAACCAAAGCAGATTTCGCTCACCAGCACGAACAACGTTGGCATCTACACTGCAACCACAATACCTGATGCGGTTATCGACCAGGCGACCGAGGCTGTAGTCGTACGTTCGGGCGAAAGCAAGCGTTTCTTGTAAGAGTTCGATGCAGAACAGAAAAGTGGCGAGAGAAACTCTCGCCACTTTCTTTGTGTATCTCTACCCTACCTCTTAGAATGGGAGGTCGTCAGCGTCGTTCTGCGGAATAACCGGCGCAGCAGGTGCTGGTGCTGGTGCAGGAGCCGGCTGCTGATATACCGGTGCAGCTACAGGCTGAATGGGCTGTGCCGAATAGTCGTTAGCCACCTGTCCAGGCTGAGCGTCGGGACGACGACCAAGCAACTTCATATCGGTTGCTACAATCTCGGTAGCATAGCGCTTCTGATTATCCTTATCTGTCCACTCGCGAGTGCGCAACGAGCCCTCAACGTAGAGCTGGCTGCCCTTGTGAACATACTTATCTACTACATCTGCCAAACCGCGCCACAATGTAACGGTGTGCCACTCGGTCTGCTCCTTTGTCTCGTTTGTCTGGCGGTCGGTGTAACGCTCGGTAGTTGCCAAACGAATACGAGCAACCTTCACGCCCGACTCCAATGCACGAACCTCAGGGTCGAGACCTACATTTCCTACTAAAATAACCTTGTTAATCATATCTTTCTGTTCTTATAACTCCTTAATCAGCTCGGTGAAGAGGCAAGCCATACGTACGCCCGCCTTGCGACCCTGCTCCTGAACAAACTCGTGATCGCTATTGTCAACATCGCCCAAGCCGCAGTTGGTAATCACCGAAACACCGAAGCAAGGAACACCCATATGGCGAGCCACAATAACCTCCGGTACGGTTGACATACCTACAGCGTCGCCACCTATCGCCTTGAAGTAGCGATACTCGGCCTGAGTCTCGTAGGTTGGGCCCGAAGTGCCTACATAAACACCATACTGCAACTTGATATTCTCGCGCTCAGCAATAGCGGTAGCCTTGCGACGAATATCACGATTGTAGCAGTCGAACATACCAGGGAAGCGAGGACCAAACTCCGCCATATTTGGTCCAATAAGCGGATTTGGCAAGAGGTTGATATGGTCGGTGATAATCATCAAATCGCCCACGCAGAACGAGGTATTGATACCACCCGCAGCGTTCGATACAAAGAGGTACTTAATACCAAGCAGAGCCATCACGCGAACAGGGAATGTAACCTGCTTCATAGCGTAGCCCTCGTAGTAGTGGAAGCGTCCCTGCATTGCAACGACCTTTTTGCCGCCTACGGTACCGAAAATCAAGCAACCCTTATGACCCTCGACTGTCGAAACCGGCATATTCGGAATATCCTTATACTCCAAACGATACTCTACATTGATACTATCAACAAAACCTCCCAAGCCGGTGCCAAGGATTATTCCAACCTCTGGTTGAAAGTTATTTGTTGCAATCTGAATTGCTTTACAAGCCTCTAATATATGATCCATCGCCTTTACTATTTCTTAAACGTTTCCAGCCCAATATATCATTATCAATCTTCTCGAACAACTCCATACGGCTCTGACCCACGAAGCGCATCGAAATTTTCTCGTAGAACATCTTCGAGCGCAACCCGCCTGAAACAGCCTTGCTGTTAGCCAACTTCACCGCGTCCTTCTCGGTGGTCATAATCACCGAACCTGGATACTGCTCGAGCATAGTCATCATACGCTTCAAATCGCTCATACGATACATATGGTGGTCATCAAAGCCGAGCGTAGCCACAACATTGTAGCGTGTTTTGAGCTCCTTGTAGAAGGAGTCGTTATCGCCAAGACCCGCCATAGCTATAACCTTTGCCCCTGGAGCCACCGTAGCACTAGCACCTGCAAAAACCGGGCAAGGATTTTCAGGTAACACTCGAGAGAAGAAAATAACCTGCGATGCCTTCTTCAAAAGCCAATTCTTGCGCTCGCGCATATTGATTGGCTTCATCGAATCCGGACACTTTGTAACGATAAAGTAGTTTGCTCTGTAGAGCGACGCCTTTACATCGCGCAACTGTCCGTACGGAAGCAGATTATCGTGCTCGATAGGACGGTTATAATCCTCGATGACTATATTTACCAACGGTTCCACATAGCGATGCTGGAAACCGTCGTCCATAATGATCATATTAACGTCAGGGAACTCCTCCTGAATGCGGCGAATAGCAAATGTACGCTTCTCGCACACGACAACCACAACATTCGGGAATTTGAGCTTCAGCTGCAACGGCTCATCACCCACATCGCGATAATGGTCGGTAGTCTCAACCACACGGTAACCCTTGGTTACTCGTCCGTAGCCACGCGACAAAATTGCGACATTATAGCTCTCGGAGTAGTGCTCTACAAGCATCTCCACGGTTGGAGTTTTGCCCGTTCCGCCGACAGTAATGTTGCCAACGCAGATAATTGGAATATCGAATTTCTCGCTGCGAATGATATTGATATCAAAAAGCAGATGGCGCAACTTGATGGCTGCTCCATAGATAAGTGTCGCTATTTTGAGTAGTAGTTCCTTCATCGTCCTGCTCTTCGCATATTATATTCCAACCAAAGATACAATAAAATTCTGCGTTATCCAAATTTTAGCAACTAGATTTTGCAAAAAGGGAGTTTTACCCCCTTTTTTACCTCAATTTGACAGGCACAACCGGCGACTCACTCTTAGCATAGAGCATATTAGTAACTCGCACATCGAGGACATCGGTTCCCTTCTTAACATTCACAACAGAGGCAGAATGACCCCATATTGCAACCTCTCTGTTACCCTCCCATCTCAACGAGAATGGCAGCGACGAGTGGTTCGTAAACTTAACCTTTATCGCATTGCCGCTCTCCTCAATTACCTCGGCCGAGATGCACGCCCTGAAGAGCTCGGTGAGCAACTCCTCGCTACCAATCATCAAATTGTTACGATAGGCGATTGTGCGACGCTCTTTTAGGGCCTGATAAATCGATTTTTCATCGCACTTCTTGGCCAACACCAAGGTCATATTACGGAAATACTCCTTGCCTGCACCCGGGTAGTAGATCGACGTAAGCGTGTGGACGTCAGAGCTAGATATAGGGGCATATCCACCCTCGATGCAGAAATTGATAAGGCTGCTGAATATCTGATAGCTATTAGCAACCTCGATACCGTCAATCAATCCCTTCGCGTGAAAATCCTCGCAATGCTTAGGCATTGTGCTCGCGGTCTCCTTGGTGTATTGAGGGTGATTGTGCATAATGAAAGCGCCCTGAGCTCGAGCATTACGAATTGAAGTCTCGAGATCCGGATCGTAAATCGCGTTGTTATCCTTCGTAAAAATCGCATTATAGTCGCCCAACTTGCCACGTGTAATCTCCACGCCACGAACCACCATAATACCGAGTTCATCACCTCGCTTCTTTGCTGAGTCATAAATCACATTGAAATCTACGAGGATACCTCGTGCGTCGGGGTTAGTATTCAATACATTGGTATTCACCGCATACTTCTCACCTCGCAAATCCTCGCGGATATAATCTTTCATAAAGTGATAAATCACACGCTCGGTACGACGATACTCCATATGATCTGTAACGGCAATAATATCTAAACCATCAGTCCACGCCTCCTCGACACGCATCGCCGGTGTAACCTCGCCATCAGAGAATATCGAGTGCGTGTGGAAATCAGCCTTATAGACATTGTAGCCCTTCACCTTCGGGATAACGATTTCGTTTCGCTGGTTTCGGCTGCGATTCATCACTTCGTGCACCGTAGCAAACTGAGCAGTAGCTGTAACTATTCCACCCAGGATTAGAGCTGCTACAAGCGTAAAAAATTTGTTCAATCTCATAATAGATATCTGTTCTAGTCAATTTATTTTCTACAAATTTACTATATTTTTGTGATTAGACAAATTATAAACGACATAAAATATTTGCATTTTCGCACCATTTTTCTTAATTTTGTCAGCATGAAACGAATTTTATACCCAATAATCGCAGTATTTGCAATACTGCCATTGCTTTTCTCCTGCTCATGCGCAGACGAGAAAAAAGAGGAAGAGCAGCCACCAATGAAGGAGGTAACACCTCCTATAGTAGAAGAGGTCAAGCCAGACGTTTATGCTTTTGGCATTCTCGCTAACGACTACACTCTCGAGGAGAAGACAATCAAACCCGGAGAGTCGTGGAGTGCCATTCTTGCGCGCTATGGCATTGGCATTACCAAGGTTTTACGACTTGAGGCTCTTGCCAAGGATATTTGTCCGCTAAGTGGCATCAAGGCGGGAAACAAATATACAGCCTTCATTTGCCAGGACTCTATCGACACGCATATCGACTACCTCGTCTACGAGAAGAATAACATCGATTATGTAATCTTCACATTCAAGGGCGACTCAATCTCGGTAAGCGAAGGAAAGCGCGATGTAACCTATCGCCGCGTCAAGAAGAGTGCAACAATCACCTCTTCACTTTGGGGTGCAATCCAGGCGGCGAAGCTTCCATATGCCCTTGCAGCCGAGATGGAGGATATCTATGAGTGGACAGTCGACTTCTTCGGTATTCACGAGGGTGATAGCTTCACAGTAATCTACGATGAGAAGCTTGTCGACACTACCGTAATTGGCGTGGGTCGTATTTGGGGTGCGAAGTTCACCCACCGCAAGAAGGATTACTACGCAATTCCATACGAGATAAATGGCAAAATCGAGTATTGGGAGTTGGACGGCTCGTCTATGCGTAAGCAGTTCTTGAAGGCTCCATTGAAATTCTCGCGTATCTCGTCGGGATATACAAATGCACGTCTCCACCCAGTTTTGAGGGTATATCGTCCGCACCACGGTATCGACTACGCCGCACCAGCCGGCACACCTGTGCGTTCGGTGGCTGATGGTACTATCATTCAGATGGGTTACCGAGGAGCAGCCGGAAATATGATGAAGATTCAGCACTCGGGCGACCTCGTTTCGGGATATATGCACTTGCAGAAGTTTGCGCCGGGCATCAAGAATGGCTCGCACGTAAAGCAGGGTCAGCTCATCGGATACGTTGGTAGCACAGGTCGTTCGACCGGCCCACACCTCGACTTCCGTCTTTGGAAGGCAGGTCAGCCTATCAACCCTGCAAACGTAACTCAGACCTCGTCTGATCCATTGACTAAGAAGCAACTCGAGAAGTTCAAGAAGGTCAAGAAGCTCATTCAAGCTGAGTTGGAGGGCGATGTTCCCGACTCGATGAAGCTCAAAAGTTTCAAGAATCTCTAATTTAAGATGATCGATAAACGCATTGTCGATTTCATAAAACGACATCATGTTCTTACCCTTGCTACGATTTCTAGCAAGGGTGAGCCATATTGTGCGGCTTGCTTCTACGCCTACGACAAAGTGCGCAATCGTCTAATTTTCACCTCTGACGACGCCACACGCCACGCACAGCAGATGGCCGAAAACAGTGCTGTAGCGATAGGCATAACGCTCGAAACGCGCGTTGTCGGCAAGGTGCAGGGCGCACAGATTTGTGGCAAAGCCGAGCGTGGAGACGATGAGGACAAAAAGGTTTACATCAAGCGTTTTCCGTATGCGGCACTCGCACCATTGAACATTTGGGCGGTGGAGCCTACATTTATAAAATATACCGACAATACGCTCGGTTTTGGAAAGAAGTTGATATGGAACAGCCAAGAGTAGGTGTAATTATCGTTGCCGGAGGTAGCGGCAAACGAATGGGAGGCGCACTCCCCAAGCAGTTCTCGATTATCGGGGGCAAGCCGATACTTGCTCACACTATCGATGCCTTTCGCAAGGCGTTGCCAGCCTCACGCATCGTAGTGGTTTTGCCGGCCGAATATATCGAATTTTGGAAGAACCTGTCGGCTCGCTTCGACGTGGCTAAGCACTCCGTCGTAGAGGGTGGCAAGGAGCGTTTCTACTCGGTTAAAAACGGAATCGAGGCGCTGAGCGATGCTGTGGATTTAATCGCCGTACAAGATGGTGTGCGACCATTCGCTACCAAGGAGCTAATCCTCGGCGCAGTGGCTTGTGCAGCCGAAAATGGCTCGGCAATACCTGTTGTAAAGGCCGTTGATTCATATCGCGCAGTCGAGGGCGAGGAGTCGCATATTATTGACCGCACACCGCTTCGCATAGTGCAGACACCGCAGATTTTCGCTGCTCCCGTACTTCGTGCCGCCTATGACACCGACTTCCGTAGCGAATTTACGGACGATGCGTCGGTTGTTGAGTACTCGGGCGAGAAGGTTTCGCTCTGCGAAGGCGACTACCTCAACATTAAAATCACAACCCCGAACGACATTGCTCTTGCCAACGCAATTATAGCGAGTGAGAAGGAAAATCTATAAAAGTTTTCCGTTTTCCGTTTTTATTCGTATCTTTGAGGGATAGAAAAAACCTAAACACACTAAAAATATAACAAAACTATGGACATTAATTTGGTAAAAAAGGCATTTGCTGACCATTTCGAGGGCAAGTGCGGCGTTTATGCTTCGCCAGGTCGTATCAACCTTATCGGTGAGCACACCGACTACAACGGCGGTTTCGTATTTCCGGGTGCTGTAGATTGCGGTATCGTAGCTGCAATCCTCCCTAACGGACTCGACAAGGTTCGTGCCTACTCTATCGACATGGACGAGTTGGCAGAGTTCGGTCTCAACGAGGAAGACGCTCCACAGCAGGGCTGGGCAAAGTACATCTTCGGCGTTTGCCGCGAGATGGCAAAGTTGGGCGTAGAGGTTAAGGGCTTCGACTGCGCATTCGCAGGTGATGTACCTCTCGGCGCAGGTATGTCGTCGTCGGCAGCTTTGGAGAGCACCTTTGCTTTCGCTGTAAACGAGTTGTTCGCTGAGGGCAAGATCGATAAGTTCGCCTTGGCAAAGGTTGGTCAGATGACCGAGCACCACTATGTAGGTGTAAACTGCGGTATTATGGACCAGTTCGCATCGGTATTCGGCAAGAAGGGCAACCTCATGCGTCTTGACTGCCGCTCGATGGAGTTCGAGTACTTCCCATTCGACCCACAGGGTTACAAGCTCTTGCTCGTGAACTCGGTTGTTAAGCACGAGTTGGTTGACTCTCCATACAACAAGCGTCGCGAGTCGTGCGAGCGCGTAGCTAAGACCCTCGGCGTAGAGACTTTGCGTGACGCTGAGTTCGAGGATTTGGAGCGCGTAAAGGGCGAGATCTCGGAGGAGGACTACAAGCGTGCTAAGTACGTTATCGGCGAGAAGCAGCGCGTACTTGACGTTTGCGAGGCTCTCATTAAGGGCGACTACGAGACTGTAGGTGCTCGTATGTATCAGACCCACTGGGGCATGTCGAAGGACTACGAGGTATCGTGCGAGGAGCTCGACTTCTTGGCTGAGTTGGCAGAGAAGTGCGGCGTTACAGGTTCGCGCATCATGGGTGGCGGCTTCGGCGGTTGCACCATCAACCTCGTTAAGGAGGAGTTGTACGACAACTTCGTAGCAACAGCTAAGAAGGAGTTCGCAGCTAAGTATGGCCACGAGCCAAAGATCTACGACGTAGTTATCTCGGACGGTTCACGTCGTTTGGAGTAAGACTATAACTCACACAAAAAAGATAGGGTGTCGTTTCCGACACCCTATCTTTTTACCTTTATACTTATAATAAGTTGTATAATAAGGTCTGATTTTAGGCTTGCGCAGACCGAGAAAGCGCAGTTTACTAGGCGTAAATGAGCATTTCTAGGGCAAGCGTAACGACAAAGCAGCCTTGTTAGACGGCTTATTTCGCGTAGCTAACCGAGCGAGTCTCTCGAATAACCGTAATCTTCACCTGTCCAGGGTAGGTCATCTCGTCCTGGATCTTCTTGGCGATATCGTGCGACAAGCTCTCGCTCTCTGCGTCCGAAAGTTTGTCGGCACCAACGATTACACGAAGCTCACGGCCTGCCTGGATAGCGTAGGTCTTAACAACGCCTGGGTACGAGAGGGCGATACCCTCCATCTCCTTCAAACGCTTGATGTACGACTCGATAACCTCGCGACGAGCACCCGGACGAGCACCCGAAATAGCATCGCACACCTGGATAATAGGTGCAATCATCGATGTCATCTCAGCCTCGTCGTGGTGAGCACCGATAGCGTTGCAAACGTCAGCCTTCTCCTTGTACTTCTCGGCAAGGTTCATACCGATAATTGCGTGTGGCAACTCCGGCTCATCATCAGGCACCTTACCAACGTCGTGCAACAATCCTGCGCGGCGTGCAGTCTTAGGGTTAAGACCCAACTCTGCAGCCATGATACCCGCCAAGTTTGCAGTCTCGCGTGCGTGCTGCAAGAGGTTCTGACCATATGACGAACGGTACTTCATCTTACCGATAAGACGAATCAACTCAGGGTGCAAGCCGTGGATACCGAGGTCGATTGCTGTACGCTTACCAACCTCAACTATCTCCTCCTCGATCTGCTTCTTAACCTTAGCAACAACCTCCTCGATACGAGCAGGGTGGATACGGCCGTCGGTTACGAGCTGGTGCAAAGCCAAACGAGCAATCTCGCGACGAACAGGATCGAAGCAGCTCAAGATGATAGCCTCAGGGGTGTCATCAACGATAATCTCAACGCCTGTAGCAGCCTCGAGAGCACGGATATTACGACCCTCGCGACCGATGATACGACCCTTAACCTCGTCCGACTCGATATTGAATACGGTAACAGCATTCTCGATAGCGGTCTCGGTAGCAACTCGCTGAATCGACGCCACGATGATACGCTTAGCCTCCTTTGTAGCGGTGAGCTTAGCCTCCTCGATAGTCTCGTTGATGTAAGCTGCAGCTTCGCTCTTAGCCTCGTCCTTCATATTCTCGATGAGAATGCTCTTCGCCTCCTCCGAGCTAATGCCCGAAATCTGCTCGAGACGAGCGTTCTGCTCGCTCATGAGCTGCGCCAACTGATTCTTACGCTCCTCGAGCGACTGAAGCTGACCCTCCATCTTCTCCTTCAAGCGATCGTTGTCCGCAATTTTGCGATCGAGGTCACGCTGCTGGTTCTGCAACTGATTCTCAAGCTGCTTGGCACGCTGCTCGCTCTGATTGAGCTTCTGATTACGCTCATTCACGTGGCGGTCGTGCTCACTTTTGAGCTGCATAAAGCGCTCCTTGGCCTGCAACTCCTTCTCTTTTTTCAGCATCTCGCCGTCCTGTTGCGCCTTGTCGATGATAGCCTTTGCACGAAGCTTAACTCCGTAGTATGCAGCACATCCTCCGACAACAGCCGCAACGACTGCCGCGATAGCGATGATAAGTGTAGTCTCCATAGTTTTAAATTCTTTGTATTAAGTGTAAAGTTTGTTTCTCTGTTTTATAAAAAAATCGCATAGAAAAAATCCTCTATTCTATTGACGAATACCGTGAAATCGTCATTTGTGAGGCTCCCCAAAATATCGCAATCTTCCACCGGTGCCGCAGCACTCACCCCAGAGGGGCTACAAGGCCTGATTTTGAGTAACGGAGTACACCTCAATTTAAAAAGTGTTCAGTTTCGCAATACGAAGGATTTTTCTATGCGGGATATATCCTTATTATATATAAAGAACGATTGTTGCCTTCGAGTCGAGCAACACCGACCTAAAAACTACTTCTCGAGGTGATTCGACAAGCGCTCAGCAAGCTCCGAAAGAGCCTTCATCTCGCCCTCGGCCACATCATTCTTGCGCTCGAGGCGGATATTTGCAATCATCAAATCCACAGCGACCATTGCCAGATAGTCCTGCACGCCAAAGCCATCTACGCGCGC
Organism: Alistipes sp.; assembly: GCA_045648965.1. Lineage (GTDB taxonomy): Bacteria > Bacteroidota > Bacteroidia > Bacteroidales > Rikenellaceae > Alistipes. The sequence goes on along the minus strand of JAZRPA010000007.1, from coordinate 98,661 downwards.
AAGCTGAGCCGACGACATGCGATTGTTAATCTCGCGTGCCGCCAAGCGATAAACCTCCTCGTTATTGGCGTCGATAGCCATCTCGTAAGGCTTACCTGCAATATCCAGCTTTATGTTCAACTGCTTACCCATTTCGTAAAAAAGTTATCTATATTCGATTTGATACCATCGCTATACACTTATCAACCTCCCGCAATAAACGGTTGATATGAGAGCGCGCTGCTGCCTTATTCGAGACGCTACCCGCAATCGCTGCGTGCACTGCCGCCTTCTCGGCCTCGGCCTTTGCTCCTCGCAACTGTTCCTGCAAAGTGCGAATTGTCGCATTCTGCTCACTGCTCTTCTCGCGAAGTGCTGCAACCTCTGCCATTGCACTCTCATGCAACTTCATAAGTCGCTCCACATCGGCAGTCAAAGTTGCTATAATATCCTTGTTGCTCATCTTCTAAAGCGTATTCAAATCAATATACCGCACCAAAGATACAAATAAATTTTAAGAATTAAAAATTTAAAATTAAGAATTATTCGTTCGAGGGCGTTATTTATAACAAAAGAGAGGTGCTGCACCCTGTACAACACCTCTCTCGACGTTATGTTTTCGCACTACTATTTGTAGAGGAAACGCTTGATAGACTGCTTTGGAGTGTGGGCAAAACCCTCACGTACAATCTCAATCTTTGTAATCTGGCTATAGTTTGGAAGAAGCTCGTTTGCCATAAGGCGAGTCTGCTCCAACTCGGCATTGATTGTAGCCTCATCGAGAGCCAAATCATCAGCCGGAAGAGCCACCAATGCTACGAGACGCTTATCGCGATCCACGAGCAACGACTCTGCAATGTGCGGCAAGGTATTGAGCACCGCTTCAACCTCCTCTGGGTAGATATTCTGGCCATTTGCGCTGAGAATCATACACTTGCTACGACCCTTGATGAACACGTTACCATTCTTATCGATGATACCGAGGTCACCCGTACGCAAGTAACCGTCCTCAGTGAAAGCAGCCTTTGTTGCCTCCTCATTCTTGTAGTAACCAATCATCACATTCGAGCCCTTAGCCTGAATTTCGCCCACCTTCTTCTGCGGATTCTCCGAGTCGATACGCAAATCCAAACCATCAACCGCGCGACCGCACGAGCCTGGCTTGAAAGTATCCCATGGAGCATACGAGAGCAATGGAGCGCACTCGGTCATACCGTAACCTACAGTGTAAGGGAGCTTAACCTTACGCATAATCTTCTCGATGCTTGGGTTGAGTGCAGCACCACCGAGGATAATCGAGCGGAGGTTACCACCAAAGGTGGTGAGCAACTGCTTGCGAATCTTGCTGAAAATAACCTTGTTGAGACCTGGAGTGTGAGTAAGAACCTTCATCAACGGCTTGCCAAGAACAGGCAAAATCTTACCCTTGAAGATCTTCTCGATAACGAGTGGTACAGTAATAAGCAAGTATGGCTTAACCTCGGCCAACGCCTGCATCAACAAAGTTGGGGTTGGAGTCTTACCAAGAAAATATACGTGACCACCACCGCAAACTGGATAGATGAACTCGAACGCCATACCGTACATATGAGCTAACGGCAACATCGAGATAATCTTGTCACCCTCCTCAACCGGGATATTATCGAGCGCAAAGTCGATATTTGCCGAGATATTTGCCGAGGTGAGCATTACGCCCTTAGGCTGCGAAGTTGTACCCGAAGTGTAGTTGATAATTGCGAGATCATCAAGCTCGAGTGTGCCGTAATTCACAATCTCGTGCTTCTTCTCCTCAGGGTATACCGCAGGAATTTCGGCCAACTTAGCCTCGATACCGCTACGCAACGACTCATCTTTCAAGTAGAGAATCGAGTAGTTCTCCACATTGATAGCGATGCGCAACTCCGGCATCTTCTCAACCTCCATCTCGTCCCAGATCTTTGGCTCGGTGAAGAGCACAACGCTATCCGAGTGAGCGGTAAGGTTGGTGATAGCCTCAGGAGTAAAGTCGCAAAGGATTGGCACTGCCACAGCGCGATAAGTTGTTGTAGCGAGGAATGCCATAGCCCAACGCGAGCAGTTCTTGGCAGCGAGGGCAACCTTGTTGCCGGCCTCGACATCTAATGCACGATAGATAGTGTGAATTCGTGCAATTTCGGTAGCAAAGTTTGCAAAGGTGAAGTTCTCACCTCTATAGTCCGACAACGCCTCGGTATTCCACTTGGCAATCATCGACTCCTGCAAACGACTAAGATAGTGTCTCATATTTTCTGATTTTTCTGATTTGAATCGATTTTGACGGCGCAAATATCGTATGCAATATCCAAATAAGAAAATATATGGTATAACGGAGGGTGTTTAGGGGCGAAATTCCTATAGGGGATAAATAACAAAAATGAGTGGCGAAAAATCTATTTTCGCCACTCACCCCTAAAAGTTTTTATATCCACTCACGCACATTATCTGCATAGGTTCGCGAGATAGGAATGTTAGGAAGACCCGCTATTCCTAGCTCGATAAAGATGCCCTCCTTGTCGCGATGAAGCACCTGTGCGTGGTCGAGATTTATCATATATGAGCGATGGCATCGCACAATGCGCGTACCTTGCAGATGCTCGGCTACACGGTTCAAAGTATTACGCACCATCGTCTTTTTTACCTTCTGGTCATTCACATAGTGAACGCACACGTAGTTGTCTGCCGACTCAATCATCACGAGGTTCTCGCGTCGGATCGAGATACGCATCTCGCCCTTCTCGTCGAGAATCTGAATATAGGCCTTCTGGAGCACCGTCTCGTCGCGATCAATCTGCTGACGTAAAGCACGCAGCTCGCTCATCTTATCCTTCAAGATGAAGTAGATATACGATATTGTATAAGGGATTGCAACAATCCAAACAATATTAACGAACATATCACGGAAGAGCTCGAGTAATGGCTTCGAAATATCGGTAAAGAGCGAGAAGAGAGTGATAAGCGTTGACATAACGCCAATCTCGCCCAATATCCAAAGAATATACCCAAGATAGGTAAGCGTATGACGCTTGGTATAGGCACCCATAATCACACGACTGATTGACGCCACAGCCATACCACAAATCACCATTATCAACGCTACCAACCAACTCTTCGCTTCGTCCGAAATGTTGATATGAGCATTGATAACCTTACCCAAATTTTCGAAGGCCTTCAGTTCGTATATACGGAAAAAGATGAGCACAAATAGCGGCACAAACAAGATCATAAAGATCTGGTTTGCCTTGCTATAGATAAAAGATGGTATCGGTTTTTGCATCTCTATATAGCTCTATTTGAAGAACTTATACTGAAAAATAAGCAGATATACCACAGCCACCGAGATGTAGGCATCGGCAAGATTAAAGACCGGACCAAAGAAATATCCCCCCTTATCAAAGAGAAGCGAAAGCCACTGCGGATGGTTTTCCCATTGGAAGAGCGGGAAGTAGAACATATCCACAACCTTACCCATCATACAAGGAGCATACGAGCCACCAAACTCAGCCAAAGCTGTAGTGGTTGATTCCGAGAACATTATGCCATAGAATGCGCTATCGAGAATATTTCCAAGCGCACCTGCAATAATAAGTGACAAACCTATCAAAATACCCATCGGAGCCTTCTTGCGAACGAGTGTATAGACATAGTAGCCCAAACCTCCGACTAACACAAGGCGGAAAATCGAGAGAGCGAGCTTACCCCAATCGAAATTTCCCGTCGGAGCAATCTGCATACCGAAGGCTGCACCATTATTCTCGACAAAGAGAAGTTTAAACCATGAGAAGATCTCAATCTCCTCGCCGAGAAGCATGTGGGTTTTAACCCATATTTTGAGTGCCTGATCAGCAATGAGCAGTCCCACGACGATCGCTGCGATAATTAACGAAGTATGTTTTGTTTTCATAAATATCTCCTTATTTGCTGCAAATATACAAAAAAGTTGAGAGTTTTTGTATTTATAGTTTGCTTTCTACGCTCTTATCGCATCAGCAACGACGAATCGCCATAGGATAAAAAGCGGAAGTCGTGCGAAAGGGCGTAGTCGTAAATCCTATGCCAATCCTCTCCCAAATATGCCGACACAAGCAACAGCAAGGTCGATTTTGGCTGGTGGAAGTTGGTCACGATGTTGCGCACAATGCGGAAGTTGTAACCGAGCGGAGTAATCATAATCTCGGTAGCAGCGTGCAAGCGCTCCAATCCCTGCTGCTCCATATATAATATAAGTATATCGAGTGCCTCCTCGCCCGAGAAGTCGGCTGGGATATCGTATAGCTCCCACTGCCCTACCACCTCGCAGTCGTAAGCCTTGCCACTCTTAATTCGCCAAGCCAACGCCGAGAGCGACTCCAAAGTGCGCACCGAGGTTGTACCGACAGCCACAATTTTGCCGTAGTTCGCGCGCAGCTTGCGCAATGTAGCGAGCGTAACGTCGAAGTGCTCGGTGTGCATTGCGTGCTTTGTCGCATCCTCGTCCTTCACTGGAAGGAATGTACCTGCGCCCACGTGGAGTGTAACCTCCGCAAAATCAAAACCCTTCTCGCGCATACCCTCGATAAGCGGCTGGGTGAAGTGCAGGCCTGCGGTAGGTGCTGCCACCGAACCCTCGAAACGCGAATAGACGGTCTGATAGCGAGTGTTGTCAATCTCCTCGCTCTCGCGATTGAGATATGGCGGAATAGGAATACGTCCGAGATACTCCAACAACTGACCAAAGGTCATCGGTGCACCCCACTCAAAGCGAACGATATGCTCACGTGTACCTCGCTCTGCGATATAGGCCTGCAAGGTGTAGTTCTCGCCCTCAAACTCGAACGGAATCTGTACGGCACCCTCCTTCCATTTTTTGAGGTTACCCACGATGCACGACCACTCGCACTCGCCCTTTACCGAGAAGGCGTGTTCGTAGTCGGCAGGCACGTGCGGCTCAAGGCAGAAGACCTCGACACGCGCACCCGACGGCTTGTGCATCACAAGGCGCGCACGCACAACCTTTGTGTTGTTAAATACGAGTAACGACCCAGTTGGCAACTCCTCGCCTATGTCGGAGAAGTGCTTTTCGCAGATTTCGCCACCGCGATAGATGAGCAGTTTCGACGAGTCGCGCTCCGAAAGCGGAAACTTTGCAATGCGCTCGTCAGGCAACGGATAGTCGTAGTCGTTAATGTTGATGTATCTCTCTTGCATAGTTTTTTATAAAATTGGGCTGCCCTCATACGAGCAGCCCAAAACATGACAACTATTCGGTCTACCGAAATTGCTTTATAACGAGGTTTTGCAACGCTCTCGCAGCAGAGGAGGAGGGAGCATACTATGACGTATGTGACCGACTCCGAAGTTGCGAGGAAGGCGGCAAAAACCGTTAGAAACAATTTCGACTAGAAACCCTTACCAATAGCGAGGAAATCGCCTGCAACGAGTGCAGCACCACCGATCAAACCACCGTCAACATCCTCCTTAGCGAAGATCTCAGCAGCGTTTGAAGGCTTGCACGAACCACCGTAGAGAATTGGACACTCCTCAGCCAATGCACCGAACTTCTCGCGAAGAACCTCGCGGATGTAAGCGTGAATCTCCTGAGCCTGCTCAGCAGTAGCAGTCTTACCTGTACCGATAGCCCAAACTGGCTCGTATGCGATAACGAGATTAGCAAACTGCTCCTCGGTGAGGTTGAATACTACCTCCTCGATCTGTGCCTTGCAAACTGCGAAGTGGTTACCAGCCTCGCGCTCCTCCAAGTTCTCACCTACGCAGTAGATTGGAATGAGGTTGTTAGCGTATGCCTGAGCCATCTTCTTGTTCAAAGTCTCCGAAGTCTCACCGTAGTACTGACGACGCTCCGAGTGACCGAGGATAACGTACTTGCAACCGAGAGCAGCGATCATCGATGCTGCGATCTCACCTGTGTAAGCACCCTTAGCCTCAGTAGCGCAATCCTGTGCACCTACTGCGATATCCGAACCCTTAACTGCCTCAACAACCTGCGAGAGGTGTGTGAATGGAGGGCAAACGATGAAGTTTACGCACTCGCAAACCTCCGAACGACCAGCTACAACAGCCTTAGCCAACTCAACACCCTCTGCTGGAACTGTGTTCATCTTCCAGTTACCTGCAACAATCTTCTTTCTTGCCATAATTTTCAAATATTTAATTTAAGTTTAATAATGCGTTCAAATTTCGCCTATCAGACAACTCCAAATATCACATCTTTAATCAAGCTTGCATTATTAAACTTAAATTATGCATCGAAACGATGCAATAAATAAGTCGCAAGCAAAAAACTGTCAGATGAACATTTTTACATTTCCCCTAAATCCCCTTTTGGAAAAAGGGGGCTTGTCGCTACGCTCCATTAAACAGCTTTACAACAAGCGGGCTGGTTCTCCTGATATTTTATAAAGTTTAACTTTTTGTTTATTCCTTATTATTCTCGATCCACTCCTTGATGCCTGCGGTCGAAAGACCGAGCTTATTCTTCTTGTTGAAGCCGCAGAGGTCGTTGAAGAGCTTCATGCCGTTGCTCTTAACGGTGCCTGCAAAGGCTTCGAGAGTGATGTAACCCATCTTCTGGATAGTCTCAACCCACTCCTCAGGGATACCTGCCTCGGTATAAACCTCAACAGCGTCAGCTACGACCTTCTTCTCTGGGCGCATTGTTGGGAAGAACAAAACGTCCTGAATCGAAGTCTGACCTGTCATAAACATTGTGAGGCGGTCGATACCCATACCCATACCCGAGCAGTTAGGCATACCGTACTCCAATGCGCGAACGAAGTCCATATCGATAAACATCGCCTCGTCGTCGCCACGCTCCGACAATCGCATCTGCTCCTGGAAACGCTCCAACTGATCGATTGGGTCGTTCAACTCCGAGTATGCGTTACACAACTCCTTGCCCGCAACGAACAACTCGAAGCGCTCGGTCAAGTCCTGGTTGTCGCGGTGACGCTTGCAGAGTGGCGACATCTCGATTGGGTAGTCGCAGATGAAGGTTGGCTGCACCAAATCCTCCTCACAGTACTGACCGAAGATAGCGTCGATTAACTTACCCTTACCCATTGTGTCGTCAATCTCAACATTCAATCGCTTGCAAGCCTCGCGCAACTCAGCCTCGCTCTGACCTGTGATGTCGTAGCCGGTCTTCTCGCGGATAGCGTCGGTCATAGTCAAGCGACGGAATGGTGCCTTGAACGAAATCTGCTTGCCGTCAATCTCAACCTCGGTAGTGCCGTTTACTGCCAAAGCGATGCGCTCCAACATATTCTCAGTAAACTCCATCATCCAGCGGTAGTCCTTGTATGCGATGTAGATCTCCATACAAGTGAACTCAGGGTTGTGAGTTCTATCCATACCCTCGTTACGGAAGTTCTTACCGAACTCGTAAACACCGTCGAAACCACCTACGATAAGGCGCTTAAGGTACAACTCGGTAGCGATTCGCATATAGAAATCGATATCGAGAGCGTTGTGGTGAGTGATGAACGGACGTGCCGAAGCACCACCCGGAATTGGCTGAAGAATTGGAGTCTCAACCTCCAAGCAACCGTGCTGGTTGAAGTACTCACGCATTGTAGCGATAATCTTCGCACGCTTAGCAAATACGTCGCGAACCTTAGGATTTACCACCAAATCAACGTAGCGCTGACGGTAGCGAACCTCAGGGTCGGTCAAGGCGTCGAACTGCTGACCGTCCTTCTCCTTAACGATTGGGAGTGGGCGGATAGACTTCGACAAAACGGTGAACTTACGGCAGTGTACCGACAACTCGCCAGTGTTAGTGCGGAAAGCGAAACCCTCAACGCCGATGAAGTCACCAATGTCGAGCAACTTCTTGAACACGGTGTTATAGAGAGTCGGATCGCCCTCTGGGCAGATGTCATCACGACGGATATATACCTGAATACGACCTGTGTGGTCCTGCAACTCGAAGAACGAAGCGCTACCCATGATACGACGGCTCATGATACGGCCGGCGATGGTTACGTTCTCGAACTTCGAAGGCTCTGCATCGAACTCTGCTGCAATCTGCGCAGCGTTAGCCGACACATCAAACTTCTCGGCTGGATAAGGATTGATGCCGAGGTCGCGCAACGCCTGAAGCGAATTACGGCGCAACTGTTCTTGTTCACTCAAATGTTCCATATTTTTATATCGTTTTTTGTTTATTCTTATTTTCGGGCGCAAAGGTAGTTTTTTTCGATAACTTTATCAAACTTTTTCCAAAGGAAAAATATCGAAAGGCCCAAAAGTGTACCCACAATTGCTCCGAACAGAATATCCATAGGGAAGTGCTTGGCAAGATAGATACGCGAGTAGCAGATGAGTGGCACCGAGATACCAATCACCCAATTATACCAATTCTTGCGAATTGCGAGTGCCGACATCCACGCCAATGCAACGGTAGTAGCAGCGTGTCCCGAAACTGTGCCATAAACACTTTCAGTACCATACTGCTTTATGTAAAACTCTAAACCATTTGTTAAATCTGGTCTTTGCAGTGGAGTATAAAAGTCGAGTTCTACGGTAAACAGAGGACGAGGTCGGAATGGGAAATCTTTCGGCAAGAGATTTGCCAGTTGTCCCGACTGCTTAAATATACCGCTGATAATATCCGAAAAGCCTATCGCCAGCCCCACGCATACCACAAAACCAATTGTTCTCTGCCAACCGAGTTTGCGCCATACAAGGTAGATAATAAGCAGATAGAGTGGTATCCACATCGCAGTACCCGACACCGTTTTCATAATAGTGTCCATTACAGGCCCACCATCAAAATTGAGCCAAAGAAAAAGCGGGTGATCAAAAGTATACATAGTTAAAATGCAAAATGCAGAATTAGTTTTCCGTTTTCACTTTTCCGTTTTCCGTTTCCAAAAAATCGGAGCTGATTAGATTATTTTTGTGCGAGGCAAGGTAGCGAGAGCGGAGCATACTCAAACGTATGTGAGCATTTCGGCATCCAATGCACTCGTGCAAAAAGAGCTAATCAGAACAATTCCTATAATTAAAATCGAAGATGATTGAGCTATTTTTGTGCGAGGCTAGGCGACAAATCCGCAGCATAGTAAACCTATGTGAGGAATTTGGCGTCCGACGCACTCGTGCAAAAAGAGCCAATCAGAACGATTTTACAAATTTCCACCAATAAGTTTTGCTATAGTCTTTGGAATGTCGGTCTGGTCGCGACAATCAAGGAACAACTCCTCACCAGCACCCTTAGCAAAAACAGGAGTGTACATACCTGTGTGATAGAGACTTGTCCAGTCGATTGAAGCAGCCTTATTGAGGATACGGATTGCATCGTAGACGATAAACTCGCTCTTGTTGTACAAGCCATCGACCATAGGTCCATACTTCATAAAGATCTCATCGAAGTCGCGCTTGAGCAACGCCTCGTCCTCCTTCGATACCGGAACAACACTCCACAAGCCGAAGCAATCAGAGAGCACCTTCTTGTAGTCTGCCCAACTCTTCTTGCCCTCGGCACGCATCTGCTGGATAATCTTTGTAACCTCGATAGCCGAAGCCTTCTGAGCCATAAGGAGATTCATGCGAATCTCGTAGTGGTCCCAACCGAGCGACATACCGCCGGTCTCGTGGTCGGAAGTTACGACGATGAGTGTCTCGTCAGGGTGCTTCTCAGCAAAGGCAAGCGCCAAATCGATTGTCTGCGCAAACTCATTCACCTCAAGGAATGTAGTTACAGCGTCCTGCTCGTGGGCTGCATAGTCGAGCTTACCCGCCTCAATCATAAGGAAGAAGCCCTCAGGAGCATTGTTTGTAAGGTAGTTTATCGCCGCCTTCGAGCAATCGAGCAATGTGAGCTCACCACCCTTGCGGTCGATTACGTAAGGGACGTGCTTATTCTCCTTGTCGTTTGCCACAAGTGCCACGCGCTCGCCCTTAACGTTACCCGCCTCCTCAGCGTTGAGTGTGAGGTGGATACCCGCCTTACGAATACGCTCGGCAAGCTCCGCAGTGGTTACTGGCGAATACTTAGGGTCTTGCGGTCCGCTCTTCATATCCATAATTGTCGAGCCCGCAATAAACGCCACATCGCTGGCGATGTAGTCATCTACGAGCTTAGGGAAGCCGAAGCGGTCGGCAGTATGGCCATAGAAGCAGCTTGGGGTTGCGTGGTTGATACCCACATTTGTCACCAAGCCCACCTTGTAGCCCTGCTCCGAAGCGACGTCGGCAATAGTTCGCAACTCGTTACCTTCGATATCGACACCGATATGGGCATTTCCGGTTTTAACACCCGTCGCGAGCGCTGTACCTGCGGCAGCCGAATCGGTTACAAGATTCGAAACCGAATAGTTCGTAACAAAGTTACGAGTGTCGAACTGTGTGAAGTTCAAACGCAAAGTCTCCTTTGAGCCAGCCTTCTCGGTATTGTAAAGCTCGGTGCCGAGAATGTGGTTGAAACACATACCGTCACCGATAAAGTAGAACACATACTTTGGTTGCTTTGGTGCATCGGTATTCCACTTCGATATGAGTCCCATACAGAGACACATAACCGCAAGGCAAAGGCATACGAGAGTAACTCTTACTGATAATGGTTTCTTCATTTTATTCTGTTTTTTTAGTTTATCGACGACGGTTAATAAGAGCGACATAGTACAAAATCGAGGCAATAGCCGACAATGCCGCTACGAGGTAGGTGCGTGCCGCCCAACGGAGTGAAATCTTCGCGCCGTTCAGCTCCTTGCCAATGAGCATACCGCTAGCCTCCAACCAAGCCAACGCACGATTTGAGGCGTTGTACTCCACGGGTAAGGTAATAATCGAGAAGAGTGCCGAGAAGCACATCATGCCAACACCAATCCAGCACAATAGCTGGCTACCCGACGAAGCGGTCATAATCAAACCTGCTATCACGAGCCAAGTTGAGAGCGTGGCTGAAACCTGCACAACCGGAACAAGCGCCGAGCGCATACGCAACGGAGCGTAGCCGTAAGCATGCTGCAAAGCATGACCGCACTCGTGGCAAGCAATTGCTGCAGCCGAAATCGAGCGTCCGTTGTATACATCATCGGATAGATTTACCGTCTTGGTACGAGGGTCGTAGTGGTCGGTGAGATAACCTCCAGTATGGGTTATCTTAACATCGTAGACACCATTTTGGTGCAACATCATCTCGGCCATTTCGGCACCGGTCATACCCATTGGAGTTGGCACTTTAGAGTACTTAGACACCACCGAACGCAGACGCCACTGCACAATCATACCGGCAACCGCCACAACGATAATCATCAAAAATGCCTGACTTGTTGTGAGGTTTTCGAGGAGGTAACGTCCACCCTCCATGTCGATTTGTAAAAGGTTTAAAAACATCTTATATACTATTTTTAGTTACTAATCGTTAATCATACGCACAAAATTACAAAAAAATTGTTTAAATTTGCCAAAAATGTGGCAGATATAAGAGGAAAAAGAGGTTTAAACTGTAAAATTGACTATTAAGACAGATGGACAAGATGATGTTTTCACAGCAGGATTGCGAATTTATGCAGAAGGCTATCGACCTCTCTATCGAGAATGTTGCCAACGGAGGAGGCCCCTTCGGAGCCGTTATCGTACGCGACGGCGAGATTATAGCCACCGGCGCAAACCGAGTAACCGCCAACAACGACCCTACGGCACACGCCGAGGTGAGCGCTATTCGCGCAGCTTGTGCCAAGGTGCAGAACTTTAAGCTGGAGGGTTGCACCTGCTACACTTCATGCGAACCTTGCCCGATGTGCTTGAGCGCACTCTATTGGGCGGGTGTCGAGCGCATCGTCTATGGCAACACCAAAGATGACGCCAAGGCGATAAACTTCGACGACTCTTTCATCTACGACGAGATAGCTAAGCCTTACGCTTTGCGAGCTATCCCGTGCCAGAACCTTATGCGCGATGAGGCACTTGCAGGATTCCGTGCATGGACAGAGAAGGAGGATAAGATAGAGTACTAGTTTTTTTTTGAAGGAGGGGTTTGAGTTCGTTAGTCAGACATATAGCCAACAACGCCACGCAGTCGCAAAATGCGATGGTGCGTATCGCTACCGCAGCCGTAGCTGTGAGTATCGCCGTAGTGGTTGTAAGTTTGGCTGTGATTTTCGGATTTAGAGATCAGATTTCAACCCTCGTAACAGAGAGTGTGGCCGATGTCACCGTCGCACATTGGGCCGAGCAGCCCATCAGCGACAACAAGGCGTTATTCGACATTATAAACTCGACCGACAACGTCGCCCACACAGAGCGTTTCGCAGTACGAGGTTGCGTCGTTAGAGGCAATAAAGGCGCTGCAGGCATCGTGCTCAAAGGTGTTGATGCCGAGGCAAAAACATCGTTCCTTGCAGAGAGATTGGAGGCGGGAGAAACACCTCGAATTGAGGAGGCTCGACGCAAAGAGGTACTCCTCTCACAGAGCATTGCCGCAAAGATTGGAGCCGAGGCTGGAAGTCGCATCGAAGTTTTGCTTATGGAGGACGACACACCTCGTCGCGAGGTGTTCAAAGTGTGCGGAATCTACCGCTCGGCATTGGGCGATACGGGCGCAGAGGTAGCTATAACCGATATTCGCAACGTTCAGAAGCTGAATAATTGGGAGCCATCGCAGATTTCGGGCTATGCCTGCCGTTTGCACAACAGCGAGATATCGCTGTTTACGGCTGAACTCATAAAACTCCGACTCAAGCACGAGTACCAGGGTGGGAAGAACCTCTCGGCCAAGAGTTCGCGCGAGCAGCATTTAGACATATTTCGCTGGCTCAAGACCCACGACATAAACGCCGCCGTAATCGCCGTTATTATGTTGATTGTGGCGATATTCAATATGGTTACGGCTATGTTGATTTTGGTTTTGGAGCGCACCCGAATGGTGGGCATTCTAAAATCTATGGGTATGCAAAACCGCACTATACGCCGCATATTTGCACATCGCGCCCTGCGAATTATAGCAAGGGGTGTCGTTATAGGCAACATTTTGGCATTGGCGCTACTGCTTGCGCAGAAGTATCTCCACCTGATTAAGTTGGACGAGGAGGGCTACTTCCTGAGTGAGATTCCGGTGTCACTCGGTGCATGGTGGATAGTAGCAACAAATTTAATTTTTGTATTGATAATTCTCGCAGCGACATACCTTGCCACCTCGATTGTGGGGCGCATTAAGGTTGCCGAGGCGATAAAATATAGTTAGATAGATGGAGAATAGTGGTAAGGGCGAAATGGTGCGTGGAATGTTTAACGACATTGCACCGACATACGACCGACTCAATCATATTTTGTCGTTTGACGTCGACAAGTTGTGGCGCAAACGAGTAGTGCGTACAGTTCGTAAACTCGGTGCCAAGCACATTATGGATATGGCGACAGGCACAGGCGACTTGGCTATAGCCTTGGCAAAGGGTATCGAGGGCTCAACCATCTACGGAGCCGATTTCTCGAGCGAGATGTTGGCCGTAGCGAAGCAGAAAATCGAGCATCTTGGTCTCTCGGAGCGCATCTCGCTCACGGAGTGCAACGCCGAGGATATTCCACTCGAAGATGAGGCTGTCGATGCTACAACCATCGCCTTTGGAGTACGAAATTTCGAGCATCAGCGCGAGGCTCTAACCGAGATTAAACGCACCATTCGCAAGGGAGGTCATCTCATCGTTTTGGAGTTCTCGAACCCGAAGTGTGCATTCGTACGCTGGTGTTACCGCCTCTACTCGCACCATATTTTGCCGGCGATAGGTCGCTTAGTGTCGAAGCACGCCACAGCCTACACCTACCTGCCGACATCTATCGACCAATTTGCCTCGCCCGAGAACTTCTCGGCACTGCTCGAGGAGGTGGGTTTCGACCACGTGGAACGCAAATCGCAGTCGATGGGAATAGCGCATATTTACATTGCACACAAAGCTTAGACAACGATTATGAGTAGATTTATAAAGTATATTTTCATTGCCCTCATCACCCTCGGAACATTGGGGTTGGGTGGCTGTAAAAAACAGAAAGAGAAGGATCCGCGACCCGATAAGTTGGAGGTGGTGTCGCTCGATAAAATAGACGGCAACCTAAGCGACGGCTTAAAGGTGACATTGACCTTGAGAAACAACTCGGGCTTCAACGTACGCATCTCATCGGCCGAGGCCTTCTTGCAGCACAAAAATCGCAAGATTGGTCGCTTGGCGATAAATGGCGAGGTTGTACTACCACGCCGCAGTACAACTCAGATAGAGATACCAATGCGCGTAACCATTCCACATCTTTTGACAGGCATGGCAGCATTTAAGCTTATTAACGAGGGAAAATACGATGGTTTTACCATAAATTACAACGCCACAATACACGCTGGTAAAATCACTATAAATATGCAGGATGAGAGCATGACGCTCGAAGAGTTTATAAAGAGTCTTTAACCAAACGATAATAAGTAAGAATAAAATAGAAGTTATGAGATCAGTTTTTACAATTTTAATGGTGCTGTTCGCTTTGTCGGCATCGGCACAAATCAACAATTCGCAGGAGGTTGCCCCGCAGGATAGCGTTGCAGTGGTAACCGTTCCTTCACCAATCGCACAAGATAGCGTTGTTGTGGTTCCTATGCCCCCGACAGCAGCAGCAGATAGCGTTGCCGTAGCCGAGAAGCCAGAAGTAGCCAAGACCGAGACACCGGCAGTTATCGCAGAGGAGAGCAGCAAGCCTCAACCATCGGGCAAGGCAACTATAGAGATTAAGACTCACGGAAATGCGGGTGCAATCATAAACAAGACCCTCTACGACGGTCCAAAGAAGGTGAAGGGCTTCCGCATTATGGTCTATACGGGTAGTACAACTAGCGCTCGAGCTGAAGCAGGCGCGGCACGCGGCCGTTTTTCGAAATTCTTCAGCTTCCCGACTTACATGTTCTACGAGAGCCCTTACTTCAAGGTTACTGCCGGAAATTTCCGCACAATGGAGGAGGCTCAGCGACAGCTCGAACGTGTTCGCAGGCACTTCCCTAAGGCATTTATAGTTCACGAAGATATCAGTGTAAACGAGTTTGCAAAGTAGCTTTTCACGTATCGCAGCACTATTTTCGCACACTTTTAGGGATAAATATTTGCTTTTTTAATTATTATTCCATATATTTGTGATGAGTATTTTTGTTAAACCTTAAAAACTTTACAATTATGAAAAAGATTTTCACTTTGGCGATTATCGCTTTGGCATCGGTTGCAATGGTAGCTTGCTGTGGTCAGGCAGAGAAGAAGTGTGATAAGGCAGAGCCTGCTACAGAGGTTGTATGTGACAAGAACTGCGCAGAGTGCGACAAGAAGAACGAGTGTCCTCAGGCTACACCTGCTGAGACTCCTGCTGAGACTCCTGCTGAGACTCCAGCACCAGAGGCTCCAGCTGCAAAATAGTTGCAAGGAGACAATTTTAGAGAGGAAGGTGAATAACCCTCCTCTCTTTTTGTATAAATATGTAATTAGGGGGGGGTAGGACTTGATAGGAAATGATAGGATTCGCACCTACGGTGCTGAATAGGATTGCACTGCTATTAAATGATATTTTTTATCGACGTAAAAATCGTAAATGATTGAGGGAATTTTGCGCAAGGCTAAGGCGGCAAATCCGCAGCATAGTAGAGCTATGTGAGGAATTTGACGTCCGACGACTTGTGCAAAATTCACCAATCAGAACGATTTTTTATTTTTTTTTACTATCTTTGCTAGTGCAAAGATAAACAATATGATACGCTACTACGAAAATATCGAAATTACAGAGAGAAACTCTTTCCATGTAAAACAGGTGGCTAAAAGGCTGGTTGAGTTTGATGAGGCGGAGGAGTTAAGGGAGATTTTTGCAAAGTATAAGCCGGAGAGCTGGTATGTGCTAAGCGGAGGAAATAATGTATTGTTCACAAAGGATATTGAGCCTTTGTTGATTACCCCTTGCGATAAGAGCATCACTGTTATTGGCGAGAATGAAAACTCGGTGAGAGTGAAGGTTGGAGCGGGCGTCGAGTGGGACGACTTGGTGGCTTGGAGCGTAGAGAAGGGGCTCTGGGGCATAGAGAATTTGTCGCTCATTCCCGGAAAGGCGGGAGCTGCACCGGTGCAGAATATCGGCGCCTACGGAGTGGAGGCTAAGGACGCCATAAAGTCGGTGGAAATGTACTTTGTGGAGGGCGACAACTTCATTACCCTGGCTGCCGAGCATTGCGATTTCGGTTATCGCGAGAGCGTTTTCAAGCACTCGCTGAAGGGTCGCGTTATCATCACTTCTATCGAAATTGAGCTGTCGAAGGTGGCCAATCCTCGCCTTGGCTATGGCGATGTTATTCGCGAAGTGGAGGCACGAGGAGGCGCAACGCTTGCGAATATCCGCGATGCAATTTGCTCAATTCGTCGCTCGAAGTTGCCTGACACAGCCGTTTTGGGAAATGCGGGCAGTTTCTTCAAAAATCCTATCGTCGACAAGGAGGTTGCCGAGCGATTGTTGGCCGAGTACCCCGATATGCCACACTACCCTGCTGCCGAGGAGGGCAAGGTTAAGCTCGCCGCAGGCTGGCTTATCGACAAGTCGGGCATGAAGGGCTACAAGGAGGGTAACGTCGGCGTACACGAGCGTCAGGCGTTGGTTTTGGTAAATCTTGGTGGCGCAACCGGTGGCGAGGTTATTGCTTTTGCCCACAAGGTTGTCGCGAAGGTTCATGAGACTTTCGGCATAGAGATTTCACCAGAGGTGAACGTTTTATAAAGAGTAATTTATGCAGACCGAAGCCCTACTAAACGCCTTCGAAAAGTATGTCGAAAGACACGAACTATTCTCGCACGAGGATAAAATTCTGCTCGCCGTATCGGGTGGAGTCGATTCGATGGTTATGCTCTCAATCTTTGTACGCCTAGGCTACAACATTGGCGTTGCACACTGTAACTTCCACCTACGAGGTAAGGAGAGCGACGGCGATACTGCGATGGTTCAGGCCGAGTGTGATAGGTTGAATGTACCTTGCCACACCTGCCACTTCGACACCGAAGGTGAGATGGCTCGCACGGGCGATTCGATGGAGATGACTGCTCGACGCTTGCGCTATACGTGGTTTAACGAGCTTTGCCAGAGCGAGGGTTACAAGGTTATATCGGTAGCACACCATACAAACGACTCGATCGAGACTTTTTTCATAAACCTCTTGCGAGGTACAGGCTTGCGAGGTTTGACAGGCATAAATCGCCAATATGGCAAGGTTGTGAGACCTCTGCTCTACGCCACACGCAAAGATATTTTGGAGTATGCCAAGCAGAACCAGATTCCATATCGCGAGGATTCATCAAACCTATCGACAAAGTATCTGCGTAACAAAATACGATTGGGCTTGCTTCCGATGCTGAGGGAGATTAACCCACGATTTACGGCGCTTATGCGTGGCAATCTCTACCGATTGAATGACGCACAACGCTTTATCGACGCAGGAATTGACCGCATACGCGAGACGGCACTTCATAGCGAAAACGGCATCGACACCATCGAAGTTTCGGCTATCGATGCGATGTATCCGTTGGACTTCGTGATCTACGAGCTGCTGAACTCGACCTACGGCTTCAAAGGCGATGTCGTGGAGGAGTTGTGCAAGGCGTTGAAGCGAGGAGTCACCGACCGCCGCTTCTACTCGCGCGACTATGTGGCTTACCTCGACCGAGGCAATATCATGGTTACGCCTATCGAGGACGAGGACGACTGCGAGGTGGTGGTTGAGCGCGAGGACATGCGCACCTACTGCGGCAACTCGGTACTCTACTACGAGCATACCGACATCGACAACGTAAACGAATACCGTCTGCCGAGCGACGTAGCGTTGCTCGACGAGGCGAAACTGCAATACCCGCTTCGTCTACGCCGCTGGCGCGAGGGCGACTCGTTCATTCCGTTTGGCATGGCAGGTCGCAAGAAGGTGGGCGACTATCTGACCGACCAGAAGGTCTCGATCGTGGAGCGCAAGCGTCAGTTTGTGCTACTCTCGGGCGAGGATATCGTTTGGATTGTGGGTCGCCGTACAGACGAACGTTTCCGCGTGGGTAACAACACCGAAAATATATTGAAAATAACAAAAACGACTATATAGCAGGCATGGCAGAGAAGGTTACTTTTGCCTCGTGCGAGGCGAGCTTCCAAAAGCTAATGGGAGAGATCAAAGCGCGAAAATTTGCGCCGATATACCTATTGCAGGGCGAGGAGCTCTACTTTATTGATGCGCTGTGCGATGCTCTCACCGAGGGCATTATGGAGGAGTCTATGCGTGCTTTCAACCAGATTGTGGTCTATGGCAACGACACCGACGGAGGTACGGTAGCGAGCTACTGCCGCCAGTTGCCGATGATGGGCGAATATGAGGCTATCATCGTGAAGGAGGCACAGCAACTCGAGAAGATTGAATTGCTCAACGGCTACACCTCCTCGCCACAGCCTTCGACCATTCTCGTCTTGTGCCACAAGGGCAAGGCGATGGACCGCCGAACACCACTCTACAAGAGCATCAAGGCCAATGGCGTAGTCTTCGACTCCATATCGCCACGTGACTACGAGGCGGAGCGCTGGTTGTCGGGCTTTGCGGCTACGAAGGGGCTGAAACTCGACTCAGCATCGAGCAAAATTTTGGTAGCCCACCTCGGAGTCGACATCTCAAAGATAAGCAACGAGCTCGAGAAGATGATTGTGTCGCTTCCGAAGGAGCGTACCACAATCACACCCGAAGATATCGAAAATCATATCGGCATATCGCGCCAATTCAACAACTACGAGTTGAGCAACGCCATACTCGACCGTCAGCTCGAGAAGGCACTGACCATCGCTCAGCATATGGGCGAAAACCCGAAGGCCTATCCGCTATTGCTCAGCGTGAAGGTGCTCTACGACTCGTTCCGACAGCTCTTTATCTACAATTACATCTGTTGGGACGCGCGTCGCCGTGGTGTGGCACTACCCGACCAGGGCGAGATGTGTCGTGCAATGCGCCTGACAAATCCATTCTTCTTGAAAGATATTTCGCGTCGCGCACCGCAGTGGCCAAATGCCAAGGTGTTCAAAATCCTTGGTCTTTGCGCCGAGTATGATGCCAAGAGCAAGGGTATCGACGACGGAGGTGCTTCGAATGGCGAGCTGCTGCGCGAGTTTATCCTAAAAATCATGATGCTGTAAGTGGCATACATATATGAACATATACGCACGCGAGGCTATGAGCCTCTCTACTTCGAGGAGCACTTTACCTACCTCGAAGCGGGGGCTGCCAGACACTTCGGCGAGCCACTAAACCTCTCGCGCCAAGAGCTAAAAGAGGCCATAACCCAAACCTTACACAAGGGTCATTTCTCGCCTACGATGATGAATGCCGTGGAGGTGCGCTACTTCGACAACGGCACATTCGAAGTGGAGGCAAAGGAGATACTCTACAAACACTTTTCGCTTCGTGCACTTCACCCTCGCGCATATCTCTGCCGAGTTTCGGGCGACATTCTACTCAAAAACACATCGGCCAAGGCCGCTCTCGTTGAGCTAAATCGCATTACTGCGCAAGCCTCCGAGCTGGGCGCCGCACTATGGGCTGACGAGCAGGGCGAGGTATTGGCAATAGACGGAGCACCCGTAATTGCGGTGTTTGAAGATGAGGTACGCTTCTCGCAAAAGGGCGATGGCGTGGAGTTCGAACACGCCTTCGAGACGGTTACCAAGATGGGTCGAAACGCCACACGCGATGCTATCAACCTGGAGGATTTGAAGGATGCGAAGGAGCTACTCTTTATCGGTCACGAGGGACTTTCGGCTGTTCATCGCTTCGAATCGCGAATCTTTATGGACATCTCGGCCGAGAAGATTGCCTCGGCGATGGCCCAAGCAGAATCTTTATAATCACCCGCAATTTTCGACTATATTTTTAGTTGCAAGATGCAGATAATAGTTGTGCTATTTTCAAATCTCGCAAATGAAAAGATAGCGAAAATTTTCTAAACTTTTTGTATTGACAAGGGGGCTTTGACACTATATCTTTGCGTCAAAATCCCTTTTAAGTATGAAAAATTTCCTCTCTATCTATGCAGCGATAGCAACGCTGCTACTTGTTATTTTTGGCGCTGCGCTACACCACAGAGCCAGCGAAGTAAAACGTCTCGACAACAACTATCAGGCGCTCTCCGCCGAGGTCGATTTGTATCAAAACAGGCTCAAGGAGTCGGCCGCTTCGGTCATAGCGTTACAGCTCGAACTCGACGAGTACAAAGAGCTGCACAAGCGCGATTTGAAGCGCATACGCGCCCTGGGAGTTCGCCCACGTCGTGTGGAGAGCGTAGCAACAACTGCCACCAAGAGCGAAGTGCAATACGCGGCACCGATGCGCGACACAATCGTCGTCTACGATACGGTGTCGATATTCCACTGGAGCGACAAGTGGGTTAAGGCTGAAGGCGTTATCCGCGACGGCGAGGTGACGTGCAAAATCGAGAGCATCGACACGCTGCGACAAGTCATTCACCGCGTACCCCGCCGCTTCGGGCTTATTCGCTACGGCACCAAGGCTATACGCCAGGAGATAGTATCTTCGAATCCGCACTCACACATTGTCTATACCGAATATATCGAATTGCCCAAGCGCAGAGCAAAACGATAGAGGGTATCCGAAAATCTCGGATACCCTCTTATCGTTATTTGGGAAAGTTTACTCTTTCTTAGCTGGCGACACTTTAATCAGCTCAACCTCGAACTCCAAAGCCTCATTAGGGCCGATGATATTACCAACTCCACGAACACCGTATGCCAACTCCGCAGGAATATACAGCATAATTTTACCACCAGGGCCGATGAGCTTCACACCCTCAGTCCAACCGCTAATTACACGGTCGAGAGGAAACTCGATAGGCTCATCTTTCTTAATAAGTTTACCTTTATTATCGAAGAGATCTGGTTGCTGTTGGCGAAGCATCTCCTGCTGCTCCTTCGAACGATTCTCGAAGCGCGAAGCATCGAATACGGTACCGTCCTGCAAACGACCTACGTAGTGAACTGTCACGACATCATCGTCATTCTTAGCCGCCTTAGACATTTTACCCTCCTTAATAATCTTGTAGAGCAAGCCTGTTCCGGTCTTCTGAACGCCCACCTCGCTCTCCTTCTGTGCAAGCCACTCAGCCGAACGCTTAGCTGCCTCGGCAGGAACAACAACTGTAAAGTAGTGAGTCAAAAACTTCACAACCTCCTCCTGAGTCATCTTAGCCTCGTTATTACAAGACTCACCGAAACCCTGCAACAACCAATAGTACTGCAACGGGAATGTTACCTTGCTGATATTATCACCAACATCTACACCGAAAGCATACGAGATTTTCTCGCACTCTGCATCATTTGCAAACGCCTTGAAAACAGCTGTAGAGTCAGCCTTCAATGCCTCCTGATGAGCCTTTACACGCTCACCATATACATTAGAAAAGAACTCACGCAATAGACTCAACGACTCATCATGCGAAACCTTCGACTTGCCCGCCAAAGTCTCGTTGATAGCCTTACCAACAACATCGATATTAAAGTTAACATCGCCCATCTGTTGTTTAATACCAAGACCCATATTTACACCCATTGCATACGAGAGTGTATCTAACTTCGACTCGTCACCCTTTACAACCTTACCGTAGCAAGGTGTCATAACTGTTGCGCAGCCAACTACTGCGACCAACACCATTAAAATTCGTTTCATAACTTATATCTATTTATTATTATTTACTCTCTACCACTGCCTCAGGTTGAGACTCCACAACAGGCTCTTGATTCGGTGCCACCTCAACAGCTTTGGTCTCCTCTGCTGCTTTGGTCTCCTCAACAACCTTAGTCTCGGCATTTTTTGCCTGATAGCCCTTCAAGAAGGCTATCATCTTACCTATCGGGAGAGCGGTCTTTCCGTTATATACGTCCTCGAAGGCTCGGCACAACCAATAGTAGTGAATAACATCTTTACCCACAACCATCGACTTCTTAACCTCCTCACCCCAATATAGGCCGAAAGCATAAGAGAGCTGATTGCGCTCCTCATCACTATCAAAAAGCTTCTCCTCGGTATCAGGATTCTCCGCACGCTTTTTATTGTACTTGGCAAGCTGCTTCGAGAAGAACTTCTCTAACATACTCGACGCCTCAGCATACGAGAGCTTCGCATCGTTGGTCAAATACGCCTTCATACCGTCGTTAAACTGCGACAAATCGTAGTCGAAACCTGCAAGCGAGGCGTCAGTCTTTATAGTCGTAGCAAATGCCACGCCCACACTATAGGACAATGTATCCATCACCCTGGTGTTACCCTCGACAACCGTTTCGCGAACCTCGCCATAGCAAGGTGTTGTAAATGCAGCACAAACAATTAGTGCCAACACAATCAAAATTTTCTTCATAACCTATATCTTGTATTTTTTATTCTACACTTTACGACGGATACAAAGTTAGCTAAATTTGGTATTATATGCAATTATATGAGAAAAAAAGTAGAGGACTTTTTCGGTCCTCTACTTCTAACTTTCTATTACGCTTTACTACTTGCGCGCAGCCTTAACTGCCTTGCCTGGCTTTACCTTTGGAGCTACAGCAGGCTTTGTTGTCTTTGTTGCCTCTGGATTCTTTGGATTTACGTTCTCCTCCTGAACTGGAGCTGGCTTTGGCTCTGGTTTTGGAGCTGGAGCCGGAGTAACCTCGATCAACTCAACCTCGAACTCCAACGCCTCGTTAGGACCGATGTCACCACCTGCACCACGAGTACCATATGCCAACTCTGCAGGGATATACAACTTAATCTTACCGCCAGGACCAACAAGCTTCATACCCTCGGTCCAACCCTTGATTACACGGTTGAGTGGGAACTCGATAGGCTCCTCCTCCTCGATAAGCTTACCATCCTTGTCGAAGAGGGTTGGACGCTGCTTGCGGATAAGCTCCTGCTGCTCCTTCGAGCGATACTTGAAACGTGAAGCATCGAATACGGTACCGTCCTGCAAACGACCTACATAGTGAACCTTCACCATATCTCGGTCGCTCTTTGCAGCCTTTGACATATCACCCTCCTTAACTACTTTGTAGAGCAAGCCACTCTCGGTCTTCTTAACGCCAAGGCCCTTAGCCTTCTTCTCAATCCACTTATTCGAGCGCTCAGCAGCCTCAGCAGGACGAACAACCATAAAATAGTTATTCAAATACGCCATAACCTCAGCTTGAGTCATCTGAGACACACCCTTCCAAGACTCGCAAAAGCCCTGCAACAACCAGTGATACTGCAATGGGAAATTGATTCTATCGGCCATATTGTTAGCGATATCATTTCCGAAAGCATACGAAACCTTCTCACACTCTTCATCATTTGCAAACGCCTTGAATACAGCTGTAGAGTCTGCCTTCAAAGCCTCCTGATGAGCCTTTACACGCTCACCATATACATTAGAAAAGAACTCCTCCAATGTTGCCAACGACTCCTCGTGCTTCACGCTTGCCTTACCCTTCAAAGTCTCAGAAATTGCCTTGCTGATAATATCAGGATTAAGGCCAAACTTATTAAACTGCTGCTTAATGCCAAGACCCATATTTACACCCATTGCATACGAAAGTGTGTCAAACTTAGCCTTGTCACCCTCTGTAACATACTTCTTCTTGCCGTTATTGCAAGAGAACATCAACGTAGCACAAGCGAGTGCTACAATTACCATAAATACTTTTTTCATTGCTTTTTGTTGTTTATTTTGTTTTAATTTATCTCCTGTTTAATCGCAAAAGTTCGCAAATATAAGTAAAATTACTTAGACTGCACCTCTTTTACCTATTATATTTTATATCGACAACCTTAACGTCGTAGTTGAGCAACACGTTTGGACCAACGCCCAACTCCTTGTTTCCGTCGGTGTCGTAGGCCTGCTTTGACGGCAACCACGCGTTGAAATGTGAGCCCTCGCCGGCCAACTTAACGACCTCCTGTAAGCCTTTGACGAGCTTACGATACGAATCGCGCAAAGTCTTCTCCTCGACAAGTTTGCGACCCTGCTCGTCGGTAAGAGTATAGACAATCTTCACCGTATCGCGCGAAGACATCGAGCCCACGTGGCTCTGATCGCCGAGTTTGATAATCTTGTAAGTTACGCCACTACGAGTGCGAACATACTGACGGTCACGCTTACTCAAATCGGTGAGGAAACGCTCCTGATGAGCCTTTGCCCTCTCGTGCACGAAGTAGGTCTTCTCGGCAAGATAGTAATCGCGAGCCTCCTCCATAGTCATCTTCGCTTTGCCATCATAGGCATCGAGTATAGCATCGCAAACAACATCTATATCGAGTGTCGAATCCATCTCCATAAGCGCTTGAGCAACATTCAAGCCTACGATATAAGAGAGCGTATCAGAATCTCCACCTCCGTGACTCGACACACTCTTTTTGCGACACGATACGAACATCGAGCCCAAAATCAACACTACCGATAATATCAATAAAACTCTCTTCATAATCTCTACGTTTACATTTTATTCAATGTCGCCACTATCATCTTTGTGAGCAGTCGCACCGCCACGATAGCGTCCATCTTATCATCTAGGTTCGAAACAACCTCCGTAATATCGAAGCCAACAATCTGACGACCCGATTTAACGACGCAATTTATCAGATAGACCACCTCATCGAAGGTCATACCTCCTGGAACCGGCGTATTGGTGTGGGTACAGAACTCAATCTTCAAGGCGTCGATATCGAGCGATACATAGACCTTCTGCGGCAACTTCTCAACCATCTCTCGGCAGATATTGCCCCAGCTCTCACCCTCAAAGCGCATTCCGGCAACCTTCTCGGCCAAGAAGAGTTCGACCTTCTCATTGGCAAGCAGCGCGTCCAACTCAGACTTGTCTATATCGCGAACTCCAACCTCCACCAAGCGAGATACCGACGAGATCTCCTCTATGACATTTCGAGCAACCGAACGATGCGAATATGGGAAACCCTTCTTGCTGCAAGCGAAGTCGGCATGAGCGTCGATAAAGAGCACACCGACATCTTTATAATGCTCGGCGACAGCCTTTATTGCGCCAAACGAAACCGAGTGATCACCACCTACAACGGCTACAGCCTTACCCTTGGAAACCCAATGTTTGGTCTGCTTGTAGACGCTTGAATGCATCTCGGCAAAACCCTGATTTACATGCTTCACCTTGCGTTTTGCATACTCCAAAGCGCCAGCATCAAAAGCTCTATTTACAACGCGTTCGACATCACGACCCAGGTGCTCCGACAGCTCCTGGATATTGTAGTCTATCTCAACAGTTGCCACTCGACCCTCTGCCGAAAAGCCACTCTCGACATCGTATAGATTACTTTCAGCCGATGCATCAATCACGGCATCGGGCGTATAGGTAGCTCCGCGACCATAATCCGAAGTTACACTCCACGGTGCCGACACAATAACCAAATCGGCATCGGCAGGTGAGGTGCTATCTCCAAAGTAGTAACCCCCATCTCCGACCATCTCGCCACCAAGTAGATTTCTCAAAAGATTGCCTGCTATTGCCATCTGCTATTCGATACCTTTAATATATTACAAGGTGCAAATTTATAAAAAATATCGGAATTATTGAGAAAAAATGCACAACCAAATACCTAAACGACTATATTTGTACTAAAATTGTGCAATCTTGCACTATTTGGGTGAGGATATGAAAATTTTAGTCGATAGTGCAATTCCGTTTTTGCGAGGGGTTTTGGAGCCTTTTGCCGAGGTCGTATATCTTGGCAGTGAGGCGTTTTCGGCCGACATCGCAAAGGGTGCCGACGCCCTGATTATCCGCACTCGCACCCGTTGCGACCGCGCTCTGCTCGAGGGCTCGAAGGTACAGTTTATCGCAACGGCAACTATCGGCTTTGACCATATCGACTTGGAGTATTGCCGAGCAAACAACATTGCCGTAGCAACCTCAGCGGGCTGCAACGCTCGCGGAGTTTTGCAGTGGGTATCAGCCGCATTGGCAGCGCTCTCCAAGCGCGAAGGTTTCACCCCTCAGGAGCGCACGCTGGGCATCGTAGGCGTGGGAAATGTGGGCCGACTCGTAAAAGAGTATGCCGAGGCGTGGGGTTTTAAGACTGTCTGCTCCGACCCTCCTCGCCAGGAGCGCGAACAGCTCGATTTCGTCTCGTTAGAGGAGGTTTTACGCACAGCCGACATTGTGACGCTCCACACCCCACTCAACGCGACGACCAACCACCTGATAAACGAGAAAAACATCTCGCTCTTGCGCTCGGGAGCAACGCTCATAAACTCTTCGCGCGGAGAGTGCGTGGCAACCGCAGCAACAAAGCGCAACGACATAACCTACCTAACCGACGTTTGGGAAAACGAACCACATATCGACAGCGAATATCTCGCAAAGTCGATTGTGGCAACACCCCATATTGCAGGCTACTCGGCTCAAGGCAAGGCCAACGCCTCGGCAATGGCCGTACAGGCACTTGCTCACCATTTCGACTTGCCGTTGCTCGATTGGAGACCATCGGAGATTGCTACCATCGAGCCGCGACACCTATCGTGGAAGGAGCTCTGCGCCACAATCGATGAGTTTTGCGACCTCGCAGCCGAGAGCAAAATACTCCACAATAACCCCGAGCAATTCGAGCATTTGCGCAATAATTACCACTACCGCGAGGAGTATTTCTAAAAAATCACTATCTTTGCCCTCGTTATGCGTAGAGTTTTGCACTTCATATCATTCCTTTTCGGAGCTGAACGAGCACACAACTGCTCGATTTGGTTGTTGCGTCTATGCGACAAGTTTCCGGGTGGCAAGTGGCTGCTACGCAAGTTCTACGCCGTAGAGAAGGTGGAACTCGAGCGCGAGGTTTTCGGTATGCACTTCCGCAATCCGATTGGCTTGGCTGCGGGTTACGACCGCAATGGCGAGGTATATCGCACCTTGGCGGCCATCGGTTTTGGCTTTGTCGAAATCGGAACTGTAACACCACGTCCTCAACAGGGCAACCCCAAACCTCGAGTGTTCAACCTACCCGACGACAAGGCGATAATCAACCGCATAGGTTTGGCTTCGAAGGGTTTCGAGACTGTACTCAGCAATATCCGCAAGGGACACGAAGGCGTAATTCTCGGCTGCAACATCGGCAAAAACACCGTTACTCCGCCCGAGGACGCAGCAATAGACTATTTGCGAGTATTCCGCAACCTCTATCAGTATATCGACTACTTCACTGTAAATGTGAGCTACAACACCACTCACAAGCAGTATATTCCTCGCACTCGCGAGAGTATAATGAAGATTCTTGAGCCACTCTTCGACTTCCGTCGAGGACAAAATCAGTATCGTCCGATTTTGCTCAAGATTTCGCCCGATTTGACCAACGAGGAGATCGATTTGATGACCGATATCATGGTCGATACGCCCCTCGATGGCATTATCGCGACTAACGCCACAACCCTGAGTACGGATTTGAAAACCTCACAGAAGGAGCTTCGCCGAGTTGGAGTTGGCGCCGTTAGCGGCTCGCCACTCACCGAGCGTTCGATTGAGGTTGTACGTCGCGTCTATGAGCGTTGCAACGGCACCTACCCTATCATCGGCGTCGGAGGCTTGATGTCGGGCAACGACGTAAAGCGAATGATGGAGGCAGGAGCAACCCTCGTTCAGGTCTATACGGGATTTGTTTACAACGGTCTAGGCTTTGCCGGAGACCTCTGCAAATCACTCCTCGAGCCAACCACCGAGCAGGAGGTTGAGTTGGAGGTTGAGCACGACGCCGAATCGGCCGAAACAACTGATATTCAGCAATAAAAATGAAAGCAACAATTGTTACCATAGGTGACGAGATTCTAATTGGACAGATTCTCGACACCAATTCACGTTATATATCTCGCGCCCTGAATGCGCACGGCATTGTGGTTGCCGAACGCACCTCGATAGGCGACAATCGCGCCCAAATCATCGAGACACTCGATCGCGCCATAGCGCAAAGCGAAGTGGTAATTATCACGGGCGGTTTAGGTCCAACAAAGGACGACATCACAAAGCACACTTTATGTGATTATTTCGACTCGACACTGCGTTACGACGAAGTCGAGGCGGAGCATATTCGTACAATGTTGGAGGCTCGAAATATCGCCTTCAACGAGCTCAACCGAGGTCAGGCAATGGTGCCCGAATGCTGTACTGTTTTGCACAACGCACACGGCACAGCTCCGGGTATGTGGTTCGAGAAAAACGGGCACGTCGTAATCTCTCTTCCAGGCGTTCCATTCGAGATGCAACATCTGATAGATGAGGAGGTTATGCCGCGCTTGAAGGCTCACTTCGAGCTGCGCGAAATAGTACATCGCACAATGATTACTTTTGGCATTGCCGAGTCTATTCTAGCCGAGCGAATTGCCGCTTGGGAGGACTCTCTACCCGACTACATTCACCTCGCCTATCTACCTGCGCCGAACGTGGTGCGACTCCGTCTTTCGGCCTACGAAGTTGAGGGCAAAGAGGTGCGCCAGGAGATAGAAAACTTATTCGAGAAACTGCGCTCGATAATCCCCAATAATATCGCAGGATTCGAAGACGCTTCGGTCGAAGAACTCGTTCATAACACACTGATAAACAGAGGTAAAACACTTGCCGTTGCAGAGAGTTGCACGGGCGGAGCAATAGCCTCGAAGTTTACCGCTCAGGCGGGAGCTTCGGCCTATTTCCTCTGCGGAGTAGTCTCCTACAGCAATGAGGCGAAGAACTCGATTTTGGGAGTTTCTATGTCCGAAATCGCGCAATATGGAGCCGTATCAGAGGCGGTAGCTAAAGCTATGGCACAGGGCGCGAGAGCCATTTCGGGAGCAGATTTTGCCATTTCGACAACCGGCATAGCAGGCCCAACGGGAGGCAGCGCAGAGAAGCCCGTAGGTACGGTTTGGATTGGTGTAGCGACACCAGAGAGGTGTTTTGCCGTCTGCAAAAACTGCGGCACCGACCGCTCGCAGATAATTTTGCGTGCTACAGCCTACGCAATCGCAATGCTCTACGACGAATTGAAGTAGAAATTAATTCATCACAAAAAAAGGACAAACAATAGGGGTAATTCATTACTCCTATTTGTTTTTTCTGCTATTTTTGTTTAACTTTGTGCGATTTTAACCACAAACGCATCAAATAATTCAAAAAAAACATAAAACTATGACAAAAAAACTTTTATTCAGCTTGGTGTTGTGCACCGCTCTCATGGTCAGCCTTTTTGGTTGCGCTGAGGAGAAAAAGGACACAAAAAAAGCAAAGCCAGCACGCGAGTACAATGCGATGATTCTTCAGACCGCAACTCGTAAGCTCAACTCAACCTACTCGGCTATTATCCGCGGTAAGCAGGATGTCGATATCCGTACAAAGGTCGAGGGTTACATCACCGATATTAAGGTGAAGGAGGGTTCTATGGTAAAGAGAGGTCAGGTTCTCTTCGTTATCGACCAGAAGCAGTATCAGGCTGCCCTCGCAACTGCCGAAGCGTTGGTAGACGCTGCACAGGCAAAGGTTGACGAGGCTCAGCTCTCGGCTTCAAGTAAGGAGATGTTGTTCAAGGAGAATATCGTATCGGAGTTCGACCTCCGCTTGGCTCGCACCAACTTGGCAAGCGCCAAGGCTCAGCTTGCTCAGGCTCAGGCAAACGAACTCACCGCAAGCAACAACCTCGCTTACACCCTCATCAAAAGTCCTGTAGACGGCGTTGTGGGTACACTTCCATTCCGTGTTGGTACACTCGTACGCCCTTCGGAGGCTACACCTATCACAACCGTATCGGATAACTCGGAGATTTACGTCTATTTCTCAATGAGTGAGAAGCAGATTCTCTCGCTCAAGCGCGAGTACGGCGGCGTAGAGAACGCTTTGCAATCTTTGCCTCCTGTTCAGTTGGAGCTCAACGACGGTACACTCTATTCTGAGAGCGGCCGCATCGAGGCTATCTCGGGTATCATCGATGCAACAACCGGTTCGGTGACACTCCGCGCGAAGTTCCCTAACAAGGAGCGCTTGCTCATCTCGGGTGGTACAGGTACCATCATCTTGCCTCACAACCAGGAGGGCTGTGTGGTTATTCCTCAGCACGCAACTTTCGAGGTGCAGGATAAGACCTATGTTTACCAGATCGTAAACGGCGTTGCAAAGACAAGAATTGTTGGCGTATTCGAGATCAACGATGGTAAGGAGTATATCGTTCAGTCGGGTCTTTTGGCTGGCGACACCATCATCGCAAATGGTATCGGTAGCGTACGCGATAACGCACCTATCAAGATTAAAGAGTTCGTAGCTCCGATTGAATAGTAACCCGAAAAGAGTTGTCACAAGATGAATATTAAAACATTTATCGATCGTCCGGTGCTCTCGACAGTCATCTCGATTGTGATTGTCATCGGAGGTATTATCGGATTGGCATCATTGCCTATCGAGCGATACCCAAACATCGCTCCTCCGACAATCTTCGTATCGGCATCTTACCCTGGTGCAAGTGCCGACACATTCCAGAAGAGTGTTATCGTACCGCTCGAGGAGGCTATCAACGGTGTGGAGAACATGACCTACATGTCTTCGACTTGTAGTAACAACGGTAGCGGTAGCGTCAACGTATACTTCAAGCACGGTACAAGCGCCGATATGGCAGCTGTCAACGTACAGAACTGCGTATCGCGTGCTACAAAGCAGCTCCCATCGGAGGCCGTCGAGGCGGGTATCACCGTAAGAAAGCGACAGACCAGTGTCTTGGAGCGTGTGGCTATCTATAGCCCTAACGGCTCATACGATAGAACATTTATCGTAAACTACATTAAAATTAACCTCGTACCTGCAATTTCGCGTATCCCTGGTGTGGGTGATATCGAGGTGCGCGGTTCGGACTACTCTATGCGTATCTGGCTCAAGCCGGACGTCATGGCGCAGTATAAGCTCGTGCCAAAGGATATCTCGACAGTCATAGGCGAGCAAAACCTTGAGGCAGCAGCGGGTTCGCTCGGTGAGAGCGCCGACCAGACCTTCCAGTACAACATGCGTTACAAGGGACGTTTGGAGGATGTCGAGGAGTTCGAGAATATCGTAATTCGTGCGCTTCCTGACGGCGAGGTATTGCGTTTGAAGGACGTTGCCATAATCGAGTTAGGTACCCAGTCTTACCAATTTATGTGTGAGATTAACGGTAGCCCAGGTACCGAGTTCGTTATCTATCAGACTCCGGATTCGAATGCAACCGAGGTCATCAAGGATATTGACGCCTTCCTCGAGCAAGCTCGCGAAGATTTCCCTATCGACTTGGAGATGGATATCTTGGAGAGTACTAACGACTTCCTCTTTGCTTCGATTTACAACGTAATTCGTACATTGTTGGAGGCTATCGTTTTGGTAACCCTCGTAGTATTCCTCTTCCTCCGCGACTTCCGTTCGACAATGATTCCGCTCATTGCAACTATCGTGTCTATCATCGGAACATTCTTGTTCCTCTTCCTCTTCGACTTCAGTATCAACCTCCTTACCTTGTTTGCGTTGGTTCTCTCGATCGGTGTGGTAGTAGATGATGCGATTATCGTGGTGGAGGCCGTACACAGCAAGTTCGACGCAGGATATAAATCGCCATACAAGGCTACAGTAGACGCTATGGAGGGTATTACCTCGGCGATTATCACCTGTACCCTCGTATTTATGGCGGTATTTATTCCGACATCGTTCATGGGTGGTACCTCGGGTGTATTCTACACACAGTTCGGTATCACAATGGCCGTGGCGGTAGGTATCTCGGCATTGAACGCCTTAACACTCTCGCCAGCATTGTGTGCTATGATGCTCAAGCCGAAGGACGAGCACGGCAAACACAAGAAGATGACATTTGCTCGTCGTGTGGGTATGGCTATGGACGGCTCGTTCGAGGCTGTTCGTAGACGTTACTTGCGCGGTGTAACATTCTTCTTGCGTCATCGTTGGATTAGCGCGGTGTTGGTTGTAGGCGCAATCGGATTGCTCTACTACTATATGAACACCACAAAGACCGGTTTGGTGCCGCGCGAGGATATGGGTACTATCAATATGAAGATCACGACCCCTCCAGGAACTGCACTCTTGCAGACCAAGCAGATTCTCGACCGTATCGACAACGAGATTTTGAAGAATATGGAAGAGGTTCGTGCTTATAGTAAGTTGGCAGGTTCGGGTGATGCAACAGGTCCTTCGTATGGTAGTTTTAACTTCCGACTCAAGCACTGGGACGAGCGTCCTGGCAAGGAGCACAGCGTAAGTGCCGTACAGGAGCGCATCAAAAAGTACGCAAGTACCTTTAACGAGGGTACCGTAACAACATCGACCCCTGCGATGATCCCAGGCTTCGGTGCAGCGGGTGGTTTTACCCTCTACTTGCAGGATCGTAAGGGTGGTACTATCGAGGAGTTGTACAATATCGCTGTGGAGTTGATTGCTCGTTTGAAGGAGCGTGACGAGATTGGTACAGTATACACCGCATTTAAGCCTGGATTCCCTCAGTTCTTGGTCGATATCGACGCTGTAAAGTGTAAGCGTGCAGGTACATCGCCAAAGGAGGTCTTGAATGTATTGGGTGGCTACTACGGTGGTACAATGTCCACTCGTATCAACAAGTTTACTAAGCTCTATCAGGTACGTATTCAGGCGCACCCTCAGTATCGTGTCGATAAGCACACCATCAACAACATCTATATCCGCATTGAAGATAAGATGTGGCCTATTAGCGAGTTCGTAACTCTCAAGAAGATTTATGCTCCTGAGCGTTTACAGCGATTCAACATGTTCCCTGCAATCAGTATCTCGGGTGTTGCGTCTGAGAGTCACTCGTCAGGTGAGGCGTTGAATACTATCGCTGAGGTTGCGAAAGAGGTATTGCCTCCGGGTTACGGTTACGACTATGCAGGTATCGCTCGTGAGGAGCAGGAGAATAGCGGTAATACGGCTGTCATCTTCGTGATTTGTATCTTGCTCATCTACTTCATCTTGGCGGGACTTTACGAGAGCTACATAGTTCCGTTGGCAGTTATTCTATCGGTTCCATTCGGCTTGATGGGTTCGTTCCTCTTTGCTCGAATGATGGACGTGGAGAACAATATCTACCTCCAGACGGGTCTTATCATGCTCATCGGATTGTTGTCTAAGACCGCAATTCTTATCACCGAGTTTGCCGGTGAGAAGCGTGCACAGGGTATGTCTATCGCAATGGCAGCTTATGCAGCGACCAAGGAGCGTTTCCGTCCAATCCTTATGACCGTACTCACAATGGTTATCGGTATGATTCCATTGATGTTCTCGACCGGTGTAGGTGCAAATGGTAACAACACCATCGGTTCGGGTGTCGTTGGAGGTATGGTTATCGGAACATTGGCACTCTTGTTTGTGTTGCCTGCTCTCTTTATCATCTTCCAGTGGTTGCAAGAGAAGATTAAGCCAATTAAGCCCGCTGTGGCAGAGGAGGCAGAGGCAGAAGTTGTAGAAACAAAAGCAGAGGAGGAGAAGAAGTAATGAAAAAGATTGTTTTGATATTGAGCCTTGTGGCTATGCTCACAAGTTGCTCCATCTACAAGAAATATAGCCGTCCGGAGAACATCTCTACGGAGAACCTCTACGGCAATGCCGAGAAGGCTGACACCACCACTATGGCCGATATTTCGTGGCGTGAATTCTTCACCGACCCATACTTGCAGGCCTATATCGAGCAGGCGTTGAAGAATAACATCGATATGCAGCTCGCAGCCGAGCGTATCTCGCAGGCTGAGTTGGCCTTGCAGTCGGCTAAGTTGGCATTTATCCCATCGTTCAACTTCGAGCCTCAGATAGGTGCAGGTTTGAACCAGTCTTTCGCCTACACCTTGCCTGTGAAGGCGAGCTGGGAGATTGACATTATGGCTCGCAACATCAACGCCAAGCGTAAGGCTGAGGCTACATTGGAGTACAACCGACTCTATCGTCGTAGCGTACAGACTGCGTTGGTGGCAGCTATTGCCAACAACTACTACACGATGTTGATGATCGATATGCAGATTCGCGTTTCGCGCGCAACTTCGGCTTCATGGAAGGATAATGTCCGCACAATGAAGGCTATGAAGGAGGCAGGTATGACCAACGAGGCATCTATCTCGCGCACCGAGGCAAACAGTTGCTCGATCGACGCATCGATGTACGACTTGGAGTACAGCTTGGTAAAGGCACAGAATGCCTTTGCTCTCTTGTTGGGTGTAACACCGCAGGATTTCCCTCGCGGCGAGTTGAATAGCGTGGATTTCAAGCAGGAGTTGCTTGTTGGCGTTCCAGCACAGTTGCTCTCGCGCCGTCCGGATGTTCAGCAAGCGGAGTATGAGTTGCAGCTCGCATTCTACAACACCAACATCGCACACGCGGAACTCTACCCTTCGCTCACCATCACCGGTGATATTGCATTCAAGGGCAGCCCATCAACATGGGTACTCTCGTTCGTGGGTAAGTTGGTGCAGCCAATCTTCAACGCTGGTGCAAACCGCGCAAACTACAAAATTGCTCAGTCAAAGCAGCACGAGGCTGCATTGAACTTCCAGCACAAGTTGTTGGAGGCGGGCAACGAGGTAAATACCGCTTTGGCACAGTGTCACGCAGCGCGTAGCAAGACAGACTTGCGAATCCGTCAGATCGAGACCTTGGAGAGCTCGGTATATAGTACACGTCAGCTGATGAGCCACTCGGAGGCTACCTACTTGGAGGTATTGACTGCTCAGCAGGCTCTGCTTTCGGCTCGTCTGCAACAGATTTCGGACCGTTTCGAGGGTATTCAGGGTGTTATCAACCTCTACCGTGCTTTGGGTGGTGGTGTAGATACATCGTTCGATTTGCCAGAGGATAAGAACCCTATCTTCCGCTGCGAAAAGAAGAAGGATAAAAAGGAGAAGAAAGAGAAAACTAAATAAGAGTTTTTGAGGTGAGTAAAACCCTATCACTGGGCACAGACAATATCGGCAAGTTGCTGTTTAACTACGCAACGCCGGCGATTATAGCGATGGCTTCGTCATCGCTATATCACCTTATTGACAGTGCCTTTGTGGGACACGGAGTCGGCGGTGCGGCGATTGCCGGTATGGCAATCACAATGCCTATCATGAACATCGGCGCAGCCTTTGGCGCAATGGTGGGCGTGGGTGCAGGTGCCCGCATATCGCTACGACTCGGCGAGGGAAACAAGGCGGCAGCCGAAAAGACGCTGTGCAATGCCGTAATCCTGAATATCATTATCGGATTTACGATAATGGCTGTGATGCTCACCTTCCTGGACGAGATTTTGGTGCTTTTTAGTGGAGGAAAGGCCTCGGCCGAGACCTTGGCCTACGCTAAGGACTTCATGCGTATTATCCTTCTGGGTAATGTCACAATGCACCTCTATCTGGGTATGAACGACATGATTCGTGCCTCGGGCAATCCTCGCAAGTCGATGGCCATTATGCTCACATCGGTAGCGGTGAACTTAGCTCTAAACCCGCTCTTTATCTTTGTCTTCAAATGGGGCATTCAAGGCTCAGCCGCAGCAACCGTAATCGCACAAATTGTCTCATTCTCAATCGCCCTATCGCACTTCTGCTCGAAGAAGTCATTCCTACGCTTTAAACGCGAGGCGTTCCACTTCGATTGGAAGATTGTGGGCAATATCCTCTCGATTGGATTGGCTCCATTCCTGATGAATATCTGCGCCTCGGCCGTTGTCGCCTTCGTAAACACCGCAATGTTGGAGTATGGAGGTACGGGCGTTCACGACATCGTGACACGCGACCAGGGTGCAGCCGATTTGTATGTCGGTGCATACGGTATAGTCAACCGCATTGCCCTGCTCTTCATTATGGTGGTGATGGGTCTAAATCAGGGTATGCAACCTATTGTGGGCTATAACTATGGCGCAAAGAACTATGCGCGCGTACGCAAGGCTGTAAATATGACCATATGCTGCGGCGTGGTTATCGCCACACTTGGTTTCCTCCTGGGCGAGACTATCCCGCATATCATCGCCCACGCCTTTGTCGACTCGTCGCAAGGTGGCGACGACAAGCTCATCGTCGAGGCTGCAACGCAGGGTATGCGACTTATCTTATCGGTATTCCCACTCGTCGGCTTTCAGGTTGTTGTAGGTGGTTTCTTCCAATATATCGGCAAGGCTCCGTTGGCAATTTTCATCTCGCTTACACGACAGTTGATTTTCTTGTTGCCTTTGCTCTGCTTCTTGCCTCAGAAGTTCGGCGCCTATGGAGTGTGGATTTCGATGCCAATAGCCGACTCGGCATCTATTTTGTTGGCGGCAGTGCTCTTTGTATGGCAAATACGCAAGATTAAGCAGATGGAGCTGCGTTAAAAGGTAATGATGCAAAAATATATGGGGCGAGATAAACTCTCGCCCCATATCATTTTAATCTACAGAAAGGATTACTCCTCCTTCTTAACGTTCTGAGTAGTGTTGATATCCAAGTGCTGAGCAGGCTTCTTAAGCCAATCAACGAGCTTGCGGAATGGGAGCAACATAAGCTTGAGGAGGTTGTTCAACAACGCTGTATATACAGGAACTAAATAGGCGATAACCAACGAACCTGAGAATGCTGCGATAGCCTCAAAAAAGTCAACATCATCAACAAGAACTACGATGAATGCTACAAATGCTACAAGCACACCAACAGGATAAGACAAGAACGAAACTACATCAAGAATAACGTCGATAAAGAGACGCTTGCAGAATGTAAAGAATGGCCAAGGACCTGTAATCTTGTTGAGATCGAGCAAGCCCTTCTCTCGCTGCTCTGCGAGGTTGCCAATAGCCTTAACCCAGAGGTTGAATGGCAAAAGAATAATTTTCAAAAGCGCGAGCAACACCTGCATAGTCGCGTCCAACAACTGCTTCAAGAAATTCTGTGGTAACATAAGCAATAAATTTTTAAGATTAAATTATAAAGTTTGAGTTTGTGTAGTACAAATATATATATAAATAGGTAAACTTCCAAATTCACCCTCCCCACAACTTCAAACAGGTGGTATAATCGAGCTATTTTTATATAAAGCAAGGTAGTGAGTCCGCAGCATACTCACCCACAACCATAAAATCATCTTTAAGGAGGTAGTTGCAACGCCGTCAAAGAAAAATGAGATGGGCGCATACTAAGCGTATGTAACCATCTCATTTTTTGAGGACAAGGAAGCAAATGCCCCTTAAAGTGGTTTTATAACGATTTTTTTGCGCGCTTAGCCATAGCCGAGGCAAACACAAAATCATTCAACTCCTGGTTATCGGCACGAAGAATATCGTCTTTGGTGCCTTCCCACCACTTCTTACCCTGATGGATATAGACGATTTTTTCGCCAATCTCCATAACGGAGTTCATATCGTGGGTGTTGATGATGGTAGTGATATTGTACTCCACGGTAATATCGTGGATAAGATTATCGATAACGATAGATGTCTGCGGGTCGAGACCAGAGTTTGGCTCGTCGCAGAAGAGATATTTAGGGTTGAGCACAATAGCACGAGCAATGGCTGCACGCTTAATCATACCACCTGAGAGCTCCGATGGATATAGGTGGCCTGCGTGAGAGAGCTCCACACGCTCCAAGCACTCCCTGACACGTCGATCCTTCTCGGCTGACGACTTGTTGGTAAACATATCGAGAGGGAGACGTACATTCTCATATACGGTCGATGAGTCGAGCAACGCTCCACCCTGGAAAATCATACCGAGCTCACGACGCACCTCCTTGCGCTGGGCAAAAGAGAGAGCGGTATAGTTCTTCTCGTCATAGAAGATGCTACCTGTATCAGGCTCGTGGAGTCCGACAAGGGTCTTAAGCAACACAGTCTTACCCGAACCGCTTCGACCGATGATGAGGTTGGTTTTTCCCGACTCAAACTCTACTGAGATATCCTCCAAGATGGTACGACCATCAAAGGACTTGAATATATTTTCGCACTTAATCATCGTCTATAGCGTTTAGGTCAGCATCAGCTGAGTTAAGATAAGGTTGAAAATCATAATGGTAATCGAGCTGGTTACCACGGCGCGTGTCGAAGCACGACCCACCTCCAACGAGTTACCCTTTGGCGAGTAGCCATAGAATGCCGAAATGGAGGTTATGATAAAGGCGAAGAATGCCATCTTAATCAACGAGTAGGTAATCTCGAATGGGATAAAGTAGTAGTGCAAACCCTCGACATACTCGGCAGGGAGGACAATGCCTGTGAAGAAAGCAATAAGATAACCTCCGACAGTTCCGACCATCATACTGAAGAGGGTCAAGAGCGGGAAGAAGATTACCGTTGCAACAATCTTTGGAAGGATAAGGTACGATGCCGAGTTTACACCCATAATCTCCAAGGCGTCGATCTGCTCGGTGATACGCATGGTACCAATCTCCGATGCGATATTCGAGCCCACCTTTCCGGCAAGGATAATGGCGATAACCGTAGAGGAGAACTCCAAGGTCATAGTCTCGCGTGTTGCGTAGCCAATCATAAACTTAGGAATGAATGGCGACTCCAACGTAATACCCATCTGCAGGGCGATTACCGCACCAATAAATATCGAGATAATCGCTACGAGCGGTATCGAGTTGATACCGAGAGCGTCAATCTCGACCAATATACGACGATAGTATATACCGACCTTCTCGGGGCGAGAAAAGACCTTGCCCATGAGCTGGATATACTTGCCGATAGCTCCAAAAAAGTTACCTATAATCTTCATCTTATTTACTCTATCACAAGGATAAGCTATCCCGTGATTACTATTTGGTTTTGTCCTCTTTTACCTCCTTGAAATCGACATACTCGCCGACATCATCATTCACACGCTGCTCGGCCTGCTCGGTACGCACAACCGTGACCTCGCCCTCGACCTTACTCTTAGCTCGCTTGTGGCTTCGTGGCTCCTGCTGCTGATGTATATTTTGGTAGTTACGACGTATCTTCCACATCGTTACCTGCACACCAAGCACTATTAAAAGGCAAGGAATTATAAATATAAGCGTCCATGGCCACGCCACAGCCACGACAGCTACAATAACTATCATGAGGATATTACGCTTGATGAACTCCCACAACTCTCTCCAATACATCTACTCTCTTTTTCTATAACAACTGCAAAGATAGGTAAAAAATTGTAAACGAGAGTGGTCAAACGTAAAAAGCGACCTCACAAGGTGTAAATCTGAGCTATTTTGCCAAACCTATAACGTCCACCTTGAGGTGCTCGTCCTCTCCGTACCAAGTGTTGAGCAAAGTAACAGTGTTATCCTTCGACTGGCTCTCAACGATGATTATCGAGGAGTTAGCACCCAACTCCTCCATGCGCTGACCCTCGCGAACGAACAACCACTTCACCGAGCTGTGGTTTGTAACGACAAACTGTCGGCGACCCTTTGCATTGTCGGCAATACGACGAACCGAAATCGACGCCTCGAAGAACTTACGCAACAACTCCTCGCTACCTACAAGCGTACCAAACGAGTAGGCAAGGGTGCGATGAGCCTCGACAGCCTCGCGCAACGATGCCAACGACTTATCCTTCGCGAAGATGAGCGTCATGTTGCGGAACTCGTCGCCATAGCGCTCAGCGATAGGATAGTGAACGTCTGTATTTGCCGAGATGAAGAAGTTATACTTCTTGGCACGTGTGATAGCCTTTGGATAAAACTCCAAGCCATTCACCACCTCGATACCGTCAATCAAGCCCTCCTTGTAAGCGGCCTTCTCGAAATCTGTGATGGCCATATCCTTTCGGGTCCAGCCTGGGTGGTTGTGCATAACAAGCGCACCCTGAGCCTTAGCGTTACGCAACGACTGCATCGCATCGGGATCGTAGATAGTATTGTTATCGGTAGTGAAGAGTGCGTTAAAGTGGCTGTAGTATCCGCCCGGCTTACGAGTCACCTCAATACCTGGAATGATAGTGATGTCGAAGTCGGTTGCAATCTTCTTTGCCAACTCTACCGGATAGTTCAAATCGACCATAATCTCACCCTTGGCAGGCTCGTCCTTCGAGACGAAAGAGTAGGCCTTTGCCTTTGTACCCTTCGGAGTATAGTTCTTGAGGTACTCCACCATCATCTTCTCGTGCTTGCGATACTCAAGGTGCTCGGTAACGGCCATAACGTCCAAGCCATTCTGCCACGCCTCGCGCAGACGAGCCTCCATAGTGAGGTGACCGTCCGAGAAGATAGTGTGGGTGTGAAGGTCAGCCTTGTATGCAGTGTAGCCATCAACACTCGGTGCGATAAACTCCTTACGCTGCGAGTTGCGAGGCTGACGCACGTGCAACATATCCTTATTCACCTGATCTTGATAGTACTGCGCCGAAGCCGACACAGCGACCAACAGAGTCACAATAGTCAAAAAAGTTCTCTTCATAGTTTTATCTATTGTTTAGTTAATTACTCATATTTTACCGAAATCTTGTACGGCACACCATTCAGCACACCCACGCGACCCGAGTAGCGGGTGCCATACTTACCCCTAAGTGCCGTAACTGTTGTCTCGCAAAATACCGACACGTACCACTTGCCAGCCTTTGGCTTCTCGAGCACAAGCTGCTTCTTGCAACCGCGTGAAACGACTTTATTGAGCGTATTGTCGTGGAAAGCAAACTCGCCACGCTTGGCACACAAGGTCAAGTCGTACTTCTTGGCATCTTCGTATCCGTCGAGCGATATAACTGCTCGCTTGCAGCCACGTGGCACCTCGATTATGAAGTGATGATACTGCTTATCGCCAATTTTGGTATATTCGGGAGCGCAATCCTCGGTGCTCTTATTCATCTCGCGCTCCTCGCCAGCCTTCAATGCGCCTTTGAGTTGCGGTTGCGGATTGCCGTCCATGGCGTAGAGCAACATCGCCGACATAAACTCGACACGCTCACCCTCGGCGACACTCTCGGGGTGCGAGCCACACATCACAACACGACCACTCTGCTTGCTGGGTTTGTATGCCCAAACGCTTATTCGACCGTCGATTTTTACCTTCTTCGTATCCTCGAATTGGTAGTAAGCCAACGGCTCGGTACCCTTAGGCATTGTGGCGTCCTCATAGCCGTAGGCCGAGCAACCACCATTGTGATAGACATCAACAACGGTTTTATCTCCTCCGAAGTCGAAGTAGCGCAACAGCGGACTCTTCTTATCGACGGTTAGCGTCGGA
The DNA here is from genome assembly GCA_045648965.1 of Alistipes sp. Lineage (GTDB taxonomy): Bacteria > Bacteroidota > Bacteroidia > Bacteroidales > Rikenellaceae > Alistipes. Next base: position 57,500 of record JAZRPA010000007.1, on the reverse strand, counting down.
CGAGCTTTTTTCAGATTGGTAGGTTTGGCGTAGCCAGGCCACAAGCCTAGATAGACATCAGCATTCCTTAGCGAGCCATTTGCTCTGCGCGAACCGCTTGTCGCCATATATGCACCAGCGCAAGTGCCCACATAGGAGCCTCCGTTTGCGATATACTCTCGCAGCAATTCGCGTCCGCGCTCGGTCAACGAGCGTGCATGCGAGCCCGACTTGCCTCCATTTACATATATAACTCTGAAACGAGGTGCTCCGTCGGGGTACAACAGCCAGCCATTCGTATCCTCCTCGCTGCCGCAGAAGATATTCGTCTGCATCAGCGTATCCGCCTGCGTCAGTTTATCGGTCTTGGCCGAAGCAAAGTAGTCGATAGATAGACCCAAATAGCGTGTAGCCGGAAGATAGTAGCGCGAAGTGAGCGCCACACCTCCGTCCATAAACACATCTTTGTAGAAACCTCTACCTCGCGAGAGAACCTCCTTGCGATTCTTCTCCTGGGAGCGAGAAGTCGCATTGACAGGGTTTACAACTCCCATCAATGCGACTACAAATACGAATATAAGGACCCGTTTCATAACGCCCTATGATATGTCTTATTTGTTGAGGATCTTCTTTACCTCCTTGTATACTGTTTCGCCATTATAACCAAACTTCTCGTCGAGAACCTTGAATGGAGCCGAGTGACCGAAGTGGTCGAGGCCGTGGATATTCTCGAGCGAACCTACCAAGCCGAGCAATGTCACCGGCAATCCCGAAGTCATACCGTAACGTACTACGTTTGGAGGAAGAATGCTCTTCTGATACGACTTTGGCTGATCGCGGAACAAGCCCTCACTTGGAACGCTAACTACGCGAACTGCGATGCCGTCCTTCTTCAACAACTCGGCACCTGCCACCAAGGTCGAAACGTCTGAACCCGAGCCCACCATAACAACATCTGGAGTTGCCGAGTCGAATACCACGTAAGCACCCTTGTATGCCTGAGTAGCCTCGTCGATACGAGCCTTGTGGCTTGGCAACGACGGAACGTCCTGGCGCGAGAGTATCAAACCTACAGGACGATGCTCCTCGAGAGCAATCTTCCATGCAGCAACAGTCTCTTCAGCATCTGCAGGACGCAACACAACCATCGAGCGCTCGCCCTTGTGGTTGTGGAGGTGCTCCATAAGACGAATCTGAGCCTCCTGCTCGATTGGCTGGTGAGTAGGACCGTCCTCGCCTACGCGGAACGAGTCGTGCGACCATACATATATCACGTGCAAGCCCATCAATGCCGACATACGAACTACAGGCTTCATATAGTCCGAGAAAACGAAGAATGTACCGCAAGCAGGGATAATACCTCCGTGCAAAGCCATACCATTCATTACGCAAGCCATCGTAAACTCCGAAACACCCGCCTGGAAGAAACGACCGGTAAAGTCGCCACGCTTGAAGGCGTGAGTCTTCTTCAAGAAGCCGTCGGTCTTATCCGAGTTGCTCAAATCGGCCGATGCAACGACCATATTCTCCACCTGCTCGGCATATACACCCAATACTGTAGCCGATGCCGCGCGAGTTGGCGAGCCCGACTTAATTGCGATTGTGCGATAGTCAATCTTTGGCAACTTACCCGACATAAAGCCGTCGAACTTGAGAGCCAACGAACGGTTCTTGCTTCGCCACTCCTCCTCGATCTTCTTGCGCTCGACCATCTCCTTGCGAAGAGCCGCGGCACGAGCAGCATACAACTCCTTAACCTCAGGGAAGATCTGGAACGGATTCTCAGGATCACCACCAAGATTCTTAATTGTAGCCTCCAAACTTGCGCCAGCAGCCGAGACAGGCTGTCCATGGGTCGAAACCTTATCCTCGAACGACTCACCCTCGGCAGTAACCAAGCCCTTACCCATAACGGTATGGCCGATAATGAGAGTTGGTTTCTCGGTCGAAGCGTTTGCGGTAGTCAAAGCCTCGCGAATCTGATCGACGTTGTGACCGTCAATCTCCAACACCTGCCAGCCCCAAGCCTTATACTTGGCAGCAACGTCCTCGGTATCCACCTCGTCAACCTTAGTCGAGAGCTGAACATTGTTCGAGTCGTAGTACATAATGATGTTTGCCAAGCCGAGGTCGCCTGCGATACGACCTACACCCTGCGAAACCTCCTCCTGAACAGCACCGTCAGAGATGTAGATATAAGTTTTGTGAGCCTGCCACTCACCAAAACGAGCAACCATAAAGCGCTCTGCGATAGCAGCACCAAGACCCATTGCGTGGCCCTGACCAAGAGGTCCCGAAGTGTTCTCCACACCGCGCAAAACATCAACCTCAGGGTGTCCTGGGGTTACGCTACCCCACTGACGGAACTGCTGAAGCTCCTCCATCGAATAGTGACCCGCCAAAGCCAACACCGAATAGAGCATTGGCGACATATGACCAGGGTCGAGGAAGAATCTATCACGGAACGGATAGAGCATATTATCCGGATCGTAGCGCAAGAACTCCGTGAACAAAACGTTCACGAAATCTGCACCGCCCATTGCTCCGCCTGGATGTCCAGACTTCGCCTTCTCTACCATCGAAGCTGCGAGAATACGGATATTATCCGCTGCTCTCATCATTACAGAATTTGTTGCCATAGTTATAGTTGTGTTTTATCTTAAATTTCCTAACCACAAATTTAGCAAAAATATTTCAAACTTCTCACCATTTTCCAACTTTTCTTTGAAAATTTCTACGCAGTAGAACAAAAAAAGCCGAGCACTAGCTCGGCCTTCGATCTAAAACCCACAACTCTTACATTGCCTGATGCAATTTAGTCATCGGAGCGTAGCTAATCTTCTCCTCAGCGTAGCTGCGTGTTACGACAATCTCCTTCTCGTCAGAAGATGGAGCCTCGTACATCAACTCCTTCATCACAGCCTCGCAAATCGAACGCAAACCACGCGCTCCGAGTTTGAACTCTACTGCCTTATCTACGATATAGTCCAAAGCATCGTCGGTAAACTCCAACGTAGCACCGTCCATCGCAAGCATAGCCTTGTATTGGCTGATGATTGCATTCTTAGGCTCGGTAAGGATATTGCGCAACGCCTCACGAGAGAGTGGCTCGAGGTGTGTGAGCACCGGCAGACGACCTACCAACTCAGGAATAAGTCCGAACGAACGGATATCCTGCGGCTGCACATACTTCAACATATTCTCGCGGTCGATACTCTCGGTATCAACACGACCATAACCCATTGCACGAGTATTCAAACGCTGAGCGATACGTCTTTCGATGCCGTCGAACGCACCTCCGCAGACAAACAAGATATTCTTGGTATTCACCTGCACAAATGCCTGCTCGGGGTGCTTACGACCACCCTGCGGCGGAACATTCACGATTGTGCCCTCCAAAATCTTCAAGAGAGCCTGCTGAACACCCTCGCCCGACACGTCGCGAGTAATGCTCGGATTGTCGCCCTTGCGAGCAATTTTATCAATTTCATCGATAAATACGATACCTCGCTCTGCCGCCTTAACGTCGTAATCAGCTGCCTGTAACAAACGCGAGAGAATGCTCTCTACGTCCTCGCCGACATATCCTGCCTGAGTCAAAACGGTAGCATCGACAATCGTGAACGGCACCTTCAACAGACGCGCAATCGAACGCGCAATCAACGTCTTACCCGTACCCGTAGGACCTACAAGCACAATGTTCGACTTATCGAGCTCCACATCCTCCTCGTTCTGCACGAACGAGAGTCGCTTATAGTGGTTATATACCGCAACAGCAATCGCACGCTTGGCTTCGTCCTGGCCGATAACGTACTTATCCAAAAACTCCTTAATCTCCTTTGGCTTTGGAACATCGTTCATCGAAACGCCCTGCTCCTTAGCTTTCGCCTTTGGCGAAGCGATAGCCAAACCCGCCTCCGAGAGCGACTTGTGACCTACCTCGATGCAGGCGCCGCAGATGTTTGCACCATCTACGCCCTGGAACATTATATCGACCTCGTTACGACGACGGCCGCAGAACGAGCAGCAATCCTCGTGGCGCTGACCACTCTTCTTTCCCTTTTGAGCCATAACTACTTCGAATGTTTTGTGAGAACACTATCAATCAAACCATACTCCTTGGCCTCAGCAGCCGAGAGCCAATAGTCGCGGTCGGCATCGCGCTCAATATCGGCAACGCTCTTACCCGAGTGCTCCGAGAGAATCTCATACAACTCGCGCTTGGTGCGAGCAATCTCGCGTGCAGTAATCTCGATGTCCGAAGCTTGACCCTGAACGCCTCCGAGTGGCTGATGAATCATCACTCGCGAGTGCGGCAATGCCGAACGCTTGCCCGTAGCACCTGCGGTCAAAAGAACGGCTCCCATCGAAGCCGCCATACCCGTACAGATGGTTGCAACATCGCAATTTACAAGCTGCATGGTATCATAGATACCAAGACCTGCCGACACACTACCGCCGGGGGTATTGATATAGAGCTGAATATCCTTCAACGGATCGGCCGACTCCAAGAAGAGGAGCTGCGCCTGAATAATGTTTGCAACATCGTCCGTAACCGGAGCGCCGAGGAAGAGAATACGGTCCATCATCAAGCGACTGAACACATCGAGCTGAGTGACATTCAGCTGACGCTCCTCCAAAATCATCGGGTTGATATAGGCCGACTGGATAGCCTTGTAGTCGTGCAGACGCAACGACGAGATACCACAATGACCCATTGCAAACTTTTCAAACTCTTTCATAATCGTTTTCTTTAATAAATTCGACTTAACGAAGATTAAAGACTCTGCAAGTCTGGTACCAACCTGCAGAGTCTTATCTATTTTACCGCTTATGAGGCTTTTTGTTACAACGCTTTTGCCAACTCTGCGAAGTCCTCTGCTGAGATAGCCTTCTCGGTAACCTTCACCTTCGAGCTAACAGACTCAACTACCTTCTGCTCGTAGAGCTTCTCGTAGATCTTCTGGTTCTGCTCCTTGTTCTCGAGGATATTCTTCACGAAGTTCTCGAGCATCTCCTCTGGAGCGTTAGGCATACCATACTGAGCGAACTGAGCTGCAGCAAATACCTTAGCCTCTGCCTTAGCCTCCTCAGCCGAAACCTTAATCTCCTCAGCCTCGATTACGCGACGCTGGATGTAGTTCCAAGTGAACATCTTGAGGAATGCATCGAAATCCTTCTCGATATCCTCCATAGTGAACTTACCCTCGTTGATGGTGTAGAGCCAACGCTTCATAAACTCGGTTGGCATAGCCAAACCTGCCTTCTCGATCAAGAAGTCGCGAACTGCGAATGTGAAGAGGTAGTCGCTCTCACGCTTCAACTCAGCCTCGATCTGTGCGTCGATGTAAGCGTCGAGCTGCTCTGCGTTAGTTACATTGCCCTCAGGGAATGCCATCTTGAAGAACTCCTCGTTCAACTCAGGGTTAGCGAACTGACGAATCTTTGTAATCTCCAACGAGAATACTGGGTTGATACCCTCCAACTCAGCCTCCTTAACACCAAGAATCGAAGCACGCTGTGCAGGAGTCTTGTACAACTCGTTGATGTTAACCTCGGTCTTGTAGCCAACCTTCTTGCCGATGAATGGCTTGCGATCCTCGTCCGACATCGAGATAAGGCCTACGTAAGCCTCCTCAACGCGCAACTCGCCATTGTCGAGAGTTACATTGAGAGCCTCGTCCTTCTTTACCTTCTCAACCTCCTTCAACGAACCATAGCGACGGAGATAGTTGTCGAGGAACGACTCGTGCATCTTCTTGTCGATCTTGATCTTGTGGTAGGTAATCTTATCCTTTGCAGTGAGCTTAACATCGTACTTTGGAGCAACACCGTACTCGAATACGAACTCGTGAGTTGTGTTGTTCTCGAAATCGAAGTCGCCCTGCTCCTCAGCTGGGATTACATCGCCGATGTAGTCGATCTTCTCGCTCTGCAAATACTCGAATGCTGCATTCGAAGCCTTGCGGTAAGCCTGCTCTGCTACAGCACCCTTGCCGTACATCTTCTTGATAACGCCCATAGGAACCATACCCTGACGGAATCCCGGAATGTTAGCCTTGCGCTTGTAGTCGCGAAGCATCTTCTCTACCTCGGCTGCATAATCTGCCTCCTCAACAACGATGCGAAGCAATGCTGCACCCTGCTCTTTCTCTACCTTTGTAATGTTCATAGTGTTTGATTTATTATTTTGTTTGTTTACTTTTCGTCAAAATTCCGCGCAAAGATAATAAAAAATAACGGAAAACTGACAACGGAAAACGGAAAACTTTTAAGTTTTTCGATTTCTGCTTGGAGTGGGAAAACGGACCGCCGCGATTAAGCCGAGAGCAGAGGGTGCTTGCACACTATGCCGAGGCGGAGCGGTGAAGACCAAAGGTCAACCGACGCACAAAGCAAGGGCAGAGGCTGCTTGCAGACTATGCCTTGCAAGAAGGAGGAAAAGCCTGCAAAACAGGATTAAAACGGAAAACGTAAAACTTTAAAAAATAGCACATCGTCATTCCGAGGCTTGGTACAAGCCGTGGGAATCTCCCACTTCCCACTTTTAACTTTAAACGCAATAAGGGAGATTGCCGCAGTCGTTCCACTCCTTCGCAATGACGAGTAGTTTATTTTTTGCACTTTTCGAGATAAGTTACTATATTTGTGGTGCAGTCGAAAGATTTGCAGACATATTGAAAGTGTTTTCGCAGTCCTTAATCGAAAATGTGGAAGTTTTCAAGACAGTAGGACAACGGACAACACCTATTTCTTGTATAGTTATGTGTGACTATGCCTTTCTTGGCATATACCCCATACTATTCAAGTGTGGGGCATTGTATCGTTTATTACTGTCAGGTCATTCCACAACCTTCGATTAAATAAACGAAATCAACCTCACACTTTCTTTTTGTCATAACTGAGCAAACATTATAAACTTAATTTTAATACTTTACAGTTATGAAGAAACTGTTCAACCTGCGTACAGATATAGATGTTTCTATATTCAAATTGTTTGACGACCAATATTCTGATATACTGATTTCGCATTGTCCGCCCTTATCCAAAGTTACAATTGATATTTATACATCAGAAGAAGAGGTGATGGGCGATGGGAGCATTCCTTCTCCATACTCTTACTCTATTTCTGATAATATGTGTGCTAAAATAGTGTTCGACAAGGCTATGATTGAGTCATTGGAACTCTCCCCAAATGAACAAATGGCAGCCATCGCGCACGAAATAGGACATATTGCATTTCAATTCTTAGAGAACAAACAGGGTTATACTTCAGAAGAAATTTTCGCAGATGAGCTATCTTGCAAACTTGGACTAACAACTGAAATATATTCCGTGATTGGTAAACTTGAAGATAGTGGTAAATACAACGATACAACTAGTCGATTTGGTATGCGTAAACTATATATTTCAAGATATTGCAAAGGGAATCAAAAAATAGATGGAGTACTAATAAAAATAACTAATAGACATGAAATATTATGAAAAATTTATTTAGAATTTTAATTATTGGAGTGCTATCTCTCTGTGCTTCTTGTGAAAAGGAACCATTTTTAGACTATGAACTCCCAAATCTTGGTGAATGTTTAGAGTTTACGGCAGATGGTGGTACTGCTGAAATTCAGATTACGGCAGATTGCAGTTATGAGGTTCAATGTAAAGACGATTGGGTTTATGCATTTGTAACAGAAGGAGGAATTAGCGTAAGTGTTCAAGCAAATACGGAAATAATTGAGCGAGAAACGAAAATTAATATTTTGTATTATCACCGCAAGGAGCAAATATGTAAATCAATCAAAGTTAAGCAAGGTGCGTTTGAACCAATCTTATCAATTGATGAAGATGAAATAGAAGTTAGTGCTGAAGGAGGTAGTAAATATGTAGAAGTTACAACAAATGCAGAGTTTGATATTACTGCAGAGGTGGATTGGATAACCTGCGAAGAGCAGAAAAATGGAATAAATATCATCATCGCATCCTCTAATATTATAGACGACAGAAGTGCTAATATAACAGTCTCTTTACCTAAATATGATATTATCAAAGTTATAACAGTTCACCAAGAAGCCGCACAACCATCTCTCAAAATTGATGTAGAAGAAATTGTATTTAATGCAGATGGAGGAACAAAGCGTATTGCTATTAACGCAAATACATCTTTCGTTATTTCTGAAAATGCAGATTGGATTTCTTGTACAAAAGAAAGTGATGGTTTGAAAATTACAACACGGCCTTCAACTATCACAAAGGAGCGTAGTGCTAAGATAATAATATCTTTGTCTAAATATGATGTGAGCAAAGAAATAATGATTATACAAAAAGCTTTTGAACCGCAATTGGTTATAGATGGCTCGCATACATTTACATTTGATTTTAGAGGAGGTAAAAAAAAGGTAGGGGTTATATCTAATTTTAATTATAATGTAGAATGTAACTCAGAGTGGCTGACCATCATATCAAAAAGCAATACGGGAATTGAAATTTCATTAGAATTAAACAATTCTACAGAGGCGCGTTCAACAACCTTTAGAGTGTTTGACACTCAATATGGAATTGAAGATATGGTGATAACTATTACACAAACCGCAGCCCCTAGTACGAATATAATAGAATACACTAATGATTTTGCAGGTATTATCAAACCGTATGACTTGACAGCATTTGAAGGAATAAATATTATATCCAATACATATGTGGACGGAAAAGGTGTAATGATATTTGATGCACCAATTTATTCTATTGGAGCTAAAGCTTTTTATAATAGTTTGCTAACAAGTGTTAAAATTCCTGATGCAGTTACCATTATAGGCAACCGAGCTTTTTATGGTTGTGCTAAGCTGAAAGAGATACATATCGGAAAGGGTATTAGAACAATTGAAGATTATGCTTTTTATGATTGTCAATTATTGAAGAGTATAACAATTCAAAATGACAATCTCTCATATATTGGCACACGAGCATTCTATGCTAGCAATAATCCTACAAGAAAGGTCAATATATCAAACTTGTCATCTTGGATCCAAACAACCTTTAAGGATTATTTTTCCAATCCATTTTATCGTTCCGCCGAATTATACATTAATAGCGAGCTAGTTGAAAATCTTATTATTCCTTCCAATATTACAACTATTAAGCAGTATGCCTTTAATTATTGTGGTAGCATAGTAAGCGTTAGTATTTCGGATAGCGTGACGCGTATTGAAAAAGAAGCTTTTGCATGTTGTGCGAACCTTGAACGCATAGACTTTGGTACGAAGGTGTCATATATTGGCAATAGAGCTTTTGCAGGAGGCGTATATACGAATCTCATTTTACCCGACAACGTTAGTAGCATATGTGACGGTGCGTTTAGTAACGACAATCTATGCAACGTCACACTTGGCTGTGGTGTAAGTTCAATAGGTAATGATGCATTTAAAAGTAGCAAACTCTTAAACATATACTGCAGGCCAACAACACCTCCTTCTATCTTTTATGACAAAAAACCTTTAGCAGGAACAAATAGATACTTGATATATACAGCTTTCCCATTAAATGAAGGAATGAAAATATATGTGCCACGTAATTCGTACAATGAATATATGCAATGGGGTGGCAGTAAAACTTATTGGGGTGAAACTGATAAAGAAAATTGGTATTATTATGAACAATATATTGAACCATACGACTTTGAGTAACTATTATATAAATACCATTAAGGGAGGGATGCCTCCCTTTTTTACTGATTCCAATTTATAAAGCATCCAAGGTGTATCATTAAATGTTTACAACCTTTGGGTTAGTAGAAGGGCTCGCAATGAGTCCTGAGGTAGGCGACAGTCGTGACGACTCTCGCCTATTTTGTTTTATGTTGCGAGCCCTTCTCCTTTCAACCTGCTTACGCAGCAAGCCCCCGCACCCTCGTAGGTATCGAAAACGATACCCAGCAACAGAGAGTTTAGAGAATTTAATGAGATTAGGGAGAATTACGCATCGCTAAACTCCCTATATTCTCTAATCACACTAAACGCCAATGGTCATTGGCTAAAAGCAAAAGTTTTCCGTTTTCCGCTTTCCGTTTTCCGTTTGTTTTATTAACTTTGCGGAGATATGAAGCACTTTCTGACCATACTTACAGCCTTTGCAACGCTTATTTCGTGCGGCGGGACTCCGAAGAAAACAACCTCTTTGCAGGGCGAAAGTTCAGCTCCTCAGCGAGTTGAACCAAAGTTCTACACCTATCAGGTAGTTGCCGAGTATCCGCACTCGCGCACAAGTTATACGCAAGGCTTGCAGTTCATCGACGGCGAATTGTGGGAGGGCACGGGCGAGTATGGACGTTCGAAGTTGCTTCGCACCGACCTCGCAACGGGCAAGGCGTTGCAGTCGCACACCAATCCGAAAGATGAGTTTGGCGAGGGTATAACTGTTTTGGGCGACAAGATCTATCAGCTCACCTGGCTCAACGGCAAGATGAATATCTACGACCGAAAAACGCTTAAGCTTCTCGCCGTCCACACCTACAAGGGCGAGGGTTGGGGCCTGACGAGCGACGGTACGAAGCTCTATATGTCGGACGGCACAAGCAACATTCGCGTACTCAACCTCGAAACGCTCAAAGTGGAGCGTTACATCGGCGTAACAGCGCGTGGCGAGTCATTGATGTATCTCAATGAGTTAGAGTGGATTGAGGGCAAAATTTGGGCAAACATTTATACCACAAACCAGATAGCAATTATCAACCCCGAGAGTGGAGTTGTCGAAGGCATTGTTAACCTTACAGACCTTCTTCCAAAGAGTGAGCACGACAGCAAGACCGACGTCTTGAACGGCATAGCTTACGACAAGGCGACAAAGCGCATTTTCGTAACGGGTAAAAATTGGAGTAAACTTTTCGAAATCAAACTGATAGAGCAATGATTACAGCAGTAGAATTTCGCAGACATCTGCATCGTCACCCCGAACTTTCGTTCGAGGAGGTGCAGACCGCAGAGTATATTGAGCAGTGCCTCACAGAGGCGGGAATTTCGCACTCTCGAATAGCCGAGACGGGCGTTTTGGCTAAGATTGAAGGCAAGGGCAACCTCAACAAGGCAATCATCTTGAGAGCCGACATCGACGCACTCCCCATCGAGGAGCAGACAGGCTTGGAGTACGCCTCGCAGAACGAGGGCGTAATGCACGCTTGCGGTCACGACATCCACGCTGCAGTGCTCTACGGAGTATTACTCCGACTTGCCGAGAAGCGAGATTTCGAGGGCACAATCTTCGGACTCTTCCAACCGGGCGAGGAGTGCAACCCGGGTGGTGCATCGAAGGTTTTAGCGGAGAAGCCATTTGCCGACTACGAGGTGGTTGCTGTAATTGGCGAGCACACCGACAGCGGTTTGGAGGTTGGCGAGTTGGGCTTCTGCAAGGGCGAATTTATGGCAGGTAACGACGAGTTGCGCTTCTGGGTACGAGGCAAAGGCGGTCACGCCGCTATGCGTCAGAACTTGACCGATACGGTGGTTGCTGCATCACACCTTGTAACCATCTTGAACGCTGTAAACGACGAAAATACAGTGCTTTCGATTGGCAAAATCGTTGCCGACGGAGCAACTAATATCATCCCCGACGAGGTCTATATGGAGGGTACTTTCCGCTGTTTCAGCGAGGAGCACCGCCACACCGTTTGGCATATTATCGAGGCGGCTGCGCAGTCGGTAGATGCGAAGTTCGGAACCTCGACTGAGATTGATATAAACCACGGCTACCCTGCCGTAGTGAGCGATGAGAAGTTGGTCGATATGGCTGTAGCACTCGCCAGCGATAAAGGCTTGACTATCAAGATGCTCGAGAAACGCTACACCTCGGAGGATTTCGGCTTCTATTGCGTGCAATATCCATCGCTTTTCTACCGCCTTGGTGTCGGCTCTGCTGCAGGTCGCAGCCACACCTCGACCTTCGCTCCAAGCGAGGAGGCGATCGAGGTAGGCGTAAGCTTTATGGAGGAGTTGGCAAGAGCACTATAACGGAAAACGGAAAGCGGAAAACGGAAAACTGTTTTATGGCTCGCAACCCATTGGCTAAAAACAAAAAAGATGAAAGAGATGAAAGGAAAGACAAAGCGAACAAACAAGAAGAGTAAGAAGTTAGGTTTTCAGGATCGTGCGGGCTTTATCGTGAACATGTTTCGCGAGATGCCCGAGAAGCGATTTACACTCAAGGCGCTCGCAGCAGCGTCAGGAGGTGCTGATCGTGACGGTCGAAACCTTACAAAACATATTCTGGACACCCTGCTCGAACAGGGTTTTATCGAGGACGAGGGCCGAGGCAAGTATCACCTCAGCCGCAGTCGAATGCCGCACTACGAGGGCGTAGTCGATATGTCGGCTTCGGGCTCGATGTATGTGCAGTGCGAGGAGCTCGATAGCGATGTCTTTGTCCACCAGCGCAACACTCACAACGCCTTGAATGGCGACCGCGTAGAGGTTATCGTAACCCACACCTCGCGCAATGGCGCGAAGGAGGGCGAAATATCGAAGGTATTGGAGCGCTCGCCACGTTGCTATGCCGGCCGTGTGGAGATTGCTTCGCGCACAATCGCAGTCGTAGTTCCCGACTCGCGCAAGATGCCTACCGACATCGCCATTTCACTCAAAAAATATCCACACCTCAAGCAGGACGACAAGGTTGCTGTGCGCGTGGTTGAGTGGCGCGATGGCGACCGCCTGCCACAGGGCGAATTGGTAGATATTTTGGGGGCTGCAGGCGATAACGACGCCGAGATGCACGCAATTTTGCTTGAATACAACCTTCCGTACCGCTTCGAGGAGCAGGTCGAGAAGGCTGCAAATGCCATCGACGGCCGCATCACCGAGCGCGATATTGCCGAGCGTCGAGATATGCGCGATATTACCACTTTGACCATCGACCCGGCCGATGCGAAGGATTTTGACGATGCCCTCTCGGTACGCAAAATCGGCGAGGGCAAGTACGAGGTCGGAGTTCATATTGCCGATGTTACACACTATGTGCGTCCCGACTCAACAATCGACGACGAGGCTATAGAGCGCGGTACATCGGTATATCTTGTAGATAGAACTATTCCGATGTTGCCCGAGCGATTGTGCAACGATCTCTGCTCGTTGCGACCTCACGAGGATAAACTCGCCTTTTCGGCTGTGTTCCACATCGACGAGAAAGGCAAGGTGTCACAGGAGTGGTTTGGTCGCACCGTAATTCACTCGGACCGTCGCTTCACATACGAGGAGGCGCAGGCGGTAATCGAGGCGGGTGAGGGCGACTACAAAGAGGAGATTTTGACACTTCATAGCCTTGCACAGACTCTCCGCAAGGAGCGCTACCGCAAGGGAGCCATTGCCTTCGATCGTCGTGAGGCGAAATTCCACCTCGACGAGAAGGGACACCCTACGGGTGTATATTTCAAGATACAGAAGGAGGCTAACCAGCTTATCGAGGAGTTTATGCTCCTGGCAAACCGACGCGTAGCTGAGTTCTGCGCACGCGCACACGGCAAGGAGCGCACCATGGTATTCCGCGTGCACGACAGACCAAATAGCGACAAGTTCGAGCGTTTCCGTTCGTTTATTCTCCGCTTCGGCCACATCTTCAAGTCGTCACTCGACAAGGGCGATGCTGCAGCCAAGGAGTTGAACAAGTTGCTCGCTTCGATTAAGGGCAAGGCCGAAGAGAATGTCGTCTCGACACTCGCCATTCGCTCGATGGCAAAGGCGGTATATACCACCGACAATATCGGCCACTACGGTTTGGCGTTCCCATACTACACCCACTTCACATCGCCTATCCGTCGTTATCCCGATATGATGGTACACCGTCTGTTGCAGCGCTACCTCGACGGCAAACGTTCGGCCGACAAGGATATGCACGAGGCGTTGTGTGTGCGTTGCTCGGAGCGCGAGGTTATCGCAGCCGAGGCTGAGCGCGCATCTATAAAGTATAAGATGGTCGAGTTTATGGCCGACAAGATTGGCGAGGAGTTCAACGGCCACGTCTCGGGTATGAGCGAGTGGGGCGTATTCGTGGAGTTGGAGGATTCGATTGTCGAGGGCATGATGCTTATGCGCGATATTCCGGGCGACTTCTACCAGTTCGACGAGGAGCGCTACGAGGTCTATGGTCACTCTACGGGTCAGGTGTTTACACTTGGCGACAAGGTTCGCGTACGCATAAAGAGCGCCGACCTACGCCGACGACTGCTCGACTTTGAGTTTGTAAAGAAGCTATAAAATGAGTTTGCAGTATATCTACGACAAGGCATTTGCGGGGGAGCGAATCTCCGCCGAGGAGGCGTTGCGCCTATGGCGCGAAGCTCCGCTGCACGAACTCGCTGCGCAGGCCGACCGCTTGCGTGCCGAGAAGGTTGCCGACAAGGGGGTTGTAACGTGGCAGATTGACCGCAATATCAACACCACAAATGTCTGCGTGTCGGGTTGTCGCTTCTGCAACTTCCACTGCAAACCACACCAAGTTGAGAAGCACTTTATAACCCCTCTCGAGGAGTATATTCGCAAGACCGAGGAGATGTTCTCACTCGGAGGAGACCAGCTTCTCTTGCAGGGCGGTATGCACCCAAAACTCGGCATAGAGTACTACGAGGAGCTGTTCCTTACACTCAAGGAGTACTTTCCAACACTCCGTCTCAACGCCCTCGGAGCACCCGAGGTGGCACACATCGCGAAGATTAGCAAAATCACCACGCGCGAGGTCTTGGAGCGACTCCGCAAGGCGGGGCTCTCGTCGCTGCCGGGTGCTGGAGCCGAGATTTTGGTGGAGCGCGTGCGCAAAATCATCTCGCCCGCGAAGCCGAGTGTCGAGGAGTGGTTGCGCGTGATGCACGAGGCGCACGAGATGAATATCCCGACCACCGCAACGATGATGTATGGCCATATCGAGACCATCGAGGAGCGCATCGAGCACCTTATTCGTCTGCGCGACCTGCAGGCCGAGTGTCCAGAGGGTAACTACGGCTTTACGGCCTTTATTCCGTGGATTTTCCGCTCGGCAGGAACACAACTCGAGCAGATGGGCTACTCTACCCACTTCTCGCCGACCGAGTACCTGCGCCTTATCGCCGTAGCGCGACTTGTGCTAAACAATATCCGCAATATCCAGGCGTCGTGGCTCACCGTGGGCAAGCAGACCGCACAACTCGCACTCCACAGCGGAGCGAACGATATGGGTTCTATTATGATTGAGGAGAATGTGGTCTCGTCGGCTGGCGCCAACAATCGCTTCGACCGCGAGGGCATCTGCCACGCAATTCGCGAAGCGGGCTTCACACCACGCCTACGAAACCAACTCTACGAATACAGGGAATAAAAAACGAGCAGAGAAGTTAAAGAAAATAGGGAGTTTAATGATTATTGTAACATCACTAAACTCCCTATTTTCACTATCTTCCCTAAATTCACTTCTACTCTATCAAACCCTCTGGCAATACAAATTTTATGATTTGCTTCTCGAAATCGATCGCTGCTATAAACTCCTCGACAGCTGGCACAAGATGACGCTTGCCTTTGAGTTCAATCTCGAAGAGTGGGTTGAACTCGTTGTCGTAGAAGTCGACAACCTCACCCTTGGTGCGACCGATACGCACCTCGAAGCCGATAAGATCGTCAAAGTAGAACTCGTCGCTCTCCTGCTCCTCCACCTCGAGCATAAGTTCGTGGTCGAGAATCATCTCGGCACGTTTCTCGGTGTCGATGTCGGCAAATGCAACGACCGCACTGCGCTGGCCGCGACGAGCGAATGAATCACAAAAAAGAGGAACTACCAACTCCTCCACTTTCGTGAAGAAGGGTTGTTCCTCCCAGTTGAAGTTGTCGGGCAGGGTGTCGTAGAGGTTGATTACTACCTCTCCCTTTACTCCGAAGAGCTTGGTTATGCGCCCTACCGTCAACATCTTTTGACCTACTCCTCAGCAGGTGTCTCGGTTGCCTCCTCAGCTGGAGTCTCCTCAGCCTCAGCAGCTGCAGCAGCAGCCTCAGCCTCAGCAGCAGCCTTGCGCTCTGCGATAGCAGCAGCACGAGCCTCCTTGATTGCAGCCTCAGCAGTAAGACGAGCCTTCTTGTCAGCCGACTTCTCAGCCTCCAACTTGTTAACCTTAGCGGTTACCTTGCCCTCCTTCTCACCAAGCCACTTGTTGAACTTAGCCTCAGCATCGCTCTCAGAGAAAGCGCCCTTAGCTACGCCACCGAGCAGGTGTTTCTTGTACAATACGCCCTTGTACGAAAGAATCGCACGAGCAGTATCAGTAGGTTGTGCGCCCTTCATTAACCAACCCAAAGCTTGCTCGAAGTTAAGGTCGATTGTAGCAGGATTCGTGTTTGGGTTGTAAGTACCCAACTTCTCGATGAACTTACCATCACGTGGCGCTCTGCTATCTGCAACAACAATGTGATAGAAAGCATAACCCTTCTTACCATGTCGTGCCAAACGAATTTTAACAGCCATAATGCTATAAAATTTTAAATGTTAATAAATGGTTTTCACTAACCCACAATAGGTTAATCGGGTGCAAAGGTACGAAAAATTTTCGAAATGCAAAATTCAGAATGCAAAATTCAGAATTATTTATCAATGGTGTTAAGGGCGTTAAGGGCGTTAAAGGCGTTAAGGGTATTTAAAGAATTTAGGGAGAGTAGGGATTTTTTCGTTAAACTCACCAATTTCCCTAATCTCCCTAAATTCACTACTCTCTGCTATTGTCGTTTGTAGATTTCGCGAACATTTTTCTTGTTCGTAGTATCGTAATAGTCGAATATGAGGTACTCACCATTAAAGCCCGATACCGTCTTAGGTTTCCAACCGCCACTAAATACAAGTTTGTTATTCTCTGCGTCGTAGTGCCAATCGAAAACCTGCGGAGTCTCATCCTCGTCAGGGAAATAGAGCCAAGGAGCCATCGAGCCTTTACCGTCAGCAGTAAATGTATATGTTGTACCACGCCAACCAATACACTCATTGTTGTATTCGCCCAACACCAAACACCAATCTGTGATTTTCTCCCAATTGTCGTCATAGCTGACATCAGTATCAAGCCTCCACACGCCTGGCAACTCTTGTGCAAAGGTTGTGTGGTCAAAATTTTGACATTGAGCCACGATATTTTCAACCGCTTGCTCGTGCTTACTCTTCTGTTTTGCCTCGTTTGGTTTGTCGCAGGCAACTGCCATAACCATTGCTATCAAAGCAATCAATACTTTCGTTTTCATAACTAACAGATTTAAGTTATTCGCACTACAAATGTACAAAAAAAAATGATTTTTCGATAGTTTTACAACTAAAAGGCGGTATATTTGTAGCACAGAAGTGAGAAGTTTATGGCTTGGAATGATATTTTACCACTGCTTTTGATACCCTTTGCTGGCACTGTAATCGGTGCCTCAACGGTACTCTTTGTCGGCGAACGTTCGGCCGGCAAGCTCCACAATGTCCTGCTCGGCTTCGCCTCGGGAGTGATGGTGGCGGCATCGGTTTGGTCGCTGCTCATTCCTGCAATGAACGAGTCGAGCGACATGGGCAACTTTGCGTGGGTACCTGCAACCGTAGGTTTCCTGCTCGGCGTGCTCTTTATGTTGCTGCTCGACACCTTCACTCCGCACCTCCACCCCGACAGCGACAACCCCGAGGGTCCAAAATCGAAACTCGGACGCTCGTCGATGCTTGTCTTGGCGGTTACGCTCCACAACATACCCGAGGGTATGGCCGTAGGCGTTGTGGCGGCAGGTGCTTTGACGGGCGAAATTGGCATTTCGATGGCGGGAGCCTTGGCTTTGGCCATAGGTCTTGCCATTCAAAATGTTCCGGAAGGCGCAATTATATCGTTGCCGCTTCGCTCGGCGGGCAACTCGCGAGGTCGCGCATTCGGTTATGGCGCTCTCTCGGGCATCGTTGAGCCTATCGCAGCCATTCTCACAATCGTCTTTATCGAGCACCTTATCGGCATATTTCCATACATGCTCGCCTTCGCTGCGGGAGCTATGATTTACGTTGTGGTTGAGGAACTTATCCCTCAGTCGCACAACGGCTCGCACTCCAACATTCCGACCCTTGCATTCGCCATAGGCTTCGCGTTGATGATGGTCTTGGACGTGGCTTTAGGGTAGGACTTTTTAGCATAGGTATAAATACCTAATTTGCGTGGCGGGTGTTCAACGTCACGCTTTTTTGGTTATATTTGCGCCTGTTATATAAGAAGCAACAACCCAAATTTCAGCTCTATGATATTGACTATCTTCAACTATCTATGGCTCGCAGCGATGTTCTGCGTAATTCCTGCAGGCGTATTGTGGCTATGTCGCAAGTATCCGATTTTCGACAAAATCGGCCCTGTAATGATTCTCTACGTCATCGGTCTCATCTTTGCGAATATACCTATGCCGGCAGAGATTGCATTATTTCAGAAGGTTATCCCGATGATTGCGATTCCTTTGGCAATCCCGATGATGCTCTTTGGTTGCACCTTCAAGACTAGTGAAATCTCGCTCCAAGCTCGAGTTATCACCAGCGGAGTCCTCTCGGTCGCATTAGCCGTTATTGCTGGTTATCTAATCTTCAGCGACGGTATGGACCAAAGTGCTGAAATAGGTGGCATGTTGGCCGGAAAGTGTACCGGCGGAACGCTCAATGCAGCCGCGCTGAAAGAGGGCTTGGGTATCAGTAGCGAAAAATATGTATTGATAACCACCTACGATATTGTCATCTGCTTCTTGTACTTCGTATTCCTCTTGGGTGGCGGTATCAGACTCTTCCGCTGGCTCTATGGCGAAAAGACAAAGCTCTCTATCTCGGAGAAGGACGCCGAGGTTATCAAGCAGGAGATGGCAGCCGTGAAGGAGAATCCTTACAAGGGTCTCAACTCGAAGAAGGGCTATACACAGATGGGTAAGATTCTCAGCTTGACCCTCGCCGTTGTGGTTATCGCATTCGGAATGGCATACCTTATTGGCTGGTTGGCTGGTGCAGACCTCGCAAACTTTATGAACGAGAAGAAGGGTGGTTGGTTTATGGCTCCATTTATCCTTATGCTCACAACCCTGGGCATCGGACTCTCGTTCTGGAAGCCTGTGCGCAAGTTGCACCGTAGCTACGACCTCGGAATGTACCTTATATATATATTCTCGTTGGCGATTGCCTCGATGGCCGACCTTTCGAACTTGAAGATTATGGAGAACCTCCAAATAATTGGCTTCTTGGCCTTTACAATCTTCGTTTCGTTGTTCATTCACGCGCTGATTTGCCGAATTTTCAAGGTCAATGCAGACTCGATGGTAATCTCATCGGTGGCATTCATCAACTCGCCTCCATTTGTGCCGATGATTGCAAATGCAATGAAGAATCGCGCTGCGCTCGTAACGGGTATCAGCTCGGGACTTATCGGCTACGCCGTAGGCAACTACCTCGGCATCGCAATGGCAAAGCTATTGCCAACTATAAGCAACTGGATACAATCTTTTTAATTTGATATAACTATGCGTAGATTTTTCGCTTTGGCACTCATTGCCACAATGTTTGTTTCGTTCAACGCTTCGGCCGAGCCTAAGAAGGAGAAGGCCGAGAAGAGCGAATCTGCAGTTGAGGAGAAAAAGCCAACCATCAAGAAGGGTTGGAATTTTGCCCCATTCCCATCTATAGGTTTCAATAGCGACACTGGCTTCCAGATTGGCGCTTTGTGCGAGATTTTCGACTACGGCGATGGTTCGACCTACCCTGCTTACAAGCACAAGTTCAACATCGATTTGTCTTGGACAACGAAGGACCAGGTGAAATTGCACTTCTTCTACGACTCGAAGTACCTTATCCCGAAAGTGCGTTTGACTGCCGCTGCGACCTATATTTTGGCGCAGATGTACCCGTTCATGGGTTTCAATGGTAGTGCTACACCATACTACACCGACCTCGCAAGTGGCAAGACGCAGATGAATCGCGTGGCGATGTACAACGTTAAGCGCAACTCGATGCGTGTAATGGCCGACTTCCAGGGCGACATCACCTCGAACAAGTTCCGTTGGGCAGCGGGTGTATCGTATTGGTGGTATGACATTCAGGATATTACGCTGAAAAAGAAGGGCACAACCGCTTACGACACGACTCCAAACGACTATCTCACTACGCAGGGCATCAACTCGGCATCGTTGTGGCAGTTATACCAGCGCGCCGGTCTTATCAAGGCAAATGAGGCGAATGGTGGTCACCATATCGAGTTGAAGGCGGGCTTGGTTTACGACAGCCGTGAGCACGAGGCCGACCCATCTCGCGGTATCTGGGCTGAGCTCTACGCATACGGCTCGCCAGACATTCTCAACGGCCGCGGCAAAGAGGGTTACAGCTACCTCAAATTGGCAGCTCACTTCCGCCACTATGTACCTGTTTGGCAGGACAAAATTACCTTTGCCTACCACCTCGCATATCAGGGTAAGTTGGCAGGTAATGCACCATACTATACCTTGCAGAATATCAATACTTTATATCTCCGTCAGATTATCTCGGACGGCGTAGGAAGCATCAACACCGTGCGTGGCGTTCCATATAACAGCGTAATCGGCGACGGCTATGCTTGGGCAAACGTCGAGATGCGCTTCAAGTTGGTTTCATTCCGCTTTATCAAGCAGAACTTCTACCTTGCAACCAACCCATTCTTCGATATGGGAGCTTGCGTGCAGCCTTACCGCCTCGAGGAGATGAAGGGAGTGCTCTCGAATAGCGAGCTCACTCAGGCCGAGAAGAACCTCCTCTACACAGGTCAGAAGGAGAAATTGCACATGAGTGCAGGTTTAGGTTTGAAGTTGGCGATGAACCGCAACTTTATCCTCTCGGCTGAGGTTGCTGTACCTCTCAACACTACCGTTTACACCAACACCAACTTGAATGTTCCGGTTGATCAGCTCATTTCCAAGAAGTCGTACAAGCCCGGAGTGAACATCGGATTGAACTACATTTTCTAGTTTTTGGACTAAATTTGCGATAAAAAATGGCGTGGTATGAAAAATATCACGCCATTTCTCTTTTTTTTATGAAATAAGTTTCATAACTTAGCAAAAAATTTAGTAAACCCTAACACGATGAAACGAACTCGTAAATTTTTCTCAATGGCTTTGCTCGTTGTTGCTGCGGCAACTATCGTGCTCTCGCTTTGCAGTTGGACAAGAACTCCGCTCTCATATTATCAGTGGAGTAACACCCTCTCTTCGTACTTCGACCTTGGAGCCGTGTACTCATCGGGAGGCACTTACAACTTCAATAGCTACAACATCTGTCGAAACCAATGGCAGAGCCACAGATTTAATGATAGCGAGTATTACGGAACAGTGCTCGGTCAGAATGTCATGCTTCGTTCGAGACCGGTGATAAACCAGAACACCGTTGTTGGTTCGGTAAATACCGGCGACCGCCTCTATATTCCTGGACTCACAGAGTATTCAAATGGCAGATTGTGGAACCGAGTTCGCGTCGATTCGGGACGTTGCTCAGGACAGTGGGGATATGTCTGCGCAGACTACATCATTGAGCAGGAGAAATACCAGGTGCTCAAAAATTACGTATTCTCGGCAAATTCAAACATCTCAATCAAGAGTGATAGCAAGTATTTAAACGCAATCGCCGAGATTCTTCTTAAGCTTGGCGTAAATAACTATCGCCCACATTTATCTGTGAACGCAGTTGGCAGCCAACAGTTTGGCAACCAGACTATCCAGATATACCAAATTCGCAATTTGAACATCAGTGACAATGACACATTGCTTGCCTACGTATTGTTTACACATGGTTCAAACACCTACAACGTAATTGGCATAGTACCAGGACAGGGTCCATACAGCATTTCGCAGCGTTTTGACGGCACGTTCGACATCTGCTTCTACATTTAGTCAAAAATAAATAAAATTAACAGTATCATGAAACTCAAGAATTTATTTATCGCAGCATTTGTAGCAGTTGCTACACTCTCGTTCACAGGCTGCTTCGGTGGTTCAGACTACGAACCTTGGGAGGATATGTCGGACTACTTCGACCTCGATCAGATTCAGCCTTCGGGCCACATGTATCACTTCAACAGTTACGATCTTTGCAAGGGTAAGACACCGTACCGCAACGAGCGTCTTAACAGCAACGAGTATTCGGCTACTGTACTCGGTATCAACGTACTCCTTCGTTCGGATCGCGTAATCTCGCCTAGAACAAGAATCGGCTCGGTAAATACCGGCGACATCATCTCTGTACAGGGTCGTTCGGAGTATAGCAACGGTAAGTTCTGGAACTACGTTTATGTAAGCTCAGGCCTTAATGCAGGACGTAGCGGTTATATCTGCACCGACTACCTTATCGGACAGGATCAGTACGAGGCTCTTCGCAAGTATGTATTCTCTCCAAAATCGAATATCCTTCCAACTGCTGAGAGCAAGTATTTGAATGCTATTTCGGCTATTCTCCTCAAGCTCGACGTAAACAGCTACAATCCAAACTTGCTTGTAGATGTAATCGATGTTGATTTTTGGGCTAAGAAGACTGTTGTATCTTTCCGCATTTACGATATGAATCTCAAAGAAAATGCATCTTTGCTTGCATTTGTGGAGTTTACAAGTGGAGAGAACGACTACACCGTATTCGGTATCGTACCAGGTAGCAACGTCCGCAGCATTACTCCGTGTCCAAATGGCTCGTACGATATTATTTTCGAGAAATAATTAAAAGACTTTTAACGATATGAAATTTAAAAATCTGTTTTTCGCAACTCTATTCGCTTTTGCACTTATAGCTTGCGGCTCTGGCAATAAGTCGGGTAACGACCAAAAGGGCGACGAGACACAAGAGACGCTCGATCAGATCTTCGAGAATGGCGACAAGAACATTCCTGGCTATATCGAGATCTCGAAGGAGAGCATGACACTCAAGCTCTACGACAAGAATGGCAAGATTATCTACAACTTCCCTGTAGCTGTAGGTAAGAACCTGGGCAACAAAAAGACTCAAGATGACTTGAAGACTCCTGAGGGAGAGTTTGTAATTTTGCGAATCGAGCCATCTTCGAAGTGGACTTACGACTTCAAGGACGGCAATGGTGCAATCGAGGGTGCTTATGGTGAGTGGTTTATCCGCCTCGACACTGAGTCGACACCTTACAGAAATATCGGTATCCACGGTACACACAAGCCTGAGACTATCGGAACTCGCGCAACAGATGGTACAATCTCGCTCCACAATGACGACCTCAAGAAGCTCAAGCCTTTGGTTCGCATTGGTATGAAGGTTAACATTCTCTCTTCGAAGGTAGATATGGACGCTGATGGCAAGCCTGTTGCAGACATTGTTACCAGCAATCCGATTGTAGAGGAGCCTAAAGAGGAGGTGAAGGTTGAGGCTCCGGTAGCTGAGGACGGCGACAAGAGCATGCCAAGCCACATCGTTATCTCGAAGGAGACTATGACCCTCAAGCTCTACGACAAGAATGGCAAGGTTATCTACAACTTCCCTGTAGCCGTAGGTAAGAACTACGGTAACAAGCAGAAGGTTGGTGATATGAAGACTCCTGAGGGTACATTCTCTATCTCTGAGATTTGTCATGCATCGACTTGGACACACGACTTTAAAGATGGTAAGGGCCAGATTGCAGGCGCTTATGGCGACTGGTTTATCCGTCTCTTAACTCCGCCACACACAGGCATCGGTATCCACGGTACTCACGCACCTGAGTCTATCGGCACTCGTGCAACCGAGGGTTGTATCCGTCTCAACAACCAGAACCTCAACAAACTCAAGCCATTAGTATTTAAGGGTATGAAGGTTATTATCGAGACCTCGAAGAAGGATCAGGCTGCTGACCAGCAGCAGGTTGAGACAATTACTTATACTCCGGGCGAGATTATCGAGCACACTGTCGAGAAGGGCCAGCTCGTAGGTCACGTTGCTATCAAGTACAACACTTCGACAGCCAAGATTTTGGAGCTCAACCCTGGTTTGGTACCAGAGAAGATTCAGATTGGCCAGAAGATTAAGGTTCAGCCAAACACTAACACCAAGCCGGCACAGCCAGCAAAACCTGTTGTTACAGAGGATCCTAACGGAA
This sequence comes from Alistipes sp., assembly GCA_045648965.1. GTDB lineage: Bacteria > Bacteroidota > Bacteroidia > Bacteroidales > Rikenellaceae > Alistipes. Next base: position 33,454 of record JAZRPA010000007.1, on the reverse strand, counting down.
TATATTACAACGTTAAGAGTGGTGACGTATTGGGTAGCATCGCCATCAAGTTTAACACTTCAGTAGCTAAGATCAAGGAACTTAACAATATGGAGAACGACAATATTCGCGTAAATCAGCGAATCCGCGTTAAGTAATCCGTTAAGACCTCACAATAAAACACTGTCACAGATATGCTACAGAGAGTTTTAAATTTAGGCGTAATTATTTGCCTTTTGACCTTATCGACATTCAACGCAACAGCGGCAATGCCTCAATCGGAGGGTGAAGATTATATCATCGAGCACACCATAGAGAGCGGACAGCTTCTCAATCGTATCGCTGCAAAGTACAACACTACTGTAGCTAAGATTGTTGAGCTCAACCCTGGTTTGGAGCCAGATAAAATCCAGATTGGCCAGAAGATTAAGGTTCAGCCTAATACAAATGCTAAAACAATTCAGCCTATCGGAGTAACTCCTACAACCGAGGAGAAGCCTGCTGAGAAACCAGCCGAGCAGCCAGCTGAAAAACCGGTGGAGCAGCCGGTAGAGCAACCGGCCGTTGTGGAGCAGCCTGCTGAACAGCCAGCAGTTGTAGAGCAGCCGGCAAAGGAGACTGAGAAGCCTGCAGTGGTTGAGACTCCTGCTACTACGGTTTCGGGTAACATTGTTGAGCACGTTGTTGCATCGGGCGAGTATCTTGGACGCATTGCTGCGAAATATAAGACCACAACCGCTAAGATCTTGGAGCTTAACCCTGGTTTGGAGCCAGACAAGCTTAGCATTGGTCAGAAGATTAAGGTCGCATCAAATGTCGTTCCACAAGCTGAGACCCCTGCCGAGACTCCTGCTGAGACTCCTGCTGTCGAGGTAGTCGAGACACCGCAGACAAAACCCGCTGAAGAGGTAAAGCCTGTCGAGCAGCCAAAGCAGGAGGTTGTAACTGTTGAGTGCATCGAGCACACCGTAGGTGAGGGCGAGACCTTCAGCCAGATTGTTGTAAAGTATCGCACTACAACTGTGAAGATTTTGAAGCAGAACCCAGGTTTGGAGCCTGCAAAAATCCGCCCAGGTCAGAAGATTAAGGTTCCTACTACAATCTACAAAAGATCAGGCACAGCTAACGAGAATCCAAACGGTACATACCACACCATTGTAAGTGGCGATGTACTTGGCAAGATTGCTGAGGCTTATGGCACAACAATTTCGAAAATCATGGAACTTAACGAGGGCTTAGATCCTGATAAGATCCGTATCGGCCAGCGTATTCGCGTTAAGTAAACGCTACACATCACAAAACAAAACAGACCAAGGTTTCTTGGTCTGTTTTGTTTTATCATAGCTCTATTTAAGCACCACCTTATTGTCGGTCTGAACTATCTCGTAGGTAAAGCCCTTTGGCAACTTGAGTTCGACCTTAAACTCGTCACCGTCTCGTGTCCAGGCCACCTCAATCTGCTCATCGCCCACAGGAATTAAGCCCTTGCACCACGCCAAGCCGCTATCGATAAAGCGCAGGCGCACTTTACGTTCACAAGGCAGCACATCGTAGACTCCCAGCACATCGCGATAGAGCACATTTGTAAGGTGCGAAGCAAAACCGTGATTGCAGCTCGCTTTCGGCTTAAGGCTCTCCCACAATGTTCCCGTACGGTCGGCCATAGCCTTGTAGGTGGCAATAGACTCGTCGAGGATCTGCTTCGACAAGCCATATTTAGACAACAGCTCCAGACGGAGATAACTTCCGATAAAGGCGTTTATCGGGTGGAGGTTGGCATACAAACCCCTCTCCACTCTACCAGGCACGACCTCGTCGCGCAGACGCTTCCAAAGTGCGGGGTGGCTCTCAGGCGTTGCCACACCAAAGAGGAAAGCGTAGTATTGGCACACCTCGGTGTGCTCACCGCTCAACTCGAGCTTGCCTTGTGCGTTACGCACGGCATTATCGATGAAGTACTCGCCATCGAACGACTGCGCCAAGATCACCTTGCGGATATTTGCCGCTTGCTCGGCCAACGCCTTGTCGTTGTAGAGACGAGACACCACGTCAAGCATCTCGGCATAGAGCATGTTTGACGGATAGCTCACATCCTGCACCAACTTGTTGGCATACGAATACTCCACAAATACCCACTTCGGCAACTTCTCGAGCAGACCGTCCTCATTGAGATACGGCTTGAAGAACTCTACCAATTCATATATACGCGTACGCGCGCGGCGGATAGTCTCTTCGTCTCCTGTACGCTCGAGATACTCCTCCAGCTCCAACACAAACCACATCGCCCAATTCGGGATATAGTTGTGGTTGCGGTGGTCGGCAGGATAGCACATCGGCAACATTCCTTTGTCTATATCCTTAAACTCTGCAGGAAGTAGGAAGTTCTCTATAAAGTTGCGCTCGATACGGCTCTTGCCCGACAGAGCAAACTCCACACGACCCGTAAAGTAGCTATCGCACAACCAGCCCGCACGCTCGCGCGACGGACAATCCATATAGATGTCGAGTGCATTTTGACGATAGGTCTCGCGTGCCGCCTCGAAGATAAAATTCAAATCGGCATTACTCGACTCGAACTTGGCGCGATGACAATCCGAGTTGCAGTAGTCGCGCATCGAAATCTCCTCAACCACAACCGCCTTCTCGTCGCCAAACACCTCAATATACTGCATCGTATATGGCTCGAACGACTCTAGCTCATAGAGGCCAGGCTGCAAATCGTAGATGATATACGGCTTCCACCTCAATCGGCGCTCCATAACTCGGCCGTCGTCGCCCAAAATCTCATCAAAACGAAGTGTTAGCTTCGTAGGCTTCGACACCTTGACCCTAGCGCGAAGAAAGCCGCTACTGTTAGTGGCAAATTTGTAGAGGTTCTTATCGACAAGTGCCGCCTTATGTAGACGATAGTCGGGATATGCTACACCTCGCGCAAGCAGAGCCTTAGGCTCCTGCACAACCAACTTCTCGGCCTTGACGCTCGGTTGCCACTTTGTGCTTGTAGTCCAAGCAAGATAATCGGCCGTCAACGAATACTCCTCGGTCGAGGGGCGTTGAAACGAGAATTTAGGCACATCGGCCAATCGCTGACCGAGGGCATAAGCCTGAAAGTCCTTACCCGTAGCTGCTACGACCTTTCCGTTGAGCTCGACCTCAGCCTGCAAGAACGAAGGTTGGTCGAGCAGATAGTAGCTCGGCACATTATAGCCCGCAACCTCGATTGCAATAATGTTTTTACCTCTACGGAGATATGGTTTGAGGTCGTGGGCATCGATACGATAGAAGTCGTGAGCCGCAACGCAAGGTCCATGGCCTACGAACTTGCCGTTTACGCGCAAGCGGTAGTCGCACGAAGCGGTAAGGCGAATTGAAGCAGCCTCAACACGACCCACCTCAACAACCTCGCGGAACGAAAGGAAGAGATTTTTCTCCGCCTCGCGCCCCTCGCTCCAAACGGGCTTCGCCTCTATAAAAGCACAAGGCTCGCTCTGCGCCTTCGATACGAAGCACGCACAAGCGAGCACAAGTAGAACAAATAGTCGTTTCATAGATTTGACCCTTTCGCTCCAACTACTTAACCTTGATGATTGCGTAGATTGGGAAGTGGTCCGAAACGTATGTCACACCCTCATAAGCCTCACGAATAGTGTAGTACTCCACCGGCTTGAGGTCCTTGCGATAGTAGATGTGGTCGATAGTCTTTGTCGAAGAGCTTGTACTAAAGCCGTTGGTTGTGCCATACTTATCGGTTGGGTATGCATACATACGAGCATTACGCATAAAGTCCTTGATGGCGTCCATAGCCTTATCGGTTGCCAACACATTGAAATCGCCTGTCAAATATACAGGATAGCTATCTTTGTACTCCTTGAGCTTCTCGGCGATAAGCTTCATACCCTCCACCTGTGCAGTGGTTGACTCGTGGTCGAGGTGTGTATTTACGAACAAGAACTTCTGACCTGTTGGGATATGCTGGAACAAGCCCCAAGTTGCAGAGCGGTAGTAGTTAGCGCCCCAGCCCTTCGATGGCTTATCCGGAGTCTCCGAGAGCCAGAAAGTGCCAACCTCAATCTTCTTGATAACATTGGTGTTGTACAAGATACCCGGAACCTCGCCTGCACCCGACTCCTTACCGGTCTGACGATTTACGCCATAGCCGTCGTAGCCTGCCGACTTCAACTGGGTCTTCAACCAAGCCCACTGGTCGGTGTAAGTCGCCTCCTGCACGCCCATAATATCAGGCATGTGATCTCTGATAAGCGCAACACAAGCCGCCTTACGATTATCCCAATGGTTTGGAGTACCCTTATCCATACCCGAAGTACGGAGGTTGAAGCTCATAATTTTAATCTCACCATCACCTGGATACTTCTTATACTTCGAAGTTGGCTCAGTTGGCCCGGTTGGCTCGTCACTTGGATTACAACCTACTGCAAGAATTGCAAGGCTCAATAACAAAAAAATCTTTTTCATAATCTATTAGTTTTATTGGTTTTTCTTGAAGAAGTATTGTTTCTGCTTACGTTTGTCGTCCTGCGAGCGCGCAACATAGACCTTCTCGTGGGTATATGGATTTTCTCCCGTATAGAACATCACTGACGAGAGCGTCATAGGCGTAGGGGTCAAGTCCTGCACCTGCTCCAAGGTGAAGTGCAACTTGCCAAGCACCTTCTGCGACAAGGCGCGCATATCGGCCTCGCGGCAACCCGGATGCGAGGAGATAAAGTAAGGTATCAGCTGATAGCGCAATCCATTCTCGCGACAAATTTTATTAAAATTGCGGTTCAACTCCTCGAACAAGGTAAACGACGGCTTGCGCATAAGCTTCAATACGCCATCTTCGGTGTGCTCGGGCGCCACCTTCAAACGTCCTGAAGTGTGGTGCACAACAACCTCGCGCAGATAGTCCGACCTATCGAACAGATCGTAGCGAATACCGCTACCGATATAGGCGTGCTTCACCCCCTTGAAGGTGCGAATCTTCTTGTAGAGGTCGAGCAACGGGCGGTGGTCGTTATTCAGGTTCGGACACATCTTCGGGTGTAGGCACGATGGACGCAGACACTTGGCGCACTGCTCCTTATTCTTGCCACCCAAGCCATACATATTTGCCGAAGGGCCGCCGATATCGGTAATCGTACCTCGGAAGTCGGCCATCTTGGTTACCGCCTCAACCTCGCGCATAATAGAAGCCTCGCTACGCGAAGAGATAAACTTGCCCTGATGCGCCGAAATAGTACAGAACGAGCAACCTCCAAAGCAACCGCGGTGGATATTCACCGAGTGCTTAATCATCTCCCATGCCGAGATGTCGCCACGCCCTTTGTAGCGCGGGTGTGGTGCTCGCATATATGGAAGGTCGAATGCCGAGTCTAGCTCCTCGCTCGAGAGCGCCGAGTGCATCGGATTGATAACGACATAGTCGTTGCCCGTCTTCTCAACCAAGATATTCTCACTTTGTAGACGGTTACTCTCGATCTCCTCCTTCGTAAAGTTCTCGCCAAAAGCACGCTTATCCTTCTTGCACTGCTCGAACGAGTGGAGCATCATAACCCTCTCGCTCGGAAGTGCCTCAACATACTTTTTATCTGCCACAAAGCCCACCTGCTTCAAGCCACGCAGCAACTTGGCGTTGTAGCCATTACGCATTGCACGTGCCACCTCGCGGATAACTCGCTCGCCCATACCATAAAGCAGAAAGTCGGCACCACTCTCGACCAAAATCGACGGTTTCAATCCATCTTGCCAATAGTCGTAGTGGGTAAATCGGCGAAGCGACGCCTCGATACCGCCAATCAACACGGGCGTCGAAGGGAAGAGTTTTTTGAGTATCTGCGTATAGGTCGTAACTACATAGTCGGGGCGGAAACCCGCTGCACCACCAGCCGTATAGGCATCGTTGCTGCGGAGACGCTTATTGGCGGTGTAGTGGTTCACCATCGAATCCATCACACCCGCCGTAACGCAGAAGCAGAGACGCGGAGTGCCGAACTTCTTGAAGTCGCGCAGATCGTCACGCCAATTTGGTTGCGGAACAACAGCCACGCGCAACCCTTCGTCCTCGAAGAGTCGAGATACCACCGCCGTACCGAACGACGGGTGGTCGATGTAGGCATCACCCGAGAAGAGGACTATATCGACATAGTCCCAACCGAGCTGGCGCATCTCCTTGACTGTTGTTGGCAGAAATCCCATATACTACTCCTGAAATGCGTTTTGCGCTGCTTTGGAATAAGTATCCCACTTCTCCAAGACTGCCTCAAAGTCCTTCGGCAGGCCGAGGGTAAACTCCTTGTACTCGCCCGTCTTTGGGTGCTCGAAGCCGAGCAGACGTGCATGCAAGGCGTGACGCGGCATAGTTTCGAAGCAATTTTCGATAAACTGCTTGTACTTCGAGAATGTGGTACCCTTCAATATCTTGTCGCCACCGTAGCGCTCGTCATTAAAGAGCGGGTGGCCGATATACTGCATATGAACACGAATCTGGTGCGTTCTTCCCGTCTCGAGTCGGCACTCCACCAATGTCACATATCCATAGCGCTTCAGCACCTTGTAATGTGTAACGGCGTGCTTACCCTCCGAGCCGTCGGCAAAGACATACATCTGGTGACGGTTCTTCGGGTTACGACCGATATGTCCCGTGATTGTACCCTCATCATCGGCCAAGTTACCCCACACGAGCGCAATATAGCGGCGCTGTGTTGTGTGGTGGAAGAACTGTTTTGAGAGGTGCTGACAAGCGTGCTCGTTCTTACCCACAACGAGAATTCCCGAGGTGTTCTTATCGATACGATGTACCAAACCGGCACGTTCGTTGCCCTGCTGGAACATCGGGTTATCCTTCAAGTGGAAAGTGAGAGCATTTACGAGTGTACCGCAGTAGTTACCATGGCCGGGGTGTACACACATTCCCGCCTCCTTGTTCACTACGATAACATCGTCGTCCTCGTACATAATATCGATTGGAATATCCTCAGGCGTGAGTAAAACCTCGTAGCGAGGAAATGCTAAACGCATCGAGATTCTATCAAAAGGCTTAATCTTGTACGACGCCTTCTGCGGTTTGTCGTTCACGAAAACACCGCCATCGTCGATAGCATTCTGAATACGATTGCGCGAGCAGTTCTCGATATGCGTAGTGAGGTACTTGTCCAAACGCATCATCGACTGCCCTTTATCGACAGTTATGGCGTAGTGCTCGTAGAGACCATTCTCGTCAGGCTGCTGATCGGAGAGGAACTTGCGCGGCATAACACCCACGCCACACTCCTCATCGTCGCCCTCGAAATCGACCTCAACGTCGTCGAACAACTCCTCGTCTATGTACTTCTCGTCTGCCATAGTTAATTTGTCTTCTTAAACAAAGCGCGCGAATTTACACTCTTTGTCTCCTCGGCCTTAGCCTCTGGCTGCGGTTCAGCCTTTGATTCTGTCTTTGACTCTGCCTTTACCTCCTCCTTAGCCGGAGTCTCGGTAGCTACCGACACCTTAGGCTCTGCAGCTGGAGCAGCCGCCTCGGCAGCTGGAGTCTTGGCAACACCATTCTCAAGAGCAAGACGGATCGAAACACTCTCGCCGTAGCCAACGCCCTTATTTGCTCTAACCGACTGATAATATACCTTTGCATTGTCGCGCTCGAGAGCCGGAATGCCAGGATCGAACGATACCTCTCCGACATTGAGACCATTCTCCCAAATTTTATGCTTTGCCTCGAAGAGAGTAAGGCCCTGCAACTGAGGCATCGAGATTGCAGATTTAGGCGAGAAACCTACACGCAACACCACTCCACTACCCACGTTTGCCTGCAAAGTGCTACCCTCGACAATAGCCTCGCCATTTACGAACTCGGCGATGACATAGTTGTGGGCCATATCACGAACATAGTGAATCTTCTCTATGCCGAAGCCCGCAGTCTCGAGCAAGTGTACCGCCTGACGCAAAGTGCGATTTGCAACAAATGGCACTACTGCCTTGCGCTGATTGATCGAGCTGATTGTTACATAGACCTTACGGCCAGGCTTCACAACAGCGCCCTCCAATGGGTGCTGGTCGAGAACTACGCCACCAGGATAAGAGGGAACATAGAGCGAATCGTTGGCGATAATCTCCAAATCGCGGCGATCGGCAAAATGCTTGGCATCACCGATAACCAAACCCACAAAGTTAGGCACCGTACGACGTGCGCTATGACGCGTACCCCAATCCATTGCAAAATACACCACAGTGATCAAACATGTGAAAATAAGAAGCATCAACACTAGATTGCTGATAATCGGATGTTCCTGGATAAATTTCTTCATAATATCTCTGTTTTTCGTTTTTATTCTACAACTCGTTATAGTGTGTGTCGCGCTCTACGGCCTTGTAGCCTACCGCCTGACACATCTTCTCTATCTCTCCAATCGTAAGGCGAGGTCGATCATCGGCAGCTCCCGCCATCGAATATATCTTTGTCGAATCCTCTATCGTGCCGTCGATGTCGTCCGCGCCAAACGATAGCGCTAACTCGGCACTCTCCTTGCCATACATCACCCAATAGGCTTTGATATGGGGCACATTATCCAAAATAAGTCGGCTCATAGCCAGCGTACGCATATCATCTACGACCGAAGTCTCGCCCAACGACTCCAATCCATTGTTGGCACTGCGGAACTTCAGCGGAATAAAGGCGTTGAAGCCGCCCGTTCTATCCTGCAACTCGCGCAAGCGCAAGAGGTGGTCGATACGATGGTCGATGCTCTCGATGTGGCCATACAACATCGTTGCATTTGAGTCGAAGCCCATATTGTGAGCTTTCTCGTGCATCTCCAGCCACTCGGCCGACGAGCACTTGCCAGGACATACCTCGGCACGAATCTTCTCGTCGAAAATCTCCGCGCCACCGCCAGGGATAGACTCCATACCCGCCTCTTTGAGCAGGCGCAAGCCCTCCTCGATAGTCAAACCCGCCTTGCGAATCATATAGTGCAGCTCCACTGCAGTAAAGGCCTTGACGCACACCTCGGGCATAATCTCCTTCACTCGGCGAATCATCTCAACGTAGTAGTGTATATCGCGCTCGGGGTGAACACCTCCGACAATATGTATCTCAGTAGCACCGCTCTCCTTGCGAGCCTCAACCTGCGCCAACACCTCCTCCATAGAGTAGTCCCAAGCTCCTGCCTCGCCCTTGCGGCGACGATACGAGCAGAAGCGACACTCAAAGAGGCAGATATTTGTAGGCTCAAGGTGAAAGTTCTTGTTGTAGAACACCTTGTCGCCACTCTTGCGAGCCTTCGCCTCGGTAGCCAAGCGCGCCAACAACCAGAGCGGAGCCTCCTCCCAGAGGAGCTTCGCCTCGGCAGCATCGATACGCTCGCCATACGACAACTTTTCGGCAATCTGCTCTATGCTCATACTACTTCGGTGCTTTGATATAGAGATATATCGCAATTATCGTATACAAAATGTTTGGCAACCACACAGCCAAGAGTGTTGGCAAGGAGCCTCCCTTGGCAAACTCCTCGAAGATACGGTTGAGCAAGATATAGGAGAAGCACAACACAATGCCGACTCCGATATGCAAGCCCGTACCTCCTCGCGTCTTTCGCGATGAGAGCGCCACACCGATAATCGTCAAGATAAATGTTCCGAGCGGATAGGAGTAGCGCGTATGGTGCTCAACCTCAAACTGACGAATGAGGTCGGAGCCCTTGTTTCGCTGCTGCTCGATGAACTGGTTGAGCTCGGTGATATTCATCGTCTTGACCATTGTCTGCATATTACCCAGCTCCACAATATCGAGATTGAGAAGCGTGTCGAGGTTACGATTCTGCTTGAAGGTCTCGTTATTATTCTTGTCGAACGAGCGAGTGATATATCGCTGTGCGGTCCATCGCTTGGTATCCTTGTCGTACTTAACCTCCGATGCGTCCAAAATCGAATGAGTAGAGCCGCCTTCGTACTTCTCGATAGACATAAACGATGCCTGCAAAGAGGTTGGGCTAAATCCTCGAATGTAGAGGAAAACGCCCGGCTCGACCTGGCGATAGATATGTCGATCGTACTGCACCATCTTACGACGTACGATATGTTTCTCCTCGAAAGCCACGCAAGTACGCTGCGAAATAGGGATAACCCAAAGGCTCAACGTCATCGATATGGCTGTAATAATCGCAGCACTCACGAAGTATGGCCACATCAGTCGGCGGAAGCTCATACCACCCGAAAGCATCGCCACAATCTCGGTGCGATGCGCCAACTTCGAAGTGAAGAAGATACAGGCAATAAAGGTAAACAGCGCACTAAACTGATTGACAAAGAATGGTACGAAATTGAGATAGTAATCGAGGAAGATACTCTTCATCGGAGCATGCGTAGCGTTAAAATCATCAATCTTCTCCACATAGTCGAAGACTACCACCACAACGACAATCATTGCAATGGAGAAGAGGTAAGTTCCGATAAACTTACGAATAATGTAACGGTCGAGAATTCTAAATCCCGGCAAGCTCACCCAATTTCTATTTGATGTTTTTACACCCATCTACTCTCAAATTCAAATTTCCGTTTCTACAATCTGCGACCAAGTTTCTCAACCATCATCTCCTTCCACGATGCGAAGTCGCCGGCAATAATATGCTTGCGAGCCTCGCCTACGAGCCACAAGTAGAAGCCCGTATTGTGCAACGATGCAATCTGCGCTGCCAACATCTCACCACATACAACGAGGTGGTGGAGATAGGCCTTCGAGTATTGATGATCGACGAAGGTCGGGCCATTCGGATCAATCGGCGAAAAGTCGTTCTCCCACTTCTTGTTGCGGATATTGATAACACCCTCACTCGTAAAGAGCTGACCGTTGCGACCATTTCGCGTAGGCATTACGCAGTCGAACATATCCACACCACGAGCAATTCCCTCCAAGATGTTTATCGGTGTACCTACACCCATCAAGTAGCGAGGCTTATCCTCGGGAAGCACAGCATTTACAACCTCAATCATCGCATACATCACCTCCGTAGGCTCACCCACGGCCAAACCGCCAATCGCATAACCGTCGGCGTTGTACTGCAAGACATTCTCGGCCGCCTTAGCACGAAGGTCCGGATAACCACAGCCCTGCACGATAGGGAACAGCGACTGATAGTGACCATACTTTGGCTGAGTCTTATGGTACTGGTTGAAACAGCGGTCCAACCAGCGCTCGGTCAAGGCCAACGACTTCGCAGCATAATCCTTCGGAGCATCGCCCGGAGGGCACTCGTCGAAGGCCATCATAATATCGGCACCGATAGTACGCTCGGTGTCAATTACGCTCTCGGGCGTAAAGAGGTGGCGCGAACCGTCGATATGCGATTGGAAATGACAACCCTCCTCCTTCAACTTTCGACAACCCGCAAGCGAGAAGACCTGGAAACCACCGCTATCGGTAAGCATCGGCTTATCCCAAGTCGAAAAGCGATGCACTCCACCAGCCTCCTCCAAAATCTTCATACCGGGACGAAGATAGAGGTGATAGGTGTTGGCCAAGATGATTTGAGCCTTAGCCTCATCGCGAACATCGCGATGAAAAATTCCCTTCATAGCCGCCGCAGTACCCACCGGCATAAAGATCGGTGTCTGTATAACGCCGTGGTCTGTAACAATTTCACACGCACGCGCGCGAGTTGCTGAATCCTTATATTGTAAAGTAAACTTCATAATCTTGTGCAAAATTACTAATTTTTACGAAATTTTGCGTAAGTTTGCAAAATAATTGATAACACGAACTGCTTAAATGGGAAATTCACATAGCATCATAACCGATATTTTTGCTTCCAATGCACTATGCACAACCTTTTTGGTCATAATTTTTGTGCTTTTTGTTGCTCAAATTGCACTCTACCTATGGCTCTATAGCTCTATCGCGAGCTACCGCTTAATGGATAAGCCGATTATTCGCGAGGAGGAGCCTGGTGTGTCGGTGATAGTGCCACTCTTTATGGAAGATTCGGGCTATCTGGACTACAAACTTCCGACACTTTTGACACAAGATTATGAAAAGTTCGAGATCGTGGTGGTCTATGTTGGCAACAACGAATACTTCTTCAAAGACTTGCAGTCGCTACAGAAGTTATATCCAAATCTCACACCTATACAGATTGCCGCTACGCCTCGCTACCCTGTTTCGGTAAAGATGGCGCTGAACGTTGGTATCAAGGGTGCTAAGTACGACTTCATCATCACCACTTCGTACGATGCTCTTCCTATCTCGGAGCGTTGGATTTCGCTCCTCGCCAAGGGTTTTCAGTATGGTGATGTTGTCTTGGGTTACAGCGGCATGGAGGACCAAAAGAGCTTCGCAAATACGATTATTCGCGAATACCAAATCAACAAATCGTTGGCTTGGATTTCGGCTGCTATCCGAGGTCGCGCATACGCAGCGTCGCGCAACGCCCTGGGCTTCAAGAAGAGTCTCTACTTCGACGTTCGCGGATTCAACCACCTCGACATGAACATCGGTGTCGACGACCTCTTTGTGCAGAGAATTGCTTCACCCGACAACGTAAGCGTAGTTCTCTCGCCTCGAGCAACCTGCATCGAACGCGCATGGGGCGGTTTTAAGTGGTGGTTACAACAGGCTAGAATGTTGCGCACAACCTATCGATTCTATCCAAAGGGAACTCTTAGGCTCTACACTACCGAGCTTTTGCTTCGCACACTCTTCTTTGGTGCAGTCATTGTAACAATTCTCCTTTTGCCTTGGGCATTTAAGCTTGTAGCACTTGCAGCAGCGGTTGTTCGATACCTCATGACGCTGTTTGTATTCGTTCGCAACGCACGCCGACTTGGAGAGGGTGGACTCGCCAAAACACACATCTTATACGATTTTATAGAGCCTGCACTGCGTCTTTTTGTCGCAATAACACCACGCACCAAGGGTAGCAAAACTTGGCACTAGAACTAGAAGAAATGGGAGCTTGCGAGTACGACATATACGACGATTGCGCATTGGCAAAGATGGTTACCGAGGGTGATAGCATCGCCTTCGACACACTCTTCGCTCGTCATAGCGACGCCATTCACGCAATGCTTCTCAAATACACGGGCAATACGGACGATGTGAACGACCTGATGCAGGAGGCCTTTATGAAGGCCTATCTCAAGATTGGTCTCTACAACCCGAAATACGACTTCGGAGCGTGGATATACACCATTGCTCGCAATACGTTTGTCGATTTCAGTCGTCTGCGCAAGAGCAATGCCCTCAACCCACAGAACATCTCGCCCGAGATTGACAACACGGCACAATCATCTTCGCCAACGCCCGAGGATTATATCATCAACGCGCAACAGCGTATGCAAATTGAGCGATACATCTCGATGCTGCCCGAAGATTACCGACAACTCTTTGAGTTGCGCTTCTTGGACGAATATAGCTACGAGGAGATTGCCGAGAAACTTGATATGAAGCTCGGAACGGTTAAAACCCGTATCTTCAGAGTGCGAAATATGATGTGTCGCCTGATTACCGAGGGCGAAAAACTCACCGAAAAACAGAGTAACAATGGATAGTATAGCACTTATCGAGAAGTATTTCGACAACCTATCGGAGGAGCAGCGAGAGCAATTTTCGAAGCTCGGCGAAGTTTATGCCGAGTGGAACTCGAAGATAAATGTCATCTCGCGCAAGGATATGGAGCACATCTATCTGCACCATATTCTCCACTCATTGGCGATAGCCAAAGTGTGCCAATTTGCCGATGGCGCCGAGGTGCTCGACGTAGGTTGTGGCGGCGGTTTTCCGTCGGTACCGCTGGCGATAATGTTCCCGAATGTTAAGTTCACTTCGTGCGACTCGATAGGCAAGAAAATTCGCGTTGTCGAAGGCGTTTGCGAGGCGGTAGGCATCAAGAATATCCGCACCGTAAATGGTCGTGTCGAGCAGTTGAAGCAGCAATTCGACTACATCGTATCACGCGCCGTAACCGACATGCCGACCTTTGTTGGTTGGGTGAAAGGAATGGTTCGCAAGGGCGAAAAAGGAACTCTTCCGAACGGCATTCTCTACCTCAAGGGTGGAGACTTGACCGAGGAGTTGAAGGCTAGCCGTCGCTCGTGGGAGCGTCACTATATTTCGGAGTTTTTCGACGAGGAGTTCTTCGAGACCAAACAGGTGGTATACTCCAAAAACTAAAATACTAAATACCTATTTACCAATATGTTACGTAGAGTAATTTTAGCACTCTTATTTATCGCTTCGGTCTTTGTGGTCGAGGCTAAAAAGGTTGTTAAGCGCGACTCCGTAACCATATTTGGACGAGTGATGTGCGAGGGTAAACCGCTGGCTAACGTTCCCGTATCGGACGGCGTTCACATTGTCAAAACCGACTCTTTGGGTCGCTACACAATAGCTTCGAACAAGTTCCAAAATGTCGTATTTGTGATTACACCTTCGGGCTATGAGCCGGAGTGCGAGAAGCGCATCTTACCTCGATTTTGGTCGCTCCTTCGCAAAAAACGCGAGGTGGCCGAGCAGCACGACTTTAACCTTCGCAAGCGCAACCAGGAGAACCATCGAATAATCTTTATGTCGAACATCTTTCTGCACAACGCGAATGACGACTTGTTGCAGTTCAAGAAGAAGACAATTCCTGCGGCTCGCGAGATATGCAACGAGGTGAGCGACTCGACCGCCGTATACACCATTCTTCTCGGCGACATCAGTAGTAATGCGCACTGGTACTCGCGCGAGTTCGACGTTGATGACGCCGTGTCGTTGGCAGCCTCATTACACTATCCTACAATGCTTTACACCCTAATGGGCGACCAGGACTATGACGGTGCAATACCAGGAACAGGCTTGACAGACTACTACGCAGAGCGACAGTATGTCTACTCGTGTGGTCCAAAGTACTACTCGATGAATATAGGCAACATCCACTACATCGTACTCGACAACACCGTATTCCGCAACGAGGCGGGCAATGGAAAGTATCCGACCGAGATTGTTGGAAAACGCAACTATGACCGCTTCGTAACATCGGATCAGCTCGATTGGTTGCGACGCGATTTGGCCCTCATCGAGAATAAGGAGATGCCTATCGTGGTCTGCATGCACCAGACCGCCTTCACCGCGAACTCCAAGCAGCGTATATCGAAGCGTTTCAGCAAGCCCGAGCAGCTCGACTCGCTAACAAACTGCTTCTCGGAGTACAAAAATGTTCATTTTGTAACAGCAGGTTCAATGGACCGTAAGATTTCACGCACCAAGGAGTTGCCAAACATCGTAGAGCACGCAGTAGCCTCGACCTCGGGCGACAGATGGAAGACCGGCTACAACGGCTACGAGCAGATAAACGCAGCGGGTGTAACAGCAGGCTTCGAGGTCTTCGACATCGAGGGTGAGAAGATGTCGTGGCGCCATATTTGCGAAGATGGCAGCAGCAAACCTTTCCGTATCTACGATATGGCGAAGGTGGGCGAGTACTACAAAGATAATATCGACATGCAAAATCTGATACGTGAGTACCAGAAGACGGTTATCAACTATGGCACACCTGAGTTCGAAAAGTACATCTACATCAACTGGTGGGGACACGAGCCAGGAGCGAAGTTGGAGGTGTTCGAGGACAACAGACCTTTGCGAGTAAGGCAGATTTTCCAGGCCGACCCGCAGTTTGTGGTTACTTCGACTGCCGTAACCCTAAAGCATAGTCGCAACAAACCACGTTTTGGTCGCAACAACTGCGGCCACCTCTTCCGCGTAGAGCGTACCTCGCCGACATCTACAATCAGAGTGAGGACAACCGACCCGTTTGGCCGTGTTCACGAGGAGATTATTGCAGGAAGTAAGGCCTTTATGAGCCAAACAAATTAGTTTTCGATTTGGCAAATTGAAATTTTTGCCTTATCTTTGCAGTGCAATAAATCGTTGGAGTTTCAATCTTGAAGGGGTTGAAATTCTTTATTTTTTTGTTGCTTGAAAAAAAAGTACAATTTGAAAATATAAAAACACTATACACAATTATGGCACAGATTAACTACCTCACAGCCGAGGGTTACAAGAAATTGAAAGATGAGCTCGACCACATGCGTTCGGTAGAGCGTCCTGCAGCAGCTGCGGCTATCGCCGAGGCTCGCGATAAGGGCGACTTGTCGGAGAATGCCGAGTACGATGCTGCTCGCGAGGCACAGGGATTGCTCGAGATGCGTATTGCTCAGTTGGAGGCTACGCTCAACAACTCGCGCGTTATCGACGAGAGCAAGATTAGCAAGGACAAGGTTCAGATTTTGAGCAAGGTAACTCTCCTCAACCACAACAACAAGCGCGAGGTTACCTACACTATTGTTTCGGAGAACGAGGCAAACCTTCGCGAGGGCAAGTTGGCTATCGGCACACCTATTGCAAAGGCTCTTCTCGGCAAGAAGAAGGGTGATGTTGTAGAGGTTACCGTACCTGCAGGCATCATTAAGTTCGAAATTCTCGATATTTCGATCTAATCGCAATATTGAAAAATGGTTTAATTGGGTGAGAGGCTGACTATTGTCAGCCTTTTTTCTTTGCTTTTTCGTACTTTTTCACCATATTTGTGAAAAGTTTTCAAAACGACAACACTATGAAGAGAGTTTTTGCACTCATATTGGCACTCTGCGCTATAGGTCAAATATGCGCACAACAGGTATATCGAACCGAGTTTTCGACCTTCGATGTTCGAGAAGATGCGCTCAAAAACGACCACTCCAAGACTGAACGTCACATCAGCTTCGCACCTAAGAAGTTGGAGGTAGTACAGAATGTCGTAGTGATGAGCCAGGTCGTAAATACACCTACGGCGTGGAGCGACTACAACGTCTATCTCCATATTCAGAACTGTGGCAAGGCGTATGACCTGGTGGTAAATGAGCGATTGGTCGCTTCGGTCGAGGATCCCCACACACCGGCCGACTTTCTCCTCTCGCCATACCTTCGTCAGGGCGACAATGAGATTTTGATGCTCGTGCGAGAGTCGCAGTGCAAGGAGTTGAATGTTGGCGCACAGGCGAATGAGGTAGAGCAGTTCGCAGGTTCATACCTCTTTGCTCAGCACCGCAAGCATATCTTCGACTACGATGCCCGCATCGTGCAGAACGACAAGAAACTCGCCTTAGAGCTGGATATTGCCGTACGAAACGATTTTAACTTCGAGGAGGTCGTTCAGGTGGGATACGACATCTACTCGCCGGAGAACAAGCTGATAGATTACTCGGTACGCGACTTCTCGGTGGCGGGACGAAGCATCGACACACTGCGTGTTCGCATCTCGCTCGGCGAGGAGAGCCGCTTTTTGTGGAGCAACAAGAGCCCTAAGCTCTATCGCTTGACCCTCTACACAAAGCGCGACGGCAAGCCACGTGAGTATATCTCGTTCAATGTCGGCGCCGGCACTTCGACATTTGCCGATGGCAAGTTGCTTCGCAATGGCGAGGTCGTTGAGGTAAAGTCGGCACGCTACAACGCCAGCACCACCTACGACAAGGCGCTTGCCGAGATTAAGGAGTTGAAGGCCAAGGGTATAAACACCCTACTTCCCGACAATCCGCAGCCGGAGTGGTTCTACGACATCTGCGACAGCCTTGGCATCTATGTCATCGAGCGTGCCAGCATCAACCCTACCGCAGAGCCTACAAACCGCAAAATTGGCGGCACGCCGTCGAACAACCCTGAGCTTTTGGGTGAGTACCTCGCACGTGTAAAGGCGATGTACTATCGCACTCGCAACCACTCGTGCATTATCGCCTACGCCCTCGGTGGCGATCAGGCAGGCAATGGCTACAATATGTACAAGGCGTACCAGTGGCTCAAGGGCGTAGAGAAAAATCGCGCAATCATCTGCACCTCGGCTGATGGCGAGTGGAACAGTGATGCTAATCTTTAGATAACGGAAAACAGGAATCTCCAAGTGACCAAAATCGGCTCAAATTGATAATTTATGAATATAGAGTTGATCGTCGTAGGTAAAACTGACATGAAGGAGGTCGATGCGCTGGTGCAGATGTACTCAAAGCGCATAAACCACTATACCAAGTTCGGTATCACCTATCTGCCCGATTTGCGCAACACGAAGAATTTGTCGGAGCAGCAACAAAAGGCGGCTGAGGGAGAGATGCTCCTAAAAGATATTACAGCGGCAGACTATGTGGTACTGCTCGACGAGGCTGGCGAGGAGATGCGCAGTATGGCCTTTGCGCAGTGGCTGCAGAAGCGAATGAATAGTGGCGTGCGTCGCTTGGTGCTGATGATTGGTGGTCCGTACGGCTTCTCGGAGACGGTATATGCGCGTGCGAATGGCAAGCTATCGCTCTCGAAGATGACCTTCTCGCATCAGATTGTGCGAGCCATCTTCACCGAACAGCTCTATCGCGCCTTCACGATTATCAAAGGCGAACCCTACCACCACGAATAATAAAGGCGTATGAAGGAACTATATGGTTCACTACATACGCCACTTTGTATATTAGTAGCTATTATCTGTTATATTACATGTTAAAATAATAATCACTACCACTATATGTTATATAATAACCATAGCCTTTTCTTTGAGATGTTTTCACAATAAACTCTCCTTTATATACCTTTTCGCCGTACTCATAAAGATAAACATGAGCGACAAAAGAATCACACATATTATGGGATCTGTATACATTTATATAGATTCGATGAGGAGCAGCGTGACTGCCATCATTTTTTGTTACAGAACCTTCCCAATAAACAGCATCACTTGTCAACATCTCAACGCAACCACTATTCGATGAATAGTTAGTAAGTTCGGTGGCACGAATGCAAACAATTGAGCAAATTACCCCGACTAATAATAAAAATATTTTTTTCATTGTTTTTGATTTAAGTTTTTATCTCCTACTCACTTTACGGCTTTTCGGTTACTCCGTCGTACCTTGAACTCTCAAAAAATACGCACAAAAAAAAGCGCGGTACTTTTAGTGTATTCCTTACTCAAGGTGTTTGGCGTAACCCGACAGACAGAATAACCAAAAGCCCACGCCGATTAAGCGTGAGCATTTCTGCAATATTCGTGTCAGTCTTTTTAGTCGCCAAACTTTTGAGTAAACAGAATAAAGCTAAAACGCTTTTTCGATATGTCTAAATTGTGCGTATCAAACTATACGCAATGTTTCATAGGCTAAAATCTTTATTATTTTTACAAAGTTAGTAAATTATCTATAAATTCATATACTCTCGGCTTGCTATTTAACACCCCTCGTCATTGCGAGGCTTGGTACAAGCCGCGGCAATCTCCCTTATTGTCTTAATTAAAAAGTGGAAGATTCCCACAGTCGCTACGCTCCTTCGGAATGACGTTTTTTAGCTTGCGTAACGCCGAAAATGCCTGATTATACTATTTCTTTCCCGGATCGAAGATGCTGTTCAACAAGAACGCCAATCGATAGCCTGCAAGTTGAAGCTGACGGTCAGAGAGTGCAACCATCTCATCGTGCTGCTCCTTCGGAATTTTGGCAAAATCCTCACCCGCAACGATATACTTGAACGATGCGCGGTTATCCTGCACGCACTGCTTAACCCAATCCTTAAGCGAGCCCTTGCAAATCTTCTTTATCTCGCGCTTCGACAATACGTTCAACTCCTCGTTGAACTTCTCGCAGTGCCAGCCCTTGTGGAAGAGTGCAGGCGAGTTGTCCCAGAAGCCGTGATAGCCCTGTTTCTTGCCGTTATACTTAAACTTCAAGCCCTGCGAGTAGTTAGGGTGCCACTGCGGCTTCTTCCAGTCGTAAGGCGGTGCCAAATAGCGATTGTGCGATGGACAGTGAAGATCGACTGCGATATGGGTGATGAGCTTGATATTGAGTGCGACGAGCGAATCAGGCATGTTCTTGTAATCCTTCATCTCCTCCAAGATGCGGGTAAGCTGCACGTATCCGCTATGGCCGTCCAACTCGATAATGTTGTTCTTCTCATCAACAGCCACGTTATGCCACCAATCGAGTGGCTCGTATGGAATAGTGCTGCGATAGTGATCCATCCACGTAGCATAGTAGGTGAGCGTGTGGTTGAGATATTTACCAATCTCCTTCTTAGTTGTCGGAGTGAGATTTTGCTCCGCCATATATACCGCCGCATGGTGCGCCACAGTGCCCCATGCCTTCGCCTCGAACGAAATGCCCAATGCAAAAATCGCAACCAATAGGGTTAAAAGTACTCTTTTCATAGTTTATTCGGTTTTTATTGTTTCTATTTTGACATATAGGCGCTGACTTTCTTAGCAACATACTTGCCATGCTCTCTAAAGTCAGCTAGACTATGTATGAATGGATAATCATCATACTCATCGTCACGCGGTACAAACGTCATCTTACTTCCCCCACCGAGTGTGCGAGCACACTCGTCGATTTTGAGTATTGTAATATTATTAGGGTCATTAGGGTCTGCCTTAACCCATTCTTCTTTATATGCATCTGGTTTGTAGCACACTGTAACAAGTTTCACTTCATTATTCTGCATTATATAGTAGCCCATCTCGAATGCAGCATTATAGCCCTTCTCCCAGTAGCCATTATTAAAAATACAATATCCATAGAACTGCCACCAGCACCCCTCTATCCAACTAAGACCGACGCGGCCGGTGTAAGGGATTGTAGGAGTACGTTTCAGATAACGCGAGACTACGTAGCCAACAACGCCATTTACCTCGACTTGACTCCAACCACCGAGGTCCTGAAGAAGATTGCCCCCTTCGGGTCCATTGCGAAATTTGCCTATAATCCTAGCATTGAATGATGGCGTTTCGCGAATATTGAGATGACCTTCGTAGGCGTAGCTATATACCCTATTGACAACGCGTGGCGTGCGAGTCACACGACGGCGCTCGGTCTTGGGTTTGCCAATCTCGATGTCGAATTTATCGAGTACGTTCTCCACAAAACTGCACGATGTAGCAGACAAGAGCAACATCACCACCAACAATAATCTCTTCATAGCCTCTCATTATTAAGGGGTTTCTATTGCAAAGATAACAAAAAAAGTTGAAACTTAAAATTTTATTAGAGGGGAGGAGGTAGGGAGTTTAGGGAGTTTAGGGAATATAGGGAAATTAAAGCCAAACAAGAAACCGAGTCCGCTCTATCTTCCACCAACGAAAAAAAGCATTTTAAGTAGATGAGAGTAAGGCGCACAAGAAATCCGCTTGCGCAGCATACTTAAGCGTATGTGAGCAAGCGGATTATCGAAGTGCAACGAAGCTATCGCTGCTTAAAATGCTTTTTTACATTTTCTTGCCAACGTTAGTCTTCTTCGCAACCTTTGCAGCAGTAGCCTTTGCAGCAGCAGCCTTAGGAGCCTTTGCCTTAGGAGCCTTTACTACAGTTGCGTCCTCAACTGCATCGGTAGCCTTCTTCGCACGCGAACGGCGAGTCTTTGGCTTAGCCTCAGTTGCAACAGCTGTTGGAGTTACGCCGAGTGTGTATGCCTCGTTGAAATCAACGAACTCGATGATACACATATCAGCACCGTCACCCAAACGGAAGCCAGTCTTCAAAATACGAGTGTAACCGCCTGGACGCTCTGCAATCTTCGGAGCGATTGTACGGAACAACTCAGTAACTGCCTCCTTCTGCTTGAGGTACGAGAAAACGATACGGCGCGAGTGGGTTGTATCCTCCTTCGAACGAGTTACGAGTGGCTCGATGAACTGACGTACAGCCTTTGCCTTTGCAACAGTCGTCTCGATGCGCTTGTGGAGAATCAAAGACGATGCCATGTTCGACAACATCGCCTTACGGTGTCCCGCCTGACGGCCGAGATGATTGAAATTCTTATTGTGTCTCATAATTATTCTTTATCAAGTTTGTAAATTGATACATCCATTCCGAACTTCAAGTCGAGCGATGCCAACAAAGCGTCGAGCTCTGTGAGCGACTTCTTACCAAAGTTACGGAACTTGAGAAGGTCATTGCGATTGAGCTTAACCAAATCACCAATGGTCTCTACATCTGCAGCCTTAAGGCAGTTGAGAGCACGCACGCTCAAATCCTTGTCTACCAACTTGGTCTTGAGCAATTGTCGCATGTGCAACTCTGGCTCGTTCAACTCAGCCTCCGAAGAAACCTCGTCGAGGTTGATAGTCATCTTCTCGTCAGAGAAGAGCATAAAGTGCTGGATAAGAATCTTTGCAGCCTCCTTCAAAGCCTCCTTCGGCTTGATAGAGCCATCAGTTGTAATCTCAAGGTTCAACTTCTCATAGTCGGTGCGCTGCTCTACTCGATAGTCCTCACGCGAATACTTTACATTCACGATTGGAGTGTGAATCGAGTCGATTGGCAACAAACCAAACTCTGCGTTCTCCGGTGTATTCTCCTCTGCAGGTACATAGCCACGACCCTTACCAATTGTGATGGTGAGCTGCATCTTCGAACCTGGAGCGAGGTGGCAAATTACCAACTCCGGATTGAGAACCTTGAACGAGGTCAAGAAGTTCGAGATGTAACCCGCTGTGAGCTCAGTTACACCAGCTACGTTGATTGTAGCCTTCTCGAAATCCTGATTCTCGACGGTGCGAATGAAGCGAATCTGCTTGAGATTCAAGATGATATTCAACATATCCTCCATTACGCCCGGAATAGCGGCAAACTCGTGGTCAACGCCGTCAACCTTAACGGTTGTGATAGCGTAACCCTCCAATGAAGAGAGCAACACTCGGCGCAAAGCATTACCGATAGTCATCGCATAGCCTGGCTCCAACGGACGGAACTCGAACTTTCCGAACGATGCAGTCGATTCTACTACGATTACCTTCTCGGGTCTTTGAAACGCTAAAATTGCCATAATTTATTGTGTGTTAATTAGTTACTATTTAGAGTACAACTCGACGATCAACTGCTCCTTGATGTTCTCAGGAATCTCCTCACGCTCTGGACGAGCCAAGAACTTTCCGCTCATCGAAGCACCGTCCCACTCCAACCAAGAATAGCGGCTGTGGTTTGTGCCGAGCAACGACTCAGTGATTACCTCCAAAGTCTTCGACTTCTCGCGTACCGATACTACATCGCCAATACGCAACGAGTACGATGGAATATTAACTACATTACCATTAACACAGATGTGACGGTGCGAAACCAACTGACGTGCTGCTGCACGAGTTGGAGCGATGCCAAGACGATATACTACGTTGTCCAAACGGCACTCCAACAACTTCAACAAGTTCTCACCGGTGATACCACCCATACGAGCAGCTGCATCGTAAGTGCGTGCAAACTGCTTCTCCAACAAACCATAGGTGTACTTTGCCTTCTGCTTCTCGCTCAACTGTACGCCGTACTCAGAAACCTTCTTACGCTTGCGTGCAAGACCGTGCTGTCCCGGTGGTACATTACGCTTGTCGAGAGACTTGTCGGCACCATAAATTGCCTCACCAAAGCGGCGGGCGATTCGAGTTTTTGGTCCTATATACTTTCCCATTGTAATTTACTTTTTTTGTTTGATTAAGTTTTTCAGTGATTCTTCTTATCGCCTTCGAGCATTATACACGACGACGGTTTGGAGCGCGGCAGCCATTGTGTGGCAATGGAGTTACGTCGATAATCTCTGTAACCTCGATGCCTGCACCGTGAATTGTACGTACTGCACTCTCACGACCCTGACCTGGACCCTTCACATAAACCTTAACCTTACGCAATCCCATATCAAAGGCAACCTTTGCGCAGTCTGCTGCTGCAGTCTGTGCTGCATAAGGAGTGTTCTTCTTCGAACCACGGAAGCCCATCTTACCGGCCGACGACCAGCTGATAACCTCACCAACCTCGTTAGTGATGGTAATGATGACATTGTTGAAGGTAGAGTGTACGAAAGCCATGCCATTCGCACCAACCTTAACGACCTTCTTCTTAACTGATGTTGTTTTCTTTGCCATAATTCTTCACTATTACTTAGTTGCCTTCTTCTTATTTGCTACAGTCTTCTTCTTACCCTTACGTGTACGAGCGTTGTTCTTTGTGCTCTGACCACGAACTGGAAGACCGATACGGTGACGGATACCACGGTAGCAACCGATATCCATCAAACGCTTAATGTTCAACTGTACGAGCGAACGAGCCTCACCCTCTACCTTGATATCCATCTCGGCGATAGCTGCACGGATTGCTCCGACCTGCTCATCTGTCCACTCATCTACCTTTACATCGTAGCTAATGCCACACTTGTCGAGGATCTTCTGAGCTGTGCTACGACCAATACCATAAATGTAGGTCAAGCCAATCTCACCTCGCTTATTCTTTGGTAAATCTACACCGACTATACGTGCCATAAATTTTCTTTTTTCTTTTTTTAATTAAAAAGTTTTTTATTTACCCTTGGCGCATTTTGAACTTAGGATTCTTCTTGCAAATCACATAGAGCTTACCCTTGCGACGAACAATCTTGCAATCCTCGCTTCTCTTCTTGATTGATGCTTTTACTTTCATAATTTTTCAAGCAATCTTTTGTTATTTGTACCTAAAGGATATACGACCCTTACTCAAATCATAAGGAGTCATCTCCACTTTTACTTTATCTCCGGGAAGGATCTTAATGTAGTGCTGACGCATCTTTCCAGAGATATGGGCGGTGATAACGTGTCCGTTATCCAACTCTACGCGAAACATCGCATTCGACAATGCCTCGGTTACAGTTCCGTCCCTTTCAATAGCAGTCTGTTTTGCCATTTTGAGTTTTCGCTTTTTTGTTAAAGTGAATTTTCGATAATACTAAAATCTGTAAGCACATCGGGACCATTCTTGCGAATTGCCACTGCAAACTCGAAGTGTGCTGATGGCTTGCGGTCGCGCGTTCTGACTGTCCAGCCGTCGCGCTCAAACACTATCGCTCGATTTCCCATCGTAATCATCGGCTCTATGCAGATGACCATGCCCTCCTTCAAGAGGGGACCTCTGCCTCGCGAACCGTAATTGGGCACCCCTGGCTCTTCGTGCATTTTTCGACCCAGTCCGTGTCCTTCCAACTCGCGCACTACGCCGTATCCGAAACTCTCAGCGTAGTCTTGCACAGCTGCGGAAATGTCGCCTACGCGATTTCCTGCCTTAGCCTGTGCTGTACCTCTATAAAGAGCCTCTTTGGTGACTTCCAGAAGTTGTCGAACGTCGTCCGAAACTTCGCCTACGGCAAACGTATATGCCGAATCACCCACAAACCCCTTCATAAATGTACCTACATCGACCGATACAATATCGCCCTCTTTTATTACGATGTCGTCCGAAGGAATACCGTGTACTACCTGCTCGTTGATCGAAATACAAGCTGAGGCAGGATAGCCTTGGTATCCAAGAAAAGCCGGAGTTGCGCCGTTTGAACGGATAAAATCTTCAATGATTCTATCCAGCTGCTTCGTGGTTACGCCCGGTTTAATGTGGCGACCAACCTCGGCGAGCGTCTTGCTCACCAAAATGTTGTTCTCACGGAGCAACTCGATCTCTTCTTCTGTTTTCAGATATATCATCTTCCAACTCGATGTTTTGGCCTTTTTTTAGTGGCGACCCTGAATACGTCCGGTCTTCATAAGACCGTCATAGTGACGATTCAAAAGGTGGCTCTCTATCTGCTGTAGAGTGTCAAGAACCACACCCACCATGATCAACAACGATGTACCTCCGAAGAAGTATGCAAATCCCTGCTGAATGCCAAGCAACATTGCAATCGATGGCATAATTGCTACGAGTGCAAGGAAGATTGAGCCTGGAAGGGTGATTCGAGTCAGAATGCCGTCGATATACGAAACGGTTGCCTTACCTGGCTTGATGCCTGGAACAAAGCCGCCATTACGCTTCATATCTTCTGCCATCTGCTGAGGGTTGATGATAATCGCAGTATAGAAATAAGTAAATACGATTACCAACACTGCGAGAGTAACGTTGTACCACAAACCTGTTGCGCTGGTAAAGCTACCAGAGATGCCAGGAATAAGCATTGGGATAAACATCAGTGCCTGTGCAAAGATGATTGGCATTACGTTTGCCGCATTCATCTTCAACGGAATGTACTGACGAACACCACCGTACTGCTTGTTGCCAACAATACGCTTCGCATACTGTACAGGAATCTTGCGAACTGCCTGTACTACTGCAATGGTTGCCATAAATATCACGAAGAGAAGTGCGATCTCCACGACAACCATAATTACCGAACCGGTCTTGAACTGTGCAGCAACCTCCTGACCGAAGGCGAGCGGCAATCGAGACACGATACCGATCATGATTATCAACGATACGCCGTTACCGATACCCTTGTCGGTAATCTTCTCGCCGAGCCACATCACGAACATTGTACCCGCGATGAGGAGCAAGATTGCATAGATGGTGAACCAAACCGCACTTCCATCGTTGAAGATAAAAGCTCCAGGAGCCTGCTGGCGAAGGTTTGCCAAGTAGGCTGGGCCCTGAATAGCCAATACTGCGATGGTCAAAAGGCGGGTCCAATTGTTCATCTTGCGGCGACCGCTCTCTCCCTCTTTCATCATCTTCTGAACGGCAGGAACCATCATGCCGAGGAGCTGAATGATAATCGAAGCAGTGATATATGGCATAACTCCAAGGGCAAAGATAGAAGCATTGGCAAATGCACCACCAGAGAATACGTTCAGGAGGCCTACGAGACCACCCTCTGTCTGTTGTTCCAATCCTCCCAATCCGTTAGGATCGATGCCCGGAATTACCACATGACAGCCCAAACGATACACCAAAATCAAGAGAACTGTGTAAACGATACGCTTACGCAACTCCTCGATTTTGAATATATTATTGACTGTCTCTATAAACTTTTTCATAAAAATTTAGGTTTTAGCCTGTTTTACAACTTTACGATGCTACCACCTGCTGCAACAATAGCTGCCTCTGCGCTCTTCGAAAAAGCGTGAGCTGTAACTGTCAATGCTGCAGTCAAGGTACCATTGCCCAAAATCTTCACACGGTCGTTGCCCGATACAAAACCTGCAGCTACCAATGTGTCGATATTTACCTCGTTTACACCGCTCTTTGCTACGAGAGCCTCGAGAGTTGAGAGGTTGATTGGCTTAAACTCTACTCTTTTGATATTAGTGAAACCGAACTTAGGAAGACGACGCTGCAATGGCATCTGACCTCCCTCGAAGCCCAACTTCTGCGAATATCCAGAACGAGACTGTGCACCCTTGTTACCACGGGTCGAATAGCCTCCGTGTCCCGAACCTGCACCACGGCCTACACGCTTATCGTGGTGTGTCGAACCCTTTGCGGGTTTAAGATTATTGAGTTCCATTTACTATTCCTCCTTCTTTGTCTTTGTTACTTTCTTTGCGGCAGGCTTCTTTGCAGGAGCCTTCTCTGCTGCCTCAGCCTTCTTTGCAGGGGCCTTCTTTGCAGGAGCCTTCTTCTCAGCCTTTGGAGCCTCCTCTACTGCTGGAGCCTCTACTACTGGAGCCTCAGCCTTTACTGCCTTCTTTGCAGGAGCCTTCTCCTCTACAACCTCAACAGTTACCAAGTGCTTCACTTTGTTCAACATACCCAAGATGATAGCTGAATCGCTGTGAGTTACCGAGTGGTTAATTCTGTGGAGTCCGAGTGCATCGAGGTTTGCGCACTGCTTTGCAGTTGCACCGATGCGGCTCTTAATCTGTGTAATCTTCAATGTTGCCATAGTTCTTCCTTAAAATTAACCGTTAAACACTTGTTTGAGCGAGATGCCACGAGTCTGAGCAACAGTGTATGCGTCGCGCAACTCGCAGAGTGCACCTACGGTAGCCTTAACGAGGTTGTGTGGGTTAGACGAACCCTTGCTCTTTGCGAGCACGTTCTTGATACCTACTGACTCCAATACAGCACGCATAGCACCACCAGCGATGATACCGGTACCCTGTGCAGCTGGACGAATCATAACCTCAGAACCACCAAAACGGAACTCCTGCTTGTGAGGAATTGTGCCGTTGATTACAGGAATACGAACCAAGTTCTTCTTTGCATCCTCTGTACCCTTTGCGATAGCCGAAGCAACCTCCGATGCCTTACCGAGGCCATAGCCTACAACACCGTTCTCGTTACCTACTACAACAATTGCAGAGAAGCTGAATGTACGACCACCCTTTGTAACCTTTGTTACACGGTTGATACCAACGAGACGCTCTTTCAACTCGCCGAGGTCGCCTGTGTTTACTTTCTTTACATTTGTATTTGCCATATCGCTTCTTAGAATTTAAGACCGCCCTCACGAGCTGCGTCTGCCAACATTTTTACTCGTCCGTGATAGAGATAGCCGTTACGGTCGAATGCTACTGCCGAGATACCCTTCTCGATAGCCTTCTTAGCTGCCAACGCACCTACCAATGCTGCTACCTCACACTTGTTCTTTCCTGCTGTCTCTGCAGCCAACTCCAACGACGAAGCTGTTGCCAAAGTTACACCAGCAAGGTCATCGATAAACTGTACATAAATCTGCTTGTTGCTACGGAATACAGTCATACGAGGACGCTCAGATGTTCCGCTTACGACCTTGCGTATGCGCATCTTGATTCTCTCTCTTCTTTCAATCTTATTCAATGACATAACTTATCCTCCTTTATTATTTAGCATTTGCAGACTTACCAGCCTTACGACGGATAACCTCACCTACGAACTTAATACCCTTACCCTTGTATGGCTCAGGCTTACGCAACGAACGAAGCTTTGCTGCTACCTGACCGATGAGCTGCTTGTCAGCACTCTTCAAAGTTACGATAGGAGCACCCTTCTTCTCGGTTACTGCAGTTGCTGTTACCTCCTTTGGAAGCTTCAAATATGTGTCGTGCGAGTAGCCGAGGCTCATCTCGAGAACATCTCCCTTAACCTCTGCTTTGAAACCGACACCTACCAACTCTTGCTTAATCTCGTATCCCTTCGATACACCAACAACCATATTGTTGATGAGCGCACGATAAAGACCGTGCAACGAGCGATGACGCGGTTGGTTTGTAGGGCGAGTGACAATCACTGCAGGAACCTCCGCACCGCTCTCCTTTGCAATAGCAGTACCGACCTCAACAGTAATATCTGAGTCAACCTTCTGGCTCAGTGTCCCAAGTGGCCCTTTCACGCTTACCGTGTTGTCTGGTGCGATAGTTACCTCAACACCAGCAGGTAAGATTACAGGTAATTTACCAATTCTTGACATTTTGTTTTGGTTTTTAAAAGATTAATAAATGTAGCACAATACCTCGCCTCCAACGTTCTCACGTACAGCCTGTGCGCCTGTCATGATACCCTTAGAAGTCGATACGATTGCAGTTCCGAGGCCGTTGATTACGCGTGGCATATCAGCAACCGAAGAGTACTGACGCAAACCTGGACGCGATACACGCTTCAAATCCTTGATAGCGTTGGTCTTCTCGTTCCACTTCAATGCAATCTTGATGATTGGGTGACCCTTCTCATCCTTGTCAAACTTGTAAGCAAGGATATAACCCTGCTCGAAGAGAATTCGAGTGATGGCCTCTTTAATTTTTGAGCCAGGAGCTACAACCACCTTGTGGTTGGCTTTCACTGCGTTTCTAATTCTCGTCAAAAAATCCGCAATTGGATCTGTCATAACTGTAAAGAATTAAAAGTTAAAAATTAAATTAAAAAATTGTTTATTATACTCTATTTTTGCCGCTTAACCACCAGATTTCACGACCTAAAGGCAGACATTCAGACCTTTCGTATCCGAATACCTCCCTTGTTTGGAAGCGATGTTCACCTTGCAGTACTTTCGCTTCTAACCCCAACAGTACCAATAACTTAGCGCCGTCAGCCGGTCATCACATCATGTCAGTTACTCGACAAAAACTATTTTTCGAGCCTGCAAAGATACACATTATTTCTCACTCTACCAAACATTTACGAAAAATTCGATAAGAAAGTGGGGCGGTAATGGCGTCACGCCTGCGGCGTTCTATAGCGTTAGTCGCAAGCGACTTCTATGGCGTCGCCAACCAAAGTTGGCTCTATGGGGTAACGCCAAAAAAGCAGAAAAATGTGCGTCGCTAAGCAATAAAAAAACTCGGAGATTTCGCCCCGAGTTTTTTGCTATTTAATCTTCAGATTATTTCTGATTAGAGATCAAGAACTCTAGGTCCGATTTGAGACCTACTACGAGATTGTCATACTCGCGGAGACCTGTACCACCTGGGATAAGGTGACCGCAGATAACGTTCTCCTTAAGGTTAGCCAATGGGTCGCTCTTCGCCTGAATTGCAGCCTCATTGAGCACCTTGGTAGTCTCCTGGAACGATGCAGCCGAGATGAAGCTCGAAGTCTGCAATGCCGCACGGGTAATACCCTGGAGAACCTGGTTCGAAGTAGCCGAAACGATTGGACGGGTCTCTACCAACTTCATATCGCGACGCTTCAACGACGAATTCTCATCGCGCAACTTACGCATCGAGATAATCTGTCCTGGGTGAACATTTGTCGAGTCACCGGCGTTAGTAACAACTACCTTGTCGTACAACTCATCGTTCACGTCCATGAACTCCCACTTATCGACAATCTGGTTCTCGAAGAAGCGCGAATCTCCTGGATCCTCGATCTGAACCTTGTTCATCATCTGACGAACGATAACCTCAAAGTGCTTGTCGTTGATCTTTACACCCTGCATACGGTAAACCTCCTGTACCTCGTTTACGATGTACTCCTGAACCTTGGTAGGTCCGAGGATGCGGAGAATATCGCTTGGAGTGATTGCACCGTCCGACAACGCCATACCTGCACGTACATAGTCGTTCTCCTGAACGATAATCTGACGTGAGAGTGGCACGAGGTAGCGCTTAATCTCGCCGTCCTTCGCTGTGATGACGATCTCGCGGTTACCACGCTTGATCTTGCCGAATGTTACCTCACCATCGATCTCCGATACGATTGCTGGGTTCGATGGGTTACGAGCCTCGAACAACTCAGTAACTCGTGGAAGACCTCCGGTGATATCGCCGCCGCCCTTACCAACAACGCGTGGGATCTTGATGATGATGTCACCAATGTGAATCTTAGCGTTATCCTTAACAGCAACGTGTGCATTAACTGGCAAGTTGTAAGCCTTAACCTCCTCGCCGTTCTTGTCTACAATCTTAATAACTGGGCTCTTGGTACGATCCTTCGAGTCGATGATTACGCGCTCAGCCAAACCTGTCTGCTCGTCGCGCTCCTCACGATAGGTAACACCCTCGATGACATTGTCATAGAGTGCCTTACCGTCGGTCTCGGCAACAACAACTGCGTTGTATGGATCCCACTCGCAGATCAAATCGCCCTTCGCAACCATCTCGCCCTCTGCCTTGAAGATGGTCGAGCCATATGGCAATGCGTGAGTATAGAGAACAATCTCAGTCTTAGGATCAACGATGCGCAACTCCGACTGACGCGAAACTACGATATTGATAGCCTCGCCCTGTGCGTTCTTACCCTTAACGGTACGCAAGTCGTCGATATAGAGGCGACCCTCATACTTCGAAACAACATTTGTCTCGACAGTCGAGCCACCCGCAACACCACCGACGTGGAAGGTACGGAGTGTAAGCTGTGTACCTGGCTCACCGATAGACTGTGCTGCGATAACACCGACAACCTCACCCTTCTGTACCGGACGAGCGGTAGAGAGGTTACGTCCGTAACACTTAGCACAAACACCGTGACGCGATACGCAAGTGAGCACCGAACGAATATCTACAGACTCGATTGGCGAGTTCTCGATTGCCTCAGCGATAGCCTCAGTAATCTCGTCACCTGCGTTGCAGATAACCTCACCGGTGATTGGGTGGATAACATCGTTCAACGCTGTACGGCCGAGGATACGATCGTAGAGAGTCTGAACAATATCGTCGTTACGCTTGATAGCAGTAGCTGTCAAACCACGCAATGTACCACAATCCTCCTCATTAACGATAACGTCCTGTGCAACGTCAACCAAACGACGAGTCAAGTAACCTGCATCGGCAGTCTTCAACGCGGTATCCGCCAAACCCTTACGAGCACCGTGGGTAGAGATAAAGTACTCCAACACCGAAAGACCCTCCTTAAAGTTCGACAAGATCGGGTTCTCGATAACCTGCTGACCACCCTCAACACCTGACTTCTGCGGCTTCGCCATCAGACCACGCATACCCGAGAGCTGACGAATCTGCTCTCGCGAACCACGCGCTCCAGAATCAAGCATCATATATACAGGGTTAAATCCGTCATCGTTCTTGGTCAAGGTCTCAACTACCTCCTTGGTGAGCTTGTTGTTTACGCTTGTCCAAACGTCGATAATCTGGTTGTAACGCTCGTTATTGGTGATAAGACCCATGTTATAGTCGTCGATAATGGCATCTGCCTTCTCATATCCCTCCTGAACGAGCTTCTCCTTCGACTGTGGAATAATCACAGCCTCAAGGTTAAACGACAAACCTCCGCGGAATGCCATCTGGTAACCCATATTCTTGATATCGTCGAGGAACTTCGCTACCTTGTCGGCACCCGCCTTCTTCATCACGTCCGAGATAATGTCACGGAGCGACTTCTTGGTGAGCAAGGTGTTAACGTATCCAACCTCCTCAGGTACAACCTGGTTAACGAGGATACGACCGATAGTAGTCTCCTTCAATACGGTTACAGGGTTGCCATTCTCGTCGATGTCGCGAACACGGCACTTAACTGTAGCGTGAATATCTGCGCGACCCTCGTTGTAGGCGATAATTGCCTCCTCAGGACCGTAGAATGCCAAGCCCTCACCCTTAACACCCGGACGAGCCTTGGTAATGTAGTAGAGACCGAGGACCATATCCTGCGATGGTACGGTAATAGGCGCACCGTTCGCTGGGTTGAGGACGTTGTGTGAACCGAGCATCAAGAGCTGAGCCTCCAAGATTGCAGCGTTGCCGAGTGGCAAGTGCACCGCCATCTGGTCACCGTCGAAGTCCGCGTTAAACGCAGTACATGAGAGTGGGTGCAACTGCATTGCCTTACCCTCGATCAACTTAGGCTGGAATGCCTGGATACCCAAACGGTGAAGGGTAGGAGCACGGTTCATCAATACTGGGTGACCCTTGATTACGTTCTCCAAAATGCCCCAGATTACAGGGTCCTTTCTATCGATAATCTTCTTTGCCGACTTAACAGTCTTAACGATACCACGCTCGATGAGCTTACGAATGATAAATGGCTTGTACAACTCTGCAGCCATATCCTTCGGCATACCCATCTCGTGCATCTTCAACTCTGGACCTACGACGATAACCGAACGAGCCGAGTAGTCAACACGCTTACCGAGCAAGTTCTGACGGAAACGTCCCTGCTTACCCTTCAATGAGTCTGACAAAGACTTCAACGCGCGGTTGCTCTCGTTCTTAACGGCGTTGCTCTTGCGAGAGTTGTCGAACAATGAATCGACAGCCTCCTGCAACATACGCTTCTCGTTACGAAGGATAACCTCGGGAGCCTTAATCTCGATAAGACGCTTAAGACGGTTATTACGGATAATAACACGGCGATACAA
>JAZRPA010000006.1:0-91362 GCA_045648965.1 Alistipes sp. | reverse complement strand
TCTTCCCTTGAGGGGCGTAGGAGACTACTACGTTGATAGGCTGCAGATGTAAAGACAGTAATGTCAAAGTCGAGCAGTACTAATTACCCGAACGGCTTTTTTATACAAATCTTTATCTCATTTCCTGTTGAGTGTCAAAATCTAGCAGAAGGAGACTGCTTGAACAAATATCCCTGGCTCTTGCGAATACAAGACCTAAAAATACTTTAGGTGGTTATAGCGGTGAGGTTCCACCTCTTCCCATTCCGAACAGAGAAGTTAAGCTCACTCGCGCCGATGGTACTGCGGTTTTCCCGTGGGAGAGTAGGTAGCCGCCTCTTTAAGCCAAACCAAATAGGTTTGGCTTTTTTTTGTGCTATGCACAAGCCAAGCCTATTTGGATAGCCCGACAAGTGTCGGGCTTTTTGTCTTAAAGAGGCGGCAGGCCGCCACCATATGTGTTACCTATCCCCCAAACCCCCTTTCTGTAAAGGGGGCTTATGTTGCTTGGCAAGTTAAGCTCACGAGTAGGGTTGTTAGGGGTAATAGGGATAATAGAGAATTTAGAGAAATTAGGGAAACACCTTAATCTCCTTAACTTCCCTAAGCTCTCTAAACTCACAAAAAAAATACGGGTATCGAAAACGATACCCGTGGTTGTGTGGAATATAGAAAGTCTATTTTTTGCTCTTTTCGTGAATCTCCTTTGTGCTAATTCCTTTGTATGGATCCTCATCGCCATTTATCTCTTTGTATAGGAGCCAATGAATGTAACTTTTGCTATCACCATCGCTACCCGATACAACGGTGTAGGCCTGTAGGAACTCCCAGCCCAACTTGTTCATATAGTTGAGCGCATCAATCTTAGAGTTGAAAACCAAGTTCTCACCATTCTCATCAACCAATAATTGTTGCCTTATGGCTTTCTCTCGCTTTTGACCAAAGTCGATAGTTATCTTCGTATCCTTGCTGAAAGGTATAGGGTGTTCTACGATTTCGCAATAGACTCTGTTTTGGGCGTGCAATGTTATGGAAAATAGTGCTGCCATAACAATCATAATTAACTTCTTCATATGCAATGGTTTTATATATGTAACGCAAATGAAGACTAGTTTATTATACCAATGATATCACAAAAGAAGACATGGGTATCGAAAATGATACCCGTGTCTTTATAACTAAGCCTGATGTTAGGTGTGCTAGAAGTAATATTTTAGACCTATAGACGGGCTGATGCCGAGGCTGAAATTTACAGCATTACTATTGAAGTGTACTCCGTAGTCCTTATTGTTGTAGGTTAGAAGCACATACGACAGCGAGAGTAAATTCATCGAGACGCCTAATTTGTTGGCAGGGCGGAACTCAAAGCTACCCAAATTAGCAGCCAATCCGAAGCCTGGCATTGATAGATCCTCCGAGAAGCCTGAAACAAAGCCCAACTCCAAGCCTGGGGTGTAGTAGAATTTGTCGCAAACCTTAACATAGTAAGCAATGTTAGGCATAATAGAGAGGATGTGAGTCGCCGAATCCATAAAATTGACACCATAGGCGATTGATGCTCCGACTTTGAGGTTGTCGATTACGAAATAGCCAAATTCAGGTGCAATTTCGAAATTGAGGCTTGTGCCGCTGTTGCCATTCACGATAGTCGATGAGGTGCTAATACCCAAGCTACCGCCAGCGAACATATCGCCTTTGTTATGTGCTGAAGCACAAATAACGCCTGTAGAGAAAATAGCTAATAAGCAAATGCAAATTTTTTTCATAATAAAAGAGTTTTAAGGGTTTTAATCGTAATACAAATATAGCAAAAATATCTTGAAAAAGCGGTTTAAGTGCAGATTTTGCGTGGGAAACTTCTTAAAAATTTTTAAAATCAACTTTGCTCTTTTTTAACTTTTTTGCCTATTTTTTGTTGTTTTTTGCTTATAAATTTATTAACTTTGTTATTACGAATAACCTAGAGCAAGAAAATAAAAATAACAAATAAACCTTAAAACTATGGCTAAAACACTTAAAATCAGAGATTTGACCTTGCGAGACGGACAGCAGTCTTCTTTCGCAACGCGTATGACTCAAGCGCAGATAGAGCGCTGCTTACCTTATTATAAAGATGCACACTTCTATGCTATGGAGGTGTGGGGTGGTGCAGTGCCTGATTCGGTAATGCGCTACCTTGGCGAGAATCCTTGGTATCGTCTCGAGAGTATCAAGAAGGAGGTGGGTGATGTATCGAAGCTCACTGCTTTGTCGCGCGGTCGAAACTTATTTGGTTATGCGCCATATACCGACGAGATTATCGAGGGCTTCTGCCGCAACTCTATCGAGAGCGGTCTCGGCATTATGCGTATCTTCGACTGTTTGAACGACGTCGAGAATGTAAAATCGACCATTAAATATGTAAAGAAGTATGGTGGTATCGCAGATTGTGCAGTTTGCTACACTGTAGATCCTAAATATCCAAAACTTTCGTTCTTGCAGAAGTTGATGGGCAAGAAGAATCCTGCTCCAGTATTTACCGATGAGTACTTCGTAGAGAAGGCCAAGGTATTGGCAGGTTTGGGTGCCGATATGATTACTATCAAGGATATGTCGGGCTTGATTCCGCCGCAGCGTGTCAGCGCACTCGTTAAGAAGTTGAAGGCTGCGGTGAACGTTCCCGTTGATTTCCATACTCACTGTACACCAGGTTACGGTTTGGCGTCGGTTTATGCAGCTATCGTTGCGGGCGTAGATATAGTTGATGCAAACTGCTGGTGGTTTGGTGGTGGTACAGGTGCTCCTGCAGTAGAGTTGATTTACCTCTTCTGCCAGAAGCTCGGTATCGACTTGGGCGTTAATATGGAGGCTGTAGCTAAAATTAACGAGCAGTTGAAGGATATTCGCTCGGAGTTGAATATCTCGGTGTTTGGTGCTGACAAACCGGCTCCAAAACCATTCAATCCGGTTGTCGATGCAACCCCTGCAGAGGTTGACGCATTGCTCGACAAGGCTGTGGCTGCAGCTCAGAAGGAGGACTTTGTTGCATTGCTTGACGCGGCACAGAAAATTGAGGCTTACTTCGGCTTCCCGGCTCCGAACAAACTCGTTCAGGAGGCTGAGATTCCGGGCGGTATGTACTCGAATATGGTTGCACAGTTGCAGGCATTGAAGGCAGAGGATATCTTGCCAAAGGCTATGGAGTTGATTCCTGAGGTGCGTCTTTCGGCAGGTTTGCCACCACTTGTAACCCCTACATCTCAGATTGTTGGTGCTCAGGCTGTTAACTGCGCCCTAGACTTGAAGGCAGGTCGTGCAATGTACACCACAAAGAACAATCAGTTTGTTAACCTTGTGAAGGGCGAGTACGGAACTACACCGGTGAAGATTGACCCTGAGTTCCGCTTCAAGATTTGCGGTGTTCGCGAGGAGAGCAACTACGATATTTCGAAGTATCAGCATCAGCCAAATCCAGAACTTCCTGAGGCAGGCGGTGTGAAGCTCGCTGAGAACGAGAAGGAGGAGTTGTTGTTGGAGTTGTTCCCACTCGTGGCAAAACCATACCTCACAGGCGTAAAGACCAAGGCTTACCAGGCGAAGGTTGCTGCCGAGGCTCCTGCAAAGGAGGAAACTGCTGCGGAGCCTAAGACTCAGCCAATTACGGGCCATACAATCGTTGCTCCACTCCCTGGTAAGGTTATCGAGTTCAAGGTTAAGGTAGGTGACGCTGTAGCTGTAGGTCAGGAGGTTGCTGTATTGGAGGCGATGA
This sequence comes from Alistipes sp., assembly GCA_045648965.1. Taxonomy (GTDB): domain Bacteria; phylum Bacteroidota; class Bacteroidia; order Bacteroidales; family Rikenellaceae; genus Alistipes. The sequence continues at coordinate 87,635 of JAZRPA010000006.1, read as the reverse complement.
AGATGGAGAATTCGATTACTTCGGACGCTGCGGGCTATGTTAAGCAGATTTTGGTTGTTGCTGGCGAGAATGTTGCTACCGACGCGGTGCTTATCGAGTTGGGCGAGGCTCCTGCAAAGGTCGAGGCTCCGGCTGCACCAAAGGCCGTAGTGGGCAATAAGGTTGTTGCTCCGCTCCCAGGTCGTGTTATCTCGTTGAAGGTCAAGGAGGGTGACACCGTAAATGCTGGCGATGAGGTTGTAATTCTCGAGGCGATGAAGATGGAGAACTCTATCACTTCGGACTACGCAGGTACTGTTTTGAAGGTGGCTGTTGCCGAGGGCGACAACGTAGCAACCGATGCTGTGTTGATTATTGTTGGATAGTTTGTTTAACTTAAATAAGGAGAAAACTTATGGGCTTTTTGAAAGATTTTAAGGCATTTGCCCTCAAGGGTAATGTGATGGATATGGCAGTCGGTGTTATCATCGGTGGCGCCTTCGGAAAAATTGTTACATCGTTGGTAAACGACATCCTTATGCCGCCGATTGGCATGCTGATTGGTAAGGTAAACTTTAGCGACTTGACCCTTACGCTCAAGGAGGCTACTGTCGAGAATGGCGTGGATATTCCGGCTGTAACTTGGAAATATGGTGCGTTTATTCAGCAGGTTGTGGATTTTGCAATTCTTGCATTCTGCGTATTTATGATTGTAAAGGCGATGAATCGCCTCACAAGCATCAAGTTGAAGAAGGAGGAAGAGGCTCCTGCTCCAGAACCAGCACCAGCTCCAGAACCAGAGCCAACCAAGGAGGAGATTCTCTTGACCGAGATTCGCGACCTCTTGAAGGAGAAGAAATAGGGCAGGGAATAGTCTAAATCTATTCGGACGTCAGATATGAGGAGGTTTTTGTTGTCAATTTTGTCGTTGTTGCTTGCTGCAATTACGGTGACGTCTGTCTCGGCACAAAGCGCAGATGAGCAGCAGGCGTTTGTCAAGGTTGAGAAGATGCCGTCGTTCCGTGGTGGTAACCTCACGACTTTTCGTAATTGGGTGATGTCGCAAGTGAGGTATCCGGAAGTCGCACAGAAGAAGAGTGTCCAGGGTCGAGTACTCGCACAATTTGTTGTCGAAAAAGATGGTTCAATTACCGAGATACAGATACTTCAATCTCCAGATAAATCGCTTTCAGAGGAGGTAATCCGCGTTTTGAAAGCTTCGCCAAATTGGATACCAGGTAGCCATGAAGGAAAATCCGTACGTGTTAAATATACGTTGCCTGTTGAGTTCAAAATACAAGGTGGCGAGCAACAACTTAAAGTTGGCGATGTGGTTAAAGTCAAAGAGACTGAGGGTGTAATCGTAGGTTTCTTCGATAAAGGACATAAGCATGGTCTGCTAATCTCGGTTAAGAGCATACAGGGCGATTGGAAGGTCGCTAACGAGTGGTGCAAGAGTCTTGGCGATGGCTGGCGCTTGCCGGAGGCCGATGAGCTTAAGTATCTCAACGAACTGACTAAAGATGGCAAGAAGCTCACTTTTAAACAGTTGGCTAAGCTTTATAAATCATCGTGTTGGGCATGTAATGGTCACGACGCAGATACGGCTGTGTTTGTTGATATGAAGAATAACTCGGTCGGACGTGCTCCTAAGAGTAAGAAGTTGACAGTATATGCTGTAGCACTCTTCTAAGCAAGAGACTAATTCCTAAATAAATTGAGGTGTCGTACTTTAAAGTGCGACACCTCATAGTTTTGTAGCTTTTATAGTATTCTGCGGAATATCGCAAGTGGATATCGACGTACGGGACGGAGCCACAGCCAAATTTTAGCGAAGAAGATGTGCATGGCGGAGCAATCGACCACGCCGTAAATTTTATCGCGCGAGACGCGCTCTGTGCCTATGTAGTTGCCATCACCGAGGAGTACAACCTCGTCTTCGCCCACCTCTATTATGCGGTGCACCACAAATGAATCGCCCGCATCGGCCATCACTACGCTGTATTTGCGGATATCCTCTTCGCGAACAGGGCGCAGCGTGATTGTTGAACCGCTGCGAAAGAATGGTAACATACTCTGACCGTTGACAGCTACGCGTACGGTATTGCCCTCCAACAATGTGTCGCGCACAATGCCGAAAAGCTCACGATTGGCTATAGTACGAGTACTTTTCATTCTCTATTTTTTGAAAATTGTTGAGTATGACAACTCCGCAGCTGCTGCATTGGGCAGACACTCCAAGTGATAGACCGGAGTGCATGAAATAATCTCCGATACGGTGTTGCAGATGTGGTCTTGCAGTGCATTGTCGTAGGCAAATGCCGGTGGACAAGATGGTAAAATTGCGCCGATAGCCGACAAGGCAGGCAGGTGATAGATCTTGTTGTGCGGAGCCTGCGAAAGACGCATAAAGGCGCGTGCGGGCACATGCTTATTCACATAGCAAGGGGTCTTACCGCTCCAAGGTGAACCGTAGATGATGCACTTGCCGTCAATCATACGAACAATAGGACTGTCGTCGTTCAAGAGACGTGAGCCCTCGATATTTTCGCGCCACAGACGTGTGTGGGTACTCTTGCCGGTTCCCGACTCGCCAAGACACAATACGCCTTCGTGCTCCTTGACAACCACCGAGGAGTGAATGGCAATAGCGCCGAGTGGGGCAACGACAATACCAAACATAATCCAGATGCCAAATCGCACAAGTGGTGCCTCGGCCTTTACTCCAACACCGAGGTTGCTCTCTACTATGTTCGAGCCGTCCTTCTTGATAAGGAGGTAGGTTTTACCCTCGCGAGTCATCGAAAAACGGTAACCCTCTGCGTAGCGAGCAAGCTCGCCAGTGGCATAGTCCTGCTCGAACTCGAAGTTGTGAATAACCTTGGTTACGGGGTACGAAGCATCGTCTATTTGGCTATTCATACGCAAAATCATCGTTGGCTCGGCAGAGCACTCGCCCTCAATCTCGAATGGCTTAAAGCAGTTCAAGCCATACGACGCGATGTCGTTATGCACACCTTCGGTACGAAGAATAAAGTCTGCTATGCTATAATTCATATCTATTGTTCAGTTTTTTCGAGTGTTATGATGCGGTCGCAGTAGTCGAGCGAGCTGTCGCGATGTGCAACCACAACGATTGTGAGATTTTCGTTCGACGTCGATAGGCTCTCGATAGCGCGGTTTATGCTCTGCTCTGTGGCATTGTCGAGTGAAGATGTCGCCTCGTCGAAGAAGAGAATGTCGGCATTCTTGTAGAGTGCGCGAGCAATGCCGATGCGCTGACGCTGACCGCCCGAGAGAAGCGCGCCACACTCGCCAATGCGTGTGTTGATGCCTTTTGGCAACGATGCAATAAACTCCGAGAGCGAAGCCGCTTCGATACACTTCTCAACCTGCTTCATATCCACCTCTTGTTCATCGCAGCCGAGTGCAATGTTTGCCAGAATGGTACTGTCGCTGAGGAATGTATTTTGCGAAACGTAGCCAATGCTGTTTTGCCACTTGCGCAGGAGCTCACCCTGTAGCTCCTTGCCGTCGATATATACGCCACCTTCGCTTGGCGCGTAGAGTCCGAGCAAAATGTTGAGTAGGGTAGTCTTACCCACACCTGACTCTCCATTGATACCCACCTTTTCGCCCTTGCGAATGGTGAGCGAGAGGTTGTGCAGAGTATTCGATGTGCCATTCTCGAAGCGGAACGAGAGGTCGCGAACCTCGATAGCATCGTTAAGCGAGATCTGCTCGTTATTATTCGATTTTACCCCCTTCTCCACCTTTGCCTCGTTCAAGACGTCAATCGTATAGCGATTGTATCGCAATGCGCTCCACGCTCCCATTATATTGCGAGCTGACGGCAGTAAGCGCAAACCTGCAACGGCAAATACGCCAAAGAGAAACTTCATATCGGCCGAAGCCCATACGGTGCCAAGGCAGAGCAGTAGTGCCATGCCAACAACCAATCCCGTTTCGGTGAGGTATTGTGGCAACATCGAGATAGTCGCATTCTTGCGACCTACCTTGATAATAGTATCGAGTTCGCGCTCAAAGAGCGAAAGACGATGGCTGAAGGCGTTGTTAATCTCTACGTCGGCATAGCCTCGGAAGGTCTCGATTACGTCGCGATACTTACGACGCTGAGCCTCGTTCTCGGCATTGCCATAGCGGTCGAGACGACGACGCATAAGCGCGAAGTATAACCACGCTACAGGTATAAATACTGCCACGGCAAGCAACGCTCCCATAGGCGAGTAGATAGCAATTGAGACGAAAATCATCAGTAGTAGCAACACCTCACTTGCGATGGTTGCCAAAGGTCGCAACACGCCGGTGATAAAGGTGTAGCATACGATATTTACGTTGCGCGAAAGCACAGCCGAGTTCTCCTTCTTTATGAACTGCAATCCCTGGCCGAAGTAGCCCACGAAGAGTCGGCGCGAGAGGTGACGATAGAGCGAGTAGATGTAGTCGCGCTCCACGCGATAGAGCAAAAGATTGATAAGGTTCTTCACCACGATGAACGCCACAACAGCCACCGCTACAGCGATAACGAACTGCTTGTCGGAGCTAAATCCGCAGAGATCGTACAACTTCTGCAATATGGTGTTTGAGTGAATGCTCTCCGAGTCGAGAATGAGATATAACACCGGAAGCAACGCTGCCAAACCTACAAAGTTCAGGAGTGCGCGCACAAAGATTGTAAGGCCTACACCTGCACCTTTTGTACGGTATTGCTTGGGTATTATGTCGAAAATTTTGAGTTTCATCTTACAAAGATAGCACTAAATCGTTAAATATCAACTCTTCAAGGCTCAATTTGAACAATCTTTCCACTTGTAACGTACCAAATATATCCTTTGACCGAGGTATAATCCATCTCCTGTAACTTGTGCATGTAGTTGGCAATCTGCTTGTTGTATACTGCGTTCTCCTCGCCAAACTTGTAATCCACCACTACCGCCTCTTTGCCTCGAGTCATCACTCTATCAGGGCGTTTCGACTCTCCATTCGGCAGAATTATTGTGCGCTCGCAGTGCAATCCCTCCCAGCTGCCATTGAACCACTCGCCTGCAATCGAGTTCTCGAGTGTCGTTGCAATTTGGGCTTTCAAATCGGCTACCTCCTCTTTACGCAACTCTCCGTTGAGAGCCATCTCGTCGAGCGTAGCGAATATATCCTCGCGTGTAACGGCTTTCTCGAAGGCACGGTGCAGACGAATACCCGTGCTGCGAGGTGTTAAAGAGCCCTCCTCGTCGGCAAAGTAACGCGAAACCGAGGTACGAAGTCGTAGCGCTACGGGCGAAGCGTTATACTGCTTGATAACCACGGTGTTATTCTCCTCTGACTCCCTTCGCTCAGGCTCGGGCGTGTCGAAAGTTCCTATCTCGTAGTGACGGTATGTCCCGTTCTCGCTCTGTTGCATACGCTCGCCATAGAGGTCGAGCAGGAGCGTGTCAATCGTATTTCCTCGTTTGCGATTAGGGAGGAAGAGGTGCAGCTGCTCCTTGGCGCGTGTCGTAGCAACATAGAGCATATTCAGCGCATCAACGCAGGTGTATACCGTCTCGCGGAAGTAACCGTCGGCAAAGAGAGACTCTCCGACCGAGCGGTTGAACGAAACGGGGAATGTGCCTACATCGTCGAGGTGTGGATTTGGTGCTGCCTGCGACCATACGATGTTCGAGATGTAACCACTCGAGTCGAGCGGCTCCAGCGACCACGAACAGCGAGGCATGATTACCACCTTGTTCTCCAATCCCTTGGCCTTGTGTATTGTTAAAATTTCGATAGCGCGGTCGCTACGCTCTACGCGTACCGAGAGACTGTCGCCCTTTTCGCGCCACCACTTATCGAAGAGTGCGATGTCGGCAACCTTACCGGCCGAAAAGCGGGTAATCTGCTCATGCAGAGCCAAGATGTATGCCGCTTGGCCCTCGAAATCTTCGGCATAGCGGATCGTGATATGATTGAATGCCTCTTCGGGCGACATCGTGCGTATCGAGTCGAGGAATGCGTGCTCCTCGTCGGTGAGCGCTGTGCCGAAAAGATTATTGTTGTGCAGATGGTTGTACTGTACAAGCGAAGTGGTGTCGTTGCGGTTGATAGCCAAGCGCATAATCGCAATGATAAGTTTTACCGCCGGCGATGTTGCAAGGCTCAACGCCTCCTCGGTGGTAATCTCAAACCAGAGTTCCTTTGGCAACATGTCGCGGTAGTAGAGTAGCTCCTCGGCTATATCCATACCCTCGCTATTTTTGCGAACGAGAATCGTTATGTCGCGTGGAAGGAAACCGCGCTCCAAAACCTCTTTGATTCTCTCAATGTAGAGAGGCATTCCACTCTCGCCAACCAACTCACCGCCACCCTCTGCCGGAGCAACAATCGAGATATGGCCATTGTTGATATGCTTGCGACGAGGAGTCTGCTCGTGGTCGGCATATGCACGACTTAATGTGTCGTACAACTCAGCCTTGCACTCAGCCGATATGCGCTGTGCCTGGTCGGCTTCGTTAAGACGATCGTTTAGTTTATCATTCTCTTGCTTTATAACCTGCTCGAACAGACTGTTGTTGAACTCAACGACGTTTGGCAAACTACGCCAATTGTTCTTCAGTGGTACACGCTTGCAGTCGGCGAGATTCTCCTCAATCTCTCCTCCCAAGATGCGCCAGTCGCCACCTCGCCAGCGGTAGATGGACTGCTTTACATCACCCACGATAAGCACTGAAGTGTCAGTCGATTGCGACATTGCATTGCGCAGCAACGGCAGGAAGTTGTTCCACTCCTTGACAGATGTGTCCTGGAACTCGTCAATCATAAACTTATCGAAGTAGTTGCCCACCTTCTCGTAGATGAATGGCGCCTCCGATTCCGAGATGAAACCCGCAATGGCGTGCTTGGTCTCCGAGAGAAGCATCGAGTTCTCCTCGCGACAAATATCCTCGACATTCTTCTGCAGGTCGCGCAACAAGGCAAAACCTCGGAAGTTGCGCGATAGAATACGCTGTGTGTTTTCGAGTGTTTTGAGACCGAGGTGGTCGTTGTAGATCTCTACGAACATCGTCTGCAACTCGCGTGCAAGGGCGCAAAGGTCAGCTGTTGCCTTGCCTTTGTTGAACCACTCCTCGGGTGTGTCGGTTAAGTGACGCAGCGTCGCATCGGTAATTTTGTCGAGCGAACCATCGGCCACCTTGTCGAATACTTTCGTGAATTTTAGCTTAAAATCGTCGTGCGAATAACCGCGCAAAGCGATTGCCTGGAGCGCGTTCTCTCCCTTGGCCATAAAGGCCTTCTTGCGCTCGGTAACCACAGCCGAGAAGTTGCGTATAGCCTTTTTGAGCGACTCCTTATCCTTGCTGTTGGCAATGACCTCCTTGGTCGATTCTTTGAAAAGTTCGCTTGTAAGGGCGGTTATGGCACTGCGAATATCCCACCTCTCACCGTCGCTTATGCGCTCCTCGGTAAGTTCCTCGAGCCAACCTCGCAACTCCTTGTTCTCGGTGATATTCTCGATAAGAGCATCAACGCTCTTTGCGAGTACGGGTGCGGTGTCCAACTCCGTCGAGAAGTTCATATCAATGCCCAACTCACGCACAAAGGCACGCAAAATTCGCTGGAAGAAGGTGTCGTTTGTCAGCACCGTAAAGTGCGAGTAGTCGTGCAGAATGAGTGAGCGAACAATTTGTGCACGCTTGCGCAGTGTCGCCTCGTCGAGCGCAGTCTCCTTCATCAGGTCTGTGAGGTGTCCGCTCTCCTGACCCGAGGCAAGCAGGTGAATCTCCTTCAAGATACGAGACTTCATCTCCTCGGTAGCCTTGTTTGTGAAGGTTACCGCGAGAATGCGCTTGTAGAACGAGCGGTCGAAATATGGCTTACCCTCCTCGTCGTAGCGATTGCGAAGTACATCGTAAATGTACTCATGGGCAATGCGATAGGTCTTGCCAGAACCGGCACTCGCCGGCACTATTACTGCTCGATTTTCAGCTTTGGAGTTCGCCATACGTTCTAAATTTTCGTAAAGTTACTAAATAAAGATTAAAAAATTGGCTATTCCCGAAAAAAGTTGTATCTTGCATACCTAAATATATATAATATATAGAGGAGATGAAGAGAGTATTTGTTGCAATGATATTGGCAATGGTGAGCTTGGTAGCTTCGGCGCAGAGCGTAGCTACAGCTTCGGTCGCAGGTCAGCCACTAGTTATCTCAACGCCTAAAACCGATCTGCTTGCCGCATTCAATAGCGTGAAGATTGATGGCCCGATGACCGTTGTGCTCAAAGGTGTTGCAACAGCAAAGGAGGCTCGTATAACCTACGATACAAAGGGTAATGAAACCTCGAAATTTAAGTTCGACATCGATAAGAAGGGCTTGCTCACCGTTAGCGAAAAGAGCGACCCAAAGAGAACGACTGTTACCGAGGTTATTATCTACTATCACACTTTGTCTGAGGTTAAAGTTGCTCACGCCAAGGCGACCTTCGAGGGTATTGTTAAGAGCAATATCTTCGACTTGCTTGTATCGGGTGGCGCAATGGTGTCGATCAACGTCTGCGCTTTGGATATTGCGATTGAGTGTACAGGCTCGAGCCGTTTGACATTGGGAGGTTCGACAAAGTATCTCACCATGCGCGCTTCGACAGCAAAAATTGATTGTGCAAACCTCTCGGTCGTATCCGCTACGGTCGATGCGTCGCACTCGGCTGAGGTTCGTATGTCTATCGAGGAGAGATTGGAGGCTACGACCTCTACGGGCGCAAAACTGCTCTATAAGGGTAAGCCAATTATTCTTCGCAACCACAATGTGATATTTGGTGGCGATGTAATCAATATCAACTAGTTACACTTTAAAGAATCGTTTGTTATGGCTACGTTTATCGAAGAGGTTGCATCGCGGCTTTACGATAAATATGGCGATGAGGTGTCGTCGTTGACGGTGGTAATGCCGTCCAAGCGTGCGCGTTTGTTCTTTGCCGAGGCTTTGGCAAAGGTTGCTGTGCGTCCGGTTTGGGAGCCTACATATACCTCGATAGATGATTTAATGTGTCGACAGTCGGGACTCGGAAAGGCCGACAGATTACGCCTTGTGGCCGAGCTCTACAAGGTCTATTTAGCCTATCATGAGGAGAGCTTCGATGAGTTCTATCATTGGGGCGAGGTGCTACTTGCCGACTTTGATATGGTCGATAAGTATCTTGTCGATGCCTCGCAGCTATTCTCGAATATCAGCGATTTGAAGGAACTGGAGGCTGATATGAGCTACCTCTCACCCGAGCAGATCGAACTTATAAACCGCTTTTGGCGTACGCTGACCGGTGAGAAGGGTGGAGTGGTTGATGACTCATCGGCAAAAGGTCGCTTCTTGAAGGTGTGGCGCTCGCTTGGTGAGATATACGAGAGGTTCCGCTCTCGTTTGCGCGAGTTGGGCGTAGGATATACCGGAATGATCTATCGCGAGGCGGTAGAGCGCTTGGAGCAGGGTAAGGCCGATTTGTCGAGCGAAGAGCGATTTGCCTTTATCGGCTTTAATGCGTTGTCGAAGTGCGAGAAACGATTGTTGCAATATATGCAGCAGAATTGTCGTACCGAGTTCTATTGGGATTACGACCGATACTATACCGATAATAAATTCCAGGAGGCGGGAATGTTTATCCGCGAGAATGTTGAGCTCTTTAAGCAGGAAGAGGGTATCTCGTGCGATAATCTCCGCAATATCAATTCGATAAACGTTCTCTCTACATCGTCGAACGTGGCTCAGTGTCAGTGCGTTGTTGATATTCTGGAGAGTATAGCCGCCAAGAGTGGGGGAGTCCTTGATAAGGATACTGCTGTTGTGCTTACTGATGAGAATCTGCTGATGCCTCTTCTCTATGCATTACCCGAGAAGTTTAAGGTGAAGCGCGAAGATAAAGGCGGTAAGATTATCGAAAAGCCTGCAGTCAATGTTACGATGGGCTATCCGCTTCGCAATACTTTGGCTTATTCGTTCGTGGAGCGACTGCTCGAGTTGCAGAAACATGCTCGCAGAGATAAGACGGGCGAGGCGACATTCTATCACGTAGATGTTGATGGCTTGCTCTCGCACCCATTTGTTGCCGATGTCTCAACTTCGCAGTATTCGCAGTTGCGCGCTGAAATCATAACACATCGCCTTTTCCAGGTGCCGTGCTCGATGATTGCTACGACTCCACTGTTGACGAAAATCTTCCATAAGACGGAGGGCTGGCAGGAGTTGTCGGAGTATCTCTTGTCTGTTATAGACGAAATATCTGCCACCAACGAGGAGGGCGAGGAGAGTGCCTACCGCTCTGAGTTCTTGGCTGTGGCGTACGACGCATTGGTTAAACTACAAAACATTGTATCTCAGTGCGATATTGAGATTTCAGAGTCGGTATATCGTTCGCTTGTGCGTCGTCATTTGCAGGCTGAACGCGTTTCGTTTACGGGCGAGCCATTGGAGGGTCTGCAGATTATGGGTATCCTCGAGACGCGAAACCTCGACTTTAAGAACGTTATTCTGCTCTCGATGACTGATAATAACTTCCCAGGTAGTCGAGCAAGCGATAAGTCGTTCTTGCCGTATGGCCTGCGTTATGGCTTCGAAATTCCTACTGCCGAGCATCACGAGGGCGTCTATGCCTACTACTTCTATCGCTTGATTGAGCGCGCTGAACATCTCTATATGCTATATTCCTCGGCTGCGGACGATAAGAGTACGGGCGAGCCGAGCCGCTATATTCGTCAAATAGAGTACGAAACCGATTTTAGGATAGGCTATACCGATGTTGGCGTTGAGGTGTCGCTGGCAGAGAACTGTAATATAGAGGTTGAAAAGAGCGACGAGGTATTTGATAAATTGCTCCGTTTTACGCGCGATAAGGCGCTCTCGCCAACTGCCTTCTCGACCTATGTGAAGTGCCCGCTGAAGTTCTATTTCAACGTTGTGGAGCGATTGCGTCCTGAGGACGAGCTGGAGGAGTCAATCGATAATATGACCTTCGGAAACATCTTCCACGAGGCGGCAGATTTGCTCTATTCGCAGATAAAGGGTGATGCTGAGCCGGCTCTGCGCCTTGCCGAGCTACGCAAGTGTGGCGAGATTGAGAAGTGTGTGGATAAGGCAATCGCAATAATCTATTTCGGTGATAAGAGTGGTGTGCTGTCGCAAGAGCTTGGAGGAGAGTTGCTTATCATTCGCAATATCGTGCGAGAATACCTTGGTGCCAACTTGCTGAACTACGATATTCGCAATAACGACTTCGTTGTGGTGGAGACTGAGGAGGATTTGGCGATGACTATGCCGATAGAGGTGCGTGGTGATAAGTTCGAGGTGCATCTGGCTGGTCGAGCCGACCGTATTGACTCACTGAATAATGGATTGATGCGTGTGATAGACTATAAGACGGGAAAACCTCGCTTAAATTATAGCGGTGTTGAGGCTCTCTTCCACGGCGAGCCGATAGCTACAAAGCGCGAATCGAACATTATAAATACGTTGCTCTATTCGATGATGCTCTCGCATGAACGCGGTCGCGATGTGCGCCCAGAGCTCTACTATGTAGGCTCGATGGTGCACGATGATTACTCGGCGCGATTTGTCGAAACCATAGATCGCAAGAGTCGTACGCTTGATGCCTATTCGGAGGTTGCTTCCGAGTTTGAGGAGAAGGTGGTGGAGACGTTGCAAGAGATGTTCGACCGCACAATCTCGTTCAAGCAGTGCGAAGATGATTCTGCCTGCAGATATTGCGACTATCAGACCATATGTAATAGAAAATAGAGATGCCGTCGCCGACATCTCTATTTTGCTCAATTAACCTTGCTATCTCTATTTATCTACGATCGAACGAATGTTCTGAATCAACATCGAAACAGCCACCGAGTTGAAGCCTCCCTCAGGAATGATTACATCGGCATAGCGCTTTGAAGGCTCAACAAACTGCTCATGCATAGGCTTTACGGTGGTGGTGTACTGCGAAATTACCGACTCCATCGAACGGCCACGCTCACGAACGTCGCGCAAGATACGGCGAGCCAAGCGAACATCTGCATCTGTATCAACAAATACCTTGATATCCATAATGTTGCGCAACTCCTCGTTCTCGAAGATGAGAATACCATCGACGATAATAACCTTTGACGGCTCTACCGGCAAAGTCTCCTCAGCGCGGTTGTGCTCCACGAATGAGTATGTAGGACACTCTACAGCCTTGCCCTCCTTCAATGCCTTGATGTGCTCGACCATAAGCCAAGTGTCAAAAGCATCAGGGTGATCGTAGTTGAGCTTTGTGCGCTCCTCATAGGTAAGCTCAGGGTGAGCCTTATAGTAGAAGTCGTGGCAGATAGTAGCCACATCGTCATTACGAAATGCCTCCTGCAAACGCTTTACAAGCGTACTCTTTCCAGAACCTGTGCCTCCAGCGACACCAATTACTACAACGTCCTTCATAATGGGGAATGGTATTTAAGTTTATACAAAAACGGAGAGGAACATTGGAAAATTTCCGTTATCCGCTCTCCGTTTTATGTTTGCTTTTATGCGTCGATATTTGCGTAGGTTGCGTTCTCCTCGATAAACTCACGACGTGGAGCAACCTCGTCACCCATCAACATCGAGAAGATGTGGTCAGCCTCAGCCGCGTTTTCGATTGTTACCTGGCGAAGGAGACGAGTCTCGGGATTCATTGTGGTATCCCACAACTGCTGCTCGCTCATCTCTCCAAGACCTTTGTAACGCTGTACCTGAGCGCCCTTGCCGAGCTCTGCGATATGGCCCTCACGCTCCTCCTCAGTCCAGCAGTAGAACTCCTTGTTGCCCTTGTAAACGCGGTACAATGGTGGGGTAGCGATATATACGTGGCCATTCTCAACCAACTCCTTCATCTTACGGAAGAAGAATGTAAGCATAAGTGTCGAGATGTGAGCACCATCGACATCGGCATCGGTCATGATGATAACCTTGTCGTAACGCAACTTCTCGAGGTTCAACGCCTTCGAATCCTCCTCGGTGCCGATTGTAACACCCAAGGCGATAAACATATTCTTGATCTCCTCGTTGTCCCACATCTTGTGCTCGAGAGCCTTCTCAACGTTGAGGATCTTACCACGCAATGGCATAATAGCCTGGAAGTTACGGTCACGGCCCTGCTTTGCAGTACCACCCGCCGAATCTCCCTCGACGAAGAAGATCTCAGCAATCGAACGGTCGCGCGACGAGCAGTCTGCCAACTTACCAGGAAGACCAGCACCCGAAAGTGGACTCTTGCGCTGTACCGACTCACGAGCCTGACGAGCTGCGTGACGTGCAGTAGCTGCCAAGATAACCTTCTGTACGATAGCCTTAGCGTCCTTTGGATTCTCCTCCAAGTAGTTGCTCAAAGCCTCCGACAATGCGCCGTCTACAGCTGCCGAAACCTCGTCGTTACCCAACTTGGTCTTGGTCTGACCCTCGAACTGAGGCTCTGCAACCTTAACCGATACTACGGCGGTCAAACCCTCGCGGAAGTCGTCACCGTTAATCTCAAACTTAATCTTCGAGAGCATACCCGACTCATCTGCATACTTCTTCAAAGTACGAGTCAAAGCGCGGCGGAAACCGGTAAGGTGAGTACCACCCTCGATAGTGTTGATATTATTTACATAAGAGTGTACATTCTCCGAGAAAGAGTTGTTGTACTGCATTGCAACCTCTACAGGAATACCGTTCTTCTCCGAGTCGAGGTAGATAATCGAGTCGATAATCTTCTCGCCACGAGTTCTGTCGAGATACTGAACAAACTCCTGCAAGCCGTTCTCCGAGTAGAAACGCTCCGAGCGAGGCTCGCCGGTCTGCTCGTCCTTATCACGCATATCGGTGATGGTCAAAGCGATACCCTTGTTGAGGAATGCCAACTCGCGCAAACGAGCCGAGAGAATCTCGTAACGGTATGTAGTTGTTAATGTAAAGATCTCAGCGTCTGGCTTGAAGGTTACGATAGTACCTCTGTCGTCGCAATCGCCTACGATCTCAACCTTTGAAGTAGGGTGGCCCTGGCTGTAGGTCTGCTTGTAGATCTTGCCGCCGCGGTGAACCTCAGCAATGAGGAGTGTAGAGAGCGCATTCACACACGATACACCCACACCGTGCAAACCTCCCGATACCTTGTAGCTACCCTTGTCGAACTTACCTCCGGCGTGGAGTACGGTCAATACAACCTCCAAAGCCGACTTACCCTCCTTCTCGTGGAAGTCGGTTGGGATACCACGACCGTTATCGCGAACGGTGATAGAGTTGTCCTCATTGATAGTTACATAGATGTCGGTACAGTGGCCAGCCAATGCCTCGTCGATAGAGTTATCGACAACCTCATATACAAGGTGGTGCAGACCCTTCTCGCCTACATCGCCAATGTACATCGCAGGACGCTTGCGCACTGCCTCCAAACCCTCCAAGACTTGGATGTTGGACGCGGAATACTCCTCTTCCTGTCCCTTCTTCAAAATTTCTGTTTCGTTAGCCATATATATAGTTTAAAATTTATTTTCCTCTAATAACGCGCAAATATAAGGTTTTTTTCTGAAACCTCCAACTCTAAATCGAAGATTTAGGCGAAGAATCGATGTTTATCTTCACTTCGCGTATTGTATTTTGCGCAAAAAGCAACGTTCTCGACGGATAGCGCTCTACAAGTGCGGTGTTGTGTGTAGACATTATTACGGCCGTTCCGTTGGCTGCAATGTTGTGAAAAAGCGCAATAATGCCATCTGCTGTTACGGGGTCGAGGTTGGCTGTTGGCTCGTCCGCCAAAATCACTTCTGGGGAGTTGAGCAATGCGCGAGCGATGATGAGTCGCTGCTGCTCTCCGCCCGATAGCTCGAATGGCATTCTCTTCTCCTTGCCCTCAAGGCCTACAAGAGCCAAAACCTCGCTGGTGCGAGCCTCTATTTCTGCGCTCTTCTTCCAGCCGGTTGCCTGAAGCACGCAGAGTAGATTTTCGTAGACGCAGCTGTCCGACAGTAAGATGTTGTCTTGAAATACCATGCTCACCTTGCGGCGGAGGTATGGAATATCTCTCTGCTTGAGCCTTGTGAGGTCGAAGTCGGCAATTTCGCCTTCGCCCTCTACGAGTGGTAGCTCGCCATAGAGAGTCTTTAGCAGTGAAGACTTGCCACTGCCAATACGACCTATAAGGTAGACGAGTTCTCCCTCTCGTACCTCAAGGTTGACATCTTCGAGGATCTTCTCGCCCTCTTTGTATTTGTTCTTTTGTGTTAGTGTAACGTTCGGATTATCAGCATGAAATATGCCTGCATCACTCAATGTTACGACGATATTTTTATCCATTTCTATATTTGTGCAATTTATCGGAGTAAAGGTACAAAAAATAATTGATAAAAGGCAATTAAAAATTGATAATTTTTAGATTTTTTTGCGCCGATTTCGCCATTCTATTTTTAGTTTTGCGATTTTTGCACTATCTTTGCCTCGCAATTACTTGCAAACTTACTTGAAATCGGGGGTGACCGGTTTTGACAGCAGGTAGAGTTTGATCGTAAGCACGCCGAGCATTGTGTGGGCGCTCGTAAATCTGCAACACTCAAACTACAAATGGCAATAATAGCTATGCACTCGCTGCCTAATTTTCAAGGAAAATTGGCTTAATTGACTGACACAAGGCTTGTCGGACAACGAGTATCCCGAAGGGGCGTTCCGCTTCATAACGACTCTTCACATGGGGTATCAATCATTTGAAGATAGTGCGATATGCGCCTCGGTTATCGTGCGAAATTTAGAGGCTGGGCTCAAAGTTTGGCGGTCGTCTGCCGGGCTTCGAGAGAAGGATTAAGTGACGACTAAGCGTGTAGAAAGCCCTCGGGCTCCTTGTTTGGACGCGAGTTCGACTCTCGCCACCTCCACTCGAAAAAGACGGTTCCGGCCGTCTTTTTTCGTTTTGGCTGCTCGGTCGTTCAGTCGGTGGCGGTGTGGCAGAGTTATCTGCGCAGTGTAAGCTATTGCTGTGTGCGTCAATCGCTGCGCGATGTTGATATCATAGTCAAATCGTAATAAGTTAATAGATTTCCTTATTCCATTTTGCCTATGCTATCCAACCCTCGGTTGTTGTCGCACATCATCAATATCTTTCTCTCTGCCTGCTCTGCTCAAACCTGCTGCGACCGCTCGACTCTCGGTTGTGGAAGGAGCGAAGGTTTATTGTTAAAGTCATTTAAGGTGTTAAGAAAAAAGTTTTCCGCTTGTCAAACCTGCTGCGACCGTTCGACTCTTGGTTGTGGGGGCGCTTTGCTTTTTAGGGGTGATTAGCGGTTGTTAGAGGTGATTAAGGGTTATTAGCGGAATTGCCGACGCACTAAAATCTCTAATCCCCCTTAATTTCCTTTAACAACCTCTAACTCATTTGTCGGCAAAAAAAACAAGCAGCTCCGTCGGGAACTGCCTGCTATATGTTTTACTTGCGATAGACTATTACTCGCTCTTCCATTCCAAATGGAATCATGTTTTCATTCATGTATTCAATCTCAATCTTCTCAATCATATTGCCTTGCGAGTCGTGTTTGTAGAGAACTTTGTAGAGTAACGAGCCGTCGCTTTTGTACCAAACCGCCTCAATCATATTACCTTGCGCGTCGTATTTGTAGAGAACCTTAGTCTCCAAGGAGCCGTCGCTGTTGTACCCAACCGCCTCAATCATATTGCCTTGCGAGTCGTATTTGTAGAGACTTTTGTTGCCCAACAAGCCATCGCCTTTGTATTCAGCTTTCTCAATCATATTACCCTGCGAGTCGTATTTGTAGAGCAGTTTATAATACAACGAGCCGTTGCTGTTGTATTTAGCCCCCTCAATCCTATTGCCTTGCGAGTCGTATTTGCAGAGCACTTTCACATCCTTAGAACCGTCGCCATTGTATCCAGCCAACTCAATACGATTACCCCGCGAGTCGTATTTGTAGAGGCATTTCCATTTCGGTGATCCGTCGCTATCGTACGAAATAGACTCAATTAAATTGCCCTTCGAGTCGTATTTGCAGAGATATTTATCATTTAGCGAGCCATCGCTGTCGTATTCGCATTGTTCTACAACATTGCCTTTTAAGTTGAATTTGTAGGTTTCTTTCTCCTTCACCTTTTCTTTGACAATCTCGCCAAATTTGTCAGAAATTGTATATCTGGCAATAGTAACAGACTCTACATTGCCATAAAGAGGGCCGTTGTTCTCGATGTTCCAACCTTGTCTTTTCGGTGCTTCTTTCTTCTGAGGATATGCTGTAAGGCAGCCTGCAAATGCGACCAATAATAAGAGTAGGGTAGTGCGTTTCATAGTTGTTTGGATTTTCGTTTTCGCAAAGATACGAAAAGAAATCAAAAATGAAAATAGCGCTCCATTCTCCACTGAAAAGCGTTTTCTTCGTTTGGCGTGTGTTTTGCAGTTGGTTCGGGTGTGGGAAAGTTGCGTTACCATACTGCACTTGTGGTGTCGAATATTCTGTTCGGAATATCGTTTTCTGTCTATGTGTCGCTACTTCACGGTGTGATGCAGTCGTCGCAACTTTTCGCCTTGCAACTGATATTTTCTTTGATAGTTTTTACTCCGTTTATTCTCTTTCGACGTGACTTTTTTAGGCTGTCGCTCAATGATTTTGGCTCGATATTCATTGTTGCATTGTTGGTTATATTTGGTTGGCGCTATCTCCTTATGGAGGGGGCTGCGCGCACCAATCCCATAGATGCCTCGACCATCGCTACCATCGGTCCGATATTTACCCTTATAACTTCGATAATCGCCCATTCGCGCAATCCTACGCGGGGTGAGAAGGTCGGAATTGTCGTTGCAATGTTGGGTGTGCTGGCGATACTCGCGGATAGAGGACGTATGCTCGTGGGCTCAAATAGCGAGGGCTATGGCAATGCCCTCGTACTGTGCGCGGTGGTGGCTATTGCTGTGAATACGGTGCTTATTACGCCCGTATTGCGTCGTCATGGCGCAGCAATTGTGATGGGGTGGTACTATTTGATTGGCGCACTGCTCGCGATGCCTCTGCTGGTAGATGTGGTACCTACTCTGCGGCTGTCCGATTTTTCGCATTTGCAGTGGGTTGAAATCGGCTATATCTTGTTCTTGGGTTCGGCCTTGCCGATGTATCTTCTCTATGTCGCCTCCGAGCACCTTTCGGCTGTGCATAATGCGGCATATCGCTATATTCAACCCGTTATCGCTGCTGTTATTGCGATGGCTCGCGGGCAGGCAATAATAGACCGCACCAACATTGTCGGTGCGGTACTTATATTCATAGGTATGATGTGCGTAATCTTCTCTACGCCACGCAACGAGGTCGCTACTCGCGAATAATTTTAAACTCGTTGTCCTCGCCGAAAGCGATAATCGAGCTCGGTTGTCCCGTTGGTCTGCCCTGGAAGCGCGGATTAACCATAAAATCGACGCCCTCGATAATCTCCTTCGAGATGTCGCGCACACTACGTGGGGTAGGCTCGCCTGAGATATTTGCCGAGGTCGAGACTATCGGACGTCCGAACTTGCGCAATAGCTTGTGGCAAAATTCGTGATCGGGAACGCGCACGCCCAAGGTCTTAGCCTCAGGGATAAGGTTTTTAGCCAGCCCCGTAGCACCAGGCAAAATCAATGTCAGCGGCTTTGTCGCCATCTCCATAACCTCGAAGGCTATACCCGGAGCCTTATCGACGTAACGCACCACCATATCGGCATCGCGGCACAACACAAGCATTGCGTGCTTGTCCTCGCTGCGTTTTAAGGCGTATATTTTTGCCACAGCCTCCTCGTTTGTGGCGTCGCAGCCTATGCCCCAAACCGTGTCGGTAGGGTAGAGTATAATGCCGCCCTTGCGGAGCACCTCTATTGCCAAACCAATCTCTCTATCCATCGTTTAGTGCTTTTTAGGGAGAATTTCGATCCAATAATCGTCAGGGTCGTTGATAAAGTACAATCCCATGTCGTGGTTCTCGTAGCAGATGCAACCCATCTCGCGGTGGTATTCGCGTACGGCGTCGTAGTCGCCCTCTACGCGAAGGCAGAGGTGTGTCTCGTTGTCGCCAAGCTCGTATGCGCCCTCTTTGTCGCGCAACCAGGTGAGCTCGAGCAAGAAGTGGCCGCTATCGTCACCCAAATATACGAGGATAAACGAGCCGTCGGCAGCCTCCTTGCGCTTTGCCTCCTTCAAACCGAGAGCCTTGTCGTAGAATGCGATACTGCGCTCAAGGTCGGTTACATTTATGTTCAAATGATCGAATGTGCTCTTAATCTCCATAGTGTTTATCTTATTTCTCTTGAATTACCGTAATATCCATAACTCTGTCGCGCACCATGCCATAGACGAACAGTTTGCGCTGCTTGCCTGTGTTGTTGGGCTCGGCTACGAGTAGAATTTCATTGGTGCCCTTTACTGCCGAGGCGGTGAGCCAGTCGTAGTTTACAACCATAATTATCTCGCCCTGGGCTGTCTTCTCGTCGCCGTGGTATGTGCCGATAGATAGTGTGTGAAAGGCTTCATCGCCATCAACCTCCTCACTACCTCCTCGTGCCGAGAATACCACTTTGTTCTCGTATCCCCACCTATCCTCTTCGCACGCACCGAGTGTAAGTAGCGAAAGTAATAATGCTGCTGCAAAAATCATTCGTTTCATAATCTTCCTGTTTTTATGCGTTATACAACATATTTATATATAGCCTTAGTGCAAAGATAGTAAAAAATAACTAATTTTGTACCATCGAAAATATAAACTTATGACAAAACCTCTAAAAAATCGCACGTGGAAGGTGCTCTCGAGCGAATATCTGCTTCGTGAAGGTGCGTGGTGCACGGTGCGCCGCGATAAGGTGCAGATTCCGAGCGGAGTGGTTATTCCGCATTGGTATGTCTTCGAATTTCCGACTTGGGCAAATATCCTTGCCATAACCAAAGAGGGTAAGATGGTACTTGTCAGCCAATATCGCCACGGCATAGGCCAGACCAACTACGAACTATGCGCAGGAATGATTGACCCGACCGACGCTTCGCCTATGGATGGTGCCAAGCGCGAGCTGGAGGAGGAGACTGGCTTTGGCGGTGGTCGCTGGTCGTTGTATATGACCTTGTCGGCCAATCCGAGCAATCATAACAATCTGAACTACACCTTCTTGGCTGAGGATGTTGAGCTTGTTGCCGAGCGACACCCCGAGGAGAGCGAGGATATCGAGGTGCACCTCTTTTCGAAAGAGGAAGTTCGCGAAATCCTCGAAAATGGAGAGATCGTTCAGGCGATGCACGCTGCGCCACTCTGGCGATATTTCGCGGAGAAAGAGTAAAGCAATATCACTTGTTAAATAGCTGAATAAATAGATAAAGAACTATGATAAAATCCCTAATTGCATCGGCGCTATTACTATCGAACATCGGTCTTGATTGGCTGACTTCGAATTTTAACACCTACGATAAGATACAGAAGCAGATACACGAGTATGCCGAACCTGGCTATATGGAGTATAAGAGTTCGGACCTGCTTATAAAGCACCTCGAAGAGAACGGTTTTAAGGTTGAACGAGGTGTTGCAGGTATGCCGACAGCATTTGTCGCAAGCTATGGCTCGGGTAAGCCAGTGTTGGCTGTACTTGCGGAGTATGACGCCTTGCCTGGCTTGTCGCAAGATACAACGCCTAAAAATAGCCCTGTTGTTGAGGGTGGCTACGGACACGGTTGTGGACATAACCTTATCGGCACAACGGCGTTGGCTGCAGCGGTGGCTGTGTCGAAGTGGCTTGCAGAGGGTCATCAGGGAACGATTAGGTTGTATGGCTGTCCGGCCGAAGAGGGTGGAGGTGGAAAGACCTATATGGTGCGCGAGGGTCTCTTTGATGACGTGGATTGCGCTATCTCGTATCACCCTAAAACACACAATCAGATACTTCGCGATACTTGGTCCTCAAAAATTGGCATACTCTTCGACTTCGAGGGTATATCGTCGCACGCAGGAGGTGCTCCGCACCACGGTCGCTCTGCGCTTGATGGCGTCGAGGCGTTCAATATGATGATGAATATGAACCGTGAGCATTTTCACCCTAATAGCAAGATGCACTACGTTATTACCAATGGCGGTGAGGCTCCTAATATAGTACCAGACAAGGCTCAGGTCTATTACTATCTTCGCCACCCAAATTCCGAGGTTGCAAAAGATCTGTTAAATCGCACTATAGCAGCTGCAAAGGGCGCAGCTATGGGTACTGGCACCACCGTTAAATATAGTTTTGTCTCTGGAACATATTCGATATTATGCAACACCCACCTCGCTCGTATGGCACAACGCAACCTCGAAAAGGTGGGCGGGGTGAAACTTACCGATGCCGAGAAGGCCTATATCGAGGAGTTAAATCGTAACGCAGGACTCCCTGCTCTCGACCTCTCGAAATTCGAGAAGATTCAGCCTTTTCAGGAGGAGATTACAAGCGTAGGCGGAAGTTCTGACGACACAGGCGATGTTTCGCAGGTTGTGCCTCTTTGCCGAGTTGAGACCTGCGTAGGGCCGGGCAATATTCATACTTGGCACTTCTCGTCAATAGCAGGAACGTCGATTGCTACCAAGGCAATGCTTAACGCTTCAAAAACCATTTACCTCACCTTTGTCGAGCTCTACAAAAGTCCAAAGGATTTGAAGCAGATTCGCGAGGAGTGGGAAGCGGTGCAAGGTAAGGATTATAAGTACGAGAGCTTGGTTGGTGATGCACCACCTGCGTTGGAGTACTTCCGAAATAAGGCAAAAGAGAGCCAGAAATAACACGCTCTGAACTAAAAAAAAAAGGAGGCATAAACGCCTCCTTTTTGATTTGTTATGGTGCTAAAACATCTGAATTAGGAGCAATCCTACACCTAACGAAACTATTGTAGTGATTAGTCCAGGCATCATAAATGAGTGGTTTAGTATCCACTTACCTATGCGCGTAGAGCCTGTGCGATCAAAGTTGATAGCCGCAATCAACGTCGGGTAGTTCGGAATAAAGAAGTATCCATTAACCGCAGGAAAGAGCGCAATCATCATCATCGGCGAGATGCCGAGTGCGATGCCGAGTGGTGCGATAGCACGGATAGTTGCAGCTTGGCTGTAAAGCAAAATAGACATTACGAATAATGCAAGACCAAACAACCACGGCATCTGCGATACGACGCTCTCGATAGAGGCCTTCAATACGTCGATGTTGCCGCCGATGAATGTGTCGCCCATCCACGCAATTCCGAAGATCGCGATAACCGCCTGCATACCAGCCGAAAAGACGCTTCCTTTGGCTGCTTCGATGCCGTTGGTGCGAGTGACTAAGAGGATAAGTGCTGCTGCCGATAGCATTAAAATCTCAATCAGTAGCGGCATTCCAAGTGGAGTACCATCGAATGACGGACGGAGCGATGGAATAGAGCCAAAAAGTACGATAAGTAGGGTAGTGAGCAGAAATATAACTACCGAGATTATCGCCTTTGTGATGTTCTTAGTGTCGGTAAGCTTTGTTGGGGCATTGTCGAGCAATCCGGCCTTGAGACGACTGATGTATTCAGGATCATCAACGAGGTTTTTGCCAACGCGCATTGAGTAGAGTGCACCTGCGAGAATTCCGATGATTGTCGAAGGAATACATATTTTTAATATATCGAACAGCTCTATTCCAAATCCTGAGAGCATACCGAGTAATGCAACTGTCGCAGCGGAAATCGGGCTTGCGGTAATGGCTTGTTGTGAGGCAATTACGGCGATGCCAAGGGGTCTTTCGGGGCGAATTTTAGCCTCGGTGGCAACCTCTGCAATAACAGGTAAAAGCGAGTATGCCACGTGTCCAGTTCCGGCAAGGAACGTGAATGTATAGGTTACAAATGGCGCCAGAATTGTTATTAGGGCTGGAAATCTGCGTAGTATGCGCTCGGCAATCTTGACCATCAAATCCAATCCTCCGGCTGCCTGCATACACGACGATGCCGATATTACCGCAGCAATCATCAGCATAACGTCAATAGGTGGCGCTGTCGGTTCCAATCCGAATCCGAAGGTGAGAATGGCTAAACCGATACCGCCCATTACTCCGAGGCCGATACCTCCAAGTCGGGCTCCGACGATTATTGCTACAAGTACAAATATAAATTGTATAAGCATATAGTTGTATTGGTACTATGTGTAATTTGGCAGCAAAGTTACTATAATTTTTATTTCTGATGATGGCTGTAGTAGATGAAAAGTAGTTTTTTTTAAAGATTTTTAGGGAAAAATTTGCAGAATAAAAAATTTACACTACCTTTGCAGTCGCAAAACCGATAAGGTGGAGCGAAAATGTTGGTGCCATAGCTCAGTTGGTAGAGCAAAGGACTGAAAATCCTTGTGTCCCCGGTTCGATTCCTGGTGGCACCACAAAAAGAGAGAACTTCGTTTGGAGTTCTCTCTTTTTGTGTGACAATATACCTATAAAAGCAATCCCCCTCGGAAAAGGGGGATTGCTTGTGAAAATGCCGGTGGGCTATTTGAAATCGTTGTCTATAAGCTCGGTGAAATCGGCAATACTATCGTTTGAGTGTTTCGAAAGAATAGCCAAAGCCTTGTTGATTTCAGCATTGAGATACTCAATCGTCCAATTGGCACTATAGTGCTTTGTATAGTATGACATACCCTTAATTTGGGCAATATACTTATTCTTGTATTGATCGCAAAATGCCGGGCTATATGTACTATTACGTAATATGTCCTTCTGGGCCTCTTTTAAGATATTTTGGAAATCCCTATACGACTGCTCATAGCAATTTATCAGAACTTTTAGTTGTGGTAAATTATACTTGGTTCCATGCATCATCTCGAAGCAACTTTTAGCATCTTCGATTTTCTCTTTGTTGAATTTTTGGCTTAGTCTGATGTTCGCTAGAGTTGCAAATTGCTTGTCAACGAAATCAACATCTTTCTTATATAGATTATACTCTTTGACTAAACCATTCAACTCCTCAATCTTCTGTTTT
This sequence comes from Alistipes sp., assembly GCA_045648965.1. Lineage (GTDB taxonomy): Bacteria > Bacteroidota > Bacteroidia > Bacteroidales > Rikenellaceae > Alistipes. The sequence continues at coordinate 63,678 of JAZRPA010000006.1, read as the reverse complement.
TGCGCCTCAATTTCGGTAGATTGATTCGAGTTCTTCTGCGTCAACGCTGCAATATGCTCCTTCTGACTCTTAATTTGAGCCTCTTTTTGGGATATATCCGCTTTCAATGCATCTAGTTCACCTCTTTTGATAGGAATCTCTACTTCACTTTCAGCAATGCGTACCTTCTCCTCGGCGTCGGCCTTTGCCTTTTCTGCTTTGCGAAGTTGCTCCTCAGCCGATGTCCGATCTTCTATAGCCTTTAATAGTTGCGAATTAGCTTTGTTCTTTGCTGCTTCAGCTTTTTTGAACTCTTCTTCGGCTTTAGCCTTTGCCTCCTGGGCTTTTTTTAACTTTGCATCAGCTTGAGCTTTAGCGGCCGCTGCATCTGTTTTTGTCTGCTCATCAGCTTTGTCTTCTACAGCCTTTAATACCTGATTATTCGCCTTGGTCTGCTCTTCTGAAGCTTTGTTAAATTGCACTTCTGCATTTTCTTTTGCCTTCTTAGCCTCCTTGAATAGACTGTCAACTTTTGCTTTGTCTTTTTCAATCTTTGCTACCAATTCTTGTGCTTTTTGAAATGCATCTTGAGCCTTTTTTAATGGCTCCTTAGTCTTCTCCAACGCCTCTTGAGCCTTGCGAAGATTTTCGATGTTAGTTTCGCGCTCCTTGCACTTTGGACAAATGGTATCAGTAGGTTGAATTGGTGCTGTGACCGAAGCCGAAGTTGCATCCGAAGTTGCAGCAGGTGCAATATCCTTCGGCTGAGCCACTGCGCCTATGCTACATAGGCACAGTGTGATAATTGTTAGATATAATTTTGTAGTTTGCATAGCCTAATCTTTATCTTTTGGCGCTGTGTAATAGTAACTGTAATAATTGATAGCTTCTTCTTGAAGCTGATAGAACTTCTCCGTGAGGCTCTCTACTGTATATTCATTGTTGTTGAATTTATACATACTACGAATTTGCATATAGCCATCATCGTCATCACCTAATCCGATGGCTTTATAAGCTTTTGTGTGTTTCTCACCCCACGCTTCCTCTGACATCTCCCTATAATTACCCAACGCTTTAACGAGAGATAAAACGTGATTGTAGTGGCTCTTGCCTATTGTATTCGGCATAGCTCTTAATCTCTTTGTTAGCTTTGAACAGTTGTTAATCGGTGAGGTGTTGAGATAATCTTCCGATTTGTTAATTGCTGTTCTAGCATTCTCGTTAGAGGAGTACTTCGTATTACCGGCAAACGTCCAAGCTTCACTATATTTGCTTATAATTCCGTTGATTCGGCTAAACTCAGATGTGTGATCCAATGTAAGAGCGCTACTATAATTCTTCTTTAGGCTCGTCATACGAGACTTCATCGCTTTGTGATCATCAGACGACCACTTGCCTGGTCCAAATTTAGTATCGCACGCTGCCGTAAAAATAGGCACATAGGTGGTCATAAAAGGTACCTTAAGAGAGTTGAGCTCAGACTCAACGAGGAACTCCTCCGAGCGATAGAGACGGAATTTGTCATTTACTTCGAGATATACCTCCTCGTTGTGACTCTCCTTCGCAGAGGTGTCAAATTTATTGATTGCCTCTGCCAGTGCAATTTTGTGCAAGTTCTTCACCTCCGGCAACTCAGGCGCCTTAGCTTTGGTGATAATAAACGCCACAATCGCAGTAATAGCTATCGCACAACTGCAAATGAGGATCTCTACTTTTATACTTATGTTTTTCATATTCTTGTTTAATTTGTTTAGTTAAGACCATCTTGACCAATTCCGCCTCCTGAACCAGAACCGCCTCCTGAACCAGAACCGCCTCCTGCACCAGAACCGCCTCCTGAGCTAGAATCGCCTCCTCGACTAGAACCGCCTCCTCGACCAGAACCGCCTCCTCGACCACCTCTGCTTCCTTCTACAGACTGCCCTCTATCATTCATCGTTTTAATAAAACTCTGGACGGTGATTTTTGTGTCTCTATTATTAATATTAAACGTTTCTCCGTTTTTAAAAGGTTTATCCAAATTATATTTGTCTTGAACTCTCTTATGGACAGCATTATAAACCTCCTTGAACTTCGTAGATCCTCTTAATGCGTCATGATTCTTCATGTTAAGAATCGCTTGGAGTTCGCCTTTGTTCATATGATTCCATAACTCCTCAAGAATAGGGTCGATTTTTGCCATATCTTTTTTATCCCATCTCGGGTGCTGGTCCAGGTAGTCTATTATCTCCTTCTTCTTATCTACAGTTGCCGGTGCTCTCTTCGCATTCCTTAATTCAGATTCCAATTTTTTCACCTTTGATCTGTAATAAGCAAAGGTAGCACCCCAGCCGCCGACTACACCCAAGAGGAGAGCAAAGCTGGCAATAGCTATCAACCACACCTTGATCTTAGTGGTGAATGGCTTGTACTCCAACCAGTTATCGGAGATAGAGTCTATCTTCTTATCCTCGAGCGCATAGCCCTCGAGAGGACAACCTGCCAATGGCTGCTTCGACGAGATCTCGAACGAGATATTTGGATAATGAGGGTAGATTACGCTAGACACCTTGAACTTGTAGACCAAGTTGCTGCGCTTGAGCGTAATAGTGAGGTGGCTTCTCAAATCACAAACAAGCTGTTGTGCCTCGTAGCCATCTGCCGAAATATCAACCTTCGACTGCGAAACGATATCCTCGCTAATATCGATGTTGCTGCCAGGTTTAACGAGCGTGTTGTTGATTCGGAGGGTGTACTCCTTGATAGACATACCCTTGTCATCTTTCACGGTGATAGCGCTATGCGGGAAGCTTACACGATACTCCGAACGCATAGGCACAACAAACTGGGTGCTAGCGCTGACGATTGATGACTTCTTGATTGTTGCATAGCCCTTGCGAACCCAATCAACCTCGATATTCTCGCCAAGAGCGGCGTAGATTGGACGGGTGAATGGCTGACCAGCGATGTGCGGCGCAAAGCTGTCTACTGCAGTCGGTGGATATACGACAACCAACTCGGCGAGTCGTGTTGAGGTCAAATCGTCGCAGTTCATACACAAAATGCCCGATGCACGATCAATCAAGAATACCGCCTTGTAGCTCTCGTAGTACGACTGGCTAAGATTCTGCAAAATCTCTATGAGGCTATATTGCACGCCCATACCATAGTATCTTACAGCACACTTATCGCCATTCGACTTATGCGAAACACGCTTTGCCGGTGCCGGAGCATACTGTCTTGCGAACACCTGCTGGAAAAGAACTGTATTGAGCTGAGTGGCGCGGAACTCGTGCTGCACCATAGTGATAATATCGGTAAGGCTCTTAGCAAACTCTCTAGTCGATGAGTCGATTGTGTCCGGAATATAGATCCAGGCACTGATATTGTCGTTGGTACGACCATCAATAAGTGAGGTAATAGTGAGAATATGACCGGTCTCGATGCAGGTGAGCATGAGGATAGGCGAGCCTCCGGCATTCGAGACGTTCTTGAGTAACTCGCGGTGGTCATTTACATATTTTGTCCAAGAAGGATTGCCGTTAATCTCCAATAAATCGGCATAACCCTGGAATACACGTGTTATCTTTAATCCTAACATAGCTTTATGGATCTTTAATTCTTAAATTTGTTAATAAGGCTGTTCAATTTGTTTGCTTTGTAGCCGTACGATCTCTCCATGATTCGTTTTACGACGCTAGCTGCGGTCTGATCTTGGAACTTACAGTAGTTCTGGAAACATACGGTACCCAAGGTGAATGGTTGGATATTTACCACGCCGCCATTGATCTCATTATCCTTGCAAATCTTCTTCAATACATTGTAGAAGTTGCGATAGTTCTCCGAGATGTAATTGCGAAGCTTCTCCTGCAACTCAGGGCCTGTCGCCTTAGCCTTATCAACCTTAGTGATAAGGAGATAGATACCATCGGTATCCTTTCTGAAGATTCCTGTTCTCTGGATATAGGCAACTGCTGCATCGAGATAGTCAGCCTGCGAGAGACCCTCGTAGAGACGATCCTCAGCACCATACTCAATCACAAAGAAGTGCATCTTACGATTGTCGGTTCTGTTGTCAATCAAAATGCTGGTGAGCGTACGCAAAACTCGCTGCTCCTCCTCGGTAAGAGGCTCGCCTGCATCGAGCTTATACATACATCTGATAAGCTCACCTGCCAAGTCGATACAGGTGATAGGGTGGACCTTGCCATTCTCATCTTCCAAGACGAAGCCCATCTCGTAGGTCGAGGTTGTTGCTGTACCCTCAGGAAGAGTTCCGATTGAGCCGTTTGACTTGAACAGGTTCGCCAAACGAGTCATATAGCCATAACCCTGGCAATTCGGATCTCGCTGCATGCTAACAGCAACACGTCCGCTGTTTGCCGAGCTCAAGATTGCACCCAAGGCACAAGTCTTTCCCGACGATGGAATACCCCAGAAATAGACCTCGGTACAAGGCGCTTTTGTGATTCGGTACATTGGCTCCGGCACAGGGAACTCTTGCAGCTTGATATTCGACATCATGTGTGCGATAAAGTCGCTGCTAATTCCTGCGCGCGAGAAGTCGGTGATGTAACCATTCTCCCACAACATATTCGCAACCGAGCCACTGACAAAGTTGTTGTCTTCGGCGATAGCAGAGAGCAAATCTTCAACAGTGATCTTGTCGGTCTCGATGTAGTTTACGATTTTGTCATAGATAGCTCGCTCAGGGTCGATAATTCGCTTGTCTGTACGAATGGCCTTGATTTGGCGCTCGAGAGCCTTAATATCCACACCCAAGTACTGCTCACGACGAAGCTCGCGCAATAAATTAGCTGCCTCGTTGTAGTGAATGCTCTCAGGGAATCGGTCAACGAAATACTGCAAAGCATTGATATCTCTCTTATCTACCGAGGCCCACTCGTCTTCGCTGCAGCCGATAGCCGCTTGTCTCTGCAAGTCCTCAATGCGATTTCGCGCGAGAGCTCTATATTGTCCTTCAGGATAAGAGTTCAAGTAGTGCTGGAACGCAGCCTCGGTATTTGCCGCCATAGCGTTTGCCCAGTCCACCTCTTCAGATTGGGTGAAGCGTATTGCAACCTCATCTCTGATGGCCTTCTTTACAGGTACACCAGCATTGTGTGCTGCATCAATAAACTCTTCGTAGTTTGTTATGCCGGCCATTCTTAAGGCCTGAACTAAGTCATCGATATTGTCAGTGTATTGATCGATGTTGTCGAAAATTGTGTCTAAATTAGCCATATTATATTGAATTTTAATTACATACTGAATGAATCGTAGTCGCCATCACCAATAGATGAACTCTCTTCCACGACAAATGCGTCAAGTTCGTCTTGTGGCTCGGTCTCGTGATGCTTATTCTTGCGAGACTTCTCTCTCTTGCTCTTTTTACCGCTGCTCTCGCTACCAATGAGTCGATAAAGGTTCTTTGTATTACGATTCTGAATGAGGTATGGGAACAAAAGCATGAAGTAAAGCAACAATGCTGTACCAATAGCAAGTGGGGTAGGCATGCCCATCTCTGTGTAACCGGCGCGCAATGCACGTAGGCTCTCCTTAGTGGCAATAACGCTCTCGTCGTTATCCGAGAAGGCAACAGTGCTTTTATCCTCGTCTTTCATTATCTTGCTCGAGAATGAGTTGAGAGCAAGGTTCCAATTATCCATAGCCTCCTCAATCTTGTCGATATTACCAATCATGAAGACGTTCCACACAGTAGCCTTTGTTGCATTGTCAATCCAAGTCTCTGCCGAGTTCTTAAGGTTGTGGTAGTTCTGGTCGAAAAGCTGGAGCTTCAATGCCTCTACAGCATTCTTCTGACGGACCTTAGAGAATGCTGGCTTCTGACCCTTCGATGTCTTGCTGCTAGGCTTCTTTGCTGCTTGAGGTGTAGCTGCAGAGAGTGAGTTAAGTCCCTGTTGGTTATTGTTTTTACCTCGCGTGTTACCTGTTTCTTTCTTAGGCGTTGCGGTCTTACTTTTCTTGCCTTTGCTCTTCTTACCCTTGGCAGGAGTTTTTGCAGAAACTACAGAGTCCGCAAGTCGCTTCTCAAACGCATTGATGCGGTTGTCCGCATAATTCTCGTAAGAGGTGAACATTCCTTTCACGCCAACGATCGACTCTGCGAAAGATGTCTCTACCTCTGCGCGATTGCCGAATACTGTCCAGAAGTGAGCGAATGGAATCATTACCGCTATAAAGAAGAACGGTGTAGCAAAGAAAAGAATACGCTCAAATACAATCTTCTTGCTAAATTTCTCATCGGCACCCTTCAACATCTGAGGAATGATGAAAAATATAGTAAGAATAAGGTCTACTACTACGACGCCCGCACCAGCATACCAGAAATTACCCTCTGTAAGGTAGGTGATACCCATAAAGGTAATATAGCTGACAAATATCAAAGCGATGAATGCAATGATATGTCCCCATGAAAATTTTAGAGTCTTGTTAATAGCCATAGCTTTTATGTTTTATGTTTATATATCTTCTCCGTTTAATATTCGTCTAATCCTCTCGTAATAAGGGTTGTCGGGCTCGACAATAATACGATCTCTTGATGGTGCGGGATTTACACCTGGTCGTGGCTCCGGTTTGTATCCTGGAGCTGGCTCCGGTACGGTGCCGGGGTCAGGAGTAAAGCTCTCATCGTTTGCGAGCTTAGCCAATGCTGCATCGATCTGCACCATAGGCGGAGTCCTTCTACTGCCTGAGATTTGACGTCCCGTTTGACGCAGAATTTGCAAAGCCTCCTCGGCAGTAAGGTCCTTTTTGATGCTCTTCATAAGAGCTACTGCGCCTGCTACTATCGGTGCAGCCATACTTGTTCCCTCCATGTTACCATAGCGGTTGACAGGTATCGAGCTGTAGATATCCTGGCCAGGAGCCGAGATGTTCGAACCTTTTCCGTAATTGCTAAAATGTGCGCAATTATATTGAGAGTTGATGGCTGCAACATTTATGGTCGCATTTGATCTGACAGTAGGGCAGACCTTCGCCAAGATGTTGTCATTGCCGGCTGCAAATACAATGATTGCATTGTGCTTTTGTGCAATTTTTATGATATGTTTCCATACCTTCTCCTGCTCTTTCCAGAAGTTCTTGGTATACTCCTCTTGCTCAGCCTCTGAAAGATGCTTAATCTTTGCCAACAACTCCTTCTCGATGCAAATGCCAAATGATGCATTGATGACATCAGCGCCGTTGTTTATGGCATATACAACACCACTCGCAAGTGAAGATGTTGTGGCCAGTTTATTGTCAAATACCTGTACTGGCATGAGCTTACAGTTTGGAGCTATGCCCGAAACTCCGTTGTCGAACTTAGCGTCAGAGCCAACAGCAAGTCCTGCCACGTGAGTGCCATGGCCGGTACCATTGCTAAGGCGATTGTTCTTAGTGTAGATGTTATAAGGCTTGACAATACGATCCTTGAATAGCTCGTGAGAGCCGTCGAGACCATCGTCTACAACCGCTACGATAACATTCTGATCGCCTTTTGTGTAGCGCCAGCCATTGCGAACCTTTACTGCTTCCAAATGCCAGCCTCTACGTGCGAGAGGTGTGCTGCTTGATGGTAGTCCGACTGTTTCAGTCACTTGACGCTTGTCCACAATCTGCTCATCTACAACAAAGAAACTGAAACCTGGGATACCGTCATTATTGAGCTGATCCTTTATGGTAACTCGCTTGTTTTGCGGCACCTGAATTTGAATCATAGGAATGTTCTTATCCATGCCAATGACTTCGCACTCGTAGTTCTTGCATAGAATTTCAATAAATCTATTCAAGTTTACATTGGCATCGTCGAAGAAAATTGCAAGTCGGTTAGCAATGACTCTTCCTCTATCCGGATCCTTGATAATTGGAGCCTTCTCTCCATCATCGTCGATAATAGGAGCAACGATAGTTTCATCTGGCAATTTGCCATCATCTCCGATAATCGGGTTGAAATCTCCATACACAGGCTCTTTTGGCGGTACTGGAATAGTTCCGTCCGGGAGTCGGAATTGATTGTCGTCAATATCCTCTCCATCAGGACCTGGAATCTGATCGATAGGTATAACCTCCTCAATAACTATTGGATCTCCACCAAGTCCAAAAATTCTTGGACCGAAGTGTATGAGCAGACCTAACAATGCAAGCAGAAGCAGACCTAACAATGTCCACAACAGCCATTTTAGGCAACCCTTTCCTGTCAGCCAAGCCCAGAAGCGCTTGTACCAAGGGAGAATCTTCTCGTAACGAGCGAAGAATGTTGTGTCCTCGTTTACGACGTAGTTTATAGGCGATTTGTCCCAACCGAGGAATTTATATCCCTTTCTAGGCCTAATTGTAGGTATGGTGCGAAGGATCGATCCGCGTGGCATAACGAAGCTATCCATACCCTGAATAGAGCCGCACTCATCGGTTACAAATTTACACTTCACCTCGTCGCGATTGAATATAGCGCAGAAGGTTATATTATCGTTCAGCTGAACATCTGGTCGCATATTCCAACCCGCAAATACATATCCTGGGTGCGGAGTAGCATATGGGATTTGTGAAGGCTGAAGATAGGAGCCTCTCTCCACGAAGTATTCGGTTGTTCCGTTCAAGAAACCACCTTCGTTTGCTACGAACGAGACGCGAATCTTTGGCTGCTCTATCTCGCCAACCTGCTGATACATAGCAGTGAATGTCAAAGGACCAAGGACCTTCATGCCGATAGGGTTCGGATCCCAACCGACAAATGCATAGCCTTTGTTAGGGATAACTTGAGGCAAGTCCATGTGTCCCAAGAGAGAGCCGTCCGGACGATTGACAACGCTTAAGATTTTATCAGCAAGTGTACCGTTCTCGCCGGTGACAAATTTTACTTTGTGGCTATTCTGAAGCTTCAAGTCGTGAATTACTGCACCCTTTACGACGTGTTTGCTCGAGTCAGGTACCATGCCCCACGCCACAACAACAACCTTATTGTCGTAGCAGAAGATGAACTCGTCATCTATATACTTCATGGCGCCGGTGAGAATCTGCTTATCCTCTCCGACCAAACTCTCTCGAACCTTGTTGTATGCAGCTATGGTTTGAGCTTTGATCGTGTCGTATCTTGCTCGCTCCATTCCCGACAAATCGCTCAACTTGTAAGGGGCGCTTTGCCAGTCGCGCACATACCACAATATCTGATCGTCGTCAAAAGAGTATATAGGATGTGCTAAGAAGTCTCTATATTGAGGCTCAATGTTCTTCTCGATGACAGAATATACACTGTCAAATCGTTTGTATAAAGGATCTCTACCTATTCCCTGGAAATCGGTAAAATCGGTAACCTCTGTGTAACAGAGTCTCCTTTTTCCGTATAGAGTGTGCTCTGCCATATACTTTATATATTATATAGGTTATTAGCGTTGTCTATAAGCTGCTTGACTGCCGCATTTGCAACAGGGTCAACGTGCGAGATGTCGCTAGCGTACAATAGACCGATGATTATGAAGTTCTCCCATCTTTGGTAGCTATCCCAGAATGGAAGCTTCTTCAATGTCGAGAGGTCGATGAAGGTGCGGTTTATCTCGTCGCCAGACTGATCCAAAGCAGAGAGTACCTCCAACAGAGGTTGTTTCTTAATGCTTGTGCTCGATGATACAGGTGATAAATTGATCTCTAAGTCGCACGACTTAGCCTTCTTTGCGATATTTGTCATATCCTCCTCCGACATATAATCGCGACCTATGGTACTTACAAAGTTGTTAAGTGTCAGCGAAACGTAATCTGCAATGGCGTTAGGAAGGCTATTCTCGTCGAATCGGGTGTGGTACTCCTTGATCTTGTTAACGATAGATTTCTTGACGCCCAGCTTATTCAACAGAGTCAAGAGCATAAATGCAATCTCGTCAGCATGAGGAAGTACATCGCTCATACCTTGAACTTGATCGTTGATATGATTGTTCCAGTGCTCAATAATATGCTTTGTTATTACGTCAGGAACTGTAGCAAGGAGTTCGCTGTCGTCTGAAATAACGTCGTCCAACGAGATACCCATCTTCTCAAATTCGGACTTTAACTCCTCCTCGTTCTTGCCGTATCGTCGGCTGAGTTTCTCGATATTTACGCTGCGATTATCGTTTATGTCGATTTCGCAGAGTGCACGAATCATCTTTATAGGAGATGCAAATTGCGGCTCCTCGATATGGCGAACGATAATGTCGTAGGCAATGCTTCTGATATCAGACGAAGAGATCATCATCTTGTCGATGATCTGACCGAAGCGCTCAGGCTTCTCTCCAAATGCAAAGTTGGTGCGCAGTTTAATATCACCTGTTATTTGGCGGATTCTTACATTGTTCTGCTCCTTGTCGTCAGATTCGTAGTAAACGTTCAATCGGTTGACAATCTCATTTTTAATCTCCACGAGCTGCTGGTGATATAGCTCCTTTCTTGCGTTTTCGAGTACCTCGGCAATAGCGTCAAGGTTGCGGATAATGGCCTTTGAACCATCGTTGTTGATAGTTGCTACGTCATTCCATGCCTGTTGAGGCTTCGCAAAGTGCTTCTTTACGAATTGGTTAGCCAAAAAACTATTCATCAAGTCGTTAAAGTATTCCGGATACTCATCGAATGCGTGAACATTGCTTTCGATGGTTCCCTTCTGCTCATTATATCCGTCGAAAACTCTATTCTTTGCCGACCAATAGAAGTCACGCAATAGATATACATTTTGGAAGTAAGGCGAAGAGAATGCTCCTCCAACCGAAACCCACTCGTCGAGCCACTTCTCAGGCTCGATGATTTTAGGAATGGTAGTGTTAAAACGCGACCAGTGGTCGTCAAGTTTTGCGATGGTCGCAGGCGTATCGTTCTTGGTGCGCTCCAAGTCGATATTGAACTTGGTGCAGATCAAGAATAGAGGCGCAATGCCGTTGGTCTTGGTCAAAACACTTGCTCTAGCCTCAGGTGTTTTGCCAATGTTGTTCTCGATCCAATTGTGTATCGACGCTCCGATTGTTGGTTCTGTCTTTTGGTCATTGTGATGACAGAAGAGCACCGAGCTAATCTTGAGCGAGCGCGAATACTTGTTAAACAAATATGCCACCTTACCTCGACGAAGAATTGTAGGCAAAACCTCACCCAGCTGTTGCTCCTTAATCTTCTCGCGCGATCTCGCGCCAGGGAAGTCCAAGAGGTCAATCTTCTTCAAGAATTTACGCTCAGCAGCAATCTTCTCAGGCAAAACAAAGGTCAATTCGCCAATCAAAGCCGATAAATATGCCTTGCTGAAATCGGTAGCGATTATATTGCCATCTTTGTCAAGGATATCTGTGTAGAGAACGTCGTCGTTCGACTCTTTGTGGATACCACATACCGAATCGAGCCAATCAATCTTCAACAGAGTTCCGTTGTCGCGGAGAACGGCAGCAAACGGCACGTAAACTTCGGTTATAAAGTTCAACTTCTTGTACTCGTTGATCAGTGCGCTGAACAATTTGTTTAGCTCAGCATTGTTGTTCCAAATGAGACCGAAAATGTCTACCCAATTTTCGTAAGAGACATATTCGATAACCGGAGCAATAGTCTTACAGAAGTTCGACTTGCAGATGTTGGCTGCGTTGTTTCCGATAATCTCGTTGAGGTAGTCGCAAATGTCGCGAACGTCATCTTCGGTTATAATGTCGTGTACTGGTGCCTTTCCGCTCCACAAATCAGTTTTTTGCGACAAAGCGTTGTCGATATCGGTATTTAACAAGACGCTATCTGTGTCGATTTTTACGTCGTTGTAATACGAATCGGCCAACAGCAATATGATATCTACGACAGATAGGTTGGTAATTTTTACGTAGTCGGCCATTTTGCTGTTGTTCTGTCGGATTGTAAAGCGAGTGATAACACCTGTTGACTCCTGCTTGGTGTTGTTACCGCCGCTTGGGTTTATCTTGTCGATAAAACTATATTTTACTCCATTATTTTCGATAACGAATGGGGTGTCAGGAGTAGACAAAAGGCTGCTCATTAGGTAGGATTTACCGACCTGGCTCTCGCCATATGCAGCGGCAGAGCAATTCTCAGAGAGAGCATCGCCAATACGCTTTAATTTTCTACGGTAGTTCTTGAAAACCTCTTTCGGGAAGGCCTCTTTGCCGTATTTGTCAGCCCAAGCAATCGACTGCTTAATAACGTTTAAGTTAGTAGTTATATCTTGTTTCATATCGTATCAAATTCAAAATTGTTCTACCATTAAAAATCAAAAGCTCCTGAATCTAACCAGTATTGATCGTCAACACCCAAGCTTTGGATATGTATCTCGATGTTGCTGTCGGATATCTCAACTCCGTACTTATCCTCGATAGTTGTTATCGAGAGGTGCTCCTTATCCTCTGGGTCTCGCTCGATGGTTATCTTAAACGGCATACGTTTTTTGAGTGCTTCAATCTCCTCTTTTACCAGATACTGAACAGCTGCGTCCGTTGGGTTCTCTCCATTGTCGAGAGCCTTGTTGCGAATCTTGTTAGCCAACTTTATGTGGTTGAAGTTGATCGAGTAGAGAGCTCGCGAAGGGTATGTTGCCAAACCGAATTGACGGATATTGAGCATATCCGGTATTCTGCTCAAAGTGAGCTCACCCTGCATCTTTTCAGGTGTGATTAGATAATCGATAGGCTGTCCATCGCGTGATGCCTCGATGTAGTTGACAGTCGACTTCAAGTTGCTCTTGAGTTTTTCCAGGTTTATGCAGAACTTATCCAGGTTGGCGTACTCCGATGCGTAGTGACCGATAACACCACCCATGGCAACAATAGTCTTTGGATTGGTGATATAGCCGGTGTTCTGGCAGAACGGATACCAATCGCCAACATAGTAGTTGTTGAGTGCAATGAGTCGGTTTGGCGATATAGGGTAGTACTTCAAGAAGATATTTCTGATAGCCGGCAAAGATGCTGGTCTACCCGAAAGCAATATAACATCGCAAGAGTATGCGTAGAACATTGCCGCAATCTTTTTCAAGAGAGGCTCAAACTCTTTCGAGATGATGTCCGAGACAAACTCCTTGTTGTACTCCCACGAAAGGGTAGTGATATCTATGCCCATTCGCTTCTTGAAATCCTCGACCACACGAGCGTTTGGCTGGTTTGTGTGGAATACGTCTTCGTATCTTACTACGCAATCGCCACTCTCGTTCGATGCCAACTGCAAGAAGTAGGACATCAACGGAATAGAGTATTGAATGTTGAAATCCTTTCTAGCGATGCGGTTGGCAATAGTCTGGCCATTATAATCTGGTCCAAAGTAGTCCTTAACCTTCTGTCGGTACTGCACAGAGTCGAGGTGTCGCAGAGCCTTTCGGAATGCACTGTGCTTCTCGTTGAGCAACATAACATTCTTCACGAGGGCTTTCAACATGTCGTCTCCAGCAAAATAGAAGCTGTCGTAGAATTTAGGGTCAGGGGTGATGGTAGTCAAATCTCCCTTGATGTACGAGTATTCGCTAATCATCATGTCAGATGTACCTGCGCCGATGTCCAACGAGCCCACTGTGAGGGTTGGCTGCAGATTACCATCTGTGATTTTACCATACAGTTTGAAGAATTCGCTGCAAACTCCCTTATATTTGTGACCTACCTCTCCGTAGATGTATACAAGCTGAGAGCAAGTAGCCTCGTCGTAATACCACGAACCGTCGCTATCTTTCATTGAACGTACGGCAGGAATAATCTCTATAGAAGGCGCGTTGTCTCCGTAGATGAACTTTCCGTACAATGTAACAGCATCTTTAGCGCACTTTACGAGAGCCTCTCTCTCGATCTTCGACATCGCAGTCGGACAAGTAACGATGATGCGCTTGATTTTGCGCGGCATAGCTACGTGGCCTACGTCAATTCGATATGGCTCGCTGTTGACTTGGGTGTTTGCTTGTGCCAACATCTCGAGGAATGCGAATGTCATCAAGCTTCTTCGTGAGTAGTGTGAAGTTCTACCTCCGCTTTCGCCTGTAACGTCGAGACGACCATCGCTCATCAAATTCGAACTGATACCTCGAATGTTAAGAATATGGCTCTCCTCTTCGCCTGGTAGAACGAGGAATTCCCACTCCTTCTTGCTTGGTGTACCGTCCCACAAATATCTCTTTGGACTAGAGTATGTAGACAAAGATTCTTCATTCGAAGAGCTGCACGCTTTGTGAATAAGAGTACAAGCCTCTTGTCCCAAACGGATAAAGCTAGGATAAACGAACTGCTTGCTGTCGTTGATGCCGAAAGAGCCCAAATCAACACGACGGAATGCCAATCGCATATCGAATGGCTCCTTGTATGCGCGGATATGTGGCACGTCGTCCTTCTCGCCGAGTATATCGGTGTAATCGATCAAACTCAATGGCTTAACCTGGTTGAAGTTTGAGTTGTCCTCGATGAGGAGCGCGGTTGTTCGAGAATTACCGATGTCGATAACCATATCGACGTTGCGAGCCTCGACATCCTGATCTTTGTACAACTTGATTGTTGGGAACAACTTGTTCTGCGCAAGGAAATTGATCAAGAAGATGTAAGAGGCGATGTATGACATCTTTCGTGCGTTTGCACCCTTAATCTGCGAAACGTTGTTGAGCGTTGGGTGAACAATCTTGAAGATGTATTCGTTAATGTAGCTCCACTTCTCGTTAGGCGAGCAGTAGTCCATCAAGAAGAACTCGTTGTCGCACAACGCGAATTTCATCTCGGAGCAGTACTGATCCGGGAATACCGGATATTCGTTGTATTCGTCAGCCGAGTATTTTGCTCTTGTATCAAATGCGAGTATTACGTCATACTCCACCTCGTTGTTGCTAGCCTCTCTAGGAATGAGCTTAACACGAGACCAGTTCATTGGACTAAACTTGAAGCGCTTTTCGGTTCTCTTGAAGAAGTATGGTATCGGGAGCCACTTGTTCTCGAAACACTTCATCATGTTGTTCTTGTCTCCGAAGGTGAGCTTGTAGATCTCGCCTTTTACGCCGTTGCACATCTCGTCTTCAATCCTAAGCGGGTTGATGCCGTCGTTTCGCAACTCGATAGGGTCGTATTCGATGGTTGGGTCGTTGAGGTAGCCACCGTTGAAAAGGTCTTGTTTGTCGTAGAATAGCACGGCATTATCAGTCTGGATTTCGTGAGCAAGCTCTAAGCTCCACTGTCCATTGCTGGTGTCGTACCACTCGTGAAACCACATTTTGAATTTTCCTTGGGTGTCCAGTTTTAGTCTGAATGTCAGGAATTGAATACCCGAATTCGCTATCAAAGAAAAGTTGTCCATATTAGTTTGTTATTATGTTGTATCTTGCTTGTTTGAGCTGTTGTCTATATCTGTTATTTCTTGCCTATATTATAGCTTGTAAACTTGGTGTTCCATAAAAGAACTCCAAATTTTGAGTAAAATTAGGAAAAATATTCTAAAAAGATGCTTTTTTAGCAAAAATATTTTTAAATAAAAACTTGAATACTTTTATGTTATAAAAGTGGTTGGGCGCATTTTATGCGTTTTGTGCGAAGTGTGGGTAGAATATATCGTGTAAATTGAAAAGGTTGCAATAGTGCTCGTGAGCATGTTAATTGTTTTAAATTCTGGGTGATGCAAATCGTGTAATAAACAATAAGTCAATGCATTACTAACTAAGCTTCGTTCTTTTATGGAACTCTTGTTCTAATCGGCTTACTATTTTATGGTTAGCTTCGTCTATCAGTGAGGTTTCTAGCATTTCTAGATATATTTGTGTGGTTCGTTCCGAAGAGTGCCCCATTCCTTGACTTATTATTGAGATCGGTATGTTGTGGTTTCTAGCGCTGGTGGCCCAACTGTGACGAGGGGTATATGTTGTTAGCTTGCTATTATATCCCGATATTTTTGATAATCTACCTAGAAGACGATTGTGGTTGTTTAATGCTTTTTTGTACTCTTCGTAAGATTCGGACGGGGACGTCGATGTCAATATTGGAAAAATATATGGGGAATTGAGACTTGTGTATCGATTGAGAATGCGTTGAATGCTTGGTTCTATTTTTATAGCAAGGCGTTGTCCTGTTTTGCGGCGAGTGTAATAAATCATTCCATTCTCTATGTCGCTTTTTTGTAAATATGCGATATCTACAAAGGCCATTCCTCGTGTGCAGTAGCTGAATATGAATAGGTCTCTAGCAAAAGCGATCGGCGAACCATCTGGAAGTTCTAAATTGTATAGTTGAGTTATCACGGATTCCGGTACGGCTCGTTTGCGTGTTTTGTCTATGCCCGTATATACATCGGTGAAAGGGTGTATCTGTTCTGCTAGTTTTTGTTTGACGGCTTTGTTGTAGATAGCGCGAAGGGTTCGCATGTAAAACGAAGTAGAGTTGCGTACTAAGCCCTTGTTTATGAGAAAAGAGTTGTAATCCATTATCACTTGTTCGGAAAGTGCAGATAGTGGAAGAGATGAACCACCTAAAAAACTACGAAAACTACGCAAAGTCTTCTCGTAATTCTTCGCTGTTCCGAGTCTATTTGCCTTTTGTAACTGCCGAATTAGGACTTGTATGTAATCTATTATAAGTATTTGATTGTTAGAACTATTGAATCTATCGCGGATTTCTTCTACGGTATAAGGTTGTTTGCTGTTGTTGAGGTTGCGGATGATGCCTTGCAGAATGGTTAAATCGTTGTTGATTTGAACTAGAATTTTTGCGTGGTTTGGCTCATTTTCCAAAGGCATATCTCTGCTTGTACTCCATTTTGAAGGCTCAATTCGCAGGCGCGTTGTGATATGTTTTGTCTTTCGATTGTGGGTGATTTGGTAAAATATTACACCCATCTTGCCCTCTACTTTAGAGGTACGTAGTTTTACCTTTACAGTTGTCATAGTGTTGTTGTTATCGGTATTTGTGATTATAAAAAAATATACTACCTTTGCGGTTCTTTGTTCAAATTTAACCCCAAAATTATGAAAGAGATAAATCCCCAAGAAACAACTCGTGCCTATGCGTTTGAGATGTGGATGCAGGCTCCCAATCCTATGGTAACTTTTTTTAAGGAGCTCGATGTCTCCCGCCTTGTGAAAATTAACCGAAAGAGAGGTCTGAAATTCAATATGCTGATGTGCTATTGTATTGGTCGAGCAGCTGCTAAGGTGAAGGAATTTTATATGCTTCCCGTAGGCGAAAAATTGATGCAATACGATGCGTTGGCGGTGAATACAATAGTTGTAAATTCGCAGGGTGAATTAACTTCATGTGATGTGTCTTTTACCTCTGATTTGCAGAAGTTTAATAGTGACTATTTGAGTCTGACAAAACGCGCTGTTGAGAGTTGCGAAAATCACGATTTGTCAGAGGATTGTATGGTCATTGGAACGTCGGCTTTAGTGAACTGCGAGATTGATGGTGCGGTGGGTATGTATAGCGGAATTTTCAACAACCCGTTTATGATTTGGGGCAAGTATAAACGAGCCTTTTTTAAGACCTCTTTGGTCGTTTCGTTTCAGTTTCATCACACCCAAATGGACGGCGCTCATGCTGCGCGGTTTTTGAGCGAGTTGCAGAGCGAAATTAACGGCTTGAAGGTGTGAAATTGCGGCGGTGTGGGTTTGGGGCTTACTTCGTAACAGCATACAAATTGTTGATAAATATTTCTATGAAATATCTTGCAAAATAAGAAAAAAGTGTATTTTTGCAAAGATTGGAGAATTTGGTTGTCATTGAAGGCTTGAAGCTGGGCCGAAGTGACAGGCGAAAATGGTTTTAGAAACGCGCAAACTTAACACAAATGGAAAATAGGCAAATGCAATCTCAGGTTGATTCAGCAAATTTGAAACGACGCAACAAGAAGTTGGTTGTTGTGATTGTTGTACTTGCAGTAGTGGCGACTCTTGCAGTGGCTACGGCTATAGGTCTTGTCATCGGCTCATGTATCTCACAGGATGATGGTACGGTTCCTCTAGCCCCTCCTATGATGAGTCGTCAGAGTCAGCCTTGTGGCGATTATCCATTCACCTCACTTCGTAAGGTTACCGACAACGATGTTGCTGGCTTGTCGCCGAGGGAACTCCGTATTATGCGTAACGAGATTTATGCGCGTCACGGTTATATTTTTGATAGTGCGGATTTGCACAACTACTTTATGGAGAAGCGTTGGTATAATCCGGTAACAAAGGATGTGAATTTGAGTGCTATCGAAAAGTATAACGTTGAGTTTATCAAACAATACGAATGGTAGAGCAGAGTTGACTCTGTTGATTAAATAACCCTTAGAAAGGAGAAATTGATATGCTAACATTTATTTTTGCAATTTACACACTTGTCATACTGACAGTTTTTACCCTCTTGTCGTTTGTGGCGCTGATAGTATGCTATCCGTTCGACAAGCGTCGTCGTGTCGTACACGAGCTTTCGCGCATTCTTTGTTTCTCGTGGTGGTATGTGCCATTCACATGGCGTCGCCGCATCGAGGGCTTGGAGTATGTTGATAAGAAGAAACCATACGTGATTGTAATCAATCACAACTCTATGGTAGATATCATCTCGCTCTACTTCGTGCCGCTCAACTTCCGTTGGGTGTCGAAGCAGGAGGTATTCCGCATTCCATTTATCGGACCGATGTTGTGGATGCATGGCGATATCGCAATTCAGCGTGGTCGTGCTACCGAGTCGATGAAGAAGGTTATTCGCGACGGTAAGATGTGGCTCAACCGAGATGTGTCGGTGGCTATTTTCCCTGAGGGTACACGCTCGAAAGATGGCGAGATTCAGCGCTTCAAGGGTGGCGCGTTTGTGTTGGCCAAGGAGGCTGGAGTTGATATCATGCCAGTTGTAATGGACGGCACAACCAATGTCTTCAAGAAGGGATTCTTCAACTGGAAGCACCTTTTGACTGTGAAGGTGTTGCCGCCAATCCCTGCCGAGAAGGTTGCTGCAACCGACCCTAGCGATATGGCTAAGGAGGTGCAGGATATGATGACCGAGGCATTGGCAGATGTTAGAAAGAAGTAAAAGAAATTTTAATAATAAATAAAACAGCCAGAGGCTTGCGGGCCTTGGCTAATAGCGGACAGAATAAATGGCAGAACTGATTAAAACACCGGCGACCTACGACGAGGATTCGATAAAGACCCTCACCCCGCGTGAGCACGTTCGTTTGCGTCCCGGTATGTACATCGGAAAACTTGGTGATGGTACGATGTCGGACGACGGTATCTATGTGCTTATCAAGGAGGTTACCGATAACTCGATTGACGAGTTTATGAATGGATATGGTAGTCGAGTAGAGATTACCATCGAGGATAATGTAGTGTCGGTACGCGACTATGGTCGTGGTATTCCACTCGGAGCGTTGGCTGCTGCAGTGAGCGTGATGAACACGGGTAGCAACTATGAGGAGGACGGCAAGAGGACCGTAGGTTTGAATGGTGTCGGCGTTAAGGCTGTGAACTACCTCTCGAGCGAGTTTATGGCGCGCTCGGTACGTGACGGCGAGGCTCACTCGGTGATGTTTGAAAAGGGTATTCAAGTTGACGAGGCGTGGGAGAGCGACGTTAAGGAGAAGAATGGTACCTATATCCGCTTCCGAGTAGATGAGGAGGTTTTCGGCAAGTACAACTATAACTTGGAGTTCGTTGAGCAGCTTCTTCGCAACTACACCTACCTCAACAAGGGCTTGACCGTTACACTCAACGGCACGCAGTATGTATCGAAGAATGGTTTGCTCGACTTGGTGAATGACAACTTGAGCGAGGAACCATGCTATGCTCCTATTCACCTCTCGGGCGAGGATATCGAGATTGTTATCACTCACGGTAATCGTTATGGTGAGACCTACTATTCGTTTGTGAATACGCAGTACACCTCGCAGGGTGGTACTCACCAGGCTGCATTCCGCGAGGCCGTAGTTAAAACCTTGAAGGAGTTCTATCACAAGGATTACGATCCGTCGGATATCCGCTCGTCGATTATTGCGGCAATCTCGTTGAAGGTGTCGAAGCCGTTGTTCGAGTCGCAGACCAAAATTAAGCTCGGTTCGAAGGATATGTGGAATGGCGGACCTACTATTCGTCAGTTTGTAGGTGAGTTCCTCTCAACAGAGTTGGATAACTACCTCCACAAGAACCCTGAGGTGGCACAGGCGATCCAGCGCAAGATTGTAGAGAACGAGAAGGAGCGCAAGGAGATTGCGGGCGTTCAGAAGAAGGCTCGCGAGACAGCAAAGAAGGCGTTGGTGAACAACAAGAACTTGCGTGATTGTAAAATTCACCGCAACGATAAGCACGAGTTAGCAGAGCAGACAATGATCTTCCTCACCGAGGGTAATTCGGCTTCGGGATCTATCACTAAGAGCCGTAATCCGCAGACTCAGGCGGTATTCTCGCTTCGAGGTAAACCGCTCAACTCGTTCGGTATGAAGAAGACGATTGTCTACAAGAACGATGAGTTCAACTACTTGCAGGCGGCGCTTAATATCGAGGAGGATATGGATAACCTTCGCTACAACAAGGTGGTTATCGCAACCGATGCCGATGTCGATGGTATGCACATTCGTTTGTTGCTTTTGACCTTCTTCTTGCAGTTCTTCCCCGATTTGATTCGTCGAGGCCACCTCTTTATTATGCAGACACCTCTGTTCCGTGTGCGTAACAAGAAGGAGACCATCTACTGTTACTCGGAGGAGGAGCGCGTAAATGCGATTGCGAAGTGCGGAGCTACAGCCGAGATTACTCGATTCAAGGGTCTTGGAGAGATCTCGCCAGACGAGTTCGAGGGCTTTATCGGCGAGCAGATTCGTCTAGACAAGGTACGCCTTACCAAGGACGACCCAATTTTGGATATGCTGACCTTCTATATGGGTAAGAATACCTACGACCGTCAGCAGTTTATTGTAGGTAACTTACGTATCGAGGAGGATAAGATAGAAAATTAGTTCTGATTGGTAAATTTTGCACCTTGCTGCGGTCGCCAAATTCCTCACATAGGCCGCCTATGCTGCGGATTTGTCGCCTGGCAATACACAAAATTTCCTCAATCACCTCCTAATTTTAGGGGGAAGTAAAAATAGCTAATGGCTAATGGCTAATAGCAAAAGATTATGGAAGAAAAAGATATACAAGAAGAGTTGTTGAACGATGAGGAAGTGGTAGCTTCCGAACCGGGAAAATATGACGCCTTGATGGCGGAGCAGAGCACCAAGCGACTTACAGGTATGTACAAGAATTGGTTCTTGGACTACGCCTCGTATGTAATCTTGGAACGTGCCGTGCCGCATATTGAGGACGGTTTGAAGCCAGTACAGCGCCGTATCCTCCACGCTATGAAGGTGGTAGATGACGGTAAGTTGAACAAGGTGGCAAACCTCGTGGGTCAGACTATGCAGTATCACCCGCACGGTGATGCATCAATCAAGGACGCGCTCGTGCAGCTCGGTCAGAAGGATTTGTTGATTGACTGCCAGGGTAACTGGGGTAATATCCTCACGGGTGACGATGCAGCGGCGGGCCGTTACATCGAGGCGCGTTTGTCGAAGTTTGCTTTGGAGGTTGTCTACAACAAGAAGACCACCGAGTGGATGTTGGCATACGACGGTCGTAAAGAGGAGCCTGTAACCTTGCCGGTTAAGTTCCCATTGTTGCTCGCACAGGGTGCCGAGGGTATCGCCGTAGGTTTGGCATCGAAGATTTTACCGCACAACTTCAACGAGTTGATTTCGGCGTCTATTGCTCATCTCAAGGGAGAGGAGTTCCAGCTCTATCCTGACTTCCCAACGGGAGGTATGGTCGATGTGTCGCGCTATAACGACGGCTTGCGCGGTGGAGCAGTGAAGGTGCGTGCCAAGATTTCGAAGTTGGACAAGAATACTTTGGCTATTACAGAGATTCCATACTCGACAACTACCGAGAGCATCAAGGATTCGATCTTGAAGGCTAATCAGAAGGGTAAGATTAAAATTCGCCGTGTAGATGATAATACTGCTCGCAAGGCGGAGATTATCGTGCAGGTAGCAGCCGGAGAGTCGTGCGATAAGACTATCGACGCACTCTATGCATTTACCTTGTGCGAGGTGTCGATTTCGCCAAACGCTTGCGTTATCAAGGACGATAAGCCTGCATTCATGGGCGTAAGCGATATTTTGCGCCACTCGGCAGAGCATACCAAGGGACTCTTGAAGAAGGAGTTGGAGATTGCCCTGGCCGAGCATAACGAGGCATGGCACGCTGCATCGTTGGAGCGTATCTTTATCGAGAATAAACTCTATCAGCTTATCGAGGGCTGTAAATCGCGTGAGGAGGCTTACGCTGCGGTGGATAAGGGATTGGAGCCATTCAAGAGTTTGTTGCGTCGTGAGGTGACTATCGAGGACGTTCAGCGATTGACAGAGTTGAAATTCATTCGTATCTCGCGTTACGACTCGGATAAGGCCGATAACGAGATTAAGCAGATTGAGAAGGATATCAAGCAGGTAAAGCACGATTTGGCTCACTTGACCGAGTATGCGATTGCCTACTTCGAGCATATCCGCGAAAAATATGGTAAGGGCAAGGATCGTCAGACCGAGATTCGTGAGTTCGACTCTATCGAGGCTACAAAGGTGGCGGTTTCGAATGCTAAGCTCTATGTTGATAGAGCAGAGGGCTTCTTCGGTATTGGTAAGTCGATGAAGGACGCAGAGTATGTCTGCGACTGTTCGGATATCGACGATGTGATTATTATCTTGCGCGATGGCCGTTACTTTATCAAGAAGGTTGCCGAAAAGAGCTTCGTAGATAAGAATATCTATTACATTGGTGTCTTCAAGCGCAACGACGAGCGTACTATATATAATATATTGTATCGCGACGGTAAGGGCGGCGCTATCATGATGAAGCGATGCGCTATCAAGGGTATCACTCGCGACAAGGAGTACGACTTGACAAAGGGCACTCCAAAAAGCGATATTTTGTACCTTTCGGTCAATCCGAATGGCGAGGCCGAGGTGTTGAAGGTCTATTTCCGTCCACGTCCACGCTTGAAGAAGATGATCGTGGATTTGGACTTCTCGGAGTTGGCTATCAAGGGACGTCAGTCGCAGGGTAACCTCTTCTCGCGCTACCCAATCCATAAGATAGTCTTGAAGGAGAAGGGCGTTTCGACCCTTGCAGGCCAGAATATCTGGTGGGACGAGGATGTTCGCCGCTTGAATAGCGATGGTCGCGGTCAGTTGCTCGGCGAGTTCAAGGGTAACGACAAGATTGTTGTTTGGACAGCTAAGAATTTGGCCTACATCACAGGCTTCGATACTCAGCAGCACTTCCCTGACGATACTCTCCGCGTAGAGCGTTACGAGGCTGGCAAGGTGTATAATGTTTGCTACTTCGATAAGGAGCAGGGCTACTACTATATGAAGCGTTTCCAGTTGGAGCAGAGCGATAAGATGCAGTACTTCTTGGACGAGGACGGTTCGTGCCGCTTCGAATGCATCTCGGGTGCAAAGGGTGCTCAGTTGCAGATTACGTACAAGGGCGCTCACGAGAATCGACCTGCCGATATGGTTGATGTAGAGGAGTTTGTTGGCGTTAAGTCGTGCAAGGCGAAGGGTAAGCGATTGACAACATTCGATGTTGCGACTTTGACCTTTATCGAGCCTGAAATTGTAGAGCCTGAGGAGCCTGAAGATGTTGAGCCTATCGAGGGCGAGGAGGAGCCAATTATCGACGTAGCAGAGGAGACAGTCGAGGACCTCGAGCCTATAAATACCGTTAAGCCGGTAAACAATAGCGGTACTCCAATCGAGATTATCCGCAACAATGTTGACGAGGGCACAAGCGAGCAGTTGAATTTGTTTTAACTCTCAACTCTCAACTCAAAGAGCTATGCGTCTCTATTTGATAGGTTATATGGGTACCGGAAAGAGTACCATCGGTCACAAAGTTGCCAAGCGCTGCGAAGTGCCGTTTCTCGACACCGACAAGATGGTGGAGGAGGCTGAGGGTGCTGAGGTAGCCGATATTATAACCTATGCAGGTGAGGAGTATTTTCGTAATGCAGAAAGAAAGGCTCTCGAAAAGACTGCAGAGGCGGAGTGCGTAGTGGTTTCGACAGGCGGAGGTCTGCCCGTATGGGGTGATAACCAGCAGTGGATAGCCGAGCATGGTGTTTCGGTCTATCTGAAGCGTACGCCCGAGCAGATAATCTCGCGATTGTCGCCTTATGGACGATATAAGCGACCAAAGCTTCGCGGACTGAACGATGAGGAACTTTTGCAGGTTATGCGCGAGGGAATAGCAGAGCGCGAGCCGATATACGAGAAGGCCGATATTGTGATAGATTGCTCGCAGGTGAGCGATTGGGAGATAACGGATAGATTGTGTGACTATATAAAGAACAACAAATGAACAGGCCAATAGGTGTATTTGACTCAGGTTTGGGAGGTATTTCGGTATGGCAGGCGTTGCACGATGCGTTGCCGTACGAGTCGTTGATATATCTCGGCGACGGTGCACGTTGCCCTTATGGCTCACGTAGTCGTGAGGAGGTACTCCAATACACCGAAGAGGCTGTCGAGAGATTGCTTGTCGAGGGTTGCAAGATGATTGTTATCGCTTGCAATACAGCGACTGCTGTAGCGGTTGCATATTTGCGCGAGAAGTATCCGACGTTGCCGTTTGTTGGTCTGGAGCCGGCTGTAAAACCCGCTGCGCTGACAACTAAGAGTGGTGTTATCGGTGTCTTGGCAACGAAACGTTCGCTCGAGGGCGACCATTTCCGTAGGGCCGAGGCAAAGTATGGCTCGGAGGTTACGATTTTGAAGGCCGTAGGAGAGGGTTTTGTCGAGGCGGTAGAGAATAATGAGGAGTATAGCGCCGAAACGGCAGAGCTTGTTCGCAAAGCTGTTGAACCACTTGTGATGGGCGGAGCCGATAAAATCGTTTTGGGTTGTACTCACTATCCATTCCTGCGCGAGGCAATCGCACGCGTGGCTGGTGATGGGGTAGAGATCGTTGACTCGTCGGAGGCTGTTGCACGAAGAGTTGCAACGCTCCTTGATGAGTACAATTTTAGAGCCGAGGAGGGTGCGATACCCGAATATAGCTTCTTGACATTTGCCGACGAGAAGTATGCCGAGAAATTGCAGAATAAAGCATTTAATAAGAGATAAAAACGAACCAATATATGAGCAAAAACAAAAAGAGTACTTCGCGTGCGGAGGAGAAACGCAACGAGCGCGAGGAGAAGCGCAAGAAAAGTATTATGGAGAGCGATGGCACTCGCACTACCTGGGAGAGAATCTGCTGGATGGCGGGACTTATGCTTGTGCTGTTCTCTTTCTATGTGTTGATAGCCTCTATTTCGTACCTCTTCACTTGGATTGGAGAGGGCTGCCCTACTGTTAGCACAAGCTTGAAAGATAACATCTGCGGACCTGCGGGTGCAACATTGGCGGACGCTATTATGGGTCGTTCGTTTGGACTCTTCGGATTGTTAATCCCGATTGTCGGAATTTTGTTCGGCAGCTTCTTGCTGTTGGAGCGTTCTATTGTATTGTGGCGCACATTGCTCTCAATCATACTCGTCACCATTTGCGGCTCACTTACAATGGCTGCAATCGCGGGTGCAGATGGCGGCTTGGGTGGCGAATATGGTCATGCAATAGTCTATAACTTGCTTGAGCCAAAAGTGGGATTGGTTGGCGTATGGTTTATCCTTATTGCTGTGTGGGTGTTGATACTTGTGGCTATCAATATCAACATTATCGACTTCTTTAGACGTACCACTAAGAGTGGCGTTAAGCAGGGCGTTGGCCTATTCACATCGTTGAAGAATCGCATTGCCGATAAGCGTGAAGCTCGCAAGGCGAACGGCGAGGCAGAGCTCTCTAATGATGCCGTAGAGGCAGAGGATAAGGTCCGTAAAGTTGGCATTGGAGGTGTAGATGTTCCTGCGACCGATGAGAAGATGGCTAGCGAGCCTGAGTGTGACCCTCAGCCAGTAGATGAGCCTGAGACTGTTGTGGTGGGAGCTCCATTGGAGGGCTTCGAGGAGGTATTGGAGCAGGAGAATCAGCAGGCTGAAGCCTTGGTGGAAGAGAAGGGTAAGTCAAAGATTGATGTTGTCGAGGTATATGAGCATACCGAGGAGCAGTTGTCGGCTGCGGAGGTAGATAAGCACCGTCCATTCAATCCGGACAGCACACCAGACTACGTATTCCCTAAGATAGAGTGCCTTGTAAATCACGAAAATGGTGTAGAGGTATCTAACGAGGAGATAGAGCAGAATAAACAGCGTATTGAGGAGGCATTAGGCAACTTCGGTGTGCCAATCGTGTCGATGACAGCAACCATCGGTCCAACTGTAACATTGTATGAAATTGTGCAGGAGGCGGGTGTTAAAATATCGAAGGTTCAGGGCTTGGAGAAGGATATCGCACAGTCGTTGAAGGCGCTTGGTATCCGTATTATTGCTCCAATTCCGGGTAAGGGAACCATTGGTATTGAGGTGCCAAATCGCAATAAGGAGACCGTTTCGATGCGTTCGGCTATTCAGTCGGAGCGCTTCCAGAGCTTTAAGGGCGAGTTGCCGGTAGTTATCGGTCGTACAATCCAAAACGAGAACTTTGTTTTCGACTTGGCTAAGATGCCTCACTTGCTCGTGGCTGGTGCTACAGGTCAGGGTAAGTCTGTAGGTTTGAATGCTATCATCACATCGTTGCTCTACCGCAAGGATCCTTCGCAGTTGAAGTTTGTCTTGATTGACCCTAAGACTGTGGAGTTCTCGCTCTACGATAAGTTGGAGAAGCACTTCTTGGCAAAGATGGAGTCAGAGGAGGATACTATTGTCAAAGATCCGAAGAAGGCTATCTATACGCTCAATTCGCTCTGTACTGAGATGGAAAATCGTCTCAAGAAGTGCGGTAAGGTGGGCGTGCGAAATATCGTTGAGTATAACGACATGGTGCGCAAACACGAGGTTGAAGATGATATTATGCCATATATCGTGGTTATCATCGATGAGTTTGCCGACCTTATTATGAGTGCCAAGGAGGTTGAAAAGCCTGTTATGCGTTTGGCTCAGAAGGCTCGTGCTATCGGTATTCACCTCATTGTGGCAACTCAGCGTCCTGATGTTAAGGTTATCACCGGTACTATTAAGGCTAACTTCCCGGCACGTATCGCATTCCGTGTGATGCAGATGATCGACTCGCGTACAATTATCGACCAACCAGGCGCACAGCAACTCATCGGACGTGGAGATATGCTTATGTCGATAGGTGGTGAGTTGACACGTATCCAGTGTGCTTATGTAGATACTCCGGAGGTGCGCGATATTGTGGACCATGTATCGAAGCAGCCATTCCCATACCCAAGCGGAACCTACCTCTTGCCTGACTACGAGGATAGCTCGGCGTCGGGTGGTGGAGCTGAAGGCCAGTTTGGTAGCGAGAGCGGTGCTCCTATGCATTTTGACGAGCACTTTGCTGCTGTAGCTCGCGATGCTGTGGCTAGCGGTAGATTGTCAACCTCTTCAATTCAGAGTGTCTATGGCGTGGGCTTCAACCGTGCCGGCCGTATCACACGACAGCTGGAACAGGCGGGTATTGTAGGTCCTGCGAATGGCTCGAAACCTCGCGAGGCTAAAATCTTCGATATGGCAGAGCTTGAGGCGTTGTTGCAGGATCTTGGAGTAGAGTAGTGCTATGAGAAAAATTATTTCTATACTATTGTTGTTCGTTACCTTTTCGGCTGCGGCTGATGAGAAGGGTGAAAAACGCCTTGAGCGTATAGCAAATTACTATTCGTCACTAGGTAACTATTCGGTGACATTCGTAGTGCGTGCCGGCAATAGCGAGCAGAGAGGTGTGATACAGGTTGAAGGTAAGAATACCTATCTTAAACTTGCCGATGTAGAGGTCTTTGTCGAGGACTCTTTGCGTTACGAGGTACGCTCGTCAGCCAAGGAGATAATTGTGGATATAGCCGACGTCTACGAGAAGGAGTTGCTTAACTCTCTAAATGGCTTTACGCATCTTACAGCAAACTATGCCGTAGAGGAGTGCGAGGTGGAGGGCTGTGTTGCCGTGCGCCTCACGCCTAAGAAGTCGGGCGAGACGATATATGTTATAACCGGAGCTGATGGTGCTAGCATTGCAAAGTTGGTGTATGGTGCCGGAGAGAACCTGGTGGAGACCAGGGTTGAGAAGAGTGAGAAAACAGCCCAAAAGATGCCTAGATTCTCAAAAGAGCGATATGTGGGGTTTGAATTGATAGATTTTCGTTAAAAAAGAACAAAATTTTGGTGTAAAATTTGGCGGTTTGCGAAAAATGTTTTAATTTAGTACTGCGAAAGAAAAACAATCAAAGAAATAACACTTAAAAATTCAGTTCTATGATTATTACATTTAACGAGTTGCGCCGTATCAAGGATAGACTTCCAAGCGGCAGTTCACAGCGTATTGCAGATGAGTTGGGTCTCGATGTAGAGACCGTGCGTAACTATTTTGGCGGAAAGCATTTCGACGCTAAGGGTTCGGTAGGTGTTCACTTCGAGCAGGGTCCGGACGGTGGCGTTGTAACGCTTGACGATACAGCTATTCTCGATGCTGCGATGCGCATTTTGAACGAGTTGGAGAAATAATTATTATCTTTAAGGTAAAAGGGTTGTCTTGTAAAGGGCAACCCTATTTTTCTAGAATAACAACTAATAAAAAATAGAATAATGAAGAGAATTTTAATGGCGGTTGTATGCGCGGCAATGGTGTTGTCGGCTGCAGCTCAGAAAAAGGCGCCAAACCTCGATTATGTGAATGCACTCGACCTTACAATGATTGGTAAGTTGTGCGAGACAACCAACCCTTACCACCGTATGGAGACCGACAAAGTGGAGGGTATTTCGAAGGGTGAGGCTCACTTGCTCAAGATGGCTTCGGGCTTGGCTATCGCATTTAGAACCAACGCGAAAGCAATCTACGTGAAGGCTCAGTATGGCACAAACACAATTTGGAACCAGTATGCTCCATTGACCTCGACACAGGGCTTCAACCTCTTTATTAAGGACGCTGATGGCGAGTGGACTTGGGCTGCATCGCGAGCTCACAAAATTACTCCTCACCCATCACGTTTCGAGAAGATGGCAGAGCCATTGCATATCATCTCGGGCATGTATGAGGGCGAGAAGGAGTGTATCCTCTATCTTCCACTCTTCTCGGAGTTGGAGGGCTTGGAGATTGGTATCACTCCGGGTGCAGATATCGAGAAGTTGCCAAATCCGTTCCGCCACAATATCGCAATCTTTGGTTCGAGCTTCACTCACGGCTCGTGTGCTTCGGGTGCCGGCTTGACTTGGCCTGCATTCTTCTCGCGCGCAACCAACTTGCACGTATGCTCGTTCGGTATGTCGGGTAATAGTAAGTTGCAGCCATACCTCGGCGAGGTGTTTGGTCAGATTAAGGCTGATGCACTCATTTGCGATGCCTTCTCAAACCCTAATATCTCGCAGATTAAGGATCGTATTCGTCCATTTATCGAGGCTGTACGCAAGGGTAATCCTGATATGCCGATTATCTTCCTTAATACAATCTATCGCGAGAGCCGCAACTTCTCTCCTGGCTACGAGAAGCGCGAGCAGGATCGTATTAACTTTGTAGAGGAAATCCTTGCTGAGGTTACCAGAGAGTACAAGAATGTTTATTTCGTAAATGTTCCAAATCAGACAGGTACTGACCACCTCACTTCAGCCGATGGCACTCACCCATACTCGTATGGCTACCACCGTTGGGCACAGGCGATTGAGAAACCGATAATGAAGATTCTCAAGAAGCACGGCATAAAATAGTTTTTAAGTAGCGTTTGCAGCGTTGCACTTCGATAAATCGCTCCTCACATACGTCAAGTATGCTGTGGGGCGATTTTCTTGTGCGCCTTGCAACCATCTGCTTAAAAAGCAATTTTAAGTTGCCTTATGTTGCGGACTCGCTTTTTTGTTTGGCGCAAAATTCCCTCAATCATCTCTGATTTTTTGCTGGGCGATTGCAACCATCTGCTTAAAAGTCAATTTTGAGTTGAAAGTGGAGAGTTGAAAAAATCATTTTTAATTTTACGTTTTTAATTCTCCTAACGCCCTTAACACCCTTGTTATCCCCATTCAATTTTGCAATTCTGAAATACTTTTTCTAAATTTGTGATACTAAAACTCAAATCACGATGAAAAAGATTTTTCTTCTACTCTTTGTCTTGTTGCCCTCTTTGGCATTGGCAAAACTTGTTCCCGCGGTTCATAAAAACGGTAAGTGGGGCTATAAAGAGTCTTCTTATAGCGAAAAGTTTGCTGTGAAGCCTAAGTTTGAGAAGGTTCAGTCATTTGCAGGGTCGTGCGCTTTTGTGTACCAGAATGGCCTGTGGGGAGTAATCGACCAAACGGGAAAATTTAAGATTAAACCAATATATACGTATGCGAGTAGTCCTTATAACGGCTTGACGATAGTTGGTCTCAATGGCAAATATGGATTGGTCGATAAGAATGGTATTCAAATCATCTCGCCGGCTTGCGATAGCATCAAGCCATATGAGTATAATACCTTTATTGTCCAGGTTCGAGGCAAATGCGGAATTTTGAACAGCTATGGCCAGCAGATTACTGCTATTGCGTATGATAATATCGTAAAATGGAAGCAGGCTGAAGGAATGTTTGTTGTCAAGGCAAATGGCAAAAAGGGTTTGATTGATAAGAGCGGAAAAATAATCATTGATGCAAAATATGACGATTTCGAACTGCGCAAAGACAAGCTATTTCTTGTTAAGTCGAATGGTAAAATTGGCCTATTAACTCTAGAGGGTCAGACAATAATCCCTGCAGCGTATGAGCATATCATGCCGGGGTTATATCCGAACACATACCTTGTCGGCGTAGGTATTAAGTTTGGAGTGGTTGATAAGCAAGGTAAAACAATTATCCCTGTGGTGTATAACAATATCACCAAAGGTGTGAATGACACATATTTTGTTAAGTCGAATGGCAAGTGTGGCTCGCTAAGTCTGCAAGGCAAGGAGATTATTCCTGTAATGTACGATCTACTCACAAGTGGCCCATACAATTTGCTACACGTTGAATTGAATGGCAAGTGCGGTCTTATCGATATGCAGGGCAAAGAGGTCATACCTATAAAGTATGAGACTATCGCACTGGGCCAGTTTGAAGAAAAAACCTTATACGTTGTAGAGGGAGGTAAATGTGGAGTGCTAAATTTGCAAGGCGAGGAGATTCTTGCGGTGAAGTATGACGCAATTGGATATGACCAATACGAAGGAGTATTCCGTGTTAAGGAGAATGGTAAGTGTGGCATAGTGAACAGGCAGGGTGGTGTAGTTGTAGCATCAAAATATGACTACATCGGTTTAGGTCCAAGCGAGGGAACGCTATATGTTAAAGATAATGGTAAGTGGGGCGTTCTAAACAAGCAGGGTACGGTAATCGTTCCGGCAAAATATGACGATGTCACTGCTTCTAGCTGCAAAAAGGCCTACAATGTAAAGATTGGTGGAAAGGTTGGTTTGTTGAGTCTTCAAGGAAAAATTATTGTCGAGGCGAAGTACGACAATTTGGAGTATGTGGGTAATAATACTTATGCGCTTGCAAGTGGCAATAATTGGCGCTTTATCGATACCAATGGCCAGACGGTTTCAATGCCAAACAATGTCATTGTCTATACCACTACAAATGGCGACTGTGAGATAATATCGGCAGATCAGGCTATAACTAAAATTGACAGCGATACATTTAGCGATCGAGGAAGCTTGCGAAGTGTAATACTACCAAATAGTGTTACAGAGATTGGAGAGACTGCATTCCGAGGTTGTGAGAGTTTGACAAACATTACCATTCCAAATAGTGTTACAGAGATTGGAGATTCTGCATTCGCGGGTTGCAGCAGTTTAACAAGCATTACTATTCCAAATAGCGTTACTAAGATTGGAGATGGTGCATTCTATGGTTGTCGCAGTTTGACAAGCGTAACTATTGGCAAGAACGTTACTTCGATTGGAGAATCTGCATTCCATAATTGTAGCAGTTTGACAAGCATTACTATCCCAAATAGCGTTACTTCGATTGGAACGAAAGCATTCTATGATTGCAGCAGTTTGACAAGCATTACTATCCCAAATAGCGTTACTTCGATTGAAGCTTATGCTTTCGCCTGCTGCGAAAACCTGGAGCAGGTGAATGTTTCAGATCTATCTGCTTGGTGTAATATCAAATTTGAGATCATAGAAGCATCTTATTGGCATCAGTATAATGAAGACAGTAACCCATTAGCAAATGGTACTGCTAGGCTTTGTATTAATGGTCGAGAGTTGACCAATGCTACAATTCCTTCGAATGTTAAACAAATACCGCCTTATACGTTTGCGAATTGCAGGTACTTGACAAGTGTAACTATCGGCAAAAATGTTGAGTGGATCGGAGATAATGCCTTCTATAATTGCACCGCTTTGAAAACAGTATATTGCACACCTACTGTGCCACCTTCGCTTGGTGAAGATGTATTTAAGTGGGACGGAGGTCATATAGGCTGTTTTATTTATGTGCCAAAATCATCATTGAGAATGTATGAGTATTCCGATGGCTGGAGTGATTATTACTGGGAACTTCGTGGCCGCTAGGCGCGGAATAGTGGAGAGTGGAGAGGTTCTTCACTCTCTTTTTTTTGCAGACAAGAGAGATAGGGGGTGTTAAAGGTTTTTAAGGGTGATTAAGGGTTGTTAAGGGTTGTTAAGGATGCTAGTGTGTCGGCTCTACCTTAATAGCCTCTAATAACCTTTAACTGCCGTTAATAACCTTTACTATTTCACCCCCCCCCAGCCCTCCTGGGTATCGAAAACGATACCCGGCAGGAAAGTGAGTTCTGGCGCGATGTCATTCCGTGTCATTTAGTGTCATTCTTTGCCATCGCGTGCCATTTTGTCACACTTTTGTCGGCGTAGAACCCGGATTTTGGCAGAAAATATGGTAAAATCGGGTTTGGCAAGGGGTTTGCTCTACAAAAATGCGAAAACAAAACAGAACAAAATTTAATAACAAAATAAAAACTTAAAATTATGGGAAAGATTATTGGTATTGACTTGGGAACCACAAACTCGTGTGTTGCCGTTATGGAGGGCTCGGAGCCTGTTGTTATTCCAAACTCGGAGGGTCACCGCACCACTCCGTCGATTGTTGCATTCACCGATGGTGGCGAGCGCAAGGTGGGCGATCCTGCAAAGCGTCAGGCTATCACCAACCCTAAGCGCACAGTCTTCTCTATCAAGCGTTTCATGGGTGAGCAGTACGACAAGGTACAGGGCGACATCGAGCGCGCTCCATACGCAATCGTAAAGGGTGCAAACAACACTCCGCGTGTTGAGATTGACGGCCGTCAGTACACTCCGCAGGAGATTTCGGCTATCACTTTGCAGAAGATGAAGAAGACCGCAGAGGATTACCTCGGTCAGGAGGTTACCGAGGCGGTAATTACCGTTCCTGCATACTTCTCTGACTCGCAGCGTCAGGCTACCAAAGAGGCCGGCGAGATCGCAGGTTTGAAGGTTCGTCGTATCATCAACGAGCCTACCGCAGCAGCTTTGGCTTACGGTATGGATAAGAAGAACAAGGATATGAAGATTGCAGTGTATGACCTCGGTGGTGGTACATTCGATATTTCTATCCTCGAGTTGGGTGACGGCGTATTCGAGGTTAAGTCGACAAATGGTGACACTCACCTCGGTGGTGACGACTTCGACCACGTATTGATTGACTTTATGGCAGAGGCATTCAAGGCTGAGCACGGCGTAGATTTGCGCCACGATCCTATGGCTTTGCAGCGTTTGAAGGAGGCTGCTGAGAAGGCTAAGATTGAGCTTTCGTCGTCGCAGTCGACTGAGATTAACTTGCCATACATTATGCCAATCAACGGCATTCCACAGCACCTTGTGATGACTTTGACTCGTGCTAAGTTCGAGCAATTGTGCGACCACCTCATTCAGAAGACTATTGAGCCTTGCCGTAACGCTTTGCGCGATGCAGGTTTGTCGGCTTCGCAGATTGACGAGGTTATCTTGGTAGGTGGTTCGACCCGTATCCCTGCTATCCAGAAGGTTGTAGAGGATTTCTTCGGTAAGACTCCTAACAAGGGCGTAAACCCAGACGAGGTTGTTGCTGTAGGTGCTTCAATCCAGGGTGGTGTCCTCACTGGCGAGGTTAAGGACGTGTTGTTGCTCGACGTTACTCCACTTTCACTCGGTATCGAGACTTTGGGTGGCGTATTCACAAAGTTGATCGAGGCTAATACCACAATCCCTACTCGTAAGAGCGAGGTGTTCTCGACTGCAGCTGACAACCAGCCATCTGTAGAGATTAACGTATGCCAGGGCGAGCGTCCATTGGCACGTGACAATAAGAGCATCGGCCGCTTCCACTTGGACGGCATTCCAGCAGCTCCACGTGGTGTACCGCAGATTGAGGTTACATTCGACATCGACGCAAACGGTATCTTGAACGTGTCGGCTAAGGATAAGGGTACAGGCAAGGAGCAGAAGATTCGTATCGAGGCTTCGAGCGGCTTGACCGATGAGGAGATCCAGCGTATGCGTGATGAGGCTAAGGCTAACGAGGAGAAGGATAAGCAGGAGAAGGAGCGTATCGAGAAGATTAACGCTGCAGACTCGAACATCTTTGCTACCGAGAAGCAGTTGAAGGAGTACGGCGACAAGATTCCTGCTGATAAGAAGTCGGCTATCGAGGGCGCACTCGCTAAGTTGAAGGAGGCTCACAAGAATCAGGACTTGGCAGCTATTGACACTGCTCTCAATGAGTTGAACGCTGCATGGCAGGCTGCTTCGCAGGAGATCTACCAGGCTCAGCAGGCACAGCAGGGTGCTCAGGGCAATCCAAACCCAGGTGCACAGCAGAACGCAGGTCAGCAGGGTGGCGCACAGCCTGAGGACGTAGAGTTCGAGGAGGTTAAGTAAGACGGTAAGAGTCTATAAATAGAAAACGGGAGATTTTAAGTCTCCCGTTTTTTTTGTTGGTCGCTATTTGCGTTTATATCGGCGAATAGCCTCGTATGCCGCTTCGTGGCAGTGGGCTCGAGGGTTTAACTTTGAAAAACTCTTGTTGTTGCGTGTCGGGTGTACGCGGTTTGAGAGGAAGATAAAGATTAAATCCTCTTTCGGATCAACCCAAACCATCGTACCGGTAAAACCAGAGTGGCCGAAGCTCTGCTCCGAGGCAGATGCAGCATAGTAGTATGGGCGATTTTCGACGATTGATTTGTCGGCAAAACGACGACGGTCAAATCCGATGCCTCGGTAGTTGTTATTCTCCGGAAACTGGCATGATGTCCATTCGCGGACGGTTTTGCGCTTGAAGTAGCGCACACCGTTGTATTTTCCCTCGTTTAGCAGCATTTGTAAAATTGGGGCGAGACTCTCGGCGTTGGCGAATAATCCGGCGTTGCCCGAGACTCCGCCTAATGATGCTGCGCCCTCGTCGTGAACATATCCGTGAACGAGTCCCTTACGGAAGTATTTGTCAAACTCGGTTGGAACGATCTCGGAGAGCGGAAAATGGCGTGTGGGGTTGTAGGTAGCCCTTGTTATGCCAAGTGGCTTGTAAAACTCCTCGTAGAGATAGTCCTCGTAGCTGCGAGTCGTTAAACGCTGTACGACGGTAGGGTAGCAGTGAAATGAAAGGCACGAGTAGAGTAACTTTTTGTCGCTTAATCTCGACTCGGCTATCGCTTTAAACCACTGTGTGTGAATGTCTTTGCATACGTATATCCCATCACTAAATTGATAAGGAAAATCCTCACTTTGCGTGGTGCTGAACATATCGGAGCGCAACTCTTTGTTCTCGTCGAGGAACATTCGCCCAAAGCCTACGGCGGTCATTCCGCCCTGATGTGTGAGGAACTCGAGTAGGGTAGTTCCCTCCTTGTTAGATCCCTTAAATTCCTCGATGTAGTCCGACAGCGGTGCGTCGAGTGAAATCTTCCTCTGCTCGACTAAACGCATCATACAGAGCGTTGTAGCCATAACTTTTGTACACGAGGCCATGTCGTAGAGATGCGAGTTCTCGACGGGTTGAGAGTTGTCGTAGGTGTGGTAGCCGTAGCTCTTGCTATGGACGATTTTTCCGCGTCGGGCTACGAGAATTTGACAACCTGGGAAACACCCCTCTGCTATGCAGTGATTTGCTATCGAATCTATGGTTCGAACAAGGTATTGGCCCTCCATGCCAACGCTTTCGGGCGTGGCGTAACTGAGAGCTCGGTTTTTGCGTGCAGTGGCCGAAAATGTGGCCGAAATAGCCGCTATAAGCAGTAATGTGAATCTAAAAAGTCTCTTCATTGCTCTACAAAGATATAAAAAATATCCAACAAATCTCTTATAAGGTTGTGATTTGAAAAATTTTTACTATATTTGCACGATTTATCGCGTATGCGCGAGGGCGCAAGGCATAACTCGGATACAAAACAAGATGTACAAACAATATTAACTAATTAAATTTTTTAACTCAAATGCAAAGCAAAGGATTTATTAAATGGGTGGCCATATTTTTATGTTTGGCCTGTCTCTATGAGCTTTCGTTCACTTGGAAGACCAAGAGTATCGAGAAGGCAGCAGTAGAGTATGCAGAGTCGGTTGTTGACTCTGTTTGCAAGATCGAGAAGGATTCGATCGAAGTTCTTAAGGGCAAGGAAGTGCTTCTTCCTGAGGAGAAGGCCTACATCAGCGAGGCTGAGATTAAGGTTAAGAAGGCTTTGGTTCAGAACGAGCGCGAGTACCTCGCTAAGATGGCTAAGGACACTGTCTACAACTTGGGTTTTGTGAAGTACACATACCAGGAGTGCAAGGAGAAGGAGTTGAACCTCGGTCTCGACTTGAAGGGTGGTATGAACGTAATGCTCGAGATTCAGGTCCAGGACGTTGTTAAGGCTCTCGCTGGTGACTCGGCTAAGAACGACGCTGCTTTTGTAGAGGCTCTCGCTGTCGCTGACGAGGCAATGAAGAATGGCGAGAAGAACTACATTAAGGCTTTGAAGGAGGCTTACAATAAGGTTTCTGGTGGTAAGCCACTTGCAAACATCTTCATCAGCGCAGATCGTCACGATATCCAGGCTGGTATGACTGACGACGAGGTTGCAAAGATTTTGCAGGCGGAGGCTGATGCAGCTGTAGCAGCATCGTACAACGTGCTCAGCAGCCGTATCGACCGTTTCGGCGTTGTTCAGCCAAACATTCAGCGCGTTCCAAACTCGAGCCGCATCTTGGTTGAGTTGCCAGGTGTAAAGGAGCCAGAGCGTGTTCGTAAGCTCTTGCAGGGCTCGGCCTCGTTGGAGTTCTGGACAACTCACAGCGGTAAGAACAGTGAGGAGTTGAATGTTGTACTCAATGGCTTGGCAAAGGCTGATAAAATTATCGCAGATAAGAACGCTGCTAAGGTTGCTACAAAGGCTGCTACAAAGCCTGCAGATAAGAAGGTAAAGGCAAAGTCGGCTCCAGCTTTGGCTGCAGAGGTTGCAGCAACTGCTGAGGTAGAGGAGAAGGCAGCAGTTCAGTCGTTGTTCTCAATCTTGGATATTTCGAAGGCTGGTGGCGCAATCGTAGGTGCAGCTTCTGAGGAGCACCTCGACGTTATCGACGATTACCTCGCATTGCCTGAGGTTAAGGCTGTTCTCCCATCGAACGCTCGTTTTGTATGGGGTCTTAAGGCTGATAAGAATGTTGAGGATAAGTACTTGCTCTACGCTATCAAGGCAGAGGGTGAGTCTGCTAAGGCTCCACTCGATGGTTCTGTAGTTCAGGACGCTCGTGCAAACTACTCGCAGAAGGGCTCAAGCGCAGAGGTTTCAATGTCAATGAACTCTGACGGTGCTAACTCTTGGGAGCAGCTCACAGGCGACAACATTGGTGCTTGCATCGCTATCGTTCTCGATGGTCGTGTATGCTCGGCTCCAGTCGTAAACAGCAAGATCGCAGGTGGTAACTCGCAGATTACAGGTGACTTCACTATTCAGGAGGCTGAGGACTTGGCTAATATCTTGAAGTCGGGTAAGGTTCCAGCTCCAGCTCGTATCATTCAGGATACAGTGGTAGGTCCATCGCTCGGTCAGGAGTCTATCGACGCAGGTTTGATCTCGTTCGTATTGGCATTCGTACTCGTGCTTATCTACATGATTCTCTTCTACAGCACTGCAGGTATGATGTCTGACGTAGCTTTGATCGTGAACGTATTCCTCTTGGTTGGTTGCATCATATCGTTTGGCTCGGTATTGACCTTGCCAGGTATCGCAGGTATCGTGCTCACAATGGGTATGGCTGTAGATGCTAACGTTATTATCTACGAGCGTATCAAGGAGGAGTTGCGTGGCGGTAAGGGTATCTCTGCAGCTATCAAGGACGGTTTCGCTAACGCTTACTCAGCAATTATCGATGGTAACTTGACAACAATCATCACCGGTATCGTACTCTTCTTCTTCGGAAATGGTCCGGTTAAGGGTTTTGCAACTACACTCGTTGTTGGTATCTTGACTTCGATGTTCTCGGCAATCTTCATCACTCGTTTGTTGATTGACAAGTGGGTTGAGAAGCACGGCAAGATTTCGTTCTCGTTCAAGTGGTCGGAGAACTTGCTCTCGAACTTCAAGTTCGACTTCATCGGCAAGCGTTTCGTTGCATACATCGTTTCGGGTGTTGTTATCTTGGCAGGTGTTATCTCGCTCGCAGTACAGGGTTTGAACTTGGGTGTTGAGTTCACTGGTGGTAACGCTTATGTAGTTCGTTTCGACAAGGTTGTTCCTGTTGACGAGGTACGTGGTGCTTTGGATAAGGCATTTGTTGCTGTAGGTGCTGATGCTGCTAACTCGTCTGTCGAGGTTAAGCAGTATGGTAGCGAGAATCAGGTTCGTATTGTAACTCAGTACAAGCCAGCTGTAGTAGAGGATGCTGCAGCAGATCCTATTAAGCCAATTCTCTACAATGCATTGAAGGGCTTCTATAGCTATGATATTACTTTCGATCAGTTCGGTGCTACCGATAAGGATCAGAATGGTGTTGTTTCTTCGGAGGAGATCGGTCCTGCTATCGCAGACGATATGACTAAGGGCGCTATTTGGTCGGTACTCGGCGCACTCGTTGCAATCGGTTTGTATATCGTATTCCGCTTCCGCAAGTGGCAGTGGGCTGCAGGTGCAACTATCGCCCTTATGCACGATGCATTTATGATTATCGCATTGTTCTCGATTTTGTATAAGTTTATGCCGTTCAACTTGGAGATTAACCAGGCATTTATCGCAGCAATCTTGACCATCATCGGTTACTCGATTAACGATACAGTGGTTATCTTCGACCGTATCCGTGAGTACATCGGTCTCTATCCAAAGCGTGACCTCAAGTCGACTTTGAATAGCGCACTCTCATCGACAATGATGCGTACTTTGAATACGTCGTTGACAACTCTCATCACACTCTTGGCTATCTTTATCCTCGGTGGTGAGGCTATCCGTGGTTTCGTATTCGCGTTGATCATCGGTATTGTTGTAGGTACTTACTCTTCGTTGTTTATCGCATCGCCATTGGCATACGATATGCAGAAGAAGAACAAGGTGACCGAGTAGTAGGATTATACCTATTTTAAATAAAAGGCGCACTCGATAGTTCGGGTGCGCTTTTTTATTTTTTTAACAAAAAATAATTTTCCTTTTTTTATTCTTAATTTTTAATTTTTCATATCTTTGTAGTATGAAAAGACTTGCTGCACTTCTGACACTTTGGGCGCAGAAATTACGAAAGTACATTTCGCCCGTATTTTTGGCACTACTTGCCGTATCGTTTACGTTGTGGTATATCTCTAAGCTGAACTATACCTACACCACCGATTTTGAGGTTGATGTCGATATTGATGGCACCGAGCTCGCGATTCCTTGTATGGTTAAGGGCAAGGGTACAGCCTTGTTTGGTTACGCCATCTACACGTCTAAGAGCGCCAATCTTTCACTCTCGGAGTTGAAATTCGACTCTATACCTATCAAAGATGCCTCCGATACAGTAATCCTTAAATATCAAGCTCGAATTATTCCAGCTTCGATGTTGGAGGCTCTGTCGAAGAAGTTTAGCGATTTGGAGATTACTTCGCTCGGAACAATTCCTGATATAGATTTTCCGAAGAGATGATAAAGGTTGCGATTTGCGGAGGTATTGGCAGTGGTAAGAGTACCATTTGTCAGATGTTTGCTGAGCGTGGCGCGTCGATCTACGACTCGGACTCTCGAGCCAAGGCTCTGATGAACGAGTCGGCAGAACTGCGCGAGGCGTTGTGTACAGAATTCGGCGCAGAGTGCTACGAGGGTGGCCAGCTTAATCGTTCGTACCTTGCAGCGAAGGTCTTTGGCTCGGACGAACAACTTGCAAAGCTCAATTCGATAGTTCACCCTGCGGTAAAGGACGACTTCTTGCGTTGGGCTGAGGAGCAGGAGGGTGACTACTGCATTTTGGAGACGGCGATTTTGTTTGAGTCGGGCTTTGATGCGCTGGTCGACCAGAAGGTGGCAATCTTGGCGCCGCAGCCGTTGCGAGTAATGCGCGCAATGGAGCGTGACGGTGCAACAAAGGAGCAGATTGAGGCGCGCATAAAGGCACAAATGGGCGATGACGAGCTGATGGCTCGTTGCGACTTTGCGATAGTGAATATCCACTTGGAAGATGTCGAGAAGGACGTTGCCGAGTTGAACTATCGTTTCAAGATGATGAATAATGGACAGACTCGATAATATATTGTGGCAGAGAGGCGTTATGGCGATCGTAAACGCTACGCCCGACTCTTTCTATGCCTCGTCGCGCACGCAGTCGCAACGTAGCGTTGCCCAGCGCGTGAGAATGGCTATCGAGGAGGGTGCTGCAATTATAGATATTGGAGGCTACTCCTCGCGTCCTAGTGCCGACGATGTGTCGGTCGAGGAGGAGTGGAGCAGGGTAGAGATGGCAATTGCCGCTACGCGCGAGGTATCGAGTGATATCGCAATTTCGGTCGATACTTTTCGCTCGGAGATTGTACGCAGAGCGGTTGCGCAGTTTGGCGACATTATCGTGAATGATATAATGGCTGGCAAGGGCGACGATGCGATGCTTGCTACGGTTGCGGAGTTGGGCTTGCCGTATATCGCGATGCATATGCGCGGAACGCCGCAGACAATGCAGCAACAGACCGAATACGGCGATGTTGTGGCCGATGTGATGTTGGAGTTTAGCGAGCGCTTGCAGGTGATTAAAAAGGCGGGAATTGAGCTTAAAAGGGTTGCTCTTGACCCTGGCTTTGGCTTTGCGAAGACTGTTGAACAGAACTACGCGCTTTTGGCGGGTTTGCATAAGTTGAAAGAGCTTGGACAGCCGCTGTTGGTGGGCGTATCTCGCAAGTCGATGATATATAAACCGCTTGGCATAACTCCCGACGAGGCATTGGTGGCTACGCAGGCGGTGCATTGGGAGGCGTTGCGACAGGGTGCGACATTGCTACGCGTACACGACGTGAAGGAGGCTGTCGAGACCATTAAATTGTACGAAAAATACTCAGGACTATGATAAAGGTTAGTAATATACACAAAAGCTTTGGCGACTTGAAGGTTTTGCGAGGAGTTTCGCTCGAGGTCAAAAAGGGCGAGATTGTTTCGATTGTCGGTGCGAGTGGCGCGGGTAAGACTACGCTCTTGCAGATTATCGGCACACTTCTGCCTGCAGACCAAGGCGAGGTCGAGATTGACGGCACAAAGATTTTTGGCTTGAACGAGAAACGTACTGCCGAGTTCCGCAACCGCCATATTGGCTTTGTGTTCCAGTTCCACAACTTGTTGCCCGAGTTCTCAGCGCTCGAGAATGTTATGATGCCCGCTTTGATAGGTGGAGTGAGTCGCAAGGAGGCTGAACAGCGCGCCTTGGAGTTGCTCGAGGCGGTGGGCTTGTCAGGACGTGCTGAGCATAAGCCCGCACAACTTTCGGGTGGTGAGCAGCAGCGCGTAGCTATTGCGCGAGCTTTGATAAATCGTCCTTCGGTGGTGTTGGCCGATGAGCCTACGGGTAATCTCGATACCCACAATCGAGACGAAATTCAGCGACTTTTGTTCGATATTCGCAAGA
Source organism: Alistipes sp. (assembly GCA_045648965.1). Classification (GTDB taxonomy): domain Bacteria; phylum Bacteroidota; class Bacteroidia; order Bacteroidales; family Rikenellaceae; genus Alistipes. The sequence goes on along the minus strand of JAZRPA010000006.1, from coordinate 21,629 downwards.
AGTTTGGCCAAACTATAGTAATGGTTACTCACGATGAGCGATTGGCTGAAATGGCTGACCGCAAAATAGTTATGAGCGATGGAGCGATACTCTAACCTCTCGTTTGATGAGCTGCACGACCTGCTCGAGACTCTCTACGATCGCTACAATCGTACCGAGTTCATCGAGCCCGACCCGATAAGCATTCCGCACTCGTTCGAGCGTGCCGAGGATAAAGAGATTGCCGGCTTTCTCGCTGCGACTATTGCGTGGGGCAACCGCAAGGCGATTGTCAAGAGCGCACGCCGTATGGTCGAGATGATGGATAATGCACCGTTCGATTTTACGATGAACGCCTCGGATGAGGATTTGCGCCCACTCTTGCGCTATGTTCATCGCACCTTCAATGGTCAAGATTTCACCGATTTTATACTCGCCTTGCGCGGACTCAGCTCGAAGTGGGGTAGTGTTGGCGAGGCTGTGCAGGGACTTTACGAGCGCGAAGGCTCAATACCGAAGGTGTTGGCCGAACTTCGCAAGGAGTTCTTCGCTACGGAGCACTCGCTACACTGCGAGAAACACCTCTCTTCGATTGCAAAGGGTGCTTCGTGCAAGCGATTGAATATGTATTTTCGTTGGTTTGTGCGCCAGGACGAGCGAGGTGTAGATTTTGGCTTGTGGCGCAGAATTCCGCAGTCGGCACTCTATCTGCCACTCGACCTTCATACGGGAAATATGGGGCGTGCATTGGGTTTGTTAAAGCGCAATGCCAACGATTGGAAGGCAGTAGAGGAGGTTACTTCTGCTCTCCGTCAGCACGATGCCATCGACCCCGTCAAGTACGATTACGCTCTATTCGGAGCGGGTATCGAGGGATTCCTAAAGTAACGGAAAGCGGAAAACGGAAAGTGGAAAACTAAAACAAATCGCCAAGCAATACTGCTTGGCGATACTGCTTTCAAAGATAGAAAGAGAGGAACATATTACATTTTTGGCGTGTTGTTGATACCTCCATTTTGTTTCTGAGCCTCAAAAGCTTGCTGTTGTTGAATATATTGTAAATATTCTTGTTGCACTTGCTGCATTCTCCATTTTGGAGCGATAGTGTTTGCTATGCGAGCAATATCCTTGCATGCTTGCAAGAACTTGACAATAAGAATTATGCTAAATACCAAACTAGCAATTCCAACTACTCCTATTATGCCTTCTTCCATAATTTAGATTGTTTTTAGGTTTGCCCACCAACCCCAAATGTGCAGTTAATATAAAAAAGAAAGTGTGAGGTTGATTCGTCTATCTGGAAATAGGCATTTGGCGTAGCCCGACAACAAATAAACAATACCCCACACCTGTAAGGTATGAGGTAGGCATAGAATATGCCATAATACACACCAATACAAGTGATGTAAGCATTCGTTATTCTTGTTGTCTTAAAATCGCCAAATTTTATTTCCAAGAATTAGCGAAACACTTTCACTAATAAAATGTCCGCAGTCCGAAGACTGCACCACAAATTTAGAAATTTATTTTCAATAGTTGCGAAAAACTCTGCGAAAATTTTTACTTTTGCAGTTAGATTATTGGCGCAAAGGATAGGAAATATAAGGAGTTTAGAGAATATAGGGAGTTTAGTGATGCGCCAATCACTAAATTCATTAAACTCACTAATTTCCTTAAATTCTCTAAAAAACTAAATTTATGGGAGGTTTTCGTTTTAAGCAATTTGCGGTGGAGCAGGACGATGTGGCGATGAAGGTCGGCACCGATGGCGTGTTGCTCGGCGCGTGGGCTGATTGCGAGGGTGCAAAGCGCATTCTTGACATTGGTACGGGCACGGGCGTGATTGCGCTGATGTTGGCGCAACGCAACGCCAAGGCGCAAATTCAAGCTGTGGAGATTGACGAAACCGCAACCCAACGAGCGCGCTCGAACTTCGATATGTCGCCGTGGGCGGAGCGTCTCGAAGTGGAGTGCTGCGCTGTGCAGGAGTTTAATCCGAGCGAAAATTTTGACCTTATAATCTCGAATCCACCATATTTTGTCGATTCGCTTTTGCCGCCTGATGCAAAGCGCTCGACGGCGCGCCATACCCACGATTTGAGCTTCAGGGAGCTCGATGAAGCGGTCTGCCGACTGCTCGCAGACGATGGCCGATTTGCGTTGATTTTACCAACTGCGGAGTTTGAAAAATATATGGTTATCACGCAGTTGCAGCTTGTGCGTCGTTGCGATGTCTATCCAAAGATTGGAGCCGAGATTAAGCGCGTTATGGCGGAGTTTGCAAAGAACGAAACTGCTGGTGTAACCCACGAAAAAATCACTATTGAACAGGAATGTCGAGGTGACTATACAGCGGAGTATCGCACTCTAACCAAAGATTTTTACCTTAAATTTTGATAATCAGACAGAAAAGTACTATCTTCGTAGCATTAAACCAAAGAATTATGAAGAAGATTTTTGCAATTTTGGCACTTATGGGCGTTGTTGCAACAGGTGCAGCACAGAATATGACAAAGGTGGGCTTGTACGATAAGCAAGGTCTTGTATTGGCCGAGGCGGAGCCTATTATGGTGAACGTAACCCTCCGTGTCGTTAAGGAGCAGTTTACTCCGGGCATATATGCTCGTTATGCGCAGAAATGCCTTGGCACAGACGCAACATATTTGGCAAGTAGCTCGGTTGAGTTGGTAGATGCACGTTTGGCATTCGGCGCAGTGGAGAAACCGGCTCCGAAGGTTGATGCACCGTCGAATGTGTTGCCATTGCCTTCGAACGTGATGTCGAAGGATTATAACGGCGATGCAGAGCAGGCAGCTGCTACTGCCGAGTTGATCTTTTCGTTGCGCAAGCATCGTCTCGAGTTGATTACCGGCGAGGCTGGCGAGAATGTCTTTGGTGCAGGCTTGAAGGCCGCTTTGGACGAGATCGCACGCTTGGAGAAGGAGTACCTCGAGATGTTTTATGGTACAACTACCGTTATCGAGGAGGTTCATACATTCAATATCGCTATAACTCCAGATAAGTCGGAGTATGCAGTGTGTCGTTTCAACGAGGATTTGGGTGTTGTCGAGGTCAATGACTTGTCGGGCAAGCCTATCGTATTGAAGGTTGTAACCGAGCCTCACAAGGATTATCCGGAGATTACACAGGTTAAGCCTAAGGGCTTGTTCGCAAAAGCCAAGGAGTACTACTTTGTTCCGCAGTGTAAGTGCTTGCTTATCAACGAAACAGAGCTTCTCGATTCACTCGAGTTTACATCTACAAACTACGCCAAGAAGATTGAGCCGGTAGAACCCGTAGCTCCAGCAACTCCAGTAACTCCGGCAGCCCCCGCTAAATAGTATGCTTGAGCAGAAAAAGCGACTTCTTCTCTATCGTCTTCGCAAGGAGATGAATGGCGCTGCGCTCGATACGATGTGCTATTTCGGCGAGGACTATGAGCGTAACTATGGCGTGCAGATTTACGCCATTCGCAACCTCGCTCGCGAGATTGGCTCGAATCATGAGCTGGCCACCTACTTCTATACACAGAACATTCGTGAAGTGCGCCTTGTCGCGCTTTGGATAGCCGATGCCGCAAAGGTGTCGGTTGCCGACTTTTCGTTCTGGGCGTCGGGCGTTATTAACTCGGAGGTTGCCGAGCAGGCCTCGCACGCGCTGTTGAGCCGCATCGAGCCTATCGCATCGCTACTTGTCGAGTGGTGTGCGTCCGACAATGCTCTGCTTGCCTACTGCGCCCTGCTCTCGGCGGCTCGCAATGGTGGGGTAGAGGGAGACGTTGCTGTCGAGGCTATCTTGTCGTCCGTCACCAAGTTCTCGAACAATCGCCTTGTGGCGCAGGGTGCAACGGCTCTTGCAATGACGCTCTCTGACGAGGCTGTACAGCAGCTCCTCGAGCAACTGCCAGATAATCCAACCTCAACGCTTCTTCGCGAGGAGATTGCCTGGCGAGTGGAAGAGTAAAATAAGATGGCTGTCGAAATCTAGACAGCCATCTATCGTTTGTGAGATAGTTCGGCCTACTTAGCCGAAGCCTTGAACACAATTTTAGGGTTGTTATAGTCAACCTCCCACATGTTCTCTACGTAGAACTCAACGTCCTTATCATTACCTTTGCTATCCTTGGCTACGTTTATGGTGATAGTCTGGAATGCTGGCAACTCAAAGACCTTCTTGCCTATGCGCAACTTGTAGCCAATAGAAGTGTTGTTGGTGAGGGCATAAACGGCGCTCTCCTTTTTACCACGAGCAAGGAACTTGCAACTTACCGAAGCCTTGAAGAAATCCTGCAAGAGCTCGCTATCGCCCGCGATATTGCCTGCGCTATAGGCGAGAGTCATTCTCTTCTCCAACGCCTTGCGAACCTCCTTCAAAGTATTCTCCTTGGCGAAGATGAGGGTCATTGTGCGGAAAAAGCCGCTGTTGCGATATAAGCTTGTCTGTGCGTGAATATCGGTGCAACCCAACATATAGAGTTTGTTATCCAAGCAGCGGCGCATAGTCTTCGGATAGAACCAGAAACCGTTCATAATCTCCACGCCGTCAATCAAACCCTCGCCGTAAGCCTGCACCTCGAAATCGGTCATATCGCATGACTTGCGCGACCAACCTGGGTGGTTGTGGGTGATGAGCGCACCCTGCTTCTTCGCATTGCGCAAAGACTGCAATGGGTCGGTATCGTAGATTGTATTGTTGTCGGTGGTGAAGAGTGCGTTGTAGTGGCCAATCTTCTTTGGCTCGCGAGTAATCTCGCAGCCTGGAATGATGAGCAAAGCACCGCCGTATGCCTTTGCAGCGTTTTGTGCAAGGATAGTCGGAATGTTAAGGTCGGCCAAGATGCCCTCATCGGTTGCAGCCTTACGAATTACATTCGAGTTTATAGCCTTTTTTGCTTCGCCATTGGTGTAACCCTTCAAGAATTTGAGCATAGTGCCCTCGTGACGGCGATACTCGACGTGGTCGGTCAGCGCATAGATGTCTAAGCCATCGAGCCACGCCTCGGCAACGCGCTGCTCGGGAGTGAGATTTGCGTCCGAGTAGATAGAGTGGCTGTGAAGGTCCGCTTTGTAGACATTCAAGCCATTAACTTGCGGAAGAATAATCTCGGTGCGACGATTTGCATTGTGGAGGAATGTTACGGTCTCCGGAATGTTCTTCTGCGCTGTGGCATCGACGAAGCATAGGCCCGCCAATGCTAAAATTAAAAATAGTCGTTTCATCATTTTGCCTATTTGTTAAGTTTTAGCTCGACAGTAGGGTGCTGGTAATCGACGTGAATCATATTCTCAACCGAGAATACCGCCTTTTCATCGTTGATAGTTGTTGTAACGGTGTGGAAAGCCGGAAGCTTAATCTCACGACCATCATATTTCAACGTGTAGTCGAACGAGGTGGTGTTGGTGAGGGTGATTCTTACGCCCTTATTGCTGGTGGAGATATACTGAGCCTTAACCGACGCCTGGAAGAATTTTGCCAAGAGCGACTCCTCGCCGATGATATAGCCTCCGCAATAGCCGAGAGTTTTTTGCGAGAGGAGAGCCTTGCGCAACGACTTCTCGCTCTTATCTTTTGCAAAGATAAGGGTCATATCGCGGTAGAAACCGTGCCGGCCATATACATTCGAAGTAGCGGCGTGAATGTCGGTAGCCGAAACCATATACAACTTGCGCTCAATGGCACGAGCGACAATCTCAGGATAGAATGAACAACCGTTTGTGACCTCCACGCCGTCAATCAAGCCTGCGTCGTAGACTCTCTTCTGGAACTCGCTCATCTCGCATGTTGTGCGCTCCCAACCCGGGTGGTTGTGGGTGATGATTGCACCCTGTGCACGTGCATTGCGAATAACCTCTTCGTCGTCTCGTGAGTAGATTGCATTGTTGTCGGTGGTGAAGAGTGCGCAGTAGTGTCCTACGTGTACAGGCTCACGCGAAATCTCACAGCCTTTAATAATAGTGAGCTCTGGATAGCTCTTTGCAGCTTTCAATGCCAATTCGGTCGAGAAGTTTAGGTCGGACACGATACCTCGCTCGTCGGCGTGCTGGCCGCGCGAAACTCGGGTGTTGATGGGCTCGAATCCTTTCTTGTCGGGTGAATAACCCTTCAAGAACTTCAAGAGGTTGCGCTCCTGACGACGGGTCTCGATGTGGTCGGTAATGGCCAAAATATCAAGGCCGTCGCACCATGCCTCCTTAACTCGCTCCTCGGGAGTGAGCTCGCCATCAGAATAGATTGTATGGGCGTGCAACTCGGCAGTGTAACAATTCAGGCCGTCCACCTGCGGAAGAACAAAGCTAATGCGCTGAGGTGCGTTGTTATAGAGCTTCTCGGTGAACTTGTAGTTCTTGTTCTGTGCGTTCACAAAGCCAAGACCAATGACAAGGCTTAGAGTGGTAATAAATATACGTCTCATTTTTTTATCGATAGATTTTATTTATCCAACTCAACCTTGATAGTAGGGTGCTGGTAGTCAACGTGCCACATATTATCCACTCTAAACTCTGGCTCGAGATACTTCTTGCCATTCTCATCTTTGCCGAGAGTGATGAATATGCTCTTCAAAGGGGCCAAGAGGTATGTTTTTTTGCCTTTGCGGAGTGTGTACGGAATTGAAGAGTGGTTTGTGAGTTGATACTTGCGAGTCTCCTTCTCCTTGTTCTCTTGTACCATATGGCACTCTACAGACTCGTTAAAGAGCTCTACGAGCCACTTCTCCTCACCAATTACGTGACCTCCAACGTAAGCCATGGTGCGACGCTTCAAGATAGCCTCTTTAACAGCCTCCTCGGTCAACTCCTTTGAAAGTACGAGAGTCATTGTGCGGAATACGGTTGGCGACATACGAGCGTATGTAGATGCGCCGTGAATATCTGTATTTGCGAACATTGCGAGCTTCTCGTCGATACAGCGCTTTACAATGTGTGGATAGAATGTAGAGCCGTTTACTACCTCTACGCCGTCGATCAAGCCTGCGCTATAAACAGCTTCGTGGAACTCGGTCTTGTCGGTGTTCTCACGACGCCAACCCGGGTGGTTGTGGATTACGATACCGCCCTGGTCGTGAACTCGCTTGAATGCAACGGCTAAATCCTTGTCGTAAAGGCCGTTGATATCCTTAAGGAAGATACAGTTGAAGTGGCCGTGAGTCTTGTTGTTACGAGCCATCTCGCAGCCTTTGATGAGCAACATCGGATAGCCCGATTTCTCCAACTGCTTTGCAGCCTCATCGTGGATAGCGTTAAAATCAATCTTTACGGTACCTGCCTTAGATGTGGATTGATAAGGAGTTGGAAGACCGTCATCGTTGTAAGGTGCTGTAACCTTCAGGAACTTCTTTACGCCGCTATGACCTTCGTAGTGATCGGTAATAGCGATAATATCAAGTCCGTCCAACCAAGCCTCTGTTACGCGACCTGCAGGGTTGATGCAGCCGTCCGAGTATGAGGTGTGAATGTGAAAATCGGCCTTGTAGATATTGTAGCCCTTAACTTGAGGCAGAATGATTTCAGTTCTCTGAGTTGCGCTTTTCATCATTCGCACCGAGTAAGGTGCAGGTTTTTGAGCGTTTGCTCCGAATGCGAGCAAACCGCAGAATGCAAGTGAAAGAATTAGTCGTTTCATACGCTTAGTGTCTTAGGTTCTATTTTTTGTCAATTTCGAGCGTGATTACAGGGTGTTTGAAATCTATGTGCCACATATTTTCAACTGTGAACGTTGGAGTGTTGTACTCGTCGCTCTCCTTATCCTTGCCGAGAGTTACCATTACCGACTTGAAAGGCTCCAACTCGTATATGGTCTTACCACGACGCAAACGGTAGGTAATTGACGACATATTTGTAAGCATAAAGGTACGATTGCCCTTCTTGTCATTTACTTTCAACATCTGACAATTAACTGCAGCGTTGAGGAAATCGCCGAGAAGCTTCTCTTCGCCTGCGATGTTGTTTGCAAAATAGGCGAGAGTGCGATGCTTCAAGATGGCATCTTTTATCGCCTTCTCTGTCAAATCTTTTGCAAAAATGAGGGTCATAGTGCGGTGGCAACCATGGCTTCCAAAACGATACGAAGTGAGTACGTGCTCGTCGGTGTTAGCAAACATTGCCAAACCCTCATCAATGCAACGGCGTACCATACGAGGGTAGAAGGTTGTTCCATTTACAATCTCCACGCCGTCGATTAAACCTGCGTCGTAGAGTTTCTTGTGGCTCTCGCTCTTGTCGGTGGTGCCTTTAGGACGACGATACGAAGGGTGGTTGTGGATTACGATGCCGCCCTGCTCGTGAACTTTTTTGAATGCCTCGGCAATATCCGGATCATATACGCTGTTGATATCCTTGAGGAAGAGACAGTTGAAGTGTCCGTACTCCTTTGGGTCGCGAGCCATTTCGCAGCCCTTGATAAGCAACATAGGGAAACGACTAAACTTTAACTGCCACTCCGCCTCTTTGTAAATAGCGTTAAAATCGGCTGGAACAACACCACTCTCGGAGGCAGTCTTGTAGTCGACAGGCTTGCCGTCCTTGAAATGTGGCGCAGCCACCTTGAGAGCCTTCTTTACACCACCGCAACCCTCGTAGTGGTCGGTGATGGCAATAACGTCGAGACCATCGTACCAGGCCTCCAATACACGGCCTGCAGGGTTTATGCGACCGTCCGAATATGAGGTGTGAATATGGAAATCGCCCTTGTAGCAGTTGAAACCATTAACCTTTGGCAAGATAATCTCTGTGCGCTTGCTCGGTTGTACACCCACAGGTCGGTAGTTGTGAGGAATGTTCTGTGCATCGACGTTGAAAATGCACAAACTTGCAAATAGCAAAAGAATAATACTCTTTTTCATAATTTATAGGTAGTTTTTAGTTATTTGTTTCTATTTGGTGTCAATCTTTATGTCGAAATATGGGTGCTTGTGGCCGGCAATCCACATATTGTCTATGCGGAAACGAGGGTTTGCCAACTTGCCGGTCTCCTTATCCTTGCCCCAAGTGATTGTTACGGTCTTGAAAGGCTGCAACATATATACAGTCTTGCCGCGACGCAACTCGTATGTTATCGATGACATATTCGTAATAGTAAAGGTGCGCGAATCATTTTTCTTATCCACACTAACCAACTGACAGTGGATAGATTCATTGAGGAACTCGTCGAGCCACTCCTCCTCGCCAATCAAATCGCCACCCGCATAGGCGATTGTGCGACGCTTTAGAAGAGCCTCTTTAATGGCCTCCTCGGTGAGCTCTTTTGCGAATATGAAGGTCATTGTGCGGAAACAGCCTATCGCAGTATAGCGGTGATCTGTTACGTCGTGTGTGTCGGTGGCGCCAACCATAAAGAGCTTCTCCTCGATGCAACGAGAAACCATAGGAGGGTAGTAACGAAATCCGTTTACAACCTCGATACCGTCAATAAGACCCTCCTTACGACACTGGGCGTGCCATTCGGTCTCGTACTTCTCGGTAAGCCCCGGGTGGTTATGTATGATAAGACCGCCCTGGCTCTTCACGTTCTTGAAAGCCTCTTTGAGGTCGAAGTTGTAGATTGAGTTCAAATCCTTTACAAATAGCGCGTTGTAGTGACCAAGCTTCTCGTTATTGCGAGCCATTTCGCATCCCTTGATAAGCAAGAGATTGTAGCCCTTGGCTCTGTTTGCGCGCTCTGCCTCCTGATGAATAGCGTTGAAATCGATCTTCAAGCCTGGATCAACACCACTCTTTGGCATTCGAGTAGAGCCTGGAGCCTCATAACGTGTTGGCTTGCCGTTCTTGTTGTAAGGCGCTGTTACTTTGAAGAATTTCTTTACTCCGCCATGACTCTCGAGGTGATCGGTGATAGCAAGAATATCCAAACCGTCGTACCACGCCTCGTTTACACGGCCCGCTGGTGTTACAGCTCCGTCCGAGTATGAGGTATGCACGTGAAGGTCTGCCTTGTAGCAGTTGAACCCTTTCACCTGAGGCAAGATAATCTCGGTTCGGCGTAGTGGCGACTCGTTACAGAGGTTTACCTGTGGCGGAACCTTCTTCTGCGCTTCGACACTTGAGATGCAAAGGCCTGCGAATGTAAAGATTAGAAATAACTTTTTCATAATAGGTTGTTAGGTTTGATAAATAGCCTATTTGCTAACGTCAAGAGTAACTGTTGGGTGCTTGTAGTCTATAATCCACATATTGTCGATTGTGAACTTCGGAGCTCTTGCCTCGCCATCTTTTGAGCGCAACTCGACAACTGCCGACTTGAACGGACCGAGTTCGCAATATGCAGCCTTGCCCCAACGCAATGTGTATGAAATTGACGATGTGTTGATAAGTACGAATTTTTGATACTCAAGACCCTTCTTCTTTGCAACGCCCATATCCTGGCACACGATCGAAGCCTTTACAAGAGCTGCGAGCCACTGCTCGTCGCCCATCAACTCGCCACCTGAGTAGACGATTGTGCGGTGCTGCAAAAGCGCATCTTTGATAGCCTTCTCACTTCTATCTTTTGCCAAGATAATGGTCATTGTGCGGAAGAAACCATAATCTTTGAATTGGCCCGAAGTTGGGCGGTGCGAGTCGGTTGCTCCAATCATAAACAACTTCTCGTCTATGCAACGACGAATCATTTTAGGGTAGAAATCCAAGCCATTGACAATCTCAACGCCATCGATAAGGCCCTCCTTGTAGACCTCCTCTTGCCACTCGCTCTTGTCGGTGGTCTCACGACGGTAAGCCGGGTGGTTGTGGATTATAAGACCGCCCTGCTTGTGTACATTGCGGAAAGTTTTCTTGGTGTCGATGTCGTAGAGAGCATTTATATCCTTAACGAAGAGTGCGTTGAAATGACCCTCGGTCTGAGGCTTGCGCGAAATCTCGACGCCCTTGATGAGAGTGATAGGGTAGCCCTCCTTCTCGAGGTACTCCTTTGCTTCGTCGAATGTTGCGTTCATATCGGTTGTGATGCCTGCATCAGTACCATCTGGAAGCAATTTTGCCGAACCTGCGTGGTGATACTTGTATGGCTTGCCGTCAGGGTTGTATGGTGCAAGCGCATTCAACATATACTGCGAGTAGCGTCGCGACTCGAGGTGGTCGGTAATTGCGAGAATATCCAAACCGTCGTACCACGCCTCACGAACCTTCTCACGTGGAGTCATCTCACCGTCCGAGTAGATTGTGTGAGTGTGAAGGTCTGCCTTGTAGCAGTTGTAGCCCATCACTTGCGGCAGAATAATCTCGGTGCGACGATAATCCTGCTCTTTGCAGGTCTTGTGAACATCAGGAATAACCTTCTGTGCATCGGCATTCGATAGCCCAAATCCGATAAATGCTAAAATTAGAAAAAGCTTTTTCATAGGGTATAGTTGTTTTTGTTGTTAAAATATCTTTGATATTTTGGGTTACCAAATACAAAGATACAAAAAATGCTCGAAAGTTAAACACCTTCGAGCATTTTTTATGGGGAATCTTTCGATTACCAGTTCAAAATCTTGTGGAAGTCGTAAGCCTCAGGGTTAGCTACGTACTGCTTAGCAGCCTCGTAGTCGGCCTCGGTGATGTAGTGCATCACGTTGTTGATAACCTGCTGAATCTTATCCGACTCGATATTTACGAGACGTGGTGGAATCTTGCCTGTTGTAGGGTCCTGCAAATCCTTCAAGTAGAGTGGCGATACGAAACCGTCCTGCGAGATGTAAACCATGCAGCCGGTCTTGCCCTCCGAGAAGAGCTTGTAAACACCCATACCCAACTCCGAGCAGTAAACCAAGTCGTAAGCGATAGGAGTCTGGCAACGAACCTCGTAGCCGATCTCTACCGGACGCGACTTAACCTTCAAACCGAGCTCCTTAACCTTCTTCTCGAGCATCTCGTTGAAGATGTGAGCCTTAGATACCTTACCCAACTCTGGGTGACCGTGGTCGTCGTATGTGAAGTGAACACCCGACTTTGCAATCTCCTCGTCCGAGAGAGCGTGGAATACACCCTCCGAAATCATTGCAACACCGTACTCAACGCCCATCAACTTGCGCTTGATGATAGCCGAAACTACCAAGTTTACGATCTTCTCAACAGTGATCTCAGTCTTGTTGAACATCTCAGGGATAACGATCATAGGGTAGTGGCAAGCCGAGCCAATACCGAATGCGAGGTGACCAGCCGAACGACCCATTGCAGCAACTACGAACCAGTTAGCCGAAGTGCGAGCGTCGTTGTAAACGGCACGACCGATAACGGTACCGCCCTCCTTAGCCGACTGATAGCCGAATGTAGGAGTTCCGGCAGGGAGTGGAAGGTCGTTGTCGATAGTCTTTGGAACGTGGATGTTAGCAATAGGGTACTGCTTAGCCTCCAAGAACTTAGCGATGCGGTTAGCTGTCGAAGCAGTATCGTCACCACCAACAGTTACGAGCAACTTAATGTTGTTCTCAGTGAAGAACGAGAGGTTGAAGTTGTTCTCGAAATCAGCGTCGGTTGGCTTGAAACGGCTCATAGTGAGGTACGAACCACCCTGGTTGAAGATGAAGTCAGCCTTGAAGAAATCGAGATCCTCGTGGCGTGGGTTCGCGTTGAACAAACCCGAATAACCGTGGTGCAAACCGATAACGCGGTAACCCTTTGCAAGGAAAGTCTTGGCAACGCTACCTACAACGGTATTCATACCTGGAGCAGGACCGCCACCTGTAAGAATTGCAATAGCTTCTTTCATAGTGTTTCTTATTATTTTGAGTTAAAATTGCTAAAAACTTGCCCAAAGATACAAATAAAAGCGGAAAACGGAAAGGGTAAAGCGGAAAACTTTGATTTTTTTGCTCATTCGGAAATAAGTTGTTAGATTTGTGAAACTAAAACCGGAAAACTATGAAGAAACTATTTGTTTTTATTTGTGCTATTTTTGTTGTGGCATCGGCGTTGGCTCAAACTCGTAAAGTGGGTGATATTATCACGATTAACGGAGTGAAAGGAGTTGTCTTTGAGGTCTCCTCTAATGGTCAGCATGGTAAGGTGTTGAGCATTGCAGAGGAGTATATCACGTGGAATGCAGCGCCGGCGTGGTGCACAAATTTGGGCGAAGGTTGGGTATTGCCAACAAGAGGTGAACTATCCGAGATAGTTAAGAAGTCAAAGGTTGTTGATGCGGCGCTTGTCGCCAAGGGAAATGAAAGCATCTTTGGTAAGGTGTTTTGGACATCGGAGCCCTCTGATGAGTATGGCGGCGCGTGGAGCGTATATATGGACGATGGCTTTACCGGTACAAATGCAAATTACTATTATAACTACGTGCGCGCCATAGCAAACTTCTAGAAATTAGTTTTCTTTACAGTAATCGCCAAGCAGTTTTGCTTGGCGATATTTTTAATCGTCAATTAGAATAGCTCTCCCTGCGGATTGTTGTAGATATTTGTGAGACGCAGAATGCCTTTTACCGCGCGGCGGACGGTATAGGCAGTGCCGCCCTTCGAGCCGTCGAAGTAGGCGATGCAGGCCGAGGAGTTATCCACCAAGAAGTTGTTGCGCGCAGCATAGACCTCGCTAGAGTAGTGCGGTGCGAGAGTTATCGCCTCGTCAGCCTCGGCTATGATGCGCTCGAAGCGACTCTGCCACGACACCGAAAAGCCCCTCTGCATACCCTCGAATGGGATAATGGCTACAACGCGCAGCCCTGCCAACTCACGACGCAAAGAGAACGCAACCTCGGCAGCTTCGATATCGAAACCGAGTGCCATACCGCTCAAAAAGTTGCGGTAGCCCAAGGCGTACAGCTCCCTAATCGCACGCTCCAGCTCGGAGTTGCGACTGCCGTCGTAGGTGCGATGACCCGTAAAACATGCGGTTATGTCTCTGTTGTAGGCGATAACTTCTTACTTTTTATGATACAAATATAGGTAAAAGGTTACAATTCTGCTAAAGTTTTTCTATCTTTGTAATCAAATTGATACCTAAATTATTAAACGACTATGAAAAAGTTATTTTTGATTCTTGCAGTTGCCGTATTTGCGGTTTCGACTGCTATGGCACAGGCGGTTCACACGCCGACTATGGGCAAGACGGGCATTCGTCTCTACAATCATCCGGCTCACCGCACCGAGATTATCTTGCCGCAGGTGAAGGGCTACAACATCTACAAGGGCGACTTCCACGTTCACACAATCTATTCGGACGGCGAGGTAACTCCTCGTGAGCGTGTTCGTGAGGCTTGGTACGACGGTTTGGATATCATCGCTATCACCGACCACCTCGAGCTTCGTTCGTACGAGAAGTTTATGCTTAGAGCGCACGCTCCGTACAATCCTGACGGCAAGCCATACGAGTATATCCGTGGTGGCGCAGGTAACAAGACCGACCACACAACTCCTATCTATTGCGACCTCGATGCAACCTACGACGAGGCTGTTCAGTATGCCAAGAATGAGAATCTTCCAATTATGGTTGTTCGTGGTACCGAGATTTGGCGTAATGCGCGCACTATCGGCGAGTACAACGCATTCTTCTTGCAGGATATTACCGATGTTGCAAAGCCAGACATTATCGAGAGCCTTAAGGAGGCTAGAAAGCAGGGCGCAATCATTATCCACAACCACCCAGGCTGGCGTCGTAATACCATGGATAAGAGCCCTGAGCAGGAGGCAATTTATGCGGCAGGTTTGGTTGACGGTATCGAGGTTATCGGTGGCTCTGGCCCAACTCTATATCCGCAGATGATTGACCGTTGCGTAAACGAGAAGCTTACAATCTTCTCAAATACCGACCTTCACCGCACATCGGCTCAGTACTATCCTCGTGGTGGCGAGATTTTCCGCTCAATGACCTTTATCCTTGCAAAGGAGTGCACCGAGAAGGCTATCAAGGAGGCTCTTTTGAAGCGTCGTACTATCGGCTATGCTGCTAACCACCTTATTGGCGAGGAGGAGTGGCTTGCTGAGTTCCTCAATGCAGCTGTAGAGTGCAAGGTCGTTGCCGTAAACGAGAAGAAGGGTAATCGTACATTCCAGCTCACAAACCACTGTTCGGTTCCGTTTGTCTTCCGTCGTGGTAAGACTCTCTACACACTCAACCCATTCCACTCGTTACGTGTAAACTTCGATAAGGACAAGGAGTCTGGCAATTATAAGAAACCTAAGTTCACAGTAGATAATATGTGGACCGTAGGCGACAAGCACCCAGTATTGACTATCGAGATAGACAAGTAGGGTTGAGCCTATATCATACAAAAACGCCGAGCGAACAGCTCGGCGTTTTTTTGTGTAGCTGGTTACTCTTTGATTTGAGATATATTTTTCTTCAAAAGATATTGTCCCAAACTCAATATACTTATGCTAACCTGTTCATTGTTTCTTGCATTTTCGAAAATCGCATTAGCGAATATCTGAATAAACGCTAGTTCAGTGATGCAGCCGATAATTAAACCCCATTGCATCCATGTAGTCAAGCCTGTATGGCAGAGAATTGCGAAGCATCCGATTATGTTGATAATCCATATTAAAGCCAATAAAACCTCAAGAGTTTTCCTAGACTTTTCCGATCTCTTTATTTCTCCTGATAATACTGCATAAGGTAGAAGCTCCTCGTACTCTTCGTCTGTTATAGTTTTTGCTATGTCTGTGTCTATGAAATAATCGCCCCCATTTCCGTCGTCATTTGCTATAAAATATGCCTCTTCGGGATAGCGCCCATCTTTGTCAGGCTCTGCTTTAATCGATATCATAAGTTCATGTTCTTGACTACCAAGTGTTCTTAGTAGTTCTTCTTTTGATATGGGGCGATATTTGAGAAGTTTTGACTCGACCCCACAGACTTTTAAAATCTCATTGACTTTAGGTGTCATAGTTTTATCTTGTATTTATTAAAATATGTATGCAATCCGCAAGACTGCAATACAAATTTAAGAATTTATTTTTGATTGAGCAAGAGGGAGGCGCCAAAAATGACATTGAATGGCATTCGGGCTTTCAGCCCTTAATGATATTTAATGGTGGCGCACTCCAAAGGAGAGCTTAATGACGGGCGCTTTGCCATTCAGCGAGTGTAACGAGCGCTTGTCATTTGTTGCCATTCAGCGACCAACGGGAGCGCATGCCATTATGCTACGCTAAAAAGCCAATAGTTAATAGCAAAAAAAAACAACCCGAAGGTTGCTTTTTATCTTACTTCTGCCACTTTGCTGTGTAGTCGCGGAGCCAGTTGATAGCAAAGCGCGGCAATGCCAAACAGATAGGAATAAATGCCTTACACCACCAATCCGGTACGATACACTTGCGTTTGCGCCACAACGAGTTCAAACCACGACGAGCGCAGAACGATGGCTTCGACAAAGCGTGAAGCTTCAAGCCGATAGCCTGCCACTCCTTAGTGAGACCGTAGAGGTCTGTTGCGATACCCGCAGGGCATACAGTAGTAACCCATACGTTTTTCTCGCGCACCTCCTTAGCAAATGCCACCGAGAACGATTTTGTGTAAGCCTTCGATGCGCTATACAATGCCAAGCCAGGGAATGGCATCCACACCGAGAACGATGACATATTGAGGATATGGCCACCTCCTCGCTCTGCCATATCATAACCAAAGAGCTGGCAAAGTACGGTATAGGTGACATCGTGAAGAGTGATAGTGCGCTTAACTCGCTCGATAGGGGTGTTTATCATGTCGCAGAACGAGAACATGCCCGCGTTGTTAATCAACACATCTACGATGTGGCCCTCGGTCTTACACCAGTTGAAAAGCTCCTCTGCGGCACCTTCAACGGCCAAGTCCATAGGCTTGACAACAACCTTAACGCTGTGCTTCTCCTCAATCTCCTTTGCGACCTCCTGCAAAGTAGGCTCGGTACGGCTTACGATGATAAGATTGTAGCCCAACTCCGCCAACTGCTCGGCGTAGCAACGACCAATGCCGGTCGAAGCACCCGTAACAAGTGCGAGCTTACTGCCTCTCTCGATAGTTTTCTTTCTACACATCGTTAGTCGATTTTAGCGAGTTCCTTCCAAACCTTATTAGGAATAGGCTCCTTACAGTTGTGGCAACACTGCATATCCTTTGAGTACATACGTGCGATGCAGTAGTCGCGGTGATCACAACCCGAGCGAGTAGAGAAATCGCCCTCCTTCATCTTATTTACGAATGCAGGATCGTTAATCAAGCAACGAGCCATCTGAACCATCTCGAAACCTGCGTCGAGAACCTTCTCGATACCCTCACGCGAAACGATACCACCCACATATACGAGTGGACCCTTTAATGCTTCGCGGAACTTCTTTGCATTCTCCAAGAAGAAACACTCCTCGAACTTGTAGTCCTTAATCATCCACTTACCGAACAAGTCGACTACAATCTTCTGCAACCACTCGTTCCAAGTCATATAGTAGCTCATGGTCTTTGTTGGAATACGACCACGCATAACTGCCATTGGTGCACGCGAAACGAAGCCTGAAGTGAGAACGATACCGTTTACGTTGAACTTCTCGATCTCCTTAGCAATCTCGATGCTCTCAGGAATCTGAATACCGCCCTTGAAACCGTCCTCCATGTTGTGCTTAACAAGCACTGCGGTGTTGGTCTTCAGAGCAGCCTCCATAACCTCCTCCAAGCACATCTTCATAAAGCGCATGCGGTTCTCGAGCGAGCCACCAAACTCGTCACGACGGCGGTTTGTCCAAGGCGAGAGGAACTGCGAGATGAGGTAGCCGTGACCTGCGTGTACCTCCACGCTGTCGAAACCTGCCTCGTGAGCTGTCAATACTGCCTTACCGAAGTCCTTCGCAGTCTGACGAATGTCCTCGTGGGTCATACGACGATGGAAAGTAGGGGAGTAGAGGTTAAAACCATTCGAAGCCGAAACTGGAAAGCTGCCAGCGGTTGACCAGTGGGTCATATTTCCGCAGTGGCCAATCTGAATACCTGCAGCTGCTCCCTCGGCGTGAATTGCGTCGGTAATATCCTTCAACTCCGGAACAATCTCGTCGCGCAACCAGAGCTGTGTGTTGAACGATACACCGCTACGGTTGATTGAAGCGTAGGCGAGGGTAGTCATTCCGACACCGCCTTTTGCTACACTAACGTGATAATCCTTAAGCTTCTGGGTTGGACCAAAGTCCTTACCCATAGACTCAAACGCAGCCGAACGAATAGTACGGTTGCGAAGAGTGATGTGCTCATTAAGTTTGTAAGAGGTAAAGAGCTTTGACTCTTTGAGGTCCTTCTTTTCTGACATATATTTTGAGTTTTTAATCTTCTAGTAGATGAATGGGATAATGCGCTTGCGCTTGAGCTTAGTAAACTCCTCGCCAAACTCCTGCTCGTAACGCTTGCGCAAATCACCAGCACGAGGTGCAAGGTTTGCAAATGTCCACCATGCGAATACGGCACCTGCTACTGACCACGATGCGATAGCGTAGCCTACCCACTCCATGAACTCGCCGAAGTAGTTTGCCGACGAAACGTAACGGAACATACCGCCGTATGGAATGTAGTGCTTCTTGTCGCCTGGCTTGCGGAGGTGACGAATGATGTAGTCCGAGTGGAGGTTTGTGATGAAACCGAACAACCAAACTGCAACACCGATGTAGATGTATGGCTTGCTGAACCAATCTGCGTAGTAGTCCTCTGGTGCGTAGTAGAACAACCAACCACCCTGCATCAAAGCGTTCAAGGTGTTGAAGGTTGCGCCCATCAACATGATTGTTACCGGCATCTTCGAATTTCCGCGCAACAACATCGGGAAGATGAACGAACGCTGGAAGTAGTGAATCTGAATAATCGAGAAGAGAACCATCGGAACCAGCTCGGTGGTCATTCCGTTCAAATACCACAATACCCACATTGCGATAAATACCGGCGCCTCCATCAAAACCCAAGCCACCTTGTTTGGCAATGGAAAACCATATTTAGGGTTGTAGAGATAGCCGTATCCCGCCTTTACGAAGTGCAAAGCGACAAATACAAACAATGCTGTAACAGCCATTACAGCGAGGAAAATGTTATAAGTTTCTAATGTAGGCATAATCCGTTTGAGTTTAAAATCCCGCAAATTTATAAATTTTTATTTATAAAATGCATAATTCCCTCCAAAAAATGTTTTTTTTAACTCGATATTAGACACAAATTGTTCGAAGCTAGACATTGAACAATGTTTTCGCCTTGGCGAACCTAAGTCCCTGCCTGAGGCGGGGATTTAGGGGTGGGTCAGAACACGATGCACTCTTGTTCGATGCTAGACATTGAACAAGAAGTGCATTATGTCGCCATCTTCAACGACGTACTCTTTGCCCTCGATGCCAATCTTACCTGCATCGCGGCAAGCCTTCTCCGAGCCAAGTTCAACATAGTCTGCGTACTTGATAACCTCAGCGCGAATAAAGCCCTTCTCGAAGTCGGTGTGGATAACACCTGCAGCCTGCGGAGCCTTTGTGCCACGCGAGTATGTCCAAGCGCGTGACTCGTCCGCACCAGTAGTGAAGAATGTCTCGAGGTTGAGCAATCGATAAGCAGCCTTAATCAAGCGGTTTACGCCCGACTCCTCCAAACCCATATCCTCCAAGAACATCTGACGCTCCTCGTAGGTCTCAAGCTCTGCAATATCGGCCTCGGTAGCTGCTGCTACGATAAGCATTTCGGCCTTCTCGTCAGCGATAGCCGCCTTCACAGCCTCGGTGTGAGCGTTACCCGTTACGGCGCTCGCCTCATCGACGTTGCAAACATAGAGTACGGGCTTGTCAGTCAAGAGGTTAAGGTCGCTAACAACCTTGCGTTCTTCCTTGTCGAGCTCGAGTGTACGAGCGCACAAACCCTGCTCCAAAACCTCCTTGTAACGAATCAAAATATCGTACTGACGCTTTGCGATTTTGTCGCCGCCGGTCTGTGCCTGCTTAGCAACTTTTGCAATGCGATTTTCGATGGTCTCGAGGTCTTTCAACTGCAACTCTGTGTCGATAATTCCCTTGTCTCGAACGGGGTCAATCGAACCGTCAACGTGGGTGATATTATCGTTGTCGAAGCAACGCAAAACGTGGATAATGGCGTTTGTGTTGCGGATATTTGCAAGGAACTTATTTCCAAGACCTTCGCCACGCGACGCACCCTTTACGAGACCTGCAATATCAACGATCTCGATAGTAGTAGGTATAACGCGCTTAGGGTTGTCAATCTCAGCCAATTTGATGAGTCGCTCGTCCGGTACGGTGATGATGCCGACATTCGGCTCGATAGTACAGAATGGGAAGTTTGCCGACTGTGCCTTTGCGTTCGACAAACAGTTAAAAAGTGTCGATTTACCAACGTTTGGTAAACCTACGATACCACATTGTAATGCCATATATAGTTTGAGTTTTTTATTATCGTTTTATTTGTATAATTCGTTGAGAATCTTTGCCAAACGCAAACCTCCCGACAGCAACTGCTTCTCGATTACAGGAGTGTAGTAGGTGATATAGTCGTAGTACAACTTGCTCTTCTCCGGCGAAATCTTGTAAATCTCGGTTGCGATAGCGTGGCTCTCGTTTAACCAATCCTCAGCGTCGCCCTTTGCCAACTTTGCCTTCTCCTTGTCGGTGCAGTAGCGGTTGAGTTGCTGCTCCCACTCGGTGTAGCCCCACTTGTGAGCCGCCTCGACCAACTCAGTATCCCAAAGCTTGTGCAACTTGATGTCGCGGTTGAAGAACTTTACTGTGACGTTGTTGCCACCACGGTCGCTCAAGTGGCCTGCGTGCATTGGGCAGTGAATGTCGCCTACAAGGTGAATCAACATCTTCAAACGAGCGCTCTCCTGCGCAGGAGTGAGCTTGCCACTCTTAATCTCTGCGATACAGAGGTTGATACCTGTTACAACGTCGCCCTTCTCGTTCTTAGGCATTGTCTTGTAGGTGTAACCCTCATCGACATTTGCGTAGTGCCAAGTCTTTGTATAGCGATATTCGTCGCTGTAGCTTGCGTTGTCGAGCCAATTTGCATAATATACTAACGAGTGGTTATCCAACTTCTTTACGACCTTCTGATAAACCTCAGGTGTAAGGTTGCACTCGGCGATATAAGCCACAACGTCGTGACCCTTCTGTCCCCAACCAAAAGAGGTCAAGGTTGTGCAAACGGCTATTGCAAAAATTATAAATCTTTTCATAATCGTTTCTATTGTCTGTTATTGGTTCATTGTTGCGAGGAACTCTTCGTTCGAACGTGTGAGTGTCATCTGCTTCTCGAGGAACTCCATAGCCTCTACCGGAGTCATATCTGAGAGGTACTTGCGGAGTACCCAGGTGCGCTGCATCATCTCGCGCGAGAGGAGCAAGTCCTCACGGCGGGTGCTCGATGCAACAACATCGACAGCAGGATAGATACGCTTGTTCGCGATGCGACGGTCGAGCTGCAACTCCATATTACCCGTACCCTTGAACTCCTCGAAGATAACCTCGTCCATCTTTGAACCAGTGTCAATCAATGCGGTGGCGATGATTGTGAGTGAACCCTTCTCCTCGGTATTTCGTGCCGCTCCGAAGAAACGCTTTGGCTTGTGTAGTGCGTTGGCATCGACACCTCCAGACAATACCTTACCCGATGCTGGCTGAACAGAGTTGTAAGCTCGCGCCAAGCGGGTGATAGAGTCAAGGAAGATAACCACATCGTGGCCACACTCAACCATTCGCTTCGCCTTTTCAAGCACCATCTCGGCAACCTTTACGTGGCGTG
>JAZRPA010000005.1:0-104556 GCA_045648965.1 Alistipes sp. | reverse complement strand
GCCAAAGCATATAAAAACAAAAAGATGTCGATTATTCGACATCTCATTGCTTCGTTTGTTTTGTGGGAGTTGACGGATTCGAACCGCCGACCCTCTGCTTGTAAGGCAGATGCTCTAAACCAGCTGAGCTAAACTCCCTTTTGCGATTGCGAGTGCAAAGGTAGCGCTTTTTTTGTTTATCGCAAATTTTTCGCTCTAATTATTCAAAAAAAAAGTCCGACTCCTCGAAAGAAATCGGACTTTTATGATGTTTAGTCCCGAACTTACTTAACGGTGAGCTTACCGGTCAAGCGAATATCAGCCGATGATGAGCCCACCTTGATGGTGAAATCACCCGCCTCAACCTTGAACTGACGCTCGATAGGGTCGAAGAAGCGGAATGCCTCATCGTCGAGACGAACGCTTACACGCTTAGTCTCGCCAGCCTTGAGATAAACCTTGTCGAAGCCCTTCAACTCCTTCTCAGGACGAACAACCGAGCACTTATCGTCGCCAACATAGACCTGAGCAACCTCAGCTGCGGCAACCTTACCTGTGTTTTTGATGTCGAAGCTTACAACGAACTCCTTGCCATCTGCCTTAATGTCGAGGTTCGAGTACTCGAAGTTTGTATAGCTCAAACCGAAGCCGAATGGGAACAATGGCTTAACGCCGTTCTTCTCGTAGCCACGATAGCCCATAAAGATACCCTCACGGTACTCTACACGTGCGTGTGGGTTGATATCCTTAGAACGAACACGATCAACATTCTCGTGGTAGTTTGCCGAGCAAGGGTTATCCTCGATCTTAGCCTCGATAGAGATAGGCAACTTACCCGAAGGCGAGATTTTACCTGTGATAATCTCCGAGATTGCGAGACCGCCCTGCTGACCTGGATACCAAGCCATCAATACAGCCTTCACGTCGTTCATCCATGAAGCCATCTCGATAGCACCACCGCCATTGAGCACGACAACTACGTTCTTGTTGTACTTGAGAATCTCGTACAAGTACTCAACCTGACCGCGTGGCAACTCGAAGGTACGATCGTAGTTCTCCTTCTCGGTGCGGTTGCTGTGACCAAGGCATACAACAACGCAGTCTGCAGCCTTGATAACATCTGCATTCTGGGTCTCACCTGCAACGACAGACTCGAAAGACATATCAGCATAGATTGAACCTGCGAGGTTCTGGTGCTGAAGCTCAAACTTGTAGGTCTCACCGGCCTTCATCTCGAGCAACATATAACCCTCCTGGCCGCTGCTCTTGTGCCAACGGTTGCTCATAACTGGCTTGTCGTTGACGAAACAACGGTAACCGTCGTTAGTGCATACCGAGAAGTGGTAAGCCTCGTCCTTCTCAGGCTTGTAGTAGAAGGTGTGGCGGGTCGATACGTTAACCATGTCGTTGTGAGCACCAAACTTGTTGTCATCGATGCCAACCTTGTCGGTGATGAAGCTTACGAATGGCTTGCCCTCGAGTTCGGCATTGGTGTAGTACTCTGCAGCGATACCCTTCTTAGTCATCTCCTTGTCGGCATAGACAACACCAGGAACCGGTCTCTGGCGATCAGCCATCGAGAGGAAGGTGCTCTTAATCTTCTTGTCTACGGTGCCCATAGCCTCGGCTACCGAGCAAGAGAGGAGTGGAGTTACGAAGCCGCTACCACCACCGGTTACAATCTTATCCGAGTTAGGACCGCAAACTACAACATTACCCTTTTTGATGGGGAGGAAGTTGTTGTCGTTCTTGAGCATTACGATAGCGCCCTGCGAAATCTTGTGAGCCACAGCGTCGCACTCAGGGTTGTTCTCAGGGAGAGTCTTGTCGAGCTGCTCGCGCTTGTCGAACTCGAATGCGAAGATTGTCTGAATGATGTTCTGACACTTCTGGTCGAGTGCACGCTCGTCGATTACGCCCTGCTCAACCAACTGCTTGATAAGCTCAGGCGTCTGGCACTTTGCGAAAGGCATCTCCAAGTCAACACCCCAACGAGCAACATTTACTGGCGAGTAGCACGATGTCCAGTCCGACATAACGAAACCACCGAAGCCCCACTGGTCGCGCAAAACCTCCTGATTGAGGTATTTGCTCTCTGATGCGTGAACACCGTTGAGAAGGTTGTACGATGTCATGATTGTTGCAACATGACCCTCCTTAACCGCCTTCTCGAATGCAGGGAAGTAGATCTCGTTGAGAGTACGCTCGTCAATGTCCGACGATACGCTGTGACGTGCCCACTCCTGGTTGTTACCCGCGAAGTGCTTGATACAAGCCATTACGCCCATGCTCTGTACGCCCTTGATGTAGGCGGTAGCAATCTCACCTGCGAGGTATGGATCCTCACCAAAGTACTCGAAGTTACGGCCGCAAAGAGGCGAACGATAGATGTTTGCACCCGGACCGAGCAAGATGTGTACACCACGTGCACGTGCGTCCTTACCGAGCGATACACCCATCTGCTCGATTAACTCGATATCCCAAGTTGCAGCTGCAGCCACACCGCTAGGGTAGAGTGTGCTTCGTGTGTTGTTACGAACACCCTGCGGACCATCGGCCATACGTACAGCCGGCAAACCAAGGCGCTCGATGCCACGAACGTACCACGACTTATATCCGCCGATGTAGTCGATTTTCTCCTCAAGAGTCATCTGCTTAACGATGGCAGCAGCACGATCTTTATGCTCCTGAGTAACTGTGTACTTTGCCGACAATGGCAATGTTACTACAACAGCAAAAAGAAAAAGAATGTACTTTTTCATAGTTGTTAGTATTTGATTATAAGTTAATTATTTCTTATTAAAAGCGTTCATTGTGCGCTCAAGACCTACCGAGATGTAGGAGAGAATGGCATCGCTGAACACCTTCAAGCGCTCGTCCATCTTTGCGCGCTCCTCGGCGCTCCACTCACCCAAGACATAGTCTACCTGATGTCCACGCGAGAAGTCGCCGCCGATGCCAAAGCGCATACGTGCGTAGTCCTCGCCACCAAGCAACTCGGTGATGTTCTTCAAGCCGTTATGACCTCCTGCGCTGCCCTTTTTACGCATGCGCAACTCGCCAAATGGGAGGGCGATATCATCGACAACGATGAGTAATTGCTCCTTGTCGATCTTTAGCTCCGAGAGCCAATAGCGCACAGCCTTGCCCGAGAGGTTCATGTAGGTTGAAGGTTTCAATAGGGTTACGATATGACCGCGATGACGGAACTCAGCCACCGAGCCATAGCGTCCTGAAATAAAAGAGGTGTTGGCCTCGGCTGCGAGCCGATCCAACACCTTGAAACCAATGTTGTGGCGAGTCTCGGCGTACTCTGCGCCGATATTACCCAATCCTACAACAAGATATTTCATAACTTGTTATTACTGCTGGTTAGCACCTGCACGCGAAGCACGTGTTACACGAACTGCGCAAACTGCCTGAGTAGCTGGCGAGAGGAACTGCAAGCCCTCGAACTGGAGGTCACCAACGAAGATTGTCTGACCAACCTTCAATGGAGTTACGTCAACAACCAACTCATCTGGAAGATTCTCCATCAAGCCCTTAACAACCAACTTACGAGCCGAGAGAGCCAACTTACCACCGATCTTAACACCCTCTGCGTTACCTGTGAGGCGTACAGGAAGTGCGATTGCAACAGGCTGACCATCAACTACACGGTAGAAATCTACGTGGAGAACCTGCTCACGGATTGGGTGGAACTGAGTCTCACGCATAACTGCCTTCTCGATCTTGCCGTTGAAATCCAACTCTAC
Source organism: Alistipes sp. (assembly GCA_045648965.1). Lineage (GTDB taxonomy): Bacteria > Bacteroidota > Bacteroidia > Bacteroidales > Rikenellaceae > Alistipes. Next base: position 100,822 of record JAZRPA010000005.1, on the reverse strand, counting down.
GATGAACGAGCTTGGAGTGTAGATCAAAGCGCGGAGCTCCTTCTCATTAACAACAAAAGTTACGTTTTCGCCTGCACCATAGAGGTTACAAGGTACCAAGCCCTCGCGGCGTGCAGCCTTAGCTGCCTTCTTACCGAACTCTGTACGGAGCTCAGCCTTCAAAGTTAAATGCTTCATAATTGTTTAATTTTTAATATGTTACCTTGGGCGGCACTCAGCATTTATCACTAGTAAATGCCCCATAACCGCTTGCTTTTTCTTTTTTTCGAGCGCAAAAGTAGTTAAAAAAATGCAATCTGCCAAATTAAAACGTTTTTAACCACAATGTTTTGCGCGTGTTTTTATGCAACCTACTTCTTCGGAGTCTCCTTTGGTTTTGGTCTCTTAATGAGAAGTTTAGCTCCTGCACGTATAGCGTCGGATTGGAGGTTGTTCCACTTCTTCAACTCGTCGACGGTACAGTTGTTGCGAATAGCAATATGGCCGAGCGTATCACCATCTTGAATAACGTAGGTGTAGCTTTGCGGTACCGGCGCCGGTTTAGCTGCTGGCTTAGCTGCCGGCTTAGTAAGAATCTCCTCTGCACGCTTCTTCTCGATATTTGCAGGGTCGAGATACTCCTTCAAATACTCCTTCTCCTTGCTGTAAATCACCTTCTCCTTTTGTGCGAACTCGCTTATATAGCGCAATGGCAGGCGCAACGAGTAGCTCTTTCTAGTCGCCGGTATAATATCCAACTTGTATTGCGGATTCAAATCATGCAGAGTCTGGAGTGGAATGTTAAGGGTCGAAGCCACCTGTCCGAGATGCAATACTCGACGAATGGTTACCGTGTCGGTAACTATATGGTCCGGCGTCGCTGCAGGGGTGATGTTGTGAGCCTTGTAGTATGTAAAAGCATATGTCGCACCGATAAATTTAGGCACATACTGACGAGTCTCGTTCGGGAGATAGTCGTAGATATCCCAGAATGTCTTAGCTTTTGGGCCTGCGCTTGCCAAAGCCTTGTTTACATTACCCGCACCGCAGTTGTAGGCAGCAATGGCGAGCATCCAATCTCCATATACTTTATATAGGTATCTCAAAAATTTACAAGCAGCCTGAGTCGATTTAACTACATCGCATCTTTCATCGACCAACGAGTTAATCTCCAAACCTATGCCCTTACCAGTAGATGGCATAATCTGCCACAAACCCATCGCTCCGGCACGTGAACCGGCGCGAATAGAGAGGTTCGACTCTACGATTGCCAGGTAGCGCAACTCGAGTGGCAGGTCTGCTGCGTGAAGCTCCTCTTCGAGGATTGGGAAGTAGTACTTCGATAGGGCAAGTGTCTGAGGCATATTGCTCCATTTGCCCGAGAAATAACCGTCGATATAGTTGCGTACAAGCGCATTGTAAGGGAGTGGCACGGGCGAAACCATATCCTGAAGACGCTTCTTGTAGAGCGAATCCTTCGGCATATTGGCCTCCTTACCGATAGACGTACTGTAGCGCTCGAAATACTTCTTGTCGGCCTGTGCAAGGAGCATCTTTCGCCAAACTGCCGCAAGCGAATCTATCTCTTTTGGGCTCTGCGTAACGGTTAAAGTGTCAATACGTGGAGCAGGCTTTATAACCTCCTTTACTACAATTTTTACCGTGTCGGTAACGACTACACGCACCGTGTCATACACCGTAACAGTCTGGGTAACTATCTGCGGTGATTCACTTACAACCTTCTTTCGCTCGATAGCGAAGCCCGTAGGCACACACACGGCAAGAAGGAGAAGTATGGTAAGAGTTCGTTTCAACATTTTTTTATGGTTAGAATGTAAGACTTAGGTTCATACCTATTGTTGTACCTCCGCCACTATATGGTGACATTCTGTTGTATGAGTAGCCAATGGCCGGAGTGAGACTTACGCTCAAATCCTTCGATATGTCGTAGTCGCGCAGATGGGCATCGACGTGGGCATCGACAATCTGTAAGATGTAGAGACCGGCCGTGAGAATTATACACAAATCTCGGTTACGGCGGTAGCTGTTACGCAGGTTCTTCAAGAAGGACGATGAGTAGCGACCGTTGAACTCGTCCGGCGAGACAGTCGGTTTGTTAGGGTCTGTGCTCAACTCCCACTCGGACATCAAGCGGTAGGCGCTCCTGAAACGTTGGTAGCCTCGATTATTCCAGTCGATGCAGTATATCGTCGTCGCAAAACCTCCAACTACGATAGGCACACGCCAATAACTCTGGTTGTAGATCTGTCCTGCACCAGGGCAAATCATAGCCAAGGTGGTCGCCTTGTTGATGTGCGACACCTCGGTAGTCGAGTATTTGAGACAGGTGTCGCCGAGGAAGTAGATGTACGAAGCGATGGTCGTTACCATAAAGACATTGCGCATCGTATTGTACTTTAGCATCTCGCGCTGCACGGCATTCATCTCTGGTGTACGCCATAAGCCCTTGTCGGTCAAGGAGGTGAACTCTGCCTTCAATGGCTTGTATTTGCTATTGCTCCACAAGCATAATCCGAGTGAAGTTCCGACTGTACCGTAGAGGATTGGCAGCTTCCAATACTGCTTGTTGTAAATCTGACCAAAGCCTGGTAAAACGGTCGATGTGAGACATACGCCACGCAACGACATCGAATCGCTGATGAAATGTTTGCGATTCTCCTGCCTTTCAAGACGTTTGCGCTGTCTTTCGGTGAGTGTAGAGTCGATAGCCATAGCGAGCGAATCTGTAGCAAGGCTATCTCTTTGCAAGCCGCCGAAAATTTCCTTGCGTAGAGAGTCCGGGAGTTGCATACGCACTTCGTCGCCGATGATTTTTAACGAGTCGGGCGATATTTTGCGAAGTGTATCTACCAGCGTTGCGATGCGAATGGAGTCGGCACACTTAACCTCCAATGAGTCGGGCGTGTAGACCTGACCACCACGAATAATGGTGCGTTCACCTCGTTTCTGTAGTGAGAATGGGTTGACTTGCGCCTCCACCGAGAGTGAAATGCAGACAAAAAGCAGAGCAAACAGAAGTGTAATGCCTCTGCTCTTTAGAATGCCCCCTATGTACTGCAAAAACTCTTTCATCTATTACTTCTGCTTCGAAAATTTCTTGATAAACTTCTCGATATCGGCGTCTGACGAGAAGTCGATGATGATCTTACCGCCGCCATTCTTACCGCGCTTGATTGCGATGTCCTGCGAGAAGAATTTCTCGAGGTACTCAACCAAACGGCTATATGACTCAGGGTACTCCTCATCGATAATTGGAGCGGCAACCTTCTGCTTCTTCTCCGACGAGAGGCGAACCATCTCCTCGAGCTGACGTACCGAGAGGTTGCTCTTGATGCAACGCTTCAACAACGAGAGCTGCTTAGCTTTGCTATCAACCGCAGCGATAGCCTTAGCGTGGCCCATCGAGATGAGACCACCCTTGATTGCAAACTGTACCTCGTCCGGAAGATTCAAGAGACGAAGGTAGTTGGCAACGGTTGAACGCTTCTTTCCAAGGCGCTCTGCGAGAGCCTCCTGGGTCAAGCCGCACTCCTCGACGAGTCGCTGCATACCGAGCGAAATCTCGATAGCATTGAGGTCCTCACGCTGAATGTTCTCTACGAGAGCCATTGCGTGGAGTGTGGTGTCGTCCACCTCGCGAATGTAGGCTGGAACGTTCTCCAAGCCTGCCTTCGCAGATGCACGCCAACGGCGCTCACCGCTGATGATGATATACTTCTCGCCCTCACGCTTTACGGTGATAGGCTGAATAAGTCCTAACTGACGGATTGAGTCGGCCAACTCCTCGAGGGCCTCCTCGTCAAACTCTGTACGAGGCTGTGTAGGGTTTGGAATGATATCCGAGAGCTTAATCTCGGCCATCTTCTCCATAGGCTTTGCCTTAACCTCAATGTTGTCGCTGCCGAAAATGGCATTAAGTCCGCGACCTAAACCTTTCTGCTTCATTATTTTGTACTCTTTTTACGATTCTTCTTCAAAAACTCCTTTGCGAGGAGGAGATAGTTGGTTGCACCGCTTGCTGCTGCGTCGTAGAGCATTACCGGCTTGCCATGCGAAGGTGCCTCACCCAAGCGAATGTTACGCTGAATAACGGTGTCGTAGGCGAGAGGTCCAAAGTGCTCGCGCACCTCGGTTGCAACCTGGTTGTTCAAACGATTACGCATATACATCGTCAGCAAGAAGCCCTCGATCTCGAGCGACGGATTAAGACCACTCTTAATCAACTTGATAGTGTTGAGGAGCTTGCTCAAACCCTCCAATGCGAGATATTCGCACTGCACCGGAATAAGCACCGAGTCCGCTGCTGTAAGGATATTCACTGTGGTGAAGCCGAGCGATGGCGAGCAGTCGATAAAGATGTAGTCGAACTCGTCACGTACGCTGTCGATTATCTTCTTAACGACGTGGTGGCTATCCTCCATTGTCGGAAGCTCGGTCTCGGCTGCTACGAGGTCGATGCTCGAAGGTAAAACCCAAAGATTCTTGATATCCTCGCTGTGGAGCATCACCTCCTTAGCGGTGCGCTTGCCTGTGATACACTCATATATTCCCTCGGCGTTGATGTCGAAGCCCAAACCCGATGTGGCATTTGCCTGTGGGTCGGCATCGATGAGTAGCACCTTCTTGCCCAAGAGTGCTATTGATGCTGAGAGGTTTATAGCGGTGGTAGTCTTACCTACACCACCTTTTTGGTTTGCTAATGCAACTACTTTTCCCATAAAGTTTGCTTTATTATTGCATAATAATCGGGCAAATTTAGTAATTTTAATTTGATTTACCCAAATAAAATTCCTCTTTTGCACGAAAATGATTATCTTCGCGCTCAGAAAATGTGATTTTGAACATGGAAAAATTGACTAAAAAACGCAGGTTCCCGTCGGTTGGAGATATATTTGTGCTCTTGTTGCTCTTTTTCTTGGCGCAGGTGCTTGTTGCGTTCGTGTTGCCGCTGTTTGGAGTAACTTTGCCGGCTACTTCGGCCATAGATACGGTACCGATTGAAACCTACATTGCAGAGCAAGAGTTGCTGGCAAAGTTTTGGTTGATTTTCTATCCGCTATCGATGATCCTGCCGATATTGTTTATGTGGCTCTATCTCCGTTTGCGTGGTGGAAAGGGGGGTATTCGTATTCGCTGCTCGGTCGCAGGCTTCAATCCGGCTGTGATTTTGGTTGGTGTGCTGTGGCTCTTCGCATCGCAGATTGTCCTTGAGCCACTTGTTGCACTGCTCCCCGAGCATAAAGCACCGAGCATCGGATTGGGTGTTTGGGCCTATGTTACAACAATCGGTTTTGCTCCGATCTTGGAGGAGATTCTCTGTCGAGGATTGCTCTTTGAGACCTTCAATAAGCGTTGGGGTGTGAAGTTCTCTATCTTCCTTTCGGCGTTGTTCTTTGGATTGATTCACTTTGACTTGGCTACGATAGTTGTTGCCACTGTTGCGGGTATGATATTCGGAGTTCTCTACGTACGAACATCTTCAATCTTTGCATCGATGATTGTACACGCCATAAATAATGCTGTGGCCTTCACATTGATAGTCATCGGTAAGGATAATGTGATGCTCAAAGATATTATTGACAACGATGTGGTATATTACGCTGTATATGGCGTTGCTGCGTTGATTTTTGTTGCGGCATCGGTGGAGGCGTTCTTCAAACTGAGAAGCAAAAAGGAGGAGCCGAATGTTAAGGTTGTAGCTGTTGAGACGGCGAGTGTAGAGGGTGAAGAGACCCACGACTAAAAACTGACACAAAATAGATGAAGAAACGAGTATTTTTGACTGGAGCGACGGGCGTTATGGGTACGGCAACATTGGCCGAACTCCTTGCTCGTGGCGATAAATTCGATGTTACGGTACTTGCTATTGATAGCAGAAAAAACCGTAAAAAGTTGGCCAAATACGGCGATAAAATCAGCGTCGTTTGGGGTAATTTGTTGAACTACAACGATGTTCTAAAAGGCGTAACGGGAGCCGACTATGTTTTGCATGTCGGAGGCTTGGTGTCGCCACGTGCCGACTATCTGCCAAAGAGTGTGATGGAGGTAAATGTTACGGCCGCAGAAAATGTTGTTAAAGCCGTTAAGGCTCAGCCAAATAGCGACGAGATGAAGGTTGCATATATCGGTAGTGTAGCACAAACGGGCGACCGTCGTGAGCCGCTTCATTGGGCTCGTACCGGCGACCCTATTTTCCCTTCGATGTTCGACTATTATGCAATATCGAAATGTCGTGCAGAGCGCATTTTTGCCGAGTCGGGCTTGAAGCATTGGGTAAGCCTTCGACAGTCGGGTATCCTCTATCCGGCAATCCTCAAAAATATGGATCCGATAATGTTCCACGTTCCTATTCGCGGCGTGCTGGAGTGGGCGACGGTTGAGGACTCGGGACGACTTATGGCGAAGCTCTGCGAGGACGGTCTGCCTGAGGAGTTTTGGTGTAAGTTCTACAATATAGGCAGTGGTGCGGAGTATCGCTTGACGAACTACGACTTCGAGTGCTATTTGCTTGGTGCAATCAACTGCCCTGCACCCGAGAAGATTTTCGATGTGAAGTGGTTTGCAACGCACAATTTCCACGGCCAGTTCTACCTCGATTCAGATAAGCTGGAGGAGTATCTCCACTTCCGCGCAAATGTTCCGGTGAAGGAGTATTTCGCGCAGATGGCAAAGACTTTGCCGTGGTTCTATTCGTTGGCAAAAATAGCTCCAGGCTGGCTTATAAAGCCATTTATGCGAATGATTGCCAAGGATAAAACCTTTGGTACGCTCGGTTGGCTCAAGCACAACAACGAGGAGCGCATAAAGGCCTATTTTGGCTCTCGCGAGGAGCGTGAGGCTATCCCTTCGTGGGAGGAGATGCGCGATATTCATCTTGCAGGAGAGACTGAGGCGGAGAGACTCTCGCACGGCTACGATGAGTCAAAACCACTCTCCGAGTTGGATATTGAAGATATGCGCCAGGCAGCGGCGTTCCGCGGTGGAAAGTGTCTCTCCGAGTCGATGACAAAGGGAGATCTTGCAACAAAGTTGGAGTGGGAGTGCTGCTTTGGTCATCGCTTCTTTGCATCGCCGGCATTGGTTTTGCTTGGTGGTCATTGGTGCGAGGAGTGTATGCCTGCGCCTTGGCGATTTGATGATGAGGCAAAGCACAATCCGTTCCTTGCGCAAGTTTGGAATAAAATGCGTCCAAATGGCGATGGCAGCCAGGTTTACGGTACGGCCACACCCGAAGACTACAAGTAGAAAACGGGCGATATTGATATAGTAGGATTGAGGGACTTCGAATAGAGTCCCTCTTTTTCATGCAATAAAATTGCATAATGCTCGTTTTATTCCCGAAAATGTGTTATCTTTGCGGGTTGTAAGTGTATAAAGGCTTGAAACGGCGTCTCTTTGCCGAAATTTTTGATAAGACGAAAGCTAAGAAAACGATATGAAAAAGTTACTCTCTATATTTGTTTGCACTGCAATCGTGTGCGTTACCTTGGTAGCGCAGAAGCGATTTGTGATGCTCGATAAAATTGTTGCCGTGGTAGGAAACTCTTCGGTGAGCTATTCGGACGTTCAGCAGGCGGCTCAGATGATTCTCGAGCAGCGTCGTTCCGAAGGTTACACCTCAGACCGTCCGGCTCAAGATGAGGCACTCGAAAATCTAATGTTGCAGAAGTTGCTCTACAACCAGGCGTTGCTCGACTCTGTTGAGATTAGTCAGGGCGAGGTGGCGCAGCGTGTTGAGCAGCAGGTGCAGTCGTTGATTGATAGAGAGGGCTCGATTACCGCGTTGGAGAAGAAGTCGCACATGGCGATCTACCATATTCGCGACCTCTATCGTCGTCAAATTGAGGAGCAGTCGTATGCGCAGATGATGCAGCAGACTGTAGTGAGCAAGACTAAAATTGTTCCGGGTGAGGTGGAGCGTTTCTACAACTCGATACACAAGGATAGCTTGCCGATTATAGCCGAGCAGTATGTGTATGCGCAGATCACGATGTACCCGAGAAATATGAAGGAGGCAAAGCTGCGTACTCGTGAGCGTCTTATTGAGATGCGAGAGCGTGTGGTTACCGGTAAGGCTCGCTTTGCGACATTGGCACGTATGTATTCGGTTGATGGCTCGGCAATTCAGGGTGGAGAGCTTGAGCCTGCACCATTGGCCGGCTTTGTGAAGTCGTTTGCCGATGCGTTGGCTGAGTTGAAGCCTGGTCAGGTATCGGAGGTTGTCGAGACTGAGTTTGGATTCCACCTTATACAGCTTATCGACAAGAAGGGCCAGCTCTATCATTGCCGTCATATCTTGCTTCGTCCAACATTTGTGACCGAGGAGATTGTAGCTCCGATGCGCGACTTGGATAGCCTCGTGAACCTTATCCGCAAGGATTCATTGTCGTTCGAGGAGGCTGCACGTAAGCACTCTGACGATAAGCACTCGAAGCAGAATGGTGGTATCGTTACCAACCACGACCTCTTGGAGCGCTATTCGGCATACGATGCAAGACTTACCGCTACGAAGTTCCTCAAGGAGGATTTCGGCGCTATGGGTGGCAAGAGCATCGACGACTACAATGCTATTCGCCGTCTACGCGAGGGTCAGGTATCGACACCGTTCCGTTCTACCGATATGATGGGTAACGAGTTGGTAAAGGTTGTAAAGTTGGTAAAGGTTATACCAGCTCACAATGCATCGCTCGATGAGGATTATTTGCGATTGGAGCAGATGGCTCTTGCCGAGAAACAAGAGCGCGAGTTTGTTGCTTGGCTCAACAAGAAGATTGCTTCGATGTATATCTACATCGCTCCCGAGTTCCGCAACGGAGAGTTTCAGAATAAGAATTGGGTTAAATACTGCAAACAATAGATAGTTAAGTGAAGAAGAGAGTTGCCACCATAATCGTGCTGCTGTTGGCATTCGCAAGCATTCTGTTTGCGAGTGGTAGGGGCGTCTCTATCTTCGCACCTACGGCTGAACTACCTGAGCACCCCGAGCCTGAAGCTCCTCAAACCTCGAGTGGAAAGGGACGTGACTACGTCTTTATGAAGTCTGACGAGGGCTGGCAGATGGAGCATAATGGCCGCAAAATTATGGTCGTTGTGGGTAACTTCTCGGCCTATCACAACGGAACAGTCATCACTGCGGATAGTGCGGTGCGCTATAGCGAGCGCCATATCGAGTGTTTCGGTAAGGTGCTGATAAATCGTGGTACGACATATATCTATGGCGATCGTGCCGAGTATAATGGTAACACGAACATCGCAAAGGTCTATTCCAAGATTGTAAAGGTTGTTGACGGTGACGCTACGCTCTATACCTACAACTTTACCTTCAACACTAAGCGAAATGTAGGTCACTACACAGGTGGTGGCGTCTTGATTTGCAAGGATAATATGATTGAGTCGGATAGAGGTTATCTCTATTCGGATAAGGACGAGATTGTATGTGTCGACCGTGTACAGATGCGCAACGACGACTACGAAATGACTGGCGACTCGGTTGTATATAACACCGAGACCGACTACGCGCAGTTCTTCACTCGCACAAACCTTTGGAATAAGGGTAAAAATGGTAAGGAGGACGACTATATCTATGCCGATAAGGGTTCGTTCGACAAGGCTAAACAGCTCTATAGGCTCACCAAGAACGGCTATATTTTGACTAAAGACCAGGAACTCTTGTGCGATTCGCTCGATTACTATCGCGAGAAGGAGTATGCGCTCCTCCGTCGCAATATCCAGATTGACGACCGCTCGCAAAAGGTCCTTATGTTTGGCGATTGGGGCGAGTATTGGAAGGAGCCGGGCAATGTCTTTGTAACAAAGCGACCTTCGCTCATCAGCTACGACACATCGGAGAGCGATTCGGTATTTGTGTCTTCCGATTCGATGTATCTCTTCACCTACTATCCTATTCGTGAGAGGTTGGAGAAGGCGCGCAAGGACTCATTGGAGCGTGCGGCAAAGGCAGCTGCCGATAAGGAGGCAAAGCCTGCTAAGCCAAAGGGGGCTACATCGGAGGTTGCAGCTGAGCGTAAGGAGGAGTTGGCTCGCAGAAAGGAGCAACGTGCAGAGATGGCTGAGCGCGAGAAGGGTGGCGATGCTGCCGAAGGAAAGCAGGATTCCGTAGCGCGAAAGCCAAGGAGAGGTACATCAACAACTTCGGCTCCAGCGACCGATAGTATGGCTGTTGCTCTTGCCGAAAAGGTTGTTGTGACCAAGACTAAGGCAGAGTTGCGTCGCGAGATGATTGACTCGTTGGCAAGCGATACAACGGCTCGTGGTAAGAAGTTGCGCGAAAAACTCCTCAAAGAGGAGGCTCTCGAGGTAACTCGAGCAGCTGAGGCGGCCGTGAAGGAGGAGATGCGACAGAAGAAGGCTGCCTACAAGGCGATGCTTGCTGAGCGGAACACCCTCTTTAAGAGGTTGCTTGGCGAGGCTAAGGTGCGCGATGCTGAGCGTAAGGCTGAGGAGAAGCGCGTGAAGGATAGCCTTGCGAAGGTTACAAAACTCGCTACCGATTCGGTGAAGGTCGATTCGGTGAAGGTCGATTCAATAAAGGTCGACACTGCAAAGGTTGAGGTTCCGAAGGTGGATTCAGTCAAGATAGATACCACGAAGGTCGATACATTGAAGGTCGATAGCGTGAAGATAGATACGATGGTTAAGTTTGACACTATGACCGTCAAGCAGCTGCGCGACTACTTCAAGGCTAAGCGCGATAAGGAGAAGGCTGAGGAGAAGCGTATCAAGGAGGACTCGCTCAATGCTAAGCTTGACCGCATAGGACGCGCTCGTCAGGCCAAACGTGCCGAGCAGTATCGTAAGTGGGAGATTCGCGACTCTATCTATATGGCAAAGGCGAAGTTACGTGCCGACGAGCAGTTGCGTCGTAAGTTTGCTCGTATGGAGCGCCGTGGAAAGTATGTCGTGATGGCCGACTCGGCAACCTTAGCTAAGGTTGATTCTATGATTAAGGTTATCTATGGACCTATGTATAAGGAGGTTAACTATAACCTCGACTCAATACTTCATGTTCTCTATCCGGAGTCGATACCGGAGCCTGAGAGAGAGGTCGAGAAGCCAGATTCGATGAATGTCGATTCGCTCTATCGCGAAATTCGCGCCCTTGGTCATGTGAAGTTTTTCCGCAGCGATTTGCAGTCGGTGTGCGACTCGCTCACTACTACAACGCTCGACTCTATAATAAATATGTATAAGAGTCCGGTGATGTGGCATGGCAGCAATCAGATTAGCTCCGAGGCTATGCATATCCATACACGTAAGAGCCAGCTTGTACAGGCGGACTTCAAGGGTAAGGCACTGATGGCGGCAGAGATCGATACTGCCCACTATAACCAGGTGGCAGGCAAGGAGATGACCTCGCATTTCCGCAATCAGGAGATCTATCGAAACGACGTGAATGGCAATGTGCAGACTATCTACTTTATGCAGGAGGATAACTCGCCTGAGATCACTCTTATGGCCTATATCGAAGCGGGCGATATGACCTCTTATATCGAGAAGCAGGAGGTTGTAGCTATCACCTATCGTGGTAACCCTGTATATACCTTCTTCCCTATCGACAAAATACCTGCAACACAGCCTACTAAGTTGCCTGATTTCAAGTGGGAGATGCATCGCCGACCTACGCAGGATAGTATCTTCACTCGCACAATACGTCCGTCAATGCGCGTTCAAAAACGTGCTCTACGCAGACCGTCATTCCCTATAAACACTGTGCTCGAGCAGCGTAAGAAGGACTATACTCGTCGTCGCGAGTGGTCCGACCGAAACGATGTTGTCAGCACTGAGACCAAGGAGTGGATCAAGACCTTGAAGTAAACAATCATTCTGGAAAAATCATTCTGATTGGCTCTTTTCGAATAAATCATCGGATAGCGAGTTCCTCACATAGGTCTACTATGCTGCGGACTCGCTACCTTGCTTTATCCAAAAATACTCAATCATTTATGATTTTTTTGGCTGTGGAGCGGTTGATTTTCTTGCCTGATTTGTCTTTTCGAATAAATCATCGGATAGCGAGTTCCTCACATAGGCCTACTATGCTGCGGACTCGCTACCTCGCTTTATCCAAAAATAGCTCAATCATTTATGATTTTTAAGGGTTGTGATAGCGCTAATGCCCTTAATGCCTTTAACCTCCTTAACGCCCTTAATTTTTTCAACTTTTAATTAAAAAACTAAAGTTTTTTTTGTATCTTTGCGCCCGAAAATTAAGAGAGAAAACAAATTTAGGTTAATTATGGATATTTACAAGCAGTTTAAGGGTGGCTTGTGGGAGAGCAAGATTGACGTTGCAGACTTCGTGCAGGCTAACATCACGCCATATTATGGCGATGCTTCGTTCTTGGCTGGTCCATCGGAGCGTACTTTGAAGGTTTGGAACAAGTGTCTCGAGGCACTCGAGGAGGAGCGTGCTAATGGTGGCGTTCGCTCGCTCGACAACAAGACCGTATCGACTATCACATCACATAAGGCTGGTTACATCGACCAGGAGAACGAGCTTATCGTAGGTATGCAGACCGACGAGTTGTTGAAGCGTGCGATTAAGCCGTTCGGAGGTATCAACGTAGTATCGCGTGCTTGCAAGGAGCAGGGTACCGACGTTGACGACAAGGTAAAGGAGATTTTCACCCACTACCGCAAGACTCACAACGATGGTGTATTCGACGTATATACCGAGGAGATTCGTACCTTCCGTTCGTTGGGCTTCCTCACCGGTTTGCCTGACAACTACGCACGTGGTCGTATCATCGGCGACTACCGTCGTATGGCACTCTACGGAATCAACCGCCTTATTGAGGCTAAGCAGGAGGATTTGAAGTCGCTCCTCACCCCAATGACCGACGCTACAATCCGTCTCCGCGAGGAGGTAGCCGACCAGATTAAGGCGTTGAAGGATATGCTCGTTATGGGCGAGTACTACGGCTTAGATTTGAGCCGTCCAGCAACATCGGCTCAGGAGGCTGTTCAGTGGGTTTATATGGCATACCTCGCTGCTGTTAAGGAGCAGGACGGTGCTGCAATGTCGCTCGGTAACGTTTCGTCGTTCCTCGATATCTACATTCAGTACGACCTCGACAAGGGTAACATCACCGAGGAGTTCGCACAGGAGTTGATTGACCAGTTCGTAATCAAGTTGCGTATGGTTCGCCACCTCCGTATGCAGTCGTACAATGACATCTTCGCAGGTGACCCAACATGGATTACTGAGGCTATCGGTGGTCGCTTCAACGACGGCCGTACCAAGGTTACCAAGACTTCGTTCCGTTTCTTGCAGACACTCTACAACCTCGGCCCATCGCCAGAGCCAAATATGACTGTGCTCTGGAGTCCAGAGTTGCCAGAGGGCTTCAAGGAGTTCTGCGCAAAGGTTTCGATCGACACCTCGTCAGTACAGTACGAGAACGACGACTTGATGCGTGAGGTTCGCTTCTGCGACGACTACGGTATCGCTTGCTGCGTATCGTACCAGGCTATCGGTAAGCAGATTCAGTTCTTCGGTGCACGTTGTAACCTCGCTAAGGCGTTGTTGTTGGCTATCAATGGCGGACGTTGCGAGATCACCGGTACACAGATGGTTAAGGGTATCCCAACCTTGATGGGCGACTTGCTCAACTACGAGGAGGTACTCTCGAACTACAAGAAGGTGTTGTCGGAGATTGCTCGTATCTACAACGATGCGATGAACATTATCCACTACATGCACGATAAGTACTACTACGAGAAGGCTCAGATGGCACTCATCGACACCAACCCTCGCATCAACCTCGCATATGGTGTTGCAGGTTTGTCGATTGTGCTCGACTCGCTCTCGGCTATCAAGTATGGTAAGGTAACAGTTAAGCGTAACGAGATGGGCTTGACCGAGTCGTTCGAGATTGAGAAGGATTTCCCAATGTTCGGTAACAACGATGATCGTGTTGACCACCTCGGCGTTGACCTCGTATACTTCTTCAATGAGGAGTTGAAGAAGCACCCAATCTACAAGGGCGCGAAGCCAACATTGTCGCTCTTGACCATCACTTCGAACGTAATGTACGGTAAGAAGACAGGTGCTACACCTGATGGTCGTGAGAAGGGTATCGCATTCGCTCCGGGTGCAAACCCAATGCACGGTCGCGATAAGTGTGGTGCAGTAGCATCGCTTTCGTCGGTTGCAAAGTTGCGTTACCGTGACTCGCAGGACGGTATCTCGAACACCTTCTCTATTGTTCCTAAGTCGCTCGGTGTTGACGAGGCAACTCGCGTAGAGAACCTCGTAACAATGATGGACGGTTACTTCACTAAGGGTGCGCACCACCTCAACGTGAACGTTCTTAACCGTGAGATGTTGATGGACGCAATGGAGCACCCAGAGAAGTATCCACAGCTCACAATCCGCGTTTCGGGTTACGCAGTAAACTTCACCAAGTTGAGCCGTGAGCACCAGTTGGAGGTAATCTCGCGTTCGTTCCACGAGCGTATGTAATATACGATTTAATTTATTGCTGCCTCGGAGATACCTTCGGGGCAGTTTTTAACTAATAGAAACTATGAAACTGAGAGTTCATTCATACGAGTCGCTCGGAACATTCGATGGTCCTGGTTTGCGATTGGTAGTCTTTTTGCAGGGTTGCAACTTCCGTTGCCTCTACTGCGCCAACCCCGACACTATAGACGTGTGCGGTGAGGCTAAGGAGACCGACCTTGAGCACATCGTCGAGCAGGCCGTCAGCGAGAAACCATTCTTTGGCAAGCGTGGTGGCATAACCTTCAGTGGTGGTGAGCCTACCTTGCAGGCCAAGGCGTTGATTCCGCTTGTCAAGCGATTGAAGGAGCAGGGAATCCACGTCTGCATCGACACGAATGGTTCGGTGTGGAATGAATGGGTTGAGGAGCTATTCTCGTTGGTCGATTTGGTGTTGCTCGATGTGAAGGAGCACAACGCAGCACAGCACCTCCTCTTGACCGAGCGCAGCAACGAGCAGACCTTGCGTACGGCTGAGTGGTTGGAGAAGAATGAAAAGCCGTTCTGGTTGCGTTATGTGCTTGTGCCAGGCTACAGCGATAGCGAAGCGGACATTCGCGCCTTGGGCGAGCACCTCGGAGGCTTCAAGATGGTTGAGCGAGTAGAGGTGTTGCCATATCATACTCTCGGCGTTCACAAGTACGAGGTGATGGGTCAGGAGTATAAACTTAAGGGCGTCAAGGAGAATACACCCGAGCAGTTGGACGCTGCCCGCAAACTCTTCGAAGAGTACTTCAAAACGGTATTCGTAAACTAAAAAAAAAGCCACCAAATCGGTGGCTTTTTTTAGATAGTAGATAGTAGTGAGTAACTTTTTATTTTCAACTACTCTCTACTCATTACTCGTTACTCACTTTTCACAAGTGGCGAAGCCTGAGTGTATACTCGAGCTGCAAGCTCCTTGTCGAGCTGGTACATTCCGTATTTGTCGTTCTCGACAGCCTCCGATGCGAAGATCATATCGCGAGCATTCTCCTCCTCCTCGATCTGCTCATCGATAAACCATACCAACATATTCGACGATGCGAAGTCGCGGTCCTCGTGTGCAATCGCTACAAGGTTATTGATAAGGCTTGTAACAACCTTCTCGTGCTTGAGGGTGTGGCGGAACATTTCCAATACCGATGGCCACTCGGTCTGCACCTCAGCTATAGGCTTCAACTCAACCTTAGCATCGCGCGAGTTGAGGTAGTTCATCAAGATGTGTGCGTGATCCTGCTCCTCGAGCCACTGAACGTAGAACCAATTTGCTACGCCCTTGTAGCCCTTAGTCTCGGCGTCCATCGACATCGAAAGATAGAGATATGCCGACCACAACTCGGCGTTAATCTGCTCGTTAATTGCTGCGTGTAATTTCTCGCTCAACATAGTAGTATCTGTTTTAAGGTTTATAATTTTCTTGTTTGCTACTGCAAAGATAATACAACTTTTTACATTTATCAAATTGATATTTTTTATAGCTATATAAACTAAAACTATATATACGCCTGAATATAACCTCGTGATATATTTGCGTTTGCGGAATTTTTTGTATCTTTGCACAAACAGGACTTTCGATGAAGAGAATACTACTCATACTATCTGTAGCGGCTGCTCTCTTGGTGAGTTGCCACAACGACCTATCCGATGATGCCCCTATAAATGGTGGTAATGAAAGCAAGGAGGTTACACTCGCACTTTCGCTTTCGCAGACTCGTACCTCGTTAGGTGAGAAGGCGGGTAATAGCTACCCCGCATATTGGAGTGAGGGCGATAGGGTAGTGGTCAATGGCGTGCTCTCGGAGACGGCCAAGATTGACGCAACGACGGCTTCGATGGCTAATTTTGTTGTAAATTCAACGCTCAGCTATCCCTACTATATAACCTATCCATACACCGCTTCGACTACGGCTGAAAAATCTGTTGTCGATTTCCCTACCGAGCAGGAGTATACCGAAGGTTCTTTTGCCGTGGGTAGTGCACCGATGTGCGGATATGTCGAGAGTGGTAAGCGAGCAACATTGTCGCACTTGGCTTCCATCTTGCGCTTTGCAATGACGGCAGAGACTGAGGAGGTCGTGTTGAAGCAGATCGTCCTCTCGTCTGATGTGGCTATTGCGGGCACGTTCGAGGTTAATTGCCAGGCGGGTACTATCGCTCCTACCGAGCAGAGCCAAAAGCGCATAGTCTATACTCTTCCGGCCAACTTCGCTCTCTCGACAAGCGAGGCGAGCATCTTCTACATCGCCTTGGCGGCGGTAGAGGTTGGCACCTGCAAAATTGAGTTCATCGACTCCACGGGCGAGAAGATGACGGCTATATGGTCACCCAACAAACCTCTCTCGAAGGGTGTTGTGCGCGAGTTTAAGCCGATTGTTTATGCGCCTAGAGTATCGACTACCTTGCAGCCATTGGCGGTGGAAGATGACAGCCTCTCCATATACTATAAGAAGATTTATGGTCACGTTCGCTACTCGGACGGTTCGCCAATCGCGGGCGTAGCTGTTAGTGATGGTTTCCAGGTGGTGCAGACCGACTCGAAGGGCTACTATGAGCTTACGGGCGTTACACCGCAGAGCTGGTATATATATTGTTCGTTGCCATCGGAGGTGGAGGTGCCTGTAAACGAGTACGGACAGCCTTGCTTCTTCAAGAAGTATCCGTCGAGCACCCCTCAGTATGACTTTACGTTCGAGAAGTTGCCTAACGGCAAGGAGACGGAGTTTGTACTCTTCGGTCTGGCCGATACGCAACCAAGTACAACTGCCCATATCGACCGTTTTAATGTGCAGGCTGCACCCGAGATTAAATCCTATTCGAAATCGCTTGGAATGCCGTGCTATGGTATCGTTCTTGGCGATATGGTGGGTAGCAAGCCTAACCTTATGGAGCCGATGCGCGATGCGTTGTCTAAGAGCAAGACCGGCATGCCGATATTTGCCTGCTATGGCAACCACGACCATATCTTGTGCGACACTTCGCACCCAGCCTTCCCTGACGAGCGCAACAAAGATTCCTATATTAAGCTGCAGCGCGACTTCGAGGAGTGCTTTGGACCGGTAAACTACTCGTTCAATCGTGGCGACGTGCATATTATCTCGATGCGAAACGTCTTGAACACGAGCGATGTGTCGGTTAGCGAGTATAAGTCGGGCTTAACTCCCGGGCAGTTCGAGTGGTTGAAGCAGGACTTGGCGTTTGTGCCGAAGAGTAAGATGGTTGTATTCTGCGTCCATATACCTATATTGAATAATGGTACGCTTGGCGACGGTACCTATCGCAAGGAGGTGCTCACAATGTTGAATGAGTATGCCGAGGCCCATATCCTCTCGGGCCATACCCACTATATGCACCCATACGACTACGTGTGGAACAAGACGGGCTTCAATATCTATGAGCACTGCATCGCTTCGACTCGTCAGGATATGATGGAGAGCAATATCCACCGCGATGGAACCCCTTGCGGATACAATATCTTCAAAATTAAGAATAATAAGTTTGTCGATTGGTACTACAAGGGCTATCCTTATGGAATGAATACGCGCGACTATCAGATACGCCTTCATCGAGGCGGCTCGGTCTTTGGCGCAGAGCCGTCGGGTGGAGACACCTACGGCACAAAGGGATACTATCAGCTCCCGTACGATAATGGCACACTCTTGGCAAATATCTTCTCGTCCGACCCAAGTTGGAGGGTCGAGGTCTATGAGGACGGCGTGCTTACGGGTACGATGACCAGCTACTTCAATGCTACAGGCTCGGAGTACGACAATTTGGTGGGTGACGGCACTCTCGAGTCTCCTCGCCGACTTCCTGACGGCGTTGAGACAAGCCGCGACTTTTGGGCTATATCGATTTTGTATGGCTACTTGGGTAGTAGCGTGGGCAACAACTACAACACAAGCCGCACAATGTGGAAATACACCTTGAAAAATCCCGATGCCAAGCATATCGAGGTGCGTACTGCCGACCGCTTTGGCTATGAGTACAGGTGCGACCGCATCGAGGATAATTCGGATTTGGGCTACGCATTCTACGATCCGCAGTATAATCCCGTAATAGAGTAAAAGTAAAGGCTGTCTTCATCGGACAGCCTTATTTTTTAGTTCAACTTGAAGTTTCCAACGCCGCGTTGCTCTTGCTCGGCCTTGGCAACCATTTTGCTTTGCAGTCGTACCATCTGCAACATATCGCGAATATCGTCGAAGCCACGGAGTGATGTGCCTATAGGCATACGGCACTGCAACTCCAACTCGGCAAGTCGCTCGCGTACATCCTCCAACCCCTCGGGTATGGCGATATAGACACAATCAACCTCGGTGTATTCGGCAAAGAAGAGTGCTGCCAACGGAGCCTTCGCAGCCGAAGGAACGTGCTTTACCTCTATGTTCTCGCGCGAAACGCCACAGAGCAAGAGACCCTGCACGGCGTCGAACTCGCACTTGGTACTATTGAGCGTTACTATGCCAATTTTTATATCCGAAAAAGCAATCATAATATCCTAAAATTAAGGGCAGCCCCACGAAAGACTGCCCTAATAATAATCTGTTTGATGGTTCGCTATTAGAGCAACTTCTCTGCAGCGTTCTTCTCCTGCGCGTTAGGGTACTTCTCGATGAGAGTCTTGCAGCAAGCCTTAGCCTCCTCAACCTTGCCTGCAGCCTCGAGTGCGAGAGCCTGCTTGTAGAGGTAGCATGGAGTAGTGTACTCGTTATCCGAAGTCTTAGCAGCCTTACCGAAGAGCTTAGCAGCCTCCTCGTAGTTGCCCTGCTCTACTGCGATGTCGCCCTGCAAGCCGATGTTCAGTGCGTCGATAATCTCAGCAACAACCGAACCACCTACTGCATCGTAAGCCTTGAGATACTTAGCAGCATTCTCCAAATCACCGAGGTGGAGGTAGCAAACACCAGCATAGTGGTTAGCGATGTTACCAGCCTTGGTCGAGCCGTACTGCTCGATAACATCGAGGAAACCTGCGCCCTTTTCGTCGCCGTTGAGAGCGAGCTCGTAGTTTGGAGTCTCGCTGTTGAAGAGCTCCTGTGCGTTAACGATAAGATCTGCAGCTGCAGCCTCGTTCTTATCAACTACCAAGAACTTGTAACCTACAAAACCTGCGATAACGATGATAAGAGCAGCCAAGATGATGATTACCTTCTTGCCGTTCTCCTCGAAAAACTTCTCGGTCTTGTTGACAGCCTCGGCAACAATAACCTCTTCATGATTCTGAACTTTCTTTGTCATAATAGTATTTTTTTTAGTTTATAATTCCTTCTCTTTTGGGCGTAAAACCCTTTACAAACGACAAAAATACACTTTTTTATGCAATAAACCACAAAAATCGAGATTTTTTTTGTGGTACACCAATCTTTTCGTAACTTCGCAGTAGAAAAATAGGAACAAAATGTATCTTACACGACTTTCATTGCTGAATTTCAAGAACCTCGCACAGGAGGAACTTCAGCTCGACAAGGGCTTTAACTGCTTTGTCGGCGACAATGGCACCTGCAAGACAAATATCATCGATGCGGTCTACTACCTCTCGATGTGTAAATCGTCGCTTGCGATGACCGATTTGCAGTGCGTACGCCATGGTGAGAAGTTCTTCGTGCTGGAGGGCGATTACCGCACCGATGGCGACCGCCACGAGCGCGTGGTGTGCTCCTATCAGCGAGGTGCATCGAAGGTCGTAAAGCACAACGACAAGATCTACGAGCGTCTGGCCGACCACATCGGACTTATCCCTGTGGTTATCGTCTCGCCTGCCGACTCCTCGCTTATCAGCGATGCGGCTGATGAACGTCGTCGCTACATCAACTCCTTCATCTCGCAGTTGGATAAGAGCTATCTCGATGCCGCAATGCGCTACAACACTGCACTTGCCAATCGTAACAGCTACCTCAAGATAGGTTCCGACGAGGAGATGCTCCGCATCTATGATGCGCAGATGGCTCCCGTGGCTGCTAAAATTCACGCCGCACGCTTGGAGATTACCGAGTTGCTCTATCCGCTCGTTTGCGATTACTATCGCGCCCTCTCGGACGACCACGAGCAGGTGGAGTTGGAGTATCGTTCCGAGTTGAACAACGCCACACTCGAAGAACTCTTGCTCGCTTCGCGTGAGCGCGACCGCGTTATGGGCTACACCACTTGCGGAGTACAGCGCGACGACTTGCGCTTCTCGATAGGTGGCTATCCACTTCGTAAGTATGGTTCGCAGGGACAGCAGAAGTCTTTCCTCATAGCTTTGAAACTCGCTCAGTATCGCATCATCGCGAAGGCTTGTGGCGAGAAGCCGATATTGCTGCTCGACGATCTGTTTGACAAGCTTGACGAGAGCCGCGTATCGCGCCTTATCGAGTTGGTCAAGGGTGACGAGTTCGGTCAGGTTATCATCACCGACTGCAATGGCGAGCGTATGGGCAATATCCTGCACAAGGCCGATTGTAGCTACAAGTTGTTTAACGTGTCGTACGGCGCAGTCAATAAGGAGTAGAAGAATGAAACGTACCAAAGCACAACCTATAGGAGCGCTGCTCGACAACCTCTTCAAGAGTCCTGATGTAGCACGCAAAATTGCCGAAGGCTCGCTTCCGCACGTTTGGCGTGAGGTTACGGGCGAGGTGGTTGCCGCTTCTACGCGTCAGGTACGCTTTGTGCGCGGTACGCTCTATGTTCACGTCTCGTCGAGTATCTTGCGTAGCGAGTTGATGATGCAGCGCGAGGCACTCGTTCATTCCTTAAATAAGAAACTTGGCACCGATTTGGTGCAGGGAATAGTGGTTCAGTAGCGCTTTGAGCAAGATGGATATTCTCGACCTCATAATACTCGCCATAGGTGTCTCGATGGACGCCTTCGCCGTTTCGATAGCCAAAGGTTTGGCTACACGACGTCTGCGCCCGTGTCACTACGCCTCGGTGTCGTTATGGTTCGGAGGATTTCAAGCGCTGATGCCTGTTTTGGGTTACTTTATCGGCACGCGCTTTGTCTCGATAGTGAGCAACTATGACCATTGGATTGCCTTTGCCTTGCTCGCCTTTATCGGTGGAAAGATGCTTTACGACACATTCGTAGGTGGCGACTATGATGAGGAGGCCGACGGCGATTTTCGCTTTAAGACAATGTTTGTTATGGCCGTAGCAACAAGTATCGACGCCTTGGCTGTCGGTGTCTCGCTAGCATTCCTCGAAGCCAATATCTGGTGGTCGGTACTCTTTATAGGCCTTACCACAGCAGCCTTCTCGGCCTTTGGATTACGTTTGGGTAATATCTTCGGCTCGCGCTACAAACGCAGCGCCGAGATAACGGGTGGAGTGGTACTGATTCTTATAGGCGTAAAGATTTTAGTTGAGCACCTCATAGAATAAAAAAGTGGAGAGCAATCTCCACTTTTTTTAGTTATTAGCAGTTAAAAACTACTCTCTACTAACTACTCTCTTTTTAGTGCGTAGCCTTATACCATGCTGTTCTTCTCCAGTCGTCGGCATAGTGCTCGACCTTGGCCGAGGTGGTTATGCCACTGTAGTAGCTGATGTAGTGATAGTAGGTGTTGTTGCTACCATACACCGAGTAGAAGTGGTCGGTGTGATAGCGCGAAGTTACCGTCTTATCCAACTGAGTCTTGAACCTTGCAGCTACCGTAGCATCGGCACACGAAAGCTCGACCATATGACCCAAGTCGTAGAACGAGTGGTCGGTTTGTCCCTCGTAGTACTGCACCTCTTTGAGCGAGAAACCAGCCTTGTCGCCCGCCTTATTTACAGCCTTCATAGCCTGAGCCAAAGCCTCCAATTCGGCGGTTGTCGTAACTGAAACACAAGCCGAAGGGGTTGTAGCGTCGGTCTTATAGTAGTTTACATACTCGCTGCAAATTTTGTCGAGGTTGTACGACTTGCCACCATTCAAAAGCATATACGGAATGACCTTGGCGTATGGGAATCCGTACCCCATAACCTCGCATGGCGAGCCGATGATGTAGTCAGCGCAGTTGCGAAGCTCGTACGAGCTCTCGACATTGCCCATAAAGCAGGCGTCGAAGAGTATGTAGTCGAACTTCACGTTGTTTGCCTCGATAGCCTTTGAGACCTCCTCGATGTCGTAGCGGGTGGCTTCGTTGTCGCCGATATGACGGGTTACCTCGGCCCCCTCTATTCGCTTCCATAAATCCTCAGGTGTCAATCCCTTCTTTTTCAGCGCGCGAGAGAGGCCTGTCGACGGGATTTTTGGTACCCAGGCACGTCCGTGCGAGCCGATAACCAAGGCGTACTTCTCGGCCGGAGCAAACTCCAACGCATTGCGAAGTGTATTCTCGAAGAGCGCCGAGTCGTAAGGGGTTGGCAAATTCAACTCCTTAACCTTCTCTTGCACAGCCTTGCCGAGATTTTTGTCGTAGCGCAACTCGTAGAGTGTACCCTTCGTGGTAGCGTCGGTAGTGATCGCCAATATCTGTGCCTCTCCTTGAATATCCTTGTCCAACGCCTCGAGTATCTTGGTTACGTTGTGGTTGAAGTAGTGCTGCAGGGCCGTGCCAATGAAGTGTACGATAATGGTCTGCGATGCCTTTGCTTTGCGCTGTTTTACATCGATTGTACATCTACAATCGGGCGCTTCAACCAACGAAACCTCAATAGAACCAAGCGGCAGCATCGAACCTGTTGTGTTTGCCGATTTTGCAGTCACTGCAAAGGTGTTGTTGCCCTTGTCTGTAATGGAGAAGAGCTCCGATGAGGTTGTCACTGCAATCTCGAAATCGCTATCCACCACAAAGATATTTTCTCCGCCGACCTTGCTCGGAAGCAACACCTCGCTGCGGTCCAATACCATAGCCGAAATCTGCTCAACATCGATTTTTCCGGCCTGCTTTACGCCGTCAACCTTGAAACCAACAGTACCGATCTTGTCGTTCGATGCCGAGGTGTTTTCCTTGGTGGCAGCTACAGTTATGGTGTATTCGTCTTTATCGTTCTTCTCGCTCAACAAGGCTGTGATATCGCCATCGACCACAAGCTCTACGTCGTCGCTACTCGAGACGATTGTAATCGACCCCTTCGAGCCATTCAATGCCTTGACAAAGACCTTCGACCCCTTAGGCATACGAATTTGCGGCAACTGATATGCCGATATACCTACAAAACGGGTAGAGAGCATCTTGAAGTTGAGGTCGCTCAAGCAGATTGTATCGGCCGAATTGTTCGATTGCAGAGGTTTTGCAGTAACGGTTATGGTTTCGCCCTCGGCGCTCTTTGTGCCACTCGACGGGTCGCAGGTAAAACCCTTGTAGTCGATAATCGACCAGTCGTGGTTGGCTCGGAACGAGAAGGTAGAGCCTACACCTTCGGTGCCATCGAGCATAAGCTTGCGATCACGAATGCCCGAGACTATCTGCAAGTCGTTAACGTTGGCTTTAGGCTCGTTGTTGATGCAACTCGTGAGCAGGGTGGTTAGTATGATTGCTACTATTGAAAATATCGAAAATCTCTTCATAACGTCTATTTGTACTCTCGCGGTTTGAGGTTGTTAAACTGCCAAGTCCTCTCGCGCTTGAATGTGTAGTTGTCGGGCTTGTTCCAGTAGATGCGACTATAGTCGAAGTAGTAGCCCTTAACTTTATTGCGTGGTGCGTCGAACGGCACAAATTCGACCGTGCGACTCATAATCTGTCCTTTGCGGTAGCCTATATTCTTCGATGCTATAAGGTCTGTTCCGTGCGAGAACATGATGATATGCATCGGACTCTTCTCTTTCAATCCATCGCCCGAGAGCTCTATGCAACGCAATATGCCGTTTAGATGGTCAGAGTAGGCCAACTCGCGCACCTTGTCGCCCGTAGCGCCATAGGCATAGACCATAATGTTGAGCAGCGTTGGCGAGAATGGATCGTGCTCCATGGCAGCAATGCCTGCAGCAATCAACTCGTCAATATCGCGCACCGACGGTTTGTCAATCGAGATGCGAGCCATAATCTCCTGCACACGAGTCATCGCACTATTTACCTCGAGAGGCTTGTACGATGGCTGGAACGCATAGCCATAGTAGAGGTGGTGGTACTCATCGTCCGACAATACCTTACCCTCCTTGTAGCGCAACATCAGATTTGGATAGTAGAAGGGCGACTCAATGTTGTTGATGTTGGCGAAAATAAGGTCGTTGTTCGGGGTCTTAGCCGACACCGAACAGAATGCCAATATAGCAGCAAATATCACTATCAAACGTCTCATAACGACCTATTAACGCTTCGTTGTACTACTTTTCGTATTCGGCAATCAGGTTTTTAATCTTTGCCTGCAACGCATCGCTACCCGGAACGAGCGGCAAGCGCATAGTGTTCGAGCATACACCCTTCAAGTAGAGCGTAGTCTTTACGCCCACAGGGTTACCCTCCTCGAAGAGCGCCGAAATTACAGCGTCGAGTGCCTGCAGTTTCTTCTCAGCCTCGTCGATGTTACCCGCGAGAGCCAACTCCACAACCTCCTTGGTCTCGGCAGGATAGGCATTTGCCAATACCGAGATAACACCTACGCCACCGCGCTTAATGACATCTACAGTGAGACCATCGTCGCCCGAGATGAGAAGGAAGTCGCTCGGCGTGAGAGCCTTTACCTGTTCCATCTGCTCCAAGTTGCCCGAAGCCTCCTTTACGCCGATGATATTCTCGCAATCGTTTGCCAAACGTGCAATTGTTTCCGGAGTCATATTTACACCCGTTCTGCCCGGTATGTTGTAGAGCATAACCGGCAGCGGCGACGCCTCGGCTATCGCCTTGAAGTGTTGATACAAGCCCTCCTGATTTGGTTTGTTGTAGTATGGGTTTACGCTCAAGATGGCGTCATATCCGCTCAAATCCCACTTCTCGAGTGTAGCCACAACATCGCGTGTGCAGTTACCACCTACGCCCACCATAAGCTTCACTCGTCCTGCTACGCGGTCGCGTACGAAACGAATCAGAGCTTTGCGCTCATCGGCTGTAAGTGTTGGGGTTTCGCCCGTGGTGCCGAGTACAAGAATGTAATCTACGCCACCCTCGATAAGGTTGTCCACAATTTTAGCTACGGCTGCAAAATCGACGGCTCCATTTGCTGTGAATGGAGTAATCAACGCAACACCTAAACCCTTGAAAATAGTTCTATCCATACTTTTTACTGCTTAAAACAGGCTTCCCTGTATAACCATATTCTCTTGTTTCTTCTCCTCTTTCTCAATAACGCTACTCTCGGCGATATTATTTTGAGCCTCGCCACCAATTAGCGCAATAAATTCGCTCTCCGAGAGAATTTTCACACCCAACTTCTCCGCTTTCTGCAACTTGGCAGGGCCCATATTTTCGCCCGCCACGATAAAGTCGGTGTTGGCCGATACGCCCGACTGATTTTTACCTCCGTGCAACTCGATCAGCTCCTTTAACTCGTCGCGCGAGTGGTCGAGGAACTTACCCGAGATAACCACATTCTTGCCCTCAAGGCAGTTCGAATGGAGCACCTTAGCCTCCTCCTCGAATTGCAGACCTGCCGCACGCAATCGCTCGATAATGGCGAGGTTCTGCTCATCGGCAAAGTACTCGAGTATAGCATCGGCAATTTTGTCGCCCACCTCTTCAGCCTCTAGCAGCTGCTCCTTCGATGCAGTCATCACAGCGTCGAGCTTCTTGAAGTGTGCTGCCAAGTATTTCGCAGTGGTCTCGCCCACAAAACGAATACCCAAGCCGAACAAAACTCGCGCAAATGGCACACTCTTCGAGTTGTTGATGCTGCGAATGATATTGTCGGCCGACTTCTCGCCCAGACGTGGAAGTGCCGCCAAATCCACCGCCTTCAAGTCGTAGATGTCGGCGATGTTGTTCAGTAATCCACTCTCGTGCAACAGCTCTACTGTTTCGGTACCCAAGCCGTCGATGTCGAGCGCCTTGCGACGAATAAAGTGGACGATGCGACCAAGAATCTGAGGTCGGCAACCACCCTGGTTCGGGCAGTAGTGCTTCGCCTCGCCCTCGTAGCGCACAAGCTCGGCTCCGCACTCGGGACATGTGGTAATATACTCGAACGGCTTGCTCTCGGCCTTGCGCTCCGAAAGTTCCACCTCGGTAATTTTGGGGATAATCTCGCCACCCTTCTCCACATAGACCATGTCGCCAAGGCGAATATCCAAGATGTCGATCTGCTCGGCGTTGTGGAGTGTGGCGCGCTTTACGACGGTACCTGCCAAGAGCACCGGTTCGAGGTTTGCTACGGGGGTAATAGCACCCGTTCTTCCAACCTGAAAATCTACGCTCACAAGACGTGTCAAGGCTTGCTCCGCCTTGAACTTATAGGCCACAGCCCAACGTGGCGACTTGCTCGTAAAGCCCAAACGACGACGTTTGGCAAAGTCGTTTACCTTGATAACTATTCCATCGGTTGGGTATGGCAACTCCTTGCGCGCTGTATCCCAATACTCGATAAACTCCTTAATCTCCTGCGCCGAACGGCAGATGCGAGCGTGTTCCGACACCTTGAAGCCCCAGCTGCGAGCCGACTCCAATGCCTCCCAATGGGTCGAGAATGGAAGCTCGCGCGATGCTATCTGGTAGAGCGTGCAGTCCAATCCTCGCTTTGCTACAATCGCCGACTGCTGCTGTTTGAGTGTTCCTGCTGCGGCGTTGCGTGGGTTGGCAAAGAGCTGCTCGCCTGCCGCTTCGCGCTCGGCATTCAAACGGTCGAACGAGGCGTAAGGCATAAAAATCTCACCTCTAATCTCGAACTCGGCAGGGTAGTTACCCGTCAAGGTCAAAGGAATGGAGCCGATGGTGCGTACATTCGCTGTAACATCGTCGCCGCTCTCTCCGTCGCCACGTGTTACTGCGCGCAACAATCGTCCCTCCTCGTAGGTGAGTGATATGGCTGTTCCGTCGAACTTCAACTCGCAGACAAACTCCGTTTCGCCCTCCTCCTTCTCGATGCGTGCGATGAAGTCGTTCAACTCCTCTATCGAGTATGTATTCGAGAGTGAGAGCATCGGGTAGCGGTGCTTGACGTTTTGGAACTCGGTGGTCTTGTCGCTACCCACGCGCATAGTCGGCGAGTTATCGTCGGCATACTCAGGGTGCGCCTCCTCCAATGCGATGAGACGGTGCATCATATGGTCGAACTCGAAATCGGAAATTTCGGGTGCGTTCTCCACATAATACTTGCGATTATGGTAGTGTAGAGCCTCTCGCAGGGCAACTATCTCATCGTAAATTGGTGTAGTCATACCTCTATTTATATATCACTGCATAAAGGTACGGAGAAATTTTGAATTGTTGAAAAAAAAGATGAATAAAATTTGCCACACTCATTTCCTTGCACTATATTCGCACCGAATTTAATACAAACACAAACAGAAATAATATATGGCACCAAGCGCAAAAAAAAGATTAGTAGTAAGTCTTAAGAATATGACTCCCGAGCTACAGGAGGAGGTGAAAGCGGCATATCCTGCTGGTTTTGCAGACTATATGATGCGTATTCCTAAGCCGAACGGAGAGTTCTTCTTTGCAGTACCTTTCGAGACTGAGGAGATTAGCTACCTCGTTAAGATTGATGTTAAAATTGATGACGCTTCAACCGAGGAGGACGATAAGGATTACTACGATGATGATTTGAAGGGCGCAGACGAGTTGGCAAACGACGATTCGGACGATGAGCCTGTTGATGACCATTCGGATTTCGACATCTAAAAAAAAGCCTACCGAGAGGTAGGTTTTTTTGTGCAGAAAATTAAAGGCTGTTAAAGGTTATTAAGGGCTATTAAGGGTTGTTAAGGGTGCACGGAAAACTTCTTATTTAGTGAGTAGCGAGTAATTTTTAATTTAGCCAATGGCCAATGGCTAAAAGCCCCAAAAAACAATCCGTCATTGCGAGGAGCGTAGCGACGTGGCAATCTTCCGCTTTTGCTTTAATTGGAATAAGGGAGATTGACCTTAGGTCTTCGCTGCTTCGCCTTGGCATAGCCCAAACAAGTTTGGCTCTGCCCTCGGCTTAATCGCAGCGTTCCCACGAGCCTAATGGCTCTCGGAATGACGATTTTTTATTTTGCGAAGCAAAACCAAGTCCCCCTCACAGGAGGGGGATTTAGGGGGTGGGTAACACACTTACACTAATTAAAAGCAACACAGGCTTCCATTAGGGAGCCTGTGTGTTATATGAAGAAGTAAATTCTTCTTCATATGGCTTTTAATTAGTGGCAGTGGCAATCGCCGTGCTCCTCGTCGCAACCCTCGCAGCCCTCGCCGCAGTGGTCGTGGTCGCAACCGCATGAGCAACCGCCCTTTGGAGCCAAATCCTCAGGAGTTACATCGCGTACCTCTACAACCTCAACATCGAAGTTTAAGGTCTTACCAGCCATTGGGTGGTTGAAGTCCATCATAATGGTCTCCTCCTTAACCTCCTTGATGATACCGTTCATACGGTGGCCCTCAGCGTCGCTCATAGGTACTACGTTGCCAACAAACAACATCTCCTCGACTACCTTGCCGTCAATCATAAAAATTGTCTTTGGCAACTCAACGATAGCCTCAGCGATCAACTCGCCATAGCCGTCCTTTGGCTCCAAAGTGAACGAAACCTTATCGCCTGGCTCCTTGCCGATGAGTGCGCCCTCGAACTTAGGGAGCAACATACCTGCGCCACATACGAACTCGAGTGGCTGTCCCTCAGGGTTCTTGTCAGCTACCTGACCATCAACGGTAAGAGTATAGTTCACCGCTACAAATTTTGTGTTTTCTACTTTCATAATTTTACTGTAAATTTAAGTTTATTGTTTAATCTTCATTTTTGCAAACGAGGTTTCTGTCGCCATAGCCGTTGTCGATCTTCGAAACGTATGGGAAGAACTTCGAACGTGCCACCCACGCCAACGGGAATGCTGCCTCGTAGCGCGAATATGGGTGCGACCACTCGCCTGCCAACTCCTCGGCAATGTGAGGTGCATTTGCTACAACGTTATCAGCCTCGCCATTTATTGCCTCAGCCTCGCGCTTAATCTGAATCAACGCCTCGATAAAGCGACCCATCTCCTCCTTTGGCTCCGACTCGGTAGGCTCTACCATCAAGGTCTCGTGTACAGGGAACGAGAGGGTAGGGGCGTGGAAACCGTAGTCCATCAATCGGTGTGCCACGTCGCCACAATCTACGCCGTAGTCACGTTTGAAGTTTGTCAAATCGAGAATCATCTCGTGACCAACGCGACCGGTCTCGCCCGAGTAGTAGGTGCGGAATTCGTGCTTGATAGCTGAAGCCATATAATTGGCATTCACGATAGCCATCTCGGTAGCCTTGCGCAAGCCGTCGGCGCCGAGCATCTTGATATAGCCGTAGGTGATAGGCAACAACATTGCCGAACCCCAAGGCGACGACGAAACGGCTGTAATACCCTCCTCGCCACCGGTTGCTACAACCGAGTGAGATGGAAGGAATGGAGCGAGGTGCGAAGCTACGCAGATAGGGCCAACACCAGGGCCGCCACCACCGTGTGGCATTGCGAAGGTCTTATGCAGGTTGAGGTGGCAGACATCGGCTCCGATAAAGCCAGGGTTTGTCAAGCCCACCTGAGCGTTCATATTTGCTCCGTCCATATATACTTCGCCACCCGCATCGTGGATAGTGTCTACAATCTCGCGAATACGGCTCTCAAATACACCGTGAGTTGATGGGTATGTAACCATCAAGGCGCACAACTCCGACGAGTACTGCTCGGCCTTAGCCTTCAAGTCCTCGACGTCGATATTGCCGTGCTCGTCGCATGCTACGGTAACAATCTTCATACCTGCCATAGCTGCCGAAGCAGGGTTTGTACCGTGTGCCGAAGCTGGGATAAGCACCACGTTGCGGTAGCCCTGATTGCGGCTCTGGTGATAAGCGCGGATAACCATCAAACCTGCATACTCGCCCGCAGCTCCCGAGTTTGGCTGTACCGAGCAAGCTGCGAAGCCTGTGATAGTTGCCAAGTCGCTCTCCAACTCCTCAATCAACGCTGTATAACCCTCGCGCTGAGCTGCAGGAGCAAATGGGTGAATGTTCTGGAAGCCCGACAACGAAAGCGGTTGCATCAACGATGCAGCGTTGAGCTTCATTGTGCACGAGCCGAGTGAAATCATCGAATTAGCCAACGAGATGTCGCGCAATTCCAACTGCTTGATATAGCGCATCAGCTCGCTCTCTGAACGATAGCGGTTGAATACAGGCTCGGTCAAATATGCCGATTTACGAGCCATAAAGTGTTGCGGCTCGGTTACGTGAACAATCTTCTTCGCCTTCTTGCCCTTCGCCTCGGCAAAAATTGCTACAACCTCCTCAATCTCGGTAGGGGTAGTAACCTCGTCGAACGAAAGTCGTACGCGGAACTCCGAAGGGTAGTAGAAGTTGATATGGTGCTCCTCGGCTACCGACTCTACGACCGAAGCCTCAGCCTCGATGTCGAGTGTATCGAAGTAGTTTGTGCAAGAGAGTTTATAACCGAGAGCCTCGATACCCTTGGCTGCAGTCTCGGCAGCGAGATGTGCGGTGAGAGCTGCACGGTGCAAGCCCTCAGCGCCATTGTAAACGCAGTGGAAACCTACAATCGAAGCCATCAAAGCCGATGCGGTACAGATGTTCGAGGTTGCACGCTCGCGCTTGATGTGCTGCTCGCGCATCTGCAACGACATACGCAACGCCTTACGACCAAGACGGTCAACCGATACACCGATAATACGACCCGGCATATTGCGCTTGTATGCATCTTTTGTAGCCATATAGCCTGCTGACGGGCCACCAAATCCCATTGGGCAACCGAGACGCTGTGTTGTACCTACGGCGATATCTGCGCCCCACTCTGCCGGTGGTGCGAGCAATGCCAACGAGAGAAGGTCGGCATCAGCCGTTACGAGTGCGCCTACGGCGTGTGCTGCCGCTACGAAGTCGCTATAGTCGCGTACCTCGCCGTTTGCGGCAGGGTACTGCACGATTGCGCCAAACTCCTTGCCTGTGAAGGTGTAGTCGGCGTAATTGTCGACGATAAGCTCGATGCCGAATGGCTCACTGCGGGTGAGCAATACGTCGAGTGTCTGCGGGAAGATATTCTCGTCCACGAAGAGGAGGTTACGACCCTCCTTCACTGCCTCGCGTGAGCGAAGTGCGAACATCATAGCCATAGCCTCGGCTACAGCAGTACCCTCGTCGAGCAACGAGCAGTTGGCAATCTCCATTCCCGTAAGCGAGATAATAGCGGTCTGGTAGTTGAGCAAAGCCTCCAAACGACCTTGCGAAATCTCCGCCTGATATGGGGTGTACGATGTGTACCACGCCGGATTCTCGAATACGTTGCGCATAATGGCAGCCGACGAGGCGTTAGGGTAGTAGCCCATACCGATAAATGAGCGGAACTGCTGGTTGCGTGCAGCCAACTCCTGAATGTGTTGAGCAAATTCGTACTCGCTCATCGCCTCGCCAAGAGCGAGCGGAGCGTTCAAACGAATATCTGCGGGGAGTACCTGCGAGATGAGTTCCTCTACTGAGCCAACACCGATGGTGTCGAGCATTGCTTTAAGAGTATCGGCGTTGCTACAACCGATATGACGATTTACGAAGTTATCGAACATAGTGTTTTAAAGTTTAGTTACTACAAAAGTAGTAAAAAAAACGGAAAACTGAAAAAAAAGAGTGGAAACTTCCACTCTTTTTCTTAGTATTTGAAAGCGCTGCCGCCGACAAATTCTCGAAGTACCGAGGTTGGCGGTATCTCGTCGGTGACTATCGGGTGGAAGTTGTCGAGGAATTTCAACATTCCCTGCGCTATGGCGTACTCCGGACGGGTGTTTGGAATCTCGCGCAAGAGTGGCTCTGCGAATGGTTTTAGCGCAGCAATCTCGTAGAATAACGACGAGTTGAACATCACGTCAGCCTCCTCCTGATAAGGGAAGATATTGCGCTCCTCGCCACGGCGTACACTTGGCCAACGAGCTATCGTCTCGGCTGCGCTGATGCCTCGGGTGGCATTGTCGCGTATCATGCGGCGCAACAGGCGGTTATCGGTGGTGTGTATGCGCGATGTGTTATCCATTGCCACCGATGTGAAGCACGATGCATAGAGTCGGAACTTTGCCGATGTTGGAATACTCGGTGTAAGGCGCGGGTTGAGAGAGTGAATACCCTCCATGATGAGTATCGAGCGGTCGTCGAGCTGCAGTGGATTTTCGTGCCACTGGCGGGTGCCGCTGATAAAGTCGAAGCGCGGAATTTCGACGCTCTCGCCCGCCATCAATCGGCCTAAATCCTCGTTCAAGCGTGCGAGATCGATAGCCTCCAGAGCCTCGAAGTCGTAGTCGCCATTCTCATCGCGCGGAGTATCTTCGCGGTTGACAAAGTAGTCGTCAGTCGAGATCAATACCGGGTGCAAACCGAGCACTCGCAGCTGCACGCCGAGTCGTTTCGATGTGGTGGTTTTTCCACTCGATGAAGGACCCGAAATCAGCACCAGTCGCAGATCTCGCTCGCGATTGGCCTGGGCTATCGTGTCGGCAATGCGCGAAAGACGCTTCTCGTGCAACGCCTCGGCAATCTGTATCATCTCGCTTGTGTCGCCCTGCTCGATGCGCTTGTTGAGCTTGCCTACGGTAGCTACGCCCATAATCTCAACCCACTCGCTATAGCCATCAAAGATGGAGAACATCTTCTTCAAATTTGGCGGTGGAAGGATTGTGTCGGGTGTGGTACGCGAAGGCATCGATATATAGAAACCGTTGAGGTATGGTTGCACCTCGAAGCGGTCGATATATCCCGTCGAAGGGACCAAAGCACCGAAGAAATAGCCTATCTCGTCGCCCAGACGAAGAATGGAACTATAGAGTCGCTGGCGCGATTGCAGAAGATCCACCTTGTCGTCGAAACCTCGCTTGGCGAACTCTTCGATGACCTCTTCGGTAGGCAACTTCTCGCGCAGAATAGGCATATCGGCTTTGACTATTTCGTATGCAGCTTCGTACAGAGCCTTGCACTCCTCGGCCGAGAACTCCTTTTTGCCCTCCACCTCGCAGTAGATGCTGTCGCCTATGGCGTGGCGGGCGTGGAACTTCTGCTGATGGTAGAGCTTCGACACTACCGCCTGCATAATAAATATAAGTGAGCGTTGATAGACGCGGAAACCAGCGAGGTGCGAGATGTCGAAAAACTCCACCTTTGCGGGGGTGTAAATTCTGTAACTAAGCTCCTTGAGTTTGTGGTTTACGTAGGCGGCCAGGAATGGATATTTGCCCTTTAAACCGAGCTGCTCGGCCAGCTCTACCAACGAAGTGCCCATCTCGACATCGACGGTCGAGTTGTTGTTCACACACTGAATTTTCACGAAGTATCCCATAATAGTCGTAGTTTTTCCCTATCAAAGATAGTAAAAAAACGGAAAACGGAAAAGTGAAAACGGAAAACTTTTTTATTAGGATAGGATTAGATAGGATTTGATAGGATTCGCACCTGCGGTGCTTTATAGGACTTGATAGGATTAGATAGGACAGCCCCTTAACGCCCTTAATAACCCTTAACACCCCTTAAACAAAAAAGCCAATGGCTAATGGCCACCGCTGCGATTAAGCCGAGTGCAGAGGCTGCTTGCAGACTATGTAGAGGCAGAGCAGTGAAGACCGAAAGTCAATGGCTAAAAGCAGAAAAAGTTTTGCGGAGCCCGAGAGCTCCGCAAAATCGCATTATTGGAGCGAAGCGACAAGTCCCCCTCACAGGAGGGGGATTTAGGGGGAGGGTAACACACGGGATTTATTAAAAGTTTTGCGGAGCCCGAGAGCTCCGCAAAATCTTTTAATAAATAAGGTCGTCCTCTTCAGAGCCGAAGCCTGGGAGAATTGTACCTGTACTTGCGCTGTAGCCGCGCTCGGCTACAACCTCATATACATTCATTTCAGGAGCAGAATAGCTCAAAACTGTCTTCTTCATAATCTTCAACATTTTTCTCGTTCACTATTCTGTTTTATTACTCTGCATACTCTGGTGTAGTATCGTCAATCGAGGTGATGACACCGCAACCCTGTGCTTTTGCCGCTGCCGAAGTTACTACATTACCACCTGTGAGGTAAGCTGCATAGTTCGATGCGTTGAGCACGCCTGGAGTTTCGTCATTGCTTATGATGAGCGTACCACCCACGTGGCAATTTGTGATGTGGTCAGTAGGGGTGTTGATACCCTGGATAGCACCAATAAAGTTGTTGTTTGCTGCAGTACCGCCCTCTGCTCTCCAATCTGGAGCCGAGATTGTGCAGTACGACTTCGCATTTGCCAACGCCGTTGGAGCATAACCTGTGATACCGCCCACTACGCAACGGTGCGAGCCATTGTCGGTTGGGATAAAGTCATCAAACTTCTTCTCGATGGTTATATTACCTGTGTTGATAAAGGTTGCATTGGTATATGTGCCAGAGCCTGGTGTAGCAAAGATACCACCAATGCCGAAGTTTGACTTTGGACATCTTCCGGCATAGTAGATATTGCCACTGTTGGTGATGGTTCCGCTTGCAGTTGGAGTACCCGATGCAGTGCCAACAATACCACCGAGCGAAAGACCTGCTGTTCCCAACTGGTAGCCATCGTGGTAGATACCTGCGCTATTCGATACATTGGTCAATTTAGGAGCTGCAGCCTGTCCAACGATACCACCGATACGCTTCGCACTACTACCACCAGTGGTAGAAGATGTCTGATGAATAACGATACCCCACTCTACGCCTGTCTTTGTGCTATTTGTGCAAGATTCGATTTTTGTACCCGATACCGTGTAGGCGATCAATCCTGCAATATAGTGAGCCTTATTTGCCTTAGCACCCTTTGTAAGTGTAATAACACCGTTGTTTGAACAGCTTGTGTAGGTTCCGGCAACCTTGTTAGCGCCAGCCATACCACCCATAGCGAGAGTGTTGTTTCCGCTGTTTCCGCTGTAGGTTACATCTCCCGTGTTGCTTACACTCTTGTACTCCTCGCCACCGATGATGTAACCGGCATAGCCTGCAACATATGTTGTTGCGCTGTTAGTGGTCGAAACAGATACTGCGCCCGAGTTGGTACAAGAGCTGAGGTTTGCCGAAGCAAGACCAACGCCACCTGCTACATAACCAAGAGCCGACATTTTACCTGCTACGGTTACATTTGCTGTATTGTTTACCGATGTAAGAGCACCTGTGGTATAACCTACTGCACCACCGATGCTTGTCTCGCTAGAGAATGTTGCGCCTGAACCAACGGTGATAGCACCCGAGTTCTCACTCTTTGAAATAGCTCCCGTTGGATAGCCTGCAATACCGCCGATATGAGTTGACCAAGTGTTATCAGTGCTCTCTGCTGTAGGAGAGAACTTACCATTGAAAGTTACCTTGTTGATGGTAATCTTACCTGCGTTGATATTCTTTGCGAGGTTTGTTACACCGATAGAGTTCGAGAAGTATGATGCCAAACCGCCAATGTGGATACCGTTTCCTGTGATTGAAATCGCCGAATCGGTCTTACCAATGGTGATGTTACCATAGTTCTGGAAGTCGCGCTTTGCTTTGGTGTCGTATCCGCTAATGCCGGCAATATCAATCTTGCCATAAGTCTGGTGGGTCTTTGTAGTGTTCCACGAAGCGAAAGGTGTTACATTGGTGTAGACATTGATATCACCACGGTTGATGAGATTAACCGCAGTTCCATCGGTAGTGTGGTAGCACGATACACCAACTACAGCATAGCCCGGCTGGTTGTTCGAACGAAGGAGCGTTACATTACCCTCAACAGTGATGTCGCCATTTGCCTTATTCTCGCAATTGTGCACCGAGTAGTTGGAATAGGTAATGACACCGCCTACACGATAGTAGAACTGCGAACCTGCTGTTGCGTTGGTGTCGGTAGATGCTTTAACGTGGATAGGAGCATCGTTGGTACAGTTGTCAAGAGCTACGCTTGCGCTCTGGTAAGAAGCAACAACGCCCGCTACGCTAATGCCCCAGAATGCAACATCGCTATCTACGGTGATGTTTGCGCCCTGATGGTTGTGACAGTTGATGAGTTTAGCCGGCTTTGATGTTCCGATTACACCACCAACAACGAATGCCTTAATCTTGCCACCAGAGATAGTGATAGTTCCGTAGTTGTGGTTATTCTCGATCTCGTGGCAACTCTGAGCAATAACACCTGCAACAGAGGTAGAGTTGTAGTCCAACTCGCCAGTACCCGCACCATTTGCGTTGAACTCGATAGCGCCATAGTTGGTGTTGCCTTTGAATGGCGAAGTATTAGTATTTACACCCATACCTGCAATACCTGCTACGTGTGGAGTATAGAGCTGTGCAGCCTGATTGTCGAGATACTTGATAGCACCTGTGGTCTTTGCCTCATTACCGTTTGCGCAGTTGGTAACACCGCCCCCCAACGAGTAGCCTACAACACCACCAACACAAGGGTGAATAACAACGGTGTTGTCGCTCGATGCAACCTGATTAACGGTGATGTTAGCCTCATTAACACAGTTATCTACATCTCCGTAAGTGGTACCTACGATACCTGCAATGTTTACGGTGTTGTACTTGTTAGAGCCCGATGCGATAGTCGTGTTAGGGTTGCTAACGGTGATGTTGCCCGAAACCTTACAGTTAGAGATACTGCTCTGCTCGCTTTCAGCAAGAACGCAAGCTACAGCACCCAATGTCAGACGGCCATTCGATGCAATGTTTACATTTGTGAGGTTGATGTTCATAATAGTCGATGTGGTGGTACCGAACAACGGAGCAGTCAAACCATTGATTGCGTAGTTGCCTCCATCGATAATCGAGTTATTGAAGCCCTCGATTGGAGTCCAGTCGTAGCCACTCATATCGATATTGGCAACAACCTGCGCTGCAGAGTATGTCTCGGCAAACGTGCCTGCGGCAACCAAACCTGCAAACTCAATCAAAGCGTCCTTGCCGTCAATCTCGAATGTATTACCGCCATCATCTACATCGTTAGCTGCGTAGGTGAACTCGGTGAACTCGCGAACTGCACCTACGAGGATAGGCTTAGTTGTGCTGTTGAACTTAACAGTCATCTTGTCGTTTGCGGTGTGCAAAGTGATTGCAAATGTGCCGTATTTACCCGCAGGAATAACTGCATAGATTGGTGTAGCCTCTGCACCGAGTACCAATGGCTCTGCGAAGGTTACTGTTACTGTTTTTGAAGAACCCTCCTGAGCTGTCAAAGTGCCATTTGTGCAATCAACAGTGAAAGGACCAGCGATCTTGCCAATCTCCGACTTGAATACAACGCTTGTGATAGCCTCGCCATTACCCTTTACAGCCAAACGAAGAACGCCTGTGAGGTGGTTGAGTGAGAGTGATCCTGCCTTGTCAGTATAGCCATACAAAGGTGCTGCGCCCGAAGCAAAGGTGCCCTCGGTGTAAGGCTGCTCGGCCATAAAGTTTACAGGGTAGGTTGTGCCCTCGCCTACGCCCTCGGTTGCTGGATATACCACGCAGTAAGGAGCGTTGAGATTTGGATTCTCAATCTGGAAGTCTGCCGAAGTCGCACCCTCGTAGTTCGCGCTCAATGGAAGCGATGCTACGCCATTGATAGCAATCTGGTCGCCCTCGCACCAATAGAGCGGATACTTACCGTCTGCATTTTTCTCGCCAAGGTGAGTCTTGGTGTCCTCCAATGAGACGGTGAAGGTGGTCAGACCTTTGCCGGCGTTGACGCCAAGGTCCTCGGTCGTGTCTGTCACGCAAGAGAATGCGAACAAGCCCGCCATTACCACCATGAAAATTTTCATCAAATTTTTCATCGTTTTTTTGGTTTTAAGTTTGTAATTAAGTTTATACTTTGTTGTCTTTTTCTCTGTTTGCCTTTTCCGTCTAAATTCGAAAATGTCAGCCTGAACGACCTCAAATGCAATAATAGAGGGGTCTGATGTTTCGAAACTACATACTTTGCAAAGCAAAGGTATTAAAAATTTTGGAAAAATATGCACAAAATGAAAATTTTTTGTAATTTTGTATAGAATGAAATTTAACCTTTTGCGGAAAAGGGTGTCTTAATAAGTGAACTCGGACAGATGAAGGAGACGGCGGCAGAGTTAATTGCTCAATTGAGGAGCAATGCGGTCGAGGCTTTCGACCGGCTGATTGAGCAGTATGGTGACAGGCTCTATTGGCACATACGTCGTGTGGTCGTAAGTCACGAGGACGCCGAAGATGTCCTGCAGGAGACTTTCGCCAAGGCTTACACCTCGATAGCGGAGTTTAGAGGTGATACCGAGAGCTCTTTGACAGCGTGGTTGTACCGTATAGCAACGAACATTGCAATAGTTGCGTTGCGCAAGCGAAAGAGGTGGGCGTTATCGCCGCTCGACTCGGTCCGAGGCGATTTGCTGGCCACCTTCGAGCACGAAATCGAGCCCTCGTCCGACGAGATAGTGGTGCGACTGCAGAAGGCAATTTTAGCATTGCCAACTAAGCAGCGATTGGTCTTCAATATGCGCTACTACGACGAGTTGTCGTTTGAGCAGATTTCGCAAGCTACGGGGCAGAGCGTTTCGACGCTGAAAACCAATTACCACTACGCGGTACAAAAGATTAAGGAACAAGTTAGGGTTATAGATATAAAGGATTGAGTATGAAAGAGATGAAACAGATGCCTTACAAGGTTGAGGAGGGTGCAATTGAGCGAGCAAAGTATCGTGCAAAGATGGCGGTACGTGAGGCTGCTCACCCTATAGAAAATCGTTCGCACAAGGTGCAGTGGCGCTGGGCAAGTGCAGTGGCAATGGTGGCTGTGGTTGCAGTAGGTGTGTTCTGCTTTGTGAAGTTCTATGACGCTCCGACTAAATTAACTCCGATGGAGAAGCTTATTGCAGAGATGCAGACCGCTTCGGACGAAGTTATTTACGAGCTCGCAGCCGATTACGCTTACTACTTGGAGGAGGAGAATCAGCTCTAAAAAGGATACGTTTAACTTATAAAAAAAGGAGAAAATATGAAGAAGATTTTTGTAGTGTTGGTAGCAGTAGCAGCTATCTTTGCACAGGACGCATTTGCGAAGGAGAGACCGCAGATGACCGAGGAGCAGAAGGCTGCAGCAAAGGAGAAGCGCGAGCAGTTGATGCAGGCCCGTTTGGAGTTACTCAAGGCAGAGTTGCAACTTACTGATGAACAGATGGTTAAGTTTGAGCCGGTATATCGTAAGTACCGCCAGGAGATTAACCGTGTGACTGCGTCGAACAAGGACGCTCGAATGAAGAAGGATCAGATTACCAACGATAATGCGTTGCGAGTTGTTTCGGCTCGTTTGTCTAACCAAATCCATACGGCAACGGTAAAACAGAGCTATCTGTTCAGCTTTGCCGAGGTTATCACGCCGTTGCAGGTGTTGAAGCTCTACCAGGTAGACGAGAAGATCTCTCGCGAGGCTCACAAGGTTGTGAAGTATCGTCAGAGCGCTCCTGCAAAGTAGGAAGTGGTAGATTTTTTGCAAGAAGCTGTCTAACAAGGTTACTTTGTCGTTTTGCTTGCTCTTAAAATGCTCATTTACGTCGAGTAAACTCCGCTTTTTCGAGCTGCGCGAGCCTAAAATTAACACTTGTTATACAACTTCTCAGAAATAAGGGGTTGTTCACATATTTGTTGGACAACCCATTTTTTTATTATCTTTGCATTGTTATGTTTATTGCTGCGATAATTATTCTATCTCTGTTTATCATCTGGACGGATTGGCTGACATACAAGAGGTATGTTGCCGGAAGCGGTTGTGCTATCTTCCGATGGAGTGTGGCGAGACTCCTTATCTTGGCAAATCTTCTGCCATATGTCGCTGTAGCTGTGATGAAGCTCTTCGATATGCCTACTATGGTGCCAACGATGTGGCTGCTGACAATCTACACCGTCTTTTCGCTATCGCGCCTGGCACTCTATGCCGGAATCTTGGTTTTCAAAAATTGTTATGTAAAGTGGGTGGTCGGACTCCTCCTCTGCACGATTGTTGCTTCGATATTGATTGTCGGTGTGGTACGCACACGCAAGGAGCTTACGGTGAAGAGTGTCGAGATCGTCTCCCAACGCCTACCTCGTAACTTCGACGGCTACCGCATAGCGTTCTTTTCGGATTTGCACCTTGGCTCGCTGACTTCGGCTCGTAAGATGTGCGAAAATATCGTAGCCGAGATAGATGCCCTCGATGTGGATTTGGTGCTCTTTGGTGGCGACCTTGTGAATGTCAATTACAAGGAACTTACGCCCGAGCTGAGTGCCGCTTTGAGTGGCTTGAAGGCTCGCGATGGCGTTGTTGCAGTACTTGGCAACCACGATACGGGAGTATATGAGCGCGACACCGTGGAGCTCCCTATCGAGGAGAATACCCGTCTGCTCGTCGAGCGTATCGAGGCTATGGGTTGGCTCGTTTCCAACGATGAGACGATGCTTCTAGCGAGGGGTAACGACACAATAACTTTGACGGGTATCGGTTTCTCTCGAGAACTGCTCGAACATCGCCATTCGGCCGATGTTGCCGACTCGCTCGACCTCCGTCCGATATACGAGGGCGTTCCGAGCACGAAGTTCAACGTCACGGTGTCGCATATGCCGCAGCTGTGGCGCAAGATTGCCGAGCTCGGATATGGCGATTTGGTTCTTTCGGGACATGTCCATGCAATGCAGGCAAAGGGGCGTATCGGCGAGTGCGAGTTTTCGCCGGCGCAGCTGATGTATAAGGAGTGGAGCGGCCTCTACAAGGAGCAGTCGAGCCATCTCTATATCACCGATGGTGTGGGTAGCGTAGGCTTCCATATGCGCATCGGCGCACCACCCGAAATTACGCTTTTGACTCTGCGGAGCGACTCCGATTAGCCTCTTGCAGGCCTATCGCACCGACACGAAAACGA
The DNA here is from genome assembly GCA_045648965.1 of Alistipes sp. Taxonomy (GTDB): domain Bacteria; phylum Bacteroidota; class Bacteroidia; order Bacteroidales; family Rikenellaceae; genus Alistipes. Next base: position 59,453 of record JAZRPA010000005.1, on the reverse strand, counting down.
TTTAGCAATGAGACTATTTGTAACGCTTTTTTCGATGTCGGTGGTTGTGGGTGCTGTGGCGCAGACTACCTCTCTCTCATTTGACGATGCACTCTTGCTCGGAATGGAGCGCAATCCTGCGATTGTTGCCTCCAACTATGCTGAGCAGGCTGCACATCGTGAACGTCAGGCCGCTATAGGCCTCTTTATGCCCCAAATCTCAATCAAGGGTGCATATTCTCACTTCAATAAGGATATTAAAATTGACTTCAATCCGATGGTCTCATCGCTCTCGCCCATACTCGGCGAGGGGTTGGCTGCTCTCGGACTCGAATTGTCGTATCCGCTACAACGATGCAATACCGCCTTTCTGGGTGGCGATGTTGTGGTGCCTATATTTGCCGGAGGAAAGGTGTGGACGGCCAATAAAGCGGCCAAAATCAACGAGGAGAGAACCTTCGAGCAGAGCCGTCAGGTGCGTGCGGCATTGACCGTAGAGATTGTCGAGCGCTATTTTGGTGTGGAGTTGGCACGACGGGGTGTCGCCATTCGCGAGGAGGCTGTGAGAGTTGTCGAGCAGCATCTTCACGATGTCGCAATGCTCGAAAAAGAGGGTATGGCTGTGGCGAGCGAACGTCTCTATGTGGAGTATCGCCTAGCCGAGGCGGAGCGCGACTTGCAGAGGGCGCGATTGCAGCTCGAAACTGCGCAGCAGGCTCTCCAAACTTCGCTCGGAATGAACGCAGCGCTCTCTCCTTCAACGCCGATGTTTATGCTCTCGCAAATCGAGCCGTTAGAGTACTTCCGCGCTATGGCCAAGCTCTACAATCCGCAACTCGGTGAGGTTGACAAGTTGCGCGAATTGGCACGTATGAATTTGCGTCTGCATTGTGCCGACTTCTTCCCCGAAGTGGTAGCTATGGGCGGAATGGTCTTCTGCGACCATCAACTCTCCTCGCTTATACCTCGTATGGCGGTGGGCGTAGGTCTTAATTTCAAACTTTTTAACGGTCTAAATCGTGAGTATAAGGCTTCGGCTGCACGCTTGCAACTGCGCAGGGTAGAGGCTCTGGAGCGCGATGCCGAGCAGGAGATATTATTGTTGGTCGAGAGCCTCTACAACGAGGTTGAGGCGATATTGGCGACGGTGTCGGCGGTGGAGCGATCGGAACGCTTTGCCGAGGAGTTTCTGCGAGCCAAAAGCACCGCCTTTCGCGAGGGTATGGCTACGGCAACCGACGTTGTCGATGCCACGTTGAACCTCTCGCGAGCGAGGCTCGAAAGGGTGCAGACAGCCTACGAATTTGACATTGCTTTGGCTCGTTTGTTGGAGGCTTCGGGTATGGCGGATAGCTTCGCGCAATACCTCCATAGCCAGATAGCGCAATCTGTTTTTTAATCGAATATGAGTATGAAAAAGGCAAATATATCTCTAATTGTTGTGTTAATTCTTCTGATTTCGATAATCGCTTTCCTAGGTTACCGCCTAGGACGTAACCACAAGGTTACGGTGCAGGGCTTTGTGGAGTGCAAAACCTTGCGCCTGGCGTCGAAAATTGCGGGTCGTATCGACAAGGTGTTTGTCGAGGAGGGCGACTCGGTGAGTAAGGGCGATACGCTTTATGTTATCTCCACGCCCGAGCTCGATGCGAAGCTCTTGCAGGTGGAGGCTCTGCTGAGTGGTGCGAAGGCTCTGCGAGCCAAGGCGTGGGCGGGTACGCGCCCTCCAATAGTCCACTCGGCACACGATATGTGGCAGAAGGCGAAGGTGGGGGTGACGCTCGCTCGACAGACCTACGAGCGAGTGCAACGACTCTGCGATGCGGGTGTTGCAACAGCTCAAAAACGAGACGAGGCGTATGCTGCGCTGGAGGCCGCAAGGGCTACCGAGCGCGCTGCCAAGTCGCAATACCGTCTGGCTGTTGAGGGCGCTTCGCGCGAGGATAAGGCGGCCGCTACGGCTCAGGTGCAACAGGCTCAAAGTGTGGTCGAGGAGGTTAAACGCTACTTGGCCGATAGGGTGGTCTATGCACCGATGGATGGCGTTGTGGCTACGGTTGTGATGAACGAGGGCGAGATTGTTGGTAGCGGTTATCCCGTGGTAATACTCTCCGTAAACGATAGTGCTAAGGCGGTGTTTAATATCCCCGAAACGCTTATGCCACAGGTGGTGTGTGGTAAACACTTCGAGGCCAAACTGCCGGCACTCAACAGCCGAGCCGAGTTCGAGGTGTCGAACATAGCGGTGGAGGCCGATTTTGCAACGCAGAGTGCAACTTCGGCGCGCGGAGATATCGATGTTCGCACCTTCGAGGTTACGATGACGCCGATGAGTCGGGCAGAGCCGTTGCGAGCGGGTATGAGTGTGATTATCGAGTTGGAAAAGCCAAAGAAAAGATGACCATAAAGCAATTTCTCTCGGGCGTGCAGGCTGCGGCAAGGCGCGAGATTGGGCGCTTGCAGTTGAGTAGGGAGTATCGCTCGGTGGCTATCTGGTTGCCGCTCGGCGTTATCCTCTTTTTTGCAATCTTCTTTGCGCAGGAGGTGGTCGGTTCGTTGCCCGTGGCGGTGGTTGACGAGGATAATACATACCTTTCGCGTCGCTTGGTCTCGATGCTCTATGCCACGCACGAAACAGCCCTTGTCGAGGAGGTCGTCGATATGTCGGTAGCGCAAACAAAACTCCTTTCGGGCGATGTTGTGGGCATTGTAGAGATTCCCGACGACTTCTCCAAAAATATACTTTCGGGCGTGACGGCTGAGGTCGTATATTACGATTCGGGCACAAACATCTCCACCTCCTCGCTCTCGGCAAAGGGTGTGCAGACGGCTGTCACCTCGTTTGGCGTGGGCGTGGCGTTGCAACGTGCCGAAATTGATGGTGCTGCGCCCGACGAAGCTATGGCGCAGGCTATGCCGATAGCCTTTTCGACCTATGGATTATTTAATCCGTGGCTCAACTACGCCTACTATGTCGCTCCTTGCTTTTGGGTGATGATCTTGATTATTGCCTCGATGCTCTCGACAATATACGCCTTGGGTTCGGAGTTGCGATATGGCACGTCGGCTGCGTGGCTGCGTTCGGCAAAAGGCTCGCTGATGGCGGGGCTGATTGGTAAACTCGCTCCCGCAACGCTCCTTTTGTGGTTGCTGTCGGCGGTGGTCGGGGAGTTGATTTTCGGGGTTTTTGGTGCGCCGATGCGTGGGTCGTGGGCAATGCTGGCAGTGGGTATGGCGGTGCTTATTCTGGCCTATCAATCAGTGGCGATATTTGTGGTGGCGCTGACTGCATCGTTTCGCTTGTCGTTGTCGCTGGGTGGTGGATATTCGGTCTTGGCATTTACCTTTTCGGGTGTAACGTTTCCGACTATGGCGATGCTCTCGGTGGTGCAACCTCTGACGATGTTGTTTCCTTATACCTATTTCATGCGACTCTATATCGATCAGGCGGTACGAGGTTCGGCGTGGTGGCTCTCGCTGCAAGATGTGGCTGCAATGCTACTGTTTTGCCTGTTGCCCCTGCTTGCCTGGGGACGATTGAGAAGAGTCTCTGTAACTCGTAAATTCTGGGGCAGACTATGATGTGGTCGATTATAAAAGAGGAATGGCGTTCCATCTGGCGCGATGAGGGGGTGGTGCTAATTGTAGTATTTGCTCTCTTTATCTATGGCATATCCTACTCGCTCGGCTATGGCGGTGAGGTGCTGAACGAAGTGTCGATAGCGGTTGTCGGGGGTGAGCACGGGGCAAAAAGCAGAACGCTTGTTCGAATGTTCGACGCCTCGCCCAAGTTACGCGTGGCCTGCGAGGCCGCAGATATGACCGAGGCGGAACGGCTGCTTCGTGAGCGCAAGGTGTGGGGTATAGTGGCCCTTTCGCCCAATTTCGAGAGTGATATACTCTCATGCCGACAAGCTCGAGTGGCGATACTTGGCGATGCGAGCTACTTCTTGGCCTATCGCGAGGTTGCCGAGGGTGCGGTGGCGACCATTCAGCAGATGAATGAGCTGATTGCGGTGGAGCGCGATGGCGAGTATAACCCTCCGATAATCTACGAGCAGCGCAATCTCTTTAACCCCTCGCTTGGCTATGGCATCTTTGTTATGCCGGCGATAATTCTGTTAATCGTGCAGCAAACCGCCCTTATCGGAGTGGGTATGGTGTCGGCAACGCGCCGAGAGAGAGGTTTGCGCTATAAGTCGCATTCGGCATTCGCTATAACCATTGGTCGTACGGTGGGTTATTTCGTTATCTATGCGCTGACGTTGGGCTTTATGCTTACGGTGCACTACTCGCTGTTCGACTATCCGATGCGTGGCGCCTGGTGGCAATGCGTGGCGGTTATTGTGCCCTATCTCTTGGCGGTAATCTTCTTGGCTCAAGCCTTGGGCGCACTCTTTCGCCGCCGCGAGAGCTCGATAGTGTGGCTTTTGTGGCTCTCGATACCATTTTTGCTAGTGAGTGGTGTGTCACTTCCGCCACAAGCCTTTCCGCGGTGGCTGTATATAGTTGGCAGGGTAGTGCCAAGCTCCTCGGCAGTCGATGCGTGGATTGCCGTACAGTCGAGAGGTGCTTCGCTCTCTGATATTGTTCCCGAACTCACGCTACTCTGGTGCTTGGTTGCGATATATGGCGCAGGGGCGATTGTGGCAAACAGAAGCATGCGAGGATAATTTGTATATTTGCGAAAAAAAGTTTAATTTTGTAAAAAATTAACCAATAAGATTCGCAGGTATGAAAAAACTTACATCTCTTTTTGTGATGTTGTTGGTCTCAGCATCGGTTTTTGCCTACACACCAAACAAAATCATCATTCCAAATGTCGATGGCTATTTGACATTGAAGGGTGATTTTCATATCCACACTGTCTTCTCAGATGGCGATGTGTGGCCTGAAACCCGTGTCAGTGAGGCCGTATGGGAGGGACTCGACATCTTAGCTATCACCGACCATCTCGACACCCGTAGCCGTAAATGGATAAAGAATGGTACTCTCTCGGCAGATTGCGATCGTAACACTCCGTACAAACTCGCTCGCAAGGCGGCCGCACGTAACGGCTTGCTTTTTATCAATGGCGGAGAGCTCTCGCGTCGTCGTCCTTCGGGTCACGTAAATGTCCTCTTTGTGAAGGATAACAATAAGATTGTGGCCGAGGCTGAGAAGTTCGATAATGACAACGCAAAGGCTACATTCGCAGGCTTGAAAGAGGCTCGCAATCAGGGCGCGTTTATTATGTGGAACCACCCACATTGGGACAAGTATGCTCCGAACAAAACCGTTATTGGTCCGGTGCAGAAGAAGCTCCTTAAAAATGGCTATTTCGACGCTATCGAGGTGTATAATGGCGGTTGCGGATACAGCCTTGAGGCTCACGATTGGTGCTTGAAGTACAACCTTGCAATAATAGGCTGCTCGGACTATCATGGCCCCGTGTTCACTAATGTCAACCATAAGGGAGGCGAGCATCGTGTCGTAACGCTCGTTTTTGCTAAGGAGAAGAGTGTGGCGAGCGTACGCGAGGCTATGGACGCAAAGCGCACAGCAATCTTTGTAGATAATATGATTTATGGTCGTGAGCAGGAGTTGAAACTCCTCTTCGATGCGTGCATTCAGGTTAAGGACGTGAAGTGGAGCAAGAAGGGCGTATCTTGTACATTGGAGAATGTGTCGAGCGTGCCTGTTCGTATCACCAAGGCTCCGGGTACGGAGAACTATCGCTACTCGCGCTACTTTATCATTCCTCCATTCTCGTCTGTACGATTCTCTGTACAGCCGTTGCTTGATGGCAACGCAAGCACCAATTTGGACGCATCGGTTAAGGAGATTGAGGCAAATATCTACGTTGAGAATTTCCATATAGGAGGAAACAAACCTCTCAAAACAGCGATTAAGTTCGTGAAATAAGAGCTCCAATAAAGATTAAGAATAGCTAACCAATAAAAAAATACAGATATGAAAAAACTTACATCTCTTTTTGTGATGTTGTTGGTCGCAGCTTCGGCTTTGGCCTACACACCAAACAAAATTGTTATTCCGAATGTCGAAGGTTACTTGACATTGAAGGGCGACTTCCATATCCACACCGTATTCTCTGATGGTAAGGTGTGGCCTGAGACTCGTGTTAAAGAGGCTATTTGGGAGGGTCTTGACATCTTGTCAATCACCGACCACATCGACACTCGTTCGCGTAAATTTATTAAAGCAGGTATTCTCTCGTCGGATTGCGATGCGAACACTCCGTACAAACTCGTCAAAAAGTATGCTGAACGCAATGGCCTGATACTCATCAGCGGTGGCGAGCTTTCGCGTGGCCTTCCAACGGGTCATACCAATGTTCTCTTTACTAAGGACAACGAGAAGATTGTAATCGAGGCGGAGAAGTTCAATAATGACAACGCTAAGGCTACCGAGGCAGGCTTGAATGAGGCTCGTAAGCAGGGTGCATTTATTATGTGGAATCACCCACATTGGTATAAGTATTCTCCAAACGAGACCGTTATTAGTCCTACGCATAAGAAACTCATCAAAGAGGGATATTTCGACGCTATCGAGGTGTATAACGCAGAGTGTGGATATAGCCCTGAGGCTCACGATTGGTGCTTGAAGTATGACCTTGCAATTATGGGTTGCTCGGACGCTCACCACCTTTTGTTTGAGAAAATCGATTATATGGGTGGTCAACACCGTGTTGTAACGCTTGTCTTTGCGAAGGAACGAAACGCAGAGAGCGTGCGCGAGGCTATGGACGCAAGACGTACCGCTATCTATGCTGATGAGATGGTGTTTGGACGTGAGCAGGAGTTGAAACCTCTCTTCGACGCTTGTGTTCAGGTTAAGGACGTAAAGTGGAGCAAGAAGGGTGTATCTTGCACATTGGAGAATGTGTCGAGCATACCTGTTCGTATCACTAAGGCTCCCGGCTCGGAGAACTACCGCTACACTCGCTACTTTATCATTCCTCCATTCTCGACTGTTAGATTCTCTGTACAGCCGTTGCTCGATGGCAATTCAAGTACAACCTTGAAAGATTCTGTTAAGGAGGTTGAGGCAAACATCTATGTGGAAAACTTCCACGTGGGAGCAAACAAGCCTCTTAAAACTGCTATTAAGTTCAAGAGATAAGGTGTTACCAAAAAAAAGAGATAGCCAGGCAAATCGCCTGGCTATCTCTTTTTTTGTGAAGGCTGCGAAGAACTATCTTCTTGGTCCGTAGCCCCAGCCGCCCGATGTGGTGCCACGATTTACACCCACCGAACCCGATGACTCCTTATAGTTGTAGTCCGACATCTTGGTCGAGCCCTTCTTGCCGAAGTGGCGGAGGTTGTAGACAAACTGTACCGAGAAGTAACGGCCGATACAGCTGTTCCAAGCATTCTGTGTATAACCCGAGCCTGTCGAACGAGCAAATGCTTTATTCTGGTTGAGGAGGTCATTTACACCCACCTGAACCTCGCCTCGCTTGTTCTTGAATACCTTGCAACCGAGATATAAGTTACACAATACGTAGTCCTCGTTATACTTGTCGGTGAAACCGAGATATTGCACATAGGATACACCTGCGGTGAGGGTCAAACGCTTCAAGAATGTCCACTTCAAGCTACCATTTACCGAGTGGTTGAAGTAGCTGTTTTTCTCGGTCTGACCGATGGTGTTCCACGCCTGGTTGTATGTTCCGTTCCACGATACGGTAAAGTCGATATTCTCCGAGATGTTACTACCGATTGTTGCACCTGCGCTGTAGCCAATGTTGTTAGCGTAGTTGGTATCGAATACGTGGTTGATCATATTCTCCAAGATGCTATTCTCGCCCGTAGCGTAGATTGCCGACGGAATACGGCTGTACGAAACTCCTCCCGTGAGGTTGAGGTTACACTTCATGAACGATAACGGCAAACCGAGCGATACGTGGGTGCGTACCGAGTAGTAGCCGTCCATATTCTCGTACGAAGTAACCTCCTTTGGACGATAAGGGATTTCATGACCTTGCTCATCTTTTCTCGTTGGAATTGGCAAATCACCAAAGTTGGCAGGCAAGTCAAAGCCGTTAGGGTTGTTCCAAGTCGATTGCGAGATGTAGTTCTGCTGCATCTGTGCGTTAAACATCCACATAAAGGTAATACCCTTATCAACCTTCGAGAGGTTGTAGTGCATGCTCAAGTTGTGCGAGAATGATGGGTTGAGGTTCTTGTTACCAATGCTGATATACTGCGGATTCGACACGTCGAAGATGCTCTGCAACTGCGAAACCGAAGGGTTGCCCGACCACGAACGGAGGAAGATACGCAAGGTGTTTTCCTTGTTGAATGCCACATTCGCCATACCGAAGTACGAGAACTTGTTGTAGTGCTTCTTGATCTCGTCGCCCTGAGCTCCTACGATTTTGCCATCGAGCTCGTCACGCTGGTATGAGAGGTTCAACACGATAGTGTTCTTGTTCTTCGAGAAACGGAAACCAGGACCAACGCGGTGAGTCCAGAAACCGCTCTGGAACTTCTGCGACATATTCTGGTTGAGCTCCATATTACCGTACTGCGCATCGGTGTAGTATGTACTCTTGTCGTTCATTTCGTGCTCGTACGACATACGGTACTGCAACGACACCTGCGAGCTCTGCGAGATAGGCTCGTTGTAGGTTACGTTCGCACGAATTGTGTACTCCTCGCTTGGACGGTGGATATACTGATAGAGCGGCGAGTAGAAGAGCGGGTTGTTCACCATATCCTGCCATACCATACCCTCACCGAAGTATTTGCCATACTCGGTGGTATAGTTAGGGTTGGTATATGGAATACCGTTAGCGTCGTTAGCTGCTGTCTTTTGAGTACGCTGGTTGTTCTGATAGTTGAAGCGACCGTCGATTGTGAGTGTTCGACCCGGCTTGCCCAACTTGGTACGTACCTGCAAGAACTCGTTGAAGCGGAATGCGTGCATCTGGCTCCAGTTGTAAGAGTTTGCGTATGCCAACGATTGGTGAGTCGAGTTTGGCAACTCCTCGGCATTCTCATTTTCGCCGATTGTATAGCCCTCGGTATTTGACTCAGGATTGTTGCCCTGGTATGAGAACGAAGTACGCGACATCAACGATGCATTACGCGAAATCTTCCAGTCGAGACGTGCGTTGAAACGTGCGTTGTAGTTGATAGTGTTTGACCAACCCTGCTGGTACATATAGCCGATAGGCATTGGGCTCTCGTACCACTTCTCGGTGGTTGAACGGTTGTCGGTGTCGGTGTGGTTGAAGAACAACGAACCCTGGAACTTAACGTTGTTGCGACGTCCCCACTCGTCCGAGTAGTTGGCACCAATCGAGTTTACGAGTGCGATACCGTTCTGAGGACGTACCATGTACGAACCTACTGTACCACGCATACCGCGACCACCCTGATTACCACCACTTACACCCAAGATATCCTCGAATGAGAAGTTCTGCTGGTTGACGTTGTTGAAGAGACCAATCAACGATACACGAGCGTCGCCATGGAAGAAGTTTACGTTTCCTCCAGCGATCCACTTGTGACCCTTTGCAAAATCTGCACTGTTATTCTTTTGCCAATCCGGCTCATAGCCCAATCCGGCGTACATCTTACCAAATTGGCCCTGACGCATACCCTCCTTGGTTACGATGTTGATAGCCTTGTAACCCTCGCCATCGTCCATGCCTGAGAACTCGGCCTGGTCGCTCAACTTGTTGAATACCTCGATGCGGTCTACAGTCTCGGCAGGCAACGATTTGATAGCGGTGTTTACGTCCTCGCCGAAGAACTCTTTACCATCGACAAAAACCTTCTGAACGGTCTCACCCTGCGCCTCTACCGAGCCGTTAGAGATGGTGATACCAGGCATCTTCTTCAAGAGACCCTCTACGTCGGCGTCGTTCGACACCTTGAAGGCTCCTGCGCTATAGCTCAATGTGTCGCCATTCTGCGAGGTTCGCAGTGCCTTTACGGTCTTTACGACGGTCTCGATGCGCTCTGCCTCCTCCGCAAATTCAATCTTACCGAGTGCGAGCGATGCTCCAGCAAGCTTGAACTCCTTGGTCAAATCCTTATAACCAATGAAGGTGACGAGCATAGTGTAGTCGCCGTAAGCCAATCCGTAAATTGTCACGTTACCATTTGCGCCTGTGGTGTAGTACTTCTTCTTGTCGGGCTTTGCTGTAGGGTAGACCTCGACAACTGCACCCAAAACACCCTGCTTGGTTTGTGAATCAATCACAGAGAATGTCACCTTGCCGCTCTGCGCCATAGCCGATACGCTAAAGACCATTGCAAGGAGTGTGAGAATAAATTTTTTCATTATGTTTAAGTAGTTTTTATTTGCCATTTGCATTTCGGTCTCCCGAAAATCGCACAAATGTAGTGAATATAATTTGATTATATTCAACTAAAAAGTGTGAAATGACAAAAAAAGAGTGTGAAATGACTATTTTGCAAGCCAATTCTTGAAGTCGCGGACCTTTGCCTTCGGAATTACGATGCGTTCAGGGGTCTCGACGGTGAGATTTACAGATAGACGACTACCGAACCAAACCGATAGCTCATTCACCGCCTTGCGCGAGATGATGAACTGACGATTGGCACGGAAAAACTCCTCGCTCGATAGCTTCGATTGTAGGTTTTCGAGTGTAGACTCCATTTGGTATCTATCGCCGTTGTAGCAATAGGCCGTAACGTGCTCCTCGAAGGTGTGTATGAAGGCGATATCCTCTGTTTTGAGAGGTATGATTTTGTCGCGGAAATGGACCAAAAAGACCTGCTCGGCAGGGTGACTCTGTGCCACCTCATTTACTCGCTCGGAGTACACCTTGCGCTCGGTTGAGGTGAGTCGTTGCCACTTCTCTACGGCACGTTTTACGCCCTCTTCGTTGATGGGTTTTAGCAGGTAGTCGATGCTGTTGACCTTGAACGCCTCGATTGCATATTGGTCGTAGGCCGTGGTGAATATGATAGGCGTTGTAACCTCCACGCTGTCAAATATGCGGAACGAGGCTCCGTCGGCCAAATGAATATCCATAAATACGAGGTCTAGCTGAGGTGCCGAACGGAAAAAATCGACACTATCAACTACCGTATCGATGGTGTCGACAATCTCTACACCTGGACACACCTTGTGTAGTATGGCTGACAGGTTCTGTGCAGCAGCTGTTTCATCCTCAATAATTACTACTCGCATAGGCCTATTGTTTTGGGTTTTCGAGTGGCAGACGCACCACAAACTCCTTCTCATTATCGATAATCTCAATCTCGCGTTCGGTCAGCAACTGATAGCGGCTATTGAGGTTCGATAGTCCAACACCTGTGCCGGCTGTAGGCTCGAGCATAGGGCGTTTTTCGTTTGCTACAACCAAGTATCCCTCCTCGGTAAAGATGCGTACCTTGAATAACTTTTTGCTACTTATGGTGTTGTGCTTCACGGTGTTACCGATGAGCGGCTGCAGCGATATCGCGGGTAATTCGTAGTCGAGATACTGTTCGTCGATGTCAAATTCGAAGACAATTTTATCGGCATAACGAATCTTGAACAGGTAGGTGTATGCTTCGGCAAACTGCATCTCCTCGCGCAGTGTTACGAAGGTGGAGTTTGCTCCATTTTGCGAGAGGTAACGGAATGTGTAGGAGAGCTGATCGATATACTTCAAGGCACGCTCCTCGTCCTTTTCGCGTACGAGCATCGAGAGTGACGATAGCGAGTTAAAGAGGAAGTGTGGGTTGATCTGACTCGCCAACATATTGTACTTGGTGGTGAGGTTCTCGTTGCGGAGTTTCTCGTTCTCGAGCGATATCTGCTGCTCGCGATTTATGAAAGTGAGCAATCGCGAGTAGAGTATAGCCATAGCGAACATAAAGCACGACTTCAACACCACTACAAGCTCCACGATTTGGCGGCTCTTATAGGCCGGGATAACCTCGCTCGAGTACATGTTAGGAACAGGCGATATGAAGTAGGTGGCTGCTACTATCAATAGACACACCGATGCACGCAGAATGAAACTTTGTCGTGAGATGTTGCGACGATTCGGATTTAGCACCGCAAGTAGCACGAACGATATGATAAAATAGAACATCAACTGATAGAGTAGTATCGTCCATTGCTCCGAGCCGCGGTAGAGTGCTCCGTAGTTAAACTCCTTGCCATTGCGCTCGATAACTCGCTGCATATAGAGGTGCTTAGCCTCAAAATTTCTTCGTTTTGCGGCTTGCACAACCAATATATCGCCATCTTTGAGGTTGAGTCTGTGTAGATTGCGATGGTCGAGGTAGATGCTATCCTCCTGCGAGGTTATGATGTATCCGAAACCGTCTTCACTGATTGCGAGTTTTCCTTCGACGATTGCCGACTCTTGACCTCGCTCCAAACGACTGTTTACACGACGATTACCTGTCGTACCGGTCTGGCTCGATACGAGCAGGAGCAGATACGAAAAGTTACATATCAGGCTTATCGCTATTGCCATAATAGCGTGGCCAAGGTATGGAGAACGACTCTTTAGATTCTTCATAATAATCGCCGTAGATGTTTGCTACTTATCCTCTTCGTACCACGAAGCGTAGAGGCGGTAGTCGTTTGCGATGCGCTGGATAATATCCTGACGCTGCTCGGGAGTCACCTCCTTAACCTTCTTAGCAGGAACACCTGCATATACCGAGTTTGGCTCCAACTTTGAGTTAGACAATACCAACGCATTTGCTGCAATGATACAACCTGATGCCACTACAGCGTTGTCGAGAATGGTTGCACCCATGCCGATAAGGCAGTTATCCTCGATAATTGCGCCGTGAATTGTAGCGTTGTGACCCACCGATACGTCGTTGCCGATGTGAGTCTGCGACGGCTTTGGCGACTTGTCGTAGAGGGTGTGGATAACCGTTCCATCCTGGATATTTGTGCGGTCGCCGATGGTGATTTTGTTCACATCGCCACGCAACACTACATTATACCACAACGACGAATCCTTACCTACCGTAACATCGCCAATCAATACAGCTGTTTCAGCCACAAATGTTCCCTCTCCAACCTCGGGAGTATGATTTCTTACACTTTTAATGTATGCCATAGTTCTAATTTTGCAAAATCGTTCTGATTGCCTCTTTTTGCACCAATCGTCGGTAGTCGAAATGCTCACATAGGTTTACTATGCTGTGCTTTCGCCTCCTAGCTTGGCACAAAAATAGCCTAATCATTTACGATTTCCACTTTTGGAAATTTTTAATTTATAAAATCGTTCTGATTGCCTCTTTTTGCACCAATCGTCGGTAGCCGAAATGCTCACATAGGTTTACTATGCTGTGCTTTCGCCTCCTAGCTTGGCACAAAAATAGTCTAATCATTTACGATTTACACTTTTGGGGTGAATATTAAATTTTTAATTTTAATTCTGCATTCTGCATTTCTCTCGTCTCTCGTCTTTCGTCTATTGTTTCGCCTCTTGCCAATACGACTCAAGCTCCTCAAGCGGTGTTTCGCTCACCATCTTTCCCTGCTCGGCAACTCGCTTTTCGAGGTGGTTGAAGCGGTTGATAAACTTCTTATTGGTCAACTCGAGCGCATTCTCAGGGTCGATACCGCTCTTGCGGCAGGCGTTGATAAGCGCAAAGAACAAGTCGCCAAATTCGGCTTCGAGCTTCGCCTTGTCGCCGCTCTGCATCTCGGTCTCCACTTCGGCAATCTCCTCGTGAACCTTGCCCCAAACATCGGCTGCCGACTCCCAGTCGAAACCTACGGCTGCCGCCTTCTCGCTGATGCGAAACGCCTTGACCATTGCAGGCAACGAGCGTGGAACACCTCCGAGAACGCCGCTCTTGCGCGCCTTCTTGCGGAGCTTCAACGCCTCCCAATTCTGCTTCACCTCCTCGGGTGACTCTGCCAACACATCGCCATAGACGTGAGGGTGACGGTAGATAAGCTTGTCGCAGACGCCATTTGCCACATCCGCGAGGTCGAACTTACCCTGCTCCTCGCCAATCTTCGAGTAGAATACGATGTGCAGGAACAGATCGCCCAACTCCTCCTTGATACCCTCCATATCGTCAGCTGTGATGGCATCAACCAACTCGAAGGTCTCCTCGATGGTGTTATTTCGCAACGAATGAATCGTTTGCTCTCTATCCCAAGGGCACTCCACACGTAGGCGGTTCATCACCTCAATAAGTCGTGCGGTAGCCTCTAATTTCTTCTCCATAAAAACGAATTTTAACTCACAAATATAGTTAAAAAATACTATTTGATAACCAAAGGTTGAATAATTACTTTCTCCTCAGCATCACTAATGCCCGTCGCCACGATGCGCAAGGCGTGGATAAACTGATTGCTCTTTGGACGGAGGATATATGCGCCATTCGAGAGATTTCCCGCTTTGACAAAGGTCTCTCCGTCGTAGCTAACCTCGACGTAACCGTTGTAGATGAGGCAACGACGAAGGTGCTCGTATCCTGTGGCTACTCGCAAATAGGAGCACTTCACGGGTCTCTCGAAACTGAACAATACCCAATCGTCCTTCTTTGCACAGCGTGAGGTGTTAACCGTGCTCTTGTAAGAGCTACAATTTTCGATTGGTGTTCTCTTGCTGAATGGCATCGACGATGTTATGGTTACGGCAGGGGTCTGCGATGCATAGTACGCAGGAAGTCCCACCTCAGGGCTGTAGCCAGTCATCAGTCGGCTGTGGAAGCAGACGTATGGAGCCAAACTTGCGCTCAGCGGCTGCTTGTACTCCTGCGTCTTGTTGTTGCGAATATCTTTGTAGAAAATTTTCGAGCCGTCGTTTGTCGAGGCTACAATTCGTCCGTTCTGCAACACTACAGTTGGTGGGTTGAGTCGGAAAGTGGCACTCATACGATGCAACTTGTGGTGGAAGTTGCTGTTCAACACCGTCATCATATCGTCGTACGAACGGCGATTTTTGCTCCACGATACCTCGGCAACACCGAATAGACGAGGGAAAATCATATACTCGATGTAGTCCGAGAAGTGACCCTTAGGGTTGATGTTGTAGAGGTAGATCTCGCTCCAAAACGCAGCCTCGATACCGGCGATATGCTTTTGCTGCTCCTCCGAGAAACCTGCGTTCTCGAACGAGAAGTCGCAGATAGTCTTGAGCGATACGCCGGTCTTGGTGCGATGTCCTCGCTCGTTTGGCGATTGACGCTTGTCGAGGTAGAAGACGCTCGACGGCATAATGATTGTCGAGTAGCCCTTTGCGGTGGTCGAGAGACACTGTTTAACACCTCGCCAGCCGGTAACCATCGTTGTCTTTGGCAACAATCCGCCATCTACGGCCTCGTCCCATACAACAGCCTTGCGGTTGTACTTGGTGAGAATATCACTCACACGGTTGAGGAAGTGTTGTTCGAGCTG
Organism: Alistipes sp.; assembly: GCA_045648965.1. Taxonomy (GTDB): domain Bacteria; phylum Bacteroidota; class Bacteroidia; order Bacteroidales; family Rikenellaceae; genus Alistipes. Next base: position 44,120 of record JAZRPA010000005.1, on the reverse strand, counting down.
ATTTTCGTTTTGAAGTCCCTTCTCCTTCATTAAACGCTGGCAGTCGGGGCACTGCTTCCACTGCGAGAATTTAACCTCATCACCACCGATGTGGATATATTCCGATGGGAAAATCTCGACCAACTCTTTGATGATATCTTCTATTAGGGCGTAGTTGCTCTCCTTGGCTGCGCACCACACGTTACGAATGTCGATACCGTTGGTGTTCGATGTATCGGGTGTGTAGTTGCAGAGGATATCGGGGTGAATTGCACCAAGAGCCTTGCTATGGCCAGGCATATCGATCTCGGGTATAACCTCGATATTGCGCTGTGCGGCATATGCTACAATGTCGCGCAGCTCCTCTTGAGTGTAGTAGCCACCATACTTCTGATTGAAACAGCCATAGATAGGGTGGAGCTTCGCATCGCCACCGCGGAAACCACCCTCCTGTGCAAATTGAGGATACTTCTTCAGCTCGATGCGCCACGCAGGATTATCAACCACGTGTAAGTGGAGCTTATTCATCTTGCAGAAGGCCATATAGTCAATCACGCGCTTAACCTCGTGTACGGGCTGGAAGGTACGTGCCACATCGAGCAAGAAGCCGCGATAGTGGTACTGCGGAGCATCTTTAACCTCAATATATGAGACCTCCATAGGTAGCGGAGCACTCTTGCTGTAGATGGCGTGCGGAAGTAACTGCAACAACGACTGAATACCATTGAAAACACCTCCGTAGTCGCCTCCGCGGACTTCGATGCCGCTCTTGTCTACTTTGAGTGAGTACTCCTCCGAGCCCAACTTCTTGTCGAGCACAAGACGGATAGTGTTGTTACCCTTGCTCTTTGCACGCTCAATCGGAATGTAGAGCTGCAGATAATTGGCACCCTTTGTTAGCGTCTCATCGCAGTAGATAGTGGTCTGATTATCAATCGTAAATCGCCCCTCCCCCTTAATGAGCGAGAGCGGCTGCGGAATGATGTCGGTAAAGAGCAGAGCAGGTGGCACAACCACCTCGGTTGTGTCAGCATCTTTGATTTTTTTACTCTTTTTTACCTTTGTAGTATCATTTGCACAAGCACACTGCGCAATAAGAATTGCAAAAGCAAGAAGTAGATATCTCATATCATTTTATGTTAGTCTCTACAAATGTACTAAAAATAAATGGAATATCTCAGATATTATCACAAAAAAAGACGGCAGCATTGTGCCACCGTCTCTATCTTTGGTCATTCTTCCAAGCTTTTTCAAACCTCGCATTGTTTCCTCGGAGCAAAACTTGCTTTTGCGACTAAGTCCCCATTTTACAAAGGGGGATTTAGGGTGAATGTCAATACTTGGTCATTCTTCCAAGCTTTTTCAAACCTCGCATTGTCCCCTTGGAGCAAAACTTGCTTTTGCGACTAAGTCCCCATTTTACAAAGGGGGATTTAGGGGGAATGTCAATACTTGGTCATTCTTACCAAGCATTAGTTAATGCTTGGTAAGAATGAGTAATCCTTCGAGTAGTGGAGGTTCTGCTCAACGAAGTTGATAGGGTACGAAACCTTAACGTCAACGATCTTGTCACCCTCCTTAACCAACTCATACTCAGGGTTGATGAAACCACCATAAGGCTCGATGTTGAGTGCCTTGTAGCGCTCGAGAACCTCCTTGTGGAGCTCTGGGTCAATCTTCACAGCGTACTTCTCGACCAACGCCTTACCAGCCTCGAAGTCACCCTCCGACTTGATGCGCTGAATCTCCTCGAGCTGCTTGCCGAAGATGTCGCGCAACTTCTTGAAGTCGTTTACAACGATGTAACGCTTGCCGTCCTTAACAACCCACTCGATAACCTTCTCAGCCTTACCAAGGTCGTATGCCCACTCTGCGATGAGCTTACGGTTTCGCATGTGTGCCTGCTCAACGTCCTTGCCCAACTCGATGCGCGAGAACTGAGTCATCATACCGTTCATGATGTACGAAGAGTACTGAGCCTTAGCAACCTCGAGCGAAGGAATCAAACCAATCTCAATCATCTTATGATCGCCCAAGTAGTAGAGGGCGAAGAGATCAGCGCGAGTCTCCTCGAGTGGCGACGAATAAACTCCCAACTCGGTACCTGTAGTACCTGGAGCCAACTGACCCGAACCGTGACCAAGACACTCGTGAAGGTCGGTGTGGAGGTCGTCCGAAAGCTTGCCGTACTCTTTCATACGTGCGCGATCCTCCTCGCGGAGTACGAACTCCTCCGAGAAACCGCCACCCTGAGCAGCCTTCTTGTATGCGTAGGTGATGTTGTCGATAGTTACCGACTTCGAACCGTGATCCTTGCGAATCCAATCAGCGTTTGGAAGGTTGATGCCGATAGGGGTGGTAGGGTAGCAGTCGCCACCGAGCATAGCCACGGTGATAACCTTAGCCGAAACACCCTTAACCTCCTTCTTGCGGTATGCAGGGTTGATTGGCGAGTGATCCTCGAACCACTGTGCGTTGTCCGAGATAATCTGAGTACGCTCGCAAGCCTTCTGATCGCGGAAGTTTACAACCGACTCCCAAGAAGCCTTATATCCGAGTGGATCGCCATAAACCTCGGTGAAACCATTTACGAAGTCAACATTCGACTGAGTATCCTTAACCCACGAAACGTTAAATGCGTCGAAGTCGCGCAAGTCACCCGACTTGTAGTACTTAATCAAGAGACCGATGGTTGTCTTGTGTGGCTCCTCAGCAACCTCCTGAGCCTTCTCCAACCAATATACGATCTTCTCCAAAGCCTGGCCGTACATGCCGCCAACCTTGTAGGTCTGCTCGTAAATCTTGCCGTCCTTCTTCACGAGTTTCGAGTTCAAACCGTACGAAATTGGGCATGGATCGTTGCCAGCCTTTGCAATCATGTCGTTGTAGAACTTCTCAACCTCAGCCTGAGTCAAGCCCTCGTAGTAGTTACCTGCCGAAGTTGCGATAACGTCCTGACCCTTAGCCTGGTTGAGACGTGTAGCGTAGAGGTTAGGGTTGAAGATAGCCTCCAAGATGGTGTCCTTCTCTACAGGAAGCTCTACCTTGTAAGTCTCCAACTGCTTCTCGAACCACGCGCGCGAGAACTCTGGCTTGAACTTATCGTTCGAGTAGTGGTGGTGGATACCGTTAGCTAACCACACCTTCTTCAAGTACTTCTCCATAGCCTTGAACTCAGGGCACTCCTTGTTACCATTGTACGAAGTGTAAACCTGCTCCAATGCACGACGGATAGTAAGGTTATACTTGAAGTTCTGGTCGAACATAATGTCACGACCACACTTTGCAGCCTCTGATAAGTAGTAGATCAAAATTTTGTCGTTGAGCGACTGATTCTCAAACTCCGGCACCTCGTAGCGGATAATCTTGACATCGTCAAAACGGTCCACAACCCAAGGCTGCTCGGTTGCCTGCTCCTTACACGATGTAAGGGCCATTGCGATAATTCCCATTGTTAAAAAAATGCTTTTTTTCATAATACCTATATTTATTTAAGTGTTGTTCTTTTCTTTAGACGAGAGAAAAAACTACTCACTACTCGTTACTCTCTACTCTCTAATATCCAAAAATTTCCTCCTGCGACAAGTACTTTATCTTGCCGAGTGAGCCAATATATTTCATATCGAGATCTCTCTTATCACCCAAGATGCAATATGTGTAAGGGCGACCCTTGATGAAGCTCTGCTGGTAGGCAACTACATCGTCGAGAGTCAAGTTCTTCACACCCTCATAGATGGTCTTGTTGATATCCTCCTTCAAACCAAACTTCTCATACTCGAGGTAGCCCCACAATACGTTAGCCTTGGTGGTGCGCTTGCTCTCCAAGTTTGCCAATAAGCCGCTCTTAGCGAGGTCGAACGCCTTGTCCGAACGAGGCATCTCCTCGATAATCTCGTCGAACGCCTCGACAGCCTGCTGTACCTTATCGTTCTGCGTAGCGATGAAGGCGTAGAAGTAGTATGGGTCCTTCGGTGTTTTGCCATCGAAGAGTCCTGCGTATGCCGAGTATGCCAAACCACGAGCCTCGCGCATCTCCTGGAATACAATAGAGTTCATACCGCCCGAGAAGTAGCTGTTGTAGAGGTTTGCAACTGGCGTGTTCTTGATGTTGAACTTATCCTGCTCGCGACACGAGAACTGCATGTAGTAGATCTGCTTAGCATCGTACTGCGCAAAGAGCACGCTCTGCTCCTTTACATCTTTTGGCGAGAGAGAGAGCTTCTCCACCTTCTGCAACTCTTTATTTGTGCAGTGAACCTCCTGTAACGACTTTGTGAGGTCGTTCAACTGCTTAGGGCCATAGTACATTACGCGGTGCTCGATGTTCTGCAGGTTCTTGATCTGCGAGAGCAACTCCTCGGAGGTAACCTCCTGCAACTCCTTGTTCGACATCTTGACCTTGCGAGCATACTCTGCTCCGTAGATGCAATACTGCTGCAATGCACCGAAGCACGACTGCTGCGAAGACTTAGCGTTGAGGCGCTCCTGCTCGGCATCGCGCTTAACCTCGCGCAAAACGGCATCGTCGCCCTTGACGTTAGCGATATAATCCTCGGCAATCTGCATCGCCTTCTCCATATTCTCGGTAAGACCGGTGATGACAATGTAGGTCTTATCCACAGAGGTCGAGATGTTGAATGTACAAGCCAAGTCGTACAACTCGCGCTGAATCTGTTCGGCCGACTTCTCGGCTGTGCCCAACAGCTCCATATAGCTTGTTGCCAACGGCAACGACTTGAAGTTTGCAGCTCCAAAGTCGTAGAGGTAGATGAGCGAGAACAAATCGTTTGTCTCGTTCTGCTTGTAAAGTACCTCGGTGCCGTTTGCCATGTTTGTGCGGCTCATATCGCGCTCGTAGTCTACAAATGCCGGTGCAATAGGTGCAACCTCGCTCTGCTGAATTGACAAGAGATAGTCGCTCTGCGCATCGCGGTTAGCCGAAATTGGGGTGATTGTAGGCTTCTCGATCTTCTTCTGCGACTTATCCTCGCCCTGACGCTTGTAGATTACACTGTACGCGTTAGTTGTAAGGTTTGTCTTTGCCCAAGCTACCAAATCCTCCTTGGTGAGCATTGCTGCACGATCAAGCTCGGTGGCAACATCTGCCCAATCCAAGCCGTTGATGAAGGCAGCCTCCATCTTGTAGGCGCGTGCGAAGTTATTCTCCAACTGCGACATCTCGCTCTTGCGGTAGTTTGCAATGATTGACTTCAACAACGCCTCGTCAAACTCGCCATTGCGCAACTTCTCGATCTCGCCCAAGAGTAAATCGCGAACCTCCTCGAGAGTCTGTCCCTGCTTAGGCTCGCCGACAACCATTGCGAGACCTGCATCTGCAAGCAACTCTACACCTCCGTATGCGCTGAGCACCTTCTGCGACTGCAAAAGATTGGTGTCGAGCAGACCGCAGCTGCCATTCGAGAGTACCGATGCCAAAATCTCTCCAATCAAAGCACCCTCGCTACGAGCACCGCCTATAGGCCAAGCAATAGCTACACACTCGCTCTCCAAACCGTAAACCTCCGATACCTTAACCTCTGTGAGAGGTGTTGGCTGATACTCCTCAACCTTTGGCAAATTCTCGTTCGGAGTGAGTCCGCCAAAGTACTTCTCGATAATCTTTATCGCCTCGTCCGGATCGAAATCACCGGCCATACATATTGCCATGTTGTTTGGCACGTAGTAGGTCTTGTAGTAGTTCTTGATATTGGTGATCGACGGATTTTTGAGGTGCTCCTGCTTACCGATTGTGGTCTGAGTACCATATGGGTGGTTAGGGAAGATGCTCTCCATAATCTTGTCGAACATCTTGCCGTCGTCACGGGTGAGTCCCATGTTGTACTCCTCGTAAACGGTCTCGAGCTCGGTGTGGAAACCGCGAATTGTCGCATTAGCGAAGCGCTCCGACTGAATTTTAGCCCAATTCTCAATCTGATTTGACGGAATATCCTCCACGTAGTTGGTCTCGTCGAACGATGTCCAGGCGTTTGTACCGTCGGCACCAATTGCCTGCATTAACTTGTCGTACTCGTTCGGAATGGCATACTTCGACGCCTCCTGCGATACGCTGTCAATTTTTGCATAGATTGCCTTGCGCTCCTTCTCATCGGTGGTTGCGCGATATACCTCGAACAAACGCTCAATCTCGTCGAGCAACGGCTTCTCGGCCTCGTAGTTCTGAGTTCCGAACTTGTCGGTACCCTTGAACATAAGGTGCTCGAAGTAGTGAGCCAAACCGGTAGTCTCGGCAGGGTCGTTCTTTGAACCTACGCGTACTGCAATCATAGTCTGCAAACGAGGCTGCTCCTTGTTTACCGACATATAGACCTTCAAACCGTTGTTGAGGGTGTAGATGCGAGTCTGCAACTTGTCGCCCTTGACCGACTCATAGCGATTGCCGCACGATACCGCAAGTATCGTAACCGCCAAAACTATAAATAACTTGAAAAAATTTCTTCTCATTCCGAAATGGGTGTTTATTGAAAAAAAACTAAAACAGGGTGGTAAACCAATCTACTGTAGAGTTGTATGCCTCGATAACATGTGGTACTGCCATACCCCAAATTTTACATACGATACAACTCAAGAGTATTAACGAGTAGATCAGCTTCATTATTGTGCCTACAAAGAATGAAATAAATGTTCCCAAGCCAACCTTGAATGCCTTTTTCTTGTTGCTCTTGTCGTGGATAATCTCTCCGAGGACTGCTCCTGCGCAAGGACAAACGATAAGCGCGATAAGACCTACGATTGGTCCCCAACAACCGAGAAGTATTCCGACAAGCAATCCGAGCGTAGCTCCACGTCGTCCCGCCTTCGAACCTCCGAACTTCTTGCTGAAGTAGGACGGAAGCATAAAGTCAACAACAGTGAGCACGATGGCGATAATGCCGTAGATGATGAGCTGTGTTAGCGAAATTTCGGCACTTGGGCAGAAGTAGAGGCACACAAGACCTCCGTAAGAGATGATCACACCCGGTACTATCGGCAAAATACAGCCGATTACGCCCAATATGGCGAGAACTATCGCCACTATCGATAATGCCACCTCCATACTATTTCACCAATTTATTGGTTGCTGTATCAGGGAAGATTACGTTTGGCTCAAACGACTTCGCCTCCTCGAAGTCCATCGCAGCATAGGAGATGATGATGACAATATCTCCAACGCTTGCCTTGTGGGCAGCTGCGCCATTCAAGCAGATTACGCCACTGCCAGCCTCGCCAGGTATAGCGTAGGTCTCGAGTCGCTCACCATTTGTTACATTCACAACCTGTACCTTCTCGCCACGGATAATGTTTGCTGCCTTGAGCAAATCCGAGTCAATGGTGATGCTGCCGACATAATCGACATTCGCCTCAGTGATGTGTACTCGGTGAATCTTGGATTTTAATACTTCGATTACCATCGTTTTATTTAAGTTTTATGTTATCTATCAATCTAATCTCGCCGGCCTGGACTGCGATGCAACCCTGCACACGCTCCGAGTCGCTCCAATTCTCGATTGTCTGCAACGAGAGAGCATCAACGGCGGCAAAGTAAATTACCTTCAAGAGTTCGTTCTTCTCTACCTCGGCTACAACCCACGCGGTGAGCTCGGCAGGTGACAACTCGCCAACCTTAGCCACTGCGGCGCTCAACACTTCGTAGATGTGGGGTGCTGCGGCACGGTGAGCGGGTGTGAGAAGAAGATTGCGCGACGAACGAGCCAAGCCGTCAAAGTCGCGGATAATAGGGCAGTCGATAATCTCGACCTCCAAGCCGAGTTGTGCTACCATAGCGCGAATTACGGCAATCTGCTGAAAATCCTTTTCGCCGAAGTAAGCGCAAGTTGGCTCGACGATAGCAAAGAGACGAGAAACTACCTGCGCTACGCCGTTGAAGTGACCTGGGCGGGTTGCTCCCTCCATAACCTTGTCAATTTGACCAAAGTCGAACTGACGAGTATCAGGCTCGGGGTAGATCTCCTCTACCGATGGGAATAAAACGAAATCTACGCCAGCCTCCTCGAGCATCTTTGCATCAGCCTCGGGGGTACGAGGGTAGTTGCGCAAATCGTTCTTGTCGTTGAATTGGGTTGGGTTGACGAATACACTTGCAACCACAACGTCGCACTCCTTGCGAGCGCGCTCCACGAGCGAGATATGTCCCTCGTGCAATGCTCCCATAGTGGGAACAAAACCTATCTTTTTGCCTTGGCATTGAGCGAGTTCCTCTCGCAAAGCCTTAACTGTTGAAACTGCTTTCATTTTCGGGTTTAATACACTTGTGGGCGCAAAGATACAAAAACAAACGAAAAACGGAAAGCGGAAAACGGAAAACTTTTAGTTTTTCGGTTTTCGCTTGGAGTGGAAAAACGGAAACGACGCCAAGCCAAGAGCAGAGACTGCTTGCAGGCTATGCCTTGGCGCGAAGGAGGAAAAGCCTGCATAGCAGGATTAAAGCGGAAAACGGAAAACTTTGTTTTCTGTTTTATAATTTCGCTCTCCGCTCTTCGTTCGCCCCTTAGCAGTACTGCTCGATGTCCTCTTTGGTGATGCTCTTGTCGGCCAGGACGACGAGGCGTTCGACAACGTTTCGTAGCTCTCGAATGTTGCCGCTCCAGCGCTTCTCTGAGAGCATCGCAAGAGCTTTAGTATCAATCTTTTTTGTCGGAATGTTGTACTCCTGACAAATGCTCTCGAGGAAGTGTTTTACGAGAATTTCAACGTCGCCTTTGCGTTCGCGCAAAGGTGGTACCTTTATCAAGATTACACCGATGCGATGATACAAATCTTCGCGGAAATTTCCATCGCGAATCTCCTTCTCGAGATTCTTATTTGTGGCGGCAATTACTCGCACGTCAACCTCGATGTCGCGGTCGCTTCCGACTCTCGAAATTTTGCGCTCCTGCAAGGCTCGCAAAACCTTCGCCTGAGCCGATAGCGACATATCGCCAATCTCGTCCATAAAGAGCGTTCCGCCGTCCGCTTGTTCGAACTTTCCTTTGCGCTGTTTTATGGCCGAAGTAAAGGCTCCTCGCTCGTGGCCAAATAATTCACTCTCAATAAGTTCAGACGGTATGGCGGCGCAGTTTACCTCGACAAACGGAGCCTCGGCACGAGGGCTTTTGCAGTGTAGCCATTTTGCCACTAACTCCTTGCCCGTACCGTTCTCGCCGGTGATGAGAACGCGAGCTTCGCTACGAGCCACCTTGTCGATAAGTTCGCGGACGTGAACGATAGCTTCGGAGTCGCCTACAATCGGCTCGATAGTGTTACATTCGGCGCTATTTTTTGTGCGAGTCTGCTTCGGTCGAAGGGGTGTTACGATGGCGTTTGCGGACGGCAGTGGCGGGGCAATCACTTTTCGGATAGATTTTAGCAGCCGATTCATATCGATAGGCTTGGTCAGGAAATCGACCGCACCGAGTCGCACAGCCTCGACTGCCGAGTCTATATCGTTGGTACGCGATAGGATTATAAACGGAAGATTCGTATCGGCAAGACCCTCGGCATTGTCGGCCAGAATGATGTCGAAGGGGATATTTTCGCACATCTTTCGTGCAAGGGCCGTAGTCTCGGCACCCTCGGTCGAAAACCCCTCAAATTCCAACCTTTCGCGTAGGTTGTTGCGCACACTTTTTGATTGTTCTAAGATTAAAACTTTTGCCATTTTGTTATTCTGTAAAAAAAATACTATTTTTGCATTGTGATAGTGGACCAAAGGTAAACCTTTTACCCGATACTGCATAATGTTGTCCGTGGGGCGGTGCAGGGGCTTCGAGGAGCCAAATATCCTACTCTCTGCGGCTGTGTGGCACGTCTTTCGGCCGATATAGGATAGCGGGAAAGGTGTAGTAAATACGATTTTCGCCTTTGTCAATAGATTATTTTATGAATAAAAATTACAACTACCAGCGTCGTCGTTTGTTGATTCCCGAGTATGGTCGCCATATTCAGGAGATGATAGATTCGTTGCTCGAGATCGAGGATAGAGATGAGCGTACTCATCAAGCTAAGGCGGTAATTGCCGTTATGGGCAATCTTAATCCGCTGTTGCGCGATACGGCAGATTTTACCCACAAGCTATGGGATCACCTCTTTATTATGTCGGACTTCCGTCTCGATGTCGATAGCCCGTATCCGCTCCCTACACGCGAGGATTTGGCTGTTAAGCCCGAGCCGTTGGCCTATCCGCAGAGCGATATATCGCACAAACACTACGGCAAAAATATCGTGCGAGTGATAAACCGCTTGAAGTACGAGGCGCCCGAGGTCTTGGAGTCGGAGATTGGCGATGTCTTCCGATATATGTACGGAAAGAGTATGGAGTACAACCAGGAGCACCCGACTGCCGAGATGATAGCAAATGATATACGCAACTTGTCCGAAGGTGGTATAAATCTCGATGGAGAGAGCCTTAAAAAGGTCGAGATGGGACAGAAATCGGCCGTTTCGCACCAAAAGAACGGAAAACATCAGCAGCGCGCTACACGCCAAGCGCAAAAGGGCGCACGCAAAAATGGCCAGCAGCGACACAATACACAGAAGTAGTTAGCCGTTGGTTGTTGAGAAACAAGATGTTTAACTCGAATTGGGAATTATGAAGAAGTTGTGGTTTAAAATATCGGTTGCGCTGGTTGTCGTTGTGGCTGCTGTGGCTGTTGCGTTCTACGTTATGGCCGACTTCCAGGGAAATGACGCAAAGATTGAGGGCCGATTTGTGGGCTTGAGGGCCAATATGGTCTACCTCGAAGAGACCACAATAACAGGTGGAAAGATAATAGACTCTGTAGCCCTCGACCAAGACGGATATTATAAACTTGAGATTAAGAACCTGCCCGAAACACCGTCGCTCTACCATGTTGTCTATGGCAAGGGACGTATTCCGTTGCTCGTTTCGCGTGGCGAGAATATCGAGTTGAAGGCGATGGGAAATATCCTGATGAGCTACACTGTTAGTGGCTCACGCGAGTCGGAGTTGTTGCGCGCGTTCAACAAGAACTTTATCGACGGACAATTTGCGCTCGAGAAAATTATCAACAAGTATCGCACGGCCGATGCAAACGATATTGTAAAACTCGATTTTCAGTATAGTACCACCTATCACAATATCAAGCGCAAGCAGATTGCCTTTATCGTTGAGAATAAGGAGAGTCTTTCGGCTGTATATGCGCTCTATCAGCGCTTGCCTGGAGATCAACACCTGACGAGTATTGAGAGCGATTTGATATACTATCGCACCGTCTTGGACGCAGTGTCGGCCAAGTATCCTAACTCGCCTTTCTTGCTCTCGTTGAGCAATGATATTGCAAGTATGACGGCGCGAGTATCGCTTATGAAGTCGATCGAAACTCGCACATATCCCGAGTTGAAAGGTCGTGATATGTATGGCAACGAGGTGGCACTATCGTCGTTGGACGGAAATGTTGTTTTGGTCGATTTCTGGTCGGCTGAGTATGGTAATAGCAACATATTGAATGCCGATTTGAAGGCGATATACGAGATGTACAAGCCACATGGCTTCCGTGTATATCAGGTTTCGGCCGACACCTCGAAGGTGGCTTGGATTACTGCGGTGCAGGGGCAGCGCCTGCCTTGGATTTCGGTGTGCGATTTCGGTGGCGAACTCTCACCAATGTTGTTGGCCTATAATGTGCAGATGTTGCCGTCGAACTACCTGATTGACCGCAACGGAAACATTATTGCCAAGAACCTATATGGCAGGGCGTTGGAGCGCCAACTTGCCAAAATGTTCAAATAGAAGAGACTATGCATTATTTTGTATCGGACATACATCTTGGTTCGGGTGATAAGGCCGAACAGAGAAGGGTGGAGCGTCGATTTCTCGACTTTCTCTCACAGATTGAGGCAGACGCCGAGTCGCTCTATCTTGTGGGCGATATTTTCGACTTTTGGTTTGAGTATAAGCAGGTCGTGCCTAAGGGCTTTGTGCGTGTGCTGGGTCGTTTGGCCGAGCTGAGCGACAAGGGCGTGAAGATTGTTATGCTCACAGGCAACCACGATATGTGGATAGGCAACTACCTTACCGAGGAGTGCGGCATCGAGCTCTACACCAAGCCGCAGACCTTTACCGTTGCCGGCAAAACACTCTTTGTGGCGCACGGCGACAATATGAATATCAAGGGACAACCACTCTTGCAGATTATGAATGCGATGTTCCGCTCGAAGTCGTTGCGTTGGCTGGCCTCGGGACTTATACACCCCAACTGCTTTATGCGTTTTGGCAAGTGGTGGAGTGGCAAGTCGCGCAAGTCGCACAACGAGGATTATGGACCGGAGGTGCTTGACTATCTCGTCGATTATGCACTCGAGTATGGCTTGGAGCACAAGGTTGATTACTTTATTTTTGGACATCTTCACTATGCAGCGGACGTAAAGAGCAACCAGCGCATACTCTTTATGGGCGATTGGCATACACAGCCGAGCTATGTAGCACTCGACAATAATGGAAAAATTGAGTTGAAAAAGATAACAATACAATAAGCAATGAAACAATATCTCAACCTACTTGCCCGAATTAAGAACGAGGGCGTTGTTAAGACTGATCGTACCGGCACAGGTACAAAGAGCGTCTTTGGACATCAGATGCGCTTCGACCTCTCGCAGGGTTTTCCGTTGCTGACAACCAAGAAGGTCTTTTTGAAGGGCATTATCCACGAGTTGTTGTGGTTCCTCAATGGCGATACCAATATCAAGTACCTTGTCGATAATGGCGTACATATCTGGGATAACGACGCATATCGCCACTACAACGAACTCTGCATCAAGGAGGGCGTCTTGCCGGTTTCGATGGAGGAGTTCTTGCGTGCGGCGCAGGAGGGTATCGACTCGCCGATTGAGGGCTATAAGTTTGGCGATTTAAACCATGTATATGGCTACCAGTGGCGCTCATGGCCACGTCCAAATGGCGATGCTATCGACCAGATTCAGCAGGCTGTGGATTTGATTAAGAATAGCCCCGATTCGCGTCGTATTATCGTTTCGGCGTGGAATGTTGCCGATGTCGAGAAGATGGCTTTGCCACCATGCCACACCCTCTTCCAATTCTATGTGGCTGACGGAAAGCTTTCGTGTATGCTCTACCAGCGTAGTGCCGATACATTCCTCGGTGTGCCGTTCAACATCGCATCGTACGCATTGCTTACTATGATGATGGCGCAGGTTTGCGGCTTGGAGGCTGGTGAGTTCGTTCACACTTTGGGCGACACACACCTCTACCTCAACCACTTCGAGCAAGTCGATGAGCAGCTTTCGCGCACTCCGCGTACTTTGCCTAAGATGCACATCAACCCCGATGTAAAGTCGATTTTCGACTTTAAGTATGAGGATTTCGAGCTTGAGGGTTACGACCCATATCCAACCATTAAAGCACCAATGTCATTTTAAAATCGTTCTGATTGACTCTTTTTGCACGAATCTGCGGACGCTGAAATGCTCACATAGGTCGGCTATGCTCCGCTTTCATCGCCTGGCTTCGCACAAAAATAGCCTAATCATCTCCGATTTTTCTAGTTGAAAGTGGAGAATTAATTTTTAATTAAAAAAAGCTAATGGCTAATAGCCAACGGCTAATGGCTAGAATTTATGGTATCTGTAATCGTTGCAATAGCCGAGAACTATGTAATCGGCGATAAGAATGCCCTCTTGTGGAATATCAAGGAGGATATGCGCCGTTTCCGTACCACTACGACGGGTCACCCCGTTGTAATGGGTCGAAAGACCTACGAGTCGATTGGACGTCCGCTCCCGAAGCGCACAAACGTGGTTGTTACACGTGGTGACAGCGAGTTCGAGGGCTGCCTTGTGGCTCACTCGTTGGAGGAGGCTGTGGCGATGTTTCCTGCCGATGAGGAGGTGTTTATCATTGGTGGTGCGCAGATTTACAAGCAGGCGTTGCCTTTGGCCGATAAGTTATACCTGACTATTGTGCATCGCTCGTACGAGGGTGACACTTCTTTCCCCGATATTGACTACTCCGAGTGGCAGGAGGTTTCGCGAGAGGAGTTTCCGCACGGTGAGGGGTATGACGGGGCGTTTACCTTTATAGACTTGGAGCGAAAATCGTTCTGATGAGTTCTTTTTGCACGAATCTTCGGATATCGAAATGCTCACATACCTTTTAGTATGCTCCGCTTTCGCTACCTTGCTTCGCACAAAATTTCCTCAATCATTTACGCTTTTTTGGGTGTCGGGAAAAGAAAAATAATTTTGCATTTTGCATTTTGCATTCTGCATTAAAAAAACTAATGGCCAATGGCCAACAGCTAATAGCCAACAAAAAACGGACTGAAAAATCAGTCCGTTTTTTATTTTGTTAGATTACTTGCCAAATCGCATACCGAGACGAACATAACCTTGCGGTATAATTATATCTGCATATACGGGCATCTGATAACCAGCGCCAAATGAGAATTTACGATAGTCAAAACCTGCTCCAAAGCTTAAGTATAGACCAGCATATGCATCTATAACATCGACTGTACTTCCAAAAGATAGATCGAATCGTGGCGAAAATTTACTTTTTGTTGGGATGTATGCCTTGATATCTGTTGTGAAGGTTAAATATGGAAGCCAATTATAATATCTATATGTTTCCATAAGATTGTGCCAGCCTACGCCACCTCCGAAATAGAGGTACTTTGAAGTGCGAGCACCTAAACTAAAATCAAGCGATGGACCTCCAAACCACGATGTAAAATCTGCTCCTAAATAGGTATATGCTTGTAGTTTTGGTTGCGAAAAGTCCTCCTGAGTAGCAATCTTTCCTATCGGTTTGATTCGAGCAGATTGTATCTGGTTGGTAAAGGTGTCTTTTTGACCATTTGCATATTTTATAAATAATATTTCTGATATTGGCATAGTGTAAGTCGGGCCTTCAAGATTATTCCATTTAAGATATAGAATCTCGTTTAGACCTATTGACTTGACTTTTGCTTGTATCTCCTCTGCATTCTTTAATACAATAACATCTTGAGCCATTGCAAAGAATCCGGAGCCAAATGTTGCCATCAAAACTAATAGAATCTTTTTCATAATAATTGATATTTAAGTTAAATAATAGTAGTTGTTGCTTTTTATATGGCAACCGCTTAACTTAAAAAAAAGAAGCGTGGATTATGCTTCTGCTGACAGGTACGACCAAGCACCTCACTGACGAAAGCACATACCCACGCCCATAGAGCGTGAGCATTTAGTGTGCCTATTGTTCGTCAGTTGTTAAATTTGGTCGTTTCGTCAACTAAACAATAGCCTAAATGCCATTTATAAACATAGCGTATTCCGCAATGCTGTTACAAATATACAAATCTTTGTCCAATAAACAAAAAAAGAATTCTGAAAATCTCTCGTCAAAAAGCTAATGGCCAATGGCCAAGAGCTAATAGCCAACAAAAACGGACTGAAAAATCAGTCCGTTTTTTGTTTTCCGTTTTAATCCTGCTTCGCAGGCTTTTCCTCCTTCGCACCTCGGCATAGCTTGCAAGCAATCTCTGCGCTCGGTTTGGCATCGGTTCCGTTTTCCGTTTTCCGTTTATTTCAACCACTCATTTACCAGCGCGTCGGACGACATTCGCAAGTCGCCACGTGGCGAGAGCGATACGGTAACCACCTTTGGTCCATCGGGTGCTGCCGAGCGTTTGAACTGCTGCGAGAAGAAGCGGCGAAGGAATACCTGCAACCAATGCTTAATCTCCTCCTTCGAGAACTCTCCGCTGAAAGCACAACATGCCAAATACTCAATCTTTGCAGGCGAGAAGCCCTTGCGCAAGAAGTTGTAGATGAAGAAGTCGTGCAGAGCGTATGGTCCCACCAAATCCTCGGTCTTTTGTGCGATGTTACCCTCGCTGTCGGCAGGCAGAAGCTCAGGGCTTACAGGCGTATCGACAATATCGCTGAGGGTAGCGCGTACCTTCTCGTTCTTATCGTTTGCGGCGCACCACTCAACGAGCTTGCGCACCAAAGTCTTCGGGATCGAGCAGTTCGGGTTGTACATCGACATCGAGTCGCCATTGTAGGTTGCCCAGCCGAGTGCCGCCTCACTCAAATCGCCCGTACCGATGACGATACCGTTCTCCTTGTTGGCCAAGTCCATAAGTATCTGTGTGCGCTCGCGAGCTTGCGAGTTTTCGTACGCAGCGCCACGCTCGTTCGGGTCGAGTCCAATGTCTGCAAAGTGCTGCTCGCACGCCTTGCGGATAGAGATTTCGCGCGACGAGATACCCAACTCCTTCATCAGCGTCAAGGCGTTCTGATAGGTGCGGTCGGTAGTGCCGAAGCCCGGCATTGTAACGCCGATAATGCCCTTGCGGTCGAGACCGAGCATATCGAATGTAGCAGCCGTTACCAACAGCGCCAAGGTCGAGTCCAAACCGCCCGAAATGCCAATCACAACACTCTTGCAGCCGATATGTGCAAGGCGCTGAGCAAGACCTGAGCACTGAATTGTGAAGGCCTCCTGGCAACCCTCGCTCAAATCCTCAGGGATAAATGGCGCAGGGTTAATTACGCGCTCCAACTCGCTTTCGGGTTGTGCGATGTCGATCTTTATAACGTCAAAGCGATTGTCAAGGTTGATGAACGAGGTGTGACGACGACGCTCGTTGAAGATATGCTCGACGTCGATGTCGGCGACGGTCAATCGTGCATCGCGCACAAAGCGCTCGCGAGCAGCGATGATTTTGCCATTCTCGGCGATAATGCCGTTGCCCGTAAATACGAGGTCGGTCGAAGATTCGCCCACACCAGCCGATGCATAGATATAGCCACACAAGGCGCGTGCCGACTGCTGCTTGATAAGCGAGCGCAGGTAGGTGTGCTTGCCCAAAATCTCAGGCGTAGCCGACTGGTTGAAGATGAGTGTTGCACCCGCCAAAGCCATATCAGACGAAGGCGGAGCCGGTACCCACAAATCCTCGCAAATCTCCACTCCAAAGCGTGTTCCGTGTACCTCGAAGAGGAGGTCGGAGCCGAAGCGCACACGCTGACCGCAGATTGTAATCTCGGCGTTGCGAATATCGCGACCCTCGGTAAACCAGCGGCTCTCGTAGAACTCCGAGTAGTTCGGAATATAGCTCTTTGGTACGATACCGCAAATTTTGCCATTAGCAATCACCACGGCGCAGTTGTAGAGGTTGTTCTTGTAGTAAATCGGCATTCCGACAATCGAAACTATCGGACGTGGGGTAGCCAACAGCGATTCCAAAGCCTCGTCGCCCGCCTCGATGATTCGCGACTGCAAGAACAGATCTCCGCAAGTGTAGCCCGTGAGCGACAACTCAGGGAATACCACTACGCTTACTCCGCGCTCCATAGCCTCGGCGGTCATCTTATCTATCGCCTCGGCATTTGCGTGGCAATCTGCCAATTTTACCAATGGCGTCGCAGCAGCAACCTTAACAAAACCAAATCTTTTGTTCATACCTGTTTGTTTTCTTTTATGGCATTCAATGGCATTCGGGCTACGCCCTTAATGGCATGCGCAATCAGAGATTGCTGAATGGCATTGAATGGCAAAAATACTACTTTCTCCTCTTTTCTTCAATACGCGCTTTTGTCAAGGACTCCCTAAAACCGCCCTCACTGACAAAGCGTGAAATCTGTTTCTCTATGTGTTTACGTAGCAATACGTCCTCTTGGTATAGCAATACAATCGCCATATTCGCAATTACTTCGTCGTTTCTCGTTTCAGCTAGTTCCACAAAGAATTTCGACTCGCGATGCTTCAAACCGAGTTCTCTCATAACCTCCACCTCTTTTGAATTGGTTTCCCATATTCGCAAATTACGAGTCCGAAGGTAGTCGATATAGTCTTCCAACAACTCTTGAAAACTCGACCTCGCTACGCCCAACAACTTTAAGTGCGTTTCGGCTGAGGTTAGCGAAGCTGCTTTGCCCTCGACTATGTTCTGCTTACCCGAACGAGCGGCTTGTATCATTTGGTCTTTGGTACGGTCGCCAATAGCAATAAATCTCTCGCAGAAATGGTAAGTTAAATCGTATATAACCATCGCCTTGCGATAGGCAATAAGATTGCGATACAGATTGTTATTTTGCTTTGTTATATCCATCTATAAATCTGCCATTCAATGCCATTCAGTGAGCGTGAGCGAACGCTTGCCATTCATTGCCATTCTATGCCACTGATTGCTACTGCAATTCTTTCGCAAAATTAAAAAAAAATTGCGCACAATTTCACAACTCTAGAAAATAATTTTTGAGGCTTTTAGCCGTTAGCCATTAGCCATTGGCTCTTGGCTATTTTCTTTGGCAAAGATAATAAAAAGACGAGAGATAAGAGATTTTTTTTGCTCTTTCAGAAATAAATTCTTAATTTTGTAGTGTAATCTTCGGATTGCAGACATATTTTGATGAAAGTGTATTAGCTTTTGTCCTTGAATGGAAATCTGGAAAATTTTCAATGCTACAAGGGAAGCAACACACTCGTCACCTAGTATTGGTGTAAATGGCACTTTCGTTGCCCTATACCTGCCAGTACGGGTGTGGGGTATTGTTTATTTGTAGCATAGGCATTCCAGAGCCTCCATTCAGATAAACTAATCGGCCTCACACTTTCTTGTTTTATATTAACTGCACATTTGAGGTTGATGGGCAAACATAAAATATAAAACAATATGGTGTCCTTTTCTACTGCGATTAAAAATGGTTTCAAGAAAACCTTTGATTTTTCTGGGGTGGCAACCCGTGCAGAATATTGGTGGTGGTTTCTTTTTAGAACTTTATCTTGGCTTGTTATAATTGGCTCTTGTGCTTTGTTAACTGATGCAACAGAATATGACGGGTGGCTTGTTGTTGCTCTTATTGTCTGTGGTTTGTTGCTTATCCCGTCTCTTTCTTTAGCTGTTAGAAGACTGCATGATGCAGGACATAGTGGTGGTGCACTACTTCTTTTATTTGTGCCTTTCCCAATAGCTCAGTATTATGTTATGATGTGGCTGACTCAGCCAAGTGATTATAGGTCTATATATAGAAAGCAAATCAAACTTGTCACGCCAACAAAACCAAAAGATGAAGAGCAATCTTTAATGTCACATGATTTGACAAATGTAATACCTGCACAAAATAAGTCATTACACCAAGAAGATTCTGAGGTGCAGAAAGATTTTTCTACGGAGGTTAAAACCAAAACTGTAACTGCATCTGTAACGGAAAAATCAATTGTACAATGTGCAAATGATAATATTGGCAAAGTTGAAGCATTGCCTATAAAGAAAAACAAAGCGAGATTGCCCAAGTGGATAAAAAAATTGGAATATTAAAAAGTATAATCGTTATTTTGTGCAAATATATGTTTTGTACCATCTAATATTTTTAATGATTTTGCAAGATGCAACATGCTATTCACATGCTAAAGATATGTTTTCAGAAATCTGGAAAGAGTGTGATTGGTATATACCATTTCAATTTATTATTCCTTATACTGTATATATAGGAGTTATATATTTTGTAGAATTTAAGATTAAGAAACATACAAATGAAGATAAATAACATTTTAGTTGTAGCAATATCTCTATTTTCCGTATTATCGTGTACTGTATCAGATAAAGCAAACAAAGATGTACTGGTGCCAAGTGATTGGGCGGAATATAGGTTTAATAATGGCGCTTTTTCTATAAAAGTACCACCAACGGTTGAATTGCGTGGAGGGAATGATCGCTATACGAAAATCCAGTCTGAACTAGGGTTTTATACACACGCGGACAATAAGTCGGCAGTGTTTCAACAAAAGGGATTGTCATTTAATATTCCAGAAGCTCGAACGAAGTATGCCAGGATAATGCTTCTCTTTTATTCTGATGCTCCAGGAACATACCCTAGTAACAACGAGCAAATAGGGCTAATTACAGAGCAAGATGTTCGAGAGATGATTGACAATGAATTATCCTCTGGTATGCGAGCGTACGACATTAAATACGGAAATGAAGTTGTTAATGGGAATCAATGCTTTATAGTTCACTATACTCGTACAGGAGTGTATGGTGCACCACCAGTAAAATGTAAAATTTGTATATTTTTTAATAACAGATACTTCCTGAAAATTGTATATTCTTATAGAGAGTCAGAATGCAATTTGTGGGCAAAAGATTTCGAAAAATGTCTGCAGACCTTTCGATGGTTGAAATAGTCTAGTAATGGGAGGTTGTATGCTTTGAAATGGATGCTTGTACTTCGTTGTTGCCATAAAAAACTAAGGCTAACGGCCACTAGCTAATAGATAAAATAACTGCCGAGCGTTCGCTCGGCAGTTATTTTTAAGTTTTCCGTTTTCACTTTTCCGTTTACTTCGCCCAGAGCTTACAGAGATTGATAATAACCTTTACGGCCTTCTCCATCGAGTTCAAAGAGCAGTACTCGAACTTGCCGTGGAAGTTCATACCGCCGGCAAAGATGTTCGGACAAGGCAAGCCCATAAACGAGAGGCGCGCACCATCGGTTCCGCCACGAATAGGGCGTACGATAGGTGTTACATTGGCCTCGTACATCGCCTCCTTAGCCAACTCGATAACCTGCGGGTGTGGCTCAACCTGCTTACGCATATTGTAGTACTGATCCTTGATTGTGAGTGTGAGAGCACCGCCATACTTCTTGTTGAGCATACCCACGCAATCCCACATCCACACCTTCTTAGCCTCGAACTTGTCGAAGTCGTGGTCGCGGATAATGTACGATATAGAGGCCTCCTCGACTGTACCGGTGAAACCTACGCAGTGGTAGAAGCCCTCGTAACCCTCGGTGTATTCAGGGCGCTGAGTGGCAGGAATCATCGAGTTCAATTCGCAAGCTACCTCGATAGCGTTAATCATCTTATTCTTGGCATAACCAGGGTGAACATTGCGACCCTGGATAGCGATTTTAGCCGATGCAGCATTGAAGTTCTCGTACTCCAATTCTCCCTCGAAGCCGCCGTCCATTGTGTAGGCGAAGTCTGCGCCAAAGGCCTTCACGTCGAAGAAATCTACGCCACGGCCAATCTCCTCGTCAGGAGTGAAGCCGATGCGAATCTTGCCGTGCTCAATCTCGGGGTGTGCCATAAGGTACTCAGCCGCGGTCATAATCTCCGCTACACCCGCCTTGTCGTCTGCGCCGAGCAGGGTAGTGCCGTCGGTGTGAATAAGGGTGTGGCCCACAAAACGGCTCAACTCCGGAAACTCCGAAACCTTCATTGTGAGTGACGGATTGAGAACAATATCCTTGCCGTCGTACTCCTCGATGATGCGAGGACGAACGTTCGCGCCGCTCATATCGGGCGACGTATCAACGTGTGCGAGGAAGCCGATTACAGGTGCAGTCTCTTTGCCCTTAGTGGCCGGGATGGTACCCATAGCGTAGCCATACTTGTCGATCGATACATCCTCCAAACCGAGTGCCTTCATCTCCTCAACCAAGAGGTTTAACAAGTCCCACTCCTTCGCCGACGAAGGGAATGTTTCGCTATTCTCATCGCTCTGCGTGTCGATAGCGACATATTTCAAAAATCTCTCTTTTAACTCCATAGCTTTTAGTTTTGAAAATCGTTCTGATTGACTCTTTTTGTACCTTGCTTGCGGTGTAAATGCTCACATACGTCCGAGTATGCTCCGCTTTTCACCACTGCGCAACGCGCAAAAATAGCCTAATCACCTCCGATTTTGAATTAGTGTAATGTATATTTTTGCGTTTAGTCCTAAAAAACTCTTATCTAAATTTTTACAAATTTGTCTTTACAAATGCGATGTTGCCCTTCTGCTTGTCGGCACGGCGGAACCTATCCTCCGTGAAGGTGAGATAGACCTCTCCGTTGTACTCGTCAAGGCAGAAGTACTGCATACTGTATGGTGCCTCGTAGTCCCACGAACGGGTAATCTTGCACTCCTTGTCCAATTCGGCAAGGCGTACACGACTGCGATATATCTCCTTGCCATTCTCATCTTTTAGGAGCGGCAAAATGTTGTACATCGCATAAATTTTACCTTTGCGCACAATCATTTCGGGGCGTGAGCCGTCGTCGCCAACATGATAGGGCTTGGTCAGACACTCGCCCGAAAGTGAGTAGCAGCCGAGGAATGATCCTCGCTTTGGCGAGCGCGAACGACCAATCACATAGATGCGTTCATCGGCTATTGCCATAGAGGCCTCGGTGCAACCATACTCGAACTCGGAGCAGACGAATACAACCTCGTAGTTTATGCCGTCTTTAGTGCGTACAACCATTGGTCGAGCCTCGACGCAGTACCAATTGCATAGCACATTGTAGTACCACTCGCCGTGACGTACAAACTGCTTGTCGATAAGCGGTCGCTCGTAGTTCTCGAACGATGCGGTGCCATTCTGAGTGTATAACTCTCGCAATGCCGAAGCCTTTAAAGGAATGGTCTTATTGCCGTTCTCGGTTGCGTAGGTCAGCGTGCAACGCATCATCTTGTCGAGCGGAGTGCCGCTTGTGCGGTCGATGTCGAATGCTGCCAGGCACGACTCGCCATCTTCGAAAGCCTGAACAATGCAACGCATCGCTCCGCCCACCTCGAAAAGAATAGGGTCGTATGCCGCATAGTTGCCCTGGGTGAAATCGCCGAGTTTATCTCCCGCCTTGAAGAGAGTGGTATGGGCGATTTCGGGCGACTGCCACTTCTCTATGTTGAAGCGGCTCAGGACTATTTCGATAGAGGTATTTACGGGGTCCTCGACATTGCCGACGAGGTCGCGGTAGTAGGCGCACCACACCTCTCCGTTGGAGAGTATTGCGGTGGAGGTGCAGTGCGACATCTTATTCTCGGCTTGCGAAATGAGAGTTGCTCCCTCGGCCGAGATAAGAGGTACGTTACTGCTTTGGCAGGCGGTAGCAAAAGCCACTACTGCCAAACAGATGCCGTTTATAGTGCCCCTAAAGCCCATTCTACTCCTCTTTCTTTGCCTTCAATGTATGAACGGTGAAGTATATTGCCAAAGCGATGTACATCGCCAAAGCGAGCCACTCTGCAGAGTTCGAAGCTGCCCATTCGGTCATGAAGAAGTCGACGCCTGCGAACTTCAAAATTGCTGCTACCACACCCATCAATGCGCCACCGGCGATAAAGCCCGATGCGAGGAGTGTTCCGCGGTCGAAGCGAGCCTTGTTCAATGCCTCGTCCTTCGAGCGGTTCGATACGAACCAAGCGATAGCACCACCCACTACGAGTGGAAGGTTCAACGACATTGGGATAAACATACCGAGTGAGAAAGCCAAAGCAGGAACGCCAATCCAATTCAATACGAGGGCCAATATGGCGCCTGCAAAGTAGAGAATCCACGGAGTCTCGCCACCCTTCATCAATGGCTCGATAACGGCTGCCATGGCGTTGGCCTGTGGAGCAGTCAAAGCGTTGTCACCCACGAAGCCGTATGTCTTGTTCAAGATAATCATCACACCCGCAACGGTTGCTGCCGATACGAATGTTCCGAGGAACTTCCACTTTTGCTGTGTGCTTGGGGTTGTGCCGAGCCAATAACCAATCTTGAGGTCTGTGATAAAACCTCCGGCCATCGAGAGTGCTGTACAAACTACACCTCCGATAATCAACGCTGCGGTCATACCCTCCTTACCGTTGAGGCCAATCGAAACCAAAACGAGTGACGAAAGGATCAATGTCATCAATGTCATTCCCGATACAGGGTTCGAGCCTACGATAGCGATAGCATTTGCTGCTACGGTAGTGAAGAGGAACGAGATGATAAATACAATCAAAAGCGCAACGATAGTGTGTACCCAGTTGCCCAAGATGCCGAACTGGAAGAATACAACTGTCGAAATCAATACTGCGATGATAATCGAGAGGATAACGCGCATCGAGAGGTCGCGCTGAGTACGAGCCTCCTCGCCACCGCTCTTCTTTCCACCCAACTCCTTAACGGCGAGGCCTACAGCCTGCTTGATGATGCCCGACTGCTTGATAATGCCAATCAAACCAGCCATTGCAATACCGCCAATGCCGATAGGACGACCATATTTGAAGAAGATATCCATCGCGCTCATCGCGTCAGTTGCCGCCGAAGCTGCCGAGCTTATCGAAGCCAAGTCGCCCGAAGCGTAGCCTACGAGCGGTACGATAACAAACCATACAAGGCACGAACCTGCGGTGATGATTACGGCATATTTCAAGCCGATGATATAACCCAAACCGAGGAGTGTTGCACCCGTATTCATCGAGCACTCAACCTTGAACTTGTCGGCTACGGCTACACCCCAAGAGGTCATCTTGGTAGAGATATTCTCAGCCCATGCGCCGAACGACGATACTGCGAAGTCGTACAAACCGCCAATCAAACCGGCAATTACCAAGACAGCAGTCTGCTTGCCGCCCTTCTCGCCCGATACGAGCACCTCGGTAGTTGCTGTAGCCTCAGGGAATGGGTATTTGCCGTGCATATCCTTCACGAAATACTTGCGGAACGGAATCAACAACACAATACCCAACACACCGCCCAACAACGACGAGAGGAATACCTGGTAGAAGTGTGCCTCCAAACCGAGAATGTAGAGCGCTGGAAGCGTAAAGATTGCTCCCGCCACGATAACACCCGACGATGCACCGATAGACTGAATAATCACATTCTCGCCGAGCATACCCTTCTTACCGCGCAACGAGCCGATACCCGCTGCCAAAATTGCGATAGGAATAGCCGCCTCGAACACCTGACCAACCTTCAAACCGAGGAAGGCTGCAGCTGCCGAAAATATAATCGCCATAATTACACCCATTGTCACCGAGTATGGCGTAGCCTCGGCTGGTTTGCTCTCTGCCGACATTACCGGCTGGTACTCTTCGCCTGCCTTCAACTCACGATAGGCGTTCTCAGGTAGGGAAATATTCTTCTTTTCTTCCATAATGTTATAACTTTTCTATCAATTTCTCAAGTGCTATACCTCGCGAACCCTTTAATAAAACAAGGGCGTTGAGGATTGGTTTCTCGTTAAGGGCTGTCAAAGCCTCGGCTGTAGTAGGGTAGAGTGCATAGTTGCTCTCCAACTCCTCGCTTACGACGCCGTGCGCCTTGGTGAACTCGCCACCCACAAGGATAATCTGCTCGGCTACCTTATCCGCCTTGCGGAGGATATTCTGATGCGCCTCGGCACTCCACTCGCCAAGCTCGAGCATATCGCCCAAGATCAAAACCTTGTGCTCAGCCTCCATTGTCGCGATATTATCCAGTGCCGCCTCCATACTCGAAGGGTTGGCATTGTAGCAGTCAACTACGAGGCTGTTGTGCTCGGTCTTTACTGCCTGCGAACGGTTGTTATCGGGCTGGAACGAGAGAATAGCCTCGGCAATACGCTCATCGGCTACGCCAAAGTAACGGCCAATCTCCACCGCCGCTGCGATATTGTATCGGTTGTAGTCGCCCGTGAGGTTGCTCTTAAAACCCTCGCAAATCGAGCGAGAGTAGCTCTCTACGGCCAAGTCCTCGCGCTCGGCAGCCATCTTGCTGAGCACCTCGTCCTCTTGTGGAATAAATGCGCGACCGCCATTTTCGTTGAGGTGGTCGAACAACTCGCCCTTGCCCTTGCGGATACCCTCCACACCTCCGAAACCTTCGAGGTGTGAGAGACCGATGTTGGTCAAAATACCATAGTTAGGTTCGGCGATAGAGCAGAGCAGCGCAATTTCACCCTGTGCGCTTGCTCCCATTTCGACTACGCCAAACTCCGTCTCGGCATTCATTGCAAGGAGTGTCAACGGCACTCCGATGTGGTTGTTGAGGTTGCCCTTGGTTGTCGAGGTCTTGAACTTCTCAGCCAACACACGCGATACAAGCTCCTTGGTAGTGGTCTTGCCGTTGCTACCTGCGATGGCGATAATTGGCACAGCCAATCGGCGACGATGCTCCTGAGCCAACGCCTGCAACGCCTGCAAGGTATCGTTAACCAAGATAAGTCGCTCGGCATACAGCGGATTATTCTCCAAAATATCCTTGCGGTCGATAACTGCACTCGAAGCTCCCTGCTCGAGTGCTGCCACAGCGTAGTCGTTGCCATCGAACGATGCTCCGTGCAGAGCAAAGAACATCAAGCCCGCCTCAATTTTTCGAGAGTCGGTGGTAACGCCCGCCGACTCCGTAAATGCTCTATATAATTGTTCCAAAATCATCTTTTTATCGCTTCTCTCTAATTGTGCCTATTACTGTCCAAATACCATTTTTACCCGGCTCCATTCCGCTGACACTCATCACTGCAATAACCCTCTCATCGTCAATCTGCGCGAGTGAGTTCCATAATGCGCAACCATTCTCGTCGAGGTCGGGTAGTGGAGTCGAGCGATTGCAAAATCTTCGGGCGCTCCTACTGCCTACATATACCTGCATATTGGCGTACTTGTGGTTGCGACCTTTTCGCCCTTCGGTCGACTGCACCGATAGCAGCGTATGCTTATCGCCCAGCCTTATCAAATAGGGCGCTCCTGCATATACATTGTCGTTAACAGTGCACCCTTCGGCAAGAGCCTCCTCTCTGTGCGGGTCGTTGCCTGCAACAAAGCCTTCACGCCAATTATTCGTCGTGCGAACGATTACCGGCTTGAAACGACCTCGAATTCCGTTATCCTCAATCGCTACGGCTATCTCGCCCGAGTGTGGCAGGTAAATCGGAACTGCCATTCCATCGCGTGCGCCCGCGCGAAACGAAATTTTTTCGGCGTTTCCCCAACTCTTACCCTCGTCGAAGGAGCGCATAAGCGAAATCTCCTGCTCCGAGCTGTGGGTGTATGGCGCCTCGTTCGCAAAATATATCTGTAGCTCACCCGATGGCAACTGCAATGCTATTGGCTCCCAACAGCCACTTCGTGGTTCTGTACCTGCCGTGTATAAATCTTTAGCCTTGCTCCAACTTCTTCCATCGTCCTCCGATAGAGCATACATAATCTTGTATGGTAGCCCAGTATCGCGTAGAGGGCGTGCATTCCAAGTGTATATGAGCTTTCCGCTCTTTAGCTGTAGTAACTCACAGTTGGTGTAACTATAACCCTCGGCCTTTGCAACCTCGATAGGTTTACCCCAACTCAGACACTTGTCGTCGCTGAATCGTATTATTGCAGTGCGTCCGACATCATAAACGATTGCGTGTCTATCGCCTACACTTTTTATTCGAGCATAAACACCTCGGCCTATAAATTGGCGACTCTCCTCCTCCCATCTGATCGTGAGATTTATGGGAGCACAGCCTACGAGAGAGGCAATGCCTAAAACAATAGCGATAATCTTCAACCGACCCATAAAAGCGGACAACCAGGTTGTCAATTTTGCCTAAATGTGCTTGTCGCCGGTGTTATACTTCACCTCGTCGATATACTTCTTGATATTCTGCTCGTCGGCGCGTGGACAGATGAGCAATACATCTTCGGTATCAACCACGATATAGTCGCGCAAACCGTTGATGATAGCAACCTTGCCCTTTGGCAACGAAACAATCGACGAACGGGTATCGTAGGTGTAGCAACGATCCTCAGGCTTAACGTTTGCGTATCGATCCTTGCGAGAGAGCTGATATAATGAGCCCCAGGTGCCGACATCGCTCCAGCCGAAGTCGCCACAGCGAACATATACGTTTTCGGCCTTCTCCATAACGCCATAGTCAATCGAAATCGAACGGCACTCCGAGAATACCTGTGCGATAGCCTCCTTCTCTGATGCGGTGCCAAGCAGTGGCGAAACGCCCTCGAAGAGTGCGTGGTGCTCAGGCAGATGCTCCGCTACGGCATCGATAATATCATTAACCTTCCATACGAAGATGCCCGAATTCCAGAAGAACTCGCCCGACTGCACGAATACCTGAGCCAACTCCAAATTCGGCTTCTCGGTAAAGCACTTTACGCGCGAAATCTTCGAGTTGTCGCTCTTCTGGATATATCCATAACCGGTCTCAGGACGATTAGGTGTGATGCCGATAGTCATCAACGCCTTATTCTCGTTGGCAAATTCGATAGTATCCTTAACGATAGAGTGGAACTCGCTCTCGTTCAAGATAAGGTGGTCGGCCGGCGTAACAATCATCAAAGCTTCCGGGTCGATATGGCGCAAGTGGTAGGCAGCATAGCAGATGCAAGGTGCAGTGTTGCGACCGATAGGCTCGCACAAAATCTGCTCCTCGTTCAGCTCGGGAATATGCTCCAAAACCAACTCCTTGTAGCGTGTGTTGGTTACTACCAAGAAGTTCTCGGTAGGTACAAGATGTGCAAATCTCTCGTAGGTCATACGCAGGAATGACTTTCCTGTGTCGCAGATGTCGAGAAACTGTTTTGGCTTGCTCTGACGGCTCTCAGGCCAAAAACGAGTGCCTACACCGCCCGCCATAATCACACAATACAAAGCTCTTTCGTTACTCATAGTGTTTGTTGTTTATCTATACTTTCGACAAATATACAAAAAATGGGGGAAATTCCCAACAAATTTCCCCCATTTTTTTACTACGTCGTTTCACTACTTCGATTGTAGTATGATTTCGTTGTGTAGAAGCTCGCCTTCGGCGGTGATACCTTCAATCACTACGCGATAGTCCGATTGGCGGTCTGCCGTCCAGAACGAAAGCACAGCATCACCCGACGAGGTGCTCTGCAACGATGGCACCCATGCGATAGTCGTACGGTTGTCGCGCTTATTCTTGTCGTTCTCTACCGAGTAGTCCGGAGCGTAGAACTCTATAGGAGCAGCGTATCCAGGAACAATAACCTCGGTCATAGAGTTTATGAGGAACTTCTCGCGAGCGTTGATGTCCTTTACGTGGAGAATGATAGCACCTGTCTCCGAGCCCATACCTGCCGCCATCGACTCGAACTTGTCGAGGTACGACACGCTGATAACCTCGCTCATAGGGTAGGCGTCAATGATGCCCATATCCATCTGTGTACCATTGACATACAATGCAGGCATAAGGTCGATCTTATCATCTTCCATATTGATTTCGACATTGTCGATTCCGCCGCTATCTTCGCTATCATCGTGCGATACCGAAACATTGGACTTTGACAATTTTGGCGAAGCAACATAGACGTTATTGCCTTCGACTACGAGTTGGCGGAAGCGCTGCAATGCATCAAAAATCGAGACAAATCGGGTCATATCACCACTTACGGTATTGAAGTCGTTGAGTGACGAAGAGTAGTCGTAGGTTACAGAACGCTTGGCGATAATCTCCACCACGTCAATATCTACAACAGGCATACCTCCGTCCTCGAAGTAGGTGTTCTTTGAGCGAACCATATACTCCTCGGTGAGCGATGTCTCAACCTTCTTCTGGTAGGCCTCGCGGGCGATTGTCGGAGTTGTAGGGTAAACTTGAGGGTCGACCTTAATACGTACACGCTCACTTGTGCCATTTTTGTTGAGGGCCTGCAAGATATATACGGTTGTATCCGGTGCATCGACACCCGTGATGAAGAATCGGTTGGTGCTGTTTAGGTCGTGCACTCCGAGGTACTCCTTGCGGTTGCGGAAAATCATCACACTTGTATTGCGAGTCTTGCCAACAGTCGATTTTATGCTACCCGAAATGCTCTGCTCCTTCTCGAAAGGCTGGGCGATGCGAGGTTTCTTACCCGCAAGAATCGAGTTGATATTGTATCGTCTCCAACCGTGAGTAAGCATCACGAGGTCGAGGTGCTCGTTGTGCTTTGCATCGTCAACCTCGAAGTAGTAGGTCGGATTCTCAATGTGACCCTTCAACTCCGAGTTGAGAAGCATATACGAGAAGATATTGTCGGTGTTCGGGTTAGCTTTGAGGAGGTCTGCATCTGTTACCGATACAACAAAATCACCTCTTACAGCATTACCTGCACTATTCTTTATACCGAAATTGAGTTGTACCTTCTCTCTTGGCGCGAATTTGCGTACGCTAGGTGTTATCGTAGCTGAAGCTACGGCTCCTCGAACGAAGAAGAGACGCTGAGCTACGACCGAACGAGTAGTCTTGTCTACGATAGATATTTGTGCAACACCGCTACGCAACTTCTCCAGCGGAATACTCAATGCGCGCGAAAGATCCTCGACAACGTAGTTTACGATGCCTCGAGATTGTATTATGGCCACGAGATTTGAACGCGGATAGTTCTCCGAGGTGTGTATCTGCAAGAGAAGTCGGTTTAGAGACTCCGGCTTGAGTGTTATAACACAACCCGTAGGCTGAGCCATAGGCAGTGTAAATGAGCGGGTTATACCCTCTTTGGTCGAAAGTGTTGCGATGTAGGTCTCTTCGGCTTGAGCTTTGAGGGTAAACTTACCCATACCACTGTGCTCGGATTTGATGCTACAAACCTCAATGCCAGACTTTGTCTGAATGACACCCTCAACGTCGATTGCACGACCATCAACACCCACCGCCTTGAAGGCAATCACCTGATCGATATTGGCGATGAGATTTCCACCTTCAGGCAAGAACTTGGCCGAGAAGTCGTCCTGGAAAGATGGCAACTGAGCCTTTCTGTCCAATTTGCGACCATTCGCATTGATATTCATGCGGATACAGTCTGACATATTCGAGCTTGGGCGGAACGTAAAACGGAAGAAACCGTCCTTGTCGGTCTTAGTCATATGGCGTGTGGTACGGCCATTTATGCTGAGCGAATACTCTACGGTGTTGTCGGCGATAGGGCTGTTCGAGCCGTTGGTAACCTCCACCATTGCGACAACCTTGTCTTCGCTGTTAAATTCATACTTTATGTTGGTGAGAATGGCGTCATCGATGTAGTTGCCAATCTCCAATTGTCGCGAGAAGAGAAGCGCGTCGTCGGAGTTTGTCTGCCACTTGGAGTATGCTCGCAAGGTGTACTTTCCCGGGGTTATCTTGGCAGATAGGAATATCGCATTGTGGAAACGACCATTCGAGCCCATAACCCTCATACGGTCGATAACATTTCCTGTTGCATCGATCAACTCTACGTATATGAACTTCGAGTCGGTCGTGCGGTTAAAGTAGATCGAATTTACGAGAAATGCACTGAAGTAGATGGTATCTCCCGCACTATAAAATGGTTTGTCGGTAACAAGGTATAGCTTCTCCTGTACACCTCCCGTGGTGTAGTAGTTGATGAAGCTATTTGTTACGAAGTTCGAAAAGTTCATAGGTTCGGGGCCAGCCTTGTCGAGCAATTGCGCCGAAAGTGACAATGGAGTTGTTGCAAGCAACACAACCATCAAAAGTCTATAAAATCTCTTCATGTATAAGGTTGTTTTTGTGTTTAATCTTCAACTATTTTCGAGGCACACTCTATCGCCTCGTCCAACTCATATCCTCGCGACGCGGCAAAGCGAATAAGCTTATTCTTCGCATCGTAGGCTGAGCTGTATTTCAACGTGCGCATCTTGCGACGCATAATATCCTCCAAGCGCTCAGCCATATCGGTCTCGGCAATCATCGGAGTCACCACCTCGTCGATAATCTCCTTCGAGATGCCTTTTGTGCGCAACGAAGTCTTTATCTTGTATGCGCCCCAACCGCTCAGGTTGAGCTTATCTCGCACGAAAGCCTCGGCATAGCGGGCATCGTCGATAAATCGCTCAGCTTGGAGCTTTGATAAAACCTTTCGAGCCGCATCGTCTGCCACACCCCAACGCTTCATCAGTCGCAGGGCATCGCCCGAGGAGCGCTCCGAACGGGCACACACTCGCATCAGCGATTGCAACGCCTGCTCTGCCGTCTTGGTCTTGGGTTGCTTTATCTTCTGCTCCATACCATTCGCGGTTTTAGATTAGCGTCCTCGATCAACTCTGTCTGCGCAAAACCCTTCTCGCGCAATATTTCACAGAGCTCGTTGCCAGCCTTTTCGTATATTTCAAACCATAGCGAGCCACCCTTGCGCAACATCTTTTGTGCATTGTCGGCTGTCGCTACGTAGAACTTCAATATATCGTTGTCCGGCACAAAAAGTGCGGTGTGAGGCTCGAAGTCGACCACATTTTTACGCATATCAACGATATCGCTTTGCGGTATATATGGCGGATTCGATACTATGATGTCGAACTCTCCCAGGTGACTCAAATCACCTAACGCATCGGCCTCTAAAAACTCCACTTTCGCACCAAGTCGCTCGGCGTTATGCTTTGCTATCTTTAACGCCTCTGGCGAGATATCTATTGCCACCACCTCGGCCTCTTTTACCAACTTGGCAAGCGCAATGGCTATCGCTCCGCTACCTGTTCCAATATCGAGGATTCGAGCTCCTCGTTTGGCGGTTTCGGCTATGCGATAGACCAACTCTTCGGTCTCGGGGCGAGGAATAAGCACACCCTCGGCCACCTCGAACTCCAATTCGCAAAACTCCGCTCTGCCCAGCACATACTGCACAGGACGACCGCTCTTCAACTCGGCAATTACGCTGTCTAGCTCTGCCACTTCGCACTCGTCATCGTAGTGCGCTACGAGCTGCGAAAAGTTGTATGATAGTTTGTCGCAAACGACCATGCGGGCAATCGTTTCGGCTTCGCGCTCGCCATATAGCGAGGCTACAGCGTCTCGAATGGTATGTGTCGTTTGGCGTATTGTCATATAATAGGATTCGTTTTTGAGAGAAAGGTTAAATCTGTTGCAATTTCAGCTCCGCAAGAGCGATTGCAACCACCGACTCCACAACCACAGCAGCGCGCAATACAATGCAAGCGTCGTGGCGACCCTTGATGCAGAGCGGTGCAACTGCGCCATACTCCTTATTGTAGGTCATCTGCTCACGTGAGATGCTTGCGGTTGGCTTTATCGCTGCGCGAACGATGAGGTCGTTGCCATTTGTGATGCCGCCATTGATGCCGCCCTCGTTGTTGGTTGCGGTGTGACCTTCGCCGTCGGTGAAGCAGTCATTGCGCTCAGAACCACGAAGTTTTACCCCCTCGAAACCACTGCCGAACTCCACTCCCTTAACAGCCGGTACGGAGAACAGAAGGTGGGCGATTGTGCTCTCTGCCGAATCGAAAAACGGCTCACCTAGGCCCACTTCAACGCCTTTGGCGCAACACTCGACAACTCCGCCTACCGAGTCTCCCTCGCTCATAGCTTTTGCGATAATATCGGTAAACTCAGCCTCGTTGCGCGAGCCTCCAAGCTCTACGATAGTGGTCTTATAATCAACGCATTGTAAAATCTTTTTAGCTACGACTCCGGCAGCTACGAGCAATACGGTCATTCGACCCGAGAACTGTCCGCTACCGCGTAAATCTACCTCTTCGCCATACTTGGCACGTGCCACAAAATCGACGTGCGAAGGGCGTGGGTGGTTCTCGAACTGCGAGTAGTCCGAGGAGCGGGTGTTGCTGTTTTGGAAGACAATTTCTATCGTTCCGCCCGTGGTTTTGCCCTCGGCAACGCCCGCGCGGAGCATAGGAATATCAGCCTCATGGCGCGCGGTAGTGCCCTTGGCTGAGGATCTACGACGTGAAAGATCCGCTTCGAAGTCCGCTTCCGAGAGTGCAATTCCTGCAGGAACTCCCTCGATGCGTACACCTACTTCGGGGGCGTGTGATGCACCCCAAATCTCAATCTTGAACTTCGAACCGAATGAATTGTGCCACATATTACTTGACTCTTAATGACTCCAACGCCTCGAAGAAGTCAGGATAGCTCTTTGCTACGCACTCCGAATCGTGAATAAGAATTTCGCCGTCGGAACGGAGCGCCGAAACGGCCAAAGACATAGCAATGCGGTGATCGTGGTGGCTCTTAGTCTCTGCCGAGTGAATCTCTCCACCGCGAATACGCATAATATCGCCGTCGAGCTCTACCTCGATACCGAGTTTTGCATACTCCGAAGCGATAGTCTCGGCACGATTTGACTCCTTGTGCTCCAAGCGATGTACGCCATGGATTATGCTCTCGCCCTCGGCTGCTGCGGCCAATGCGGCCAATGCAGGGAAGAGGTCAGGACACTGCGTAGCATCAAACTCGAAGCCTACCAAGTCGCGATGCTCGGCAGTTATCGAGTGTGGCTCGCTTGTCACCAAGGCTCCGGCACGAACCAAGGCGTCACAAACTGCAACGTCGGCCTGCTTCGAGAGTTGAGAGATGTTGTTTAATGTAACTTTTCCGGCGATAGCACCAGCAACGAGAAGCATCGCAGCAGCGCTCCAGTCGCCCTCTATGATGAGGTCGGTAGCCTCGTATTTTTGGCTACCTTCAACATAAAATTCGTTGTAGTCGTTATGGCTGATTTGTACACCAAACTTATCGGCCAAGTCGATAGTCATATCGAGATAAGGCTTCGATACGGCATTCTCAACTGCAATGGTTGTATCCTCCTCGGCCAATGGCAAAGCCATTAACAATCCCGTCAGGAATTGCGAAGATACCGAGCCATCGACCTCGATTTCGCCACCCTTGATTGGTCCGCACACCTCCACAGGCAGATGACCTCCGCCGTCGCGTATATCGACGCCGAGCTTGCGCAGTGGCTCAATCATCATGTGCATAGGGCGGTGGAGTAGAGTTCCTTGACCCTGTATCATTATCGGGGTGTCGCATAGCGAAGCTATCGGGGTGAACATTCGTGTTGCAAGACCCGACTCGCCTACGTTAATGGTGTCGCACTTTGGTGCCAAGCCGCCCGTAACTTTTACGGTGCGCTCGTCCAATCGCTCAACCTTTGCGCCGAGTGCCTCGATTACTCGAATTGCCGACAATGTATCGTCGCAGAAATCGAGATTACGCAATATTGTATCGCCCTCGGCAAGTAATGCCGCAGCTAAAGCTCGTTGTGCGTAACTCTTCGAACAAGGTGGCGTTACTGCGCCTGAAAGTTGCCCTCGCGGGACGGAAGTATCCATATAGTGACTATTTGCTACTCTTCGGTTAATTCAAATCTATGATTCTTTCTCAGCTCAAAGTTCTTGCCGAGATATACTTTACGTACCAACTCGTCCTCGGCCAACTCCTCGGCAGTACCGGTTTTGAGGATTTTACCCTCGTAGAGGAGGTAGGTGCGGTCGGTGATGGCCAACGTCTCGTCAACGTTGTGGTCGGTGATGATTACGCCGATGTTTTTATTCTTGAGCGTAGCTACGATGCTCTGAATGTCCTCCACAGCGATAGGGTCAACGCCTGCAAACGGCTCGTCGAGAAGTACGAACGAAGGGTTAATGGCGATAGCACGTGCAATCTCGGTACGGCGACGCTCACCTCCTGAGAGTTGGTTACCATAGCTCTTGCGCACCTTCTGCAAGCGGAACTCCTCGATAAGAGTCTCCACGCGGTCGCGCTGATAAGCCTTCGAGTGGCCCGTCATCTCGAGTACGGCGCGAATGTTATCCTCGACGCTCAAATTACGGAATACCGAGGCCTCCTGTGCAAGGTAGCTTACACCCATCTGCGCACGCTTGTAAACTGGCAACTTTGTCAACTCGTTGACCTTTCCGTCGTCGTGCTCGAGGAAGATGCGTCCTGCGTTAGGTTTGATAAGTCCTACAATCATGTAGAACGAGGTAGTCTTACCCGCTCCGTTAGGTCCGAGCAGACCTACGATTTCGCCCTGCTGAACCTCGATAGATACGTGGTCTACAACAGTGCGCGACTTATATTTTTTGACAAGGTCGGTAGTGAAAAGCCTCATACTCCAAAAATTTTTCTAATAAATTTCACACAAAGTTATGATTTTTTCCGAAATAATTTTTATCTTTGATATGAAATTTGGTTAAAAATAGTGTTTTAGAGCAAAAATATCATGTCGCAAGCTTTGATAGACAGAAATTTACTGCGAGAGAAACTGAAGGAGTACTTCGGATTCACCTCGTTTAAGGGCAATCAAGAGGAGGTCATAATGAATCTCCTTTCGGGTCGTGATACCTTTGTGCTGATGCCTACGGGAGGTGGAAAATCTCTCTGCTATCAACTCCCCGCCCTGATGATGGACGGAGTGGCAATTATCATCTCGCCACTCATCGCTTTGATGAAGAATCAGGTCGATGCGATGCGAACATTCTCCGATAACTCGGGCATTGCCCACTTCCTCAACTCGTCGTTGAGCCGCTCGGCCGTACAGCAGGTACGCGACGAGGTGCTTGCCGGAAAGACCAAATTGCTCTATTTTGCTCCCGAATCTCTTACCAAGGAGGATAATATCGCATTCCTCCGCAAAATTAAGATTTCGTTCTACGCTATCGATGAGGCGCACTGTATCTCGGAGTGGGGTCACGACTTCCGCCCTGAGTACCGTCGTATTCGTCCTATAATTAACGATATCGGCCAGGCGCCACTCATTACTCTGACCGCAACCGCTACACCGAAGGTGCAGATGGATATTCAGAAGAACCTCGGTATGACCGACGCCGTAGTCTTCAAGTCGTCGTTCAACCGTCCAAACCTCTTCTACGAGTTGCGACCAAAGAATGATCCTGACCGCGATATTATTCGCTACATCAAGCAGAACGAGGGCAAGAGTGGTATTATCTACTGCTTGAGCCGTAAGAAGGTTGAGGAGTTGGCCGAGTTGCTCGTTGCCAACAACATCAAGGCTCGCGCATATCATGCAGGTATGGACGCACAGACCCGTGCCGACAACCAGGACGCCTTTTTGATGGAGGGTGTCGATGTGATTGTAGCGACTATCGCCTTCGGTATGGGTATCGACAAGCCGGACGTGCGCTTTGTTATCCACTACGATATTCCGAAGTCGCTCGAGGGCTACTACCAGGAGACGGGTCGTGCCGGTCGTGATGGTGGCGAGGGACACTGCCTTACCTTCTATAATTATAAGGATATACAGAAGCTCGAGAAGTTTATGCAGGGTAAGCCTGTTGCCGAGCAGGAGATTGGTAAACTGCTCCTCCTCGAGACTGAGTCATACGCCGAGAGTGCAATGTGCCGTCGCAAGACGCTGCTTCACTACTTTGGCGAGGAGTATCCGGAGAACAACTGTGGCGCGTGCGACAACTGTTGCAACCCACGTCCGCAGGTTGATGCTACTCACGATTTGGTCAAGGCGTTGCAGGCATTGCAGGCCATTGGCGACAAGTTCAAGATGGAGCACCTCGTATCGTTGCTCGTAGGAAAGACTACCGTTGCGATAAAGAGCTATGGACACGCCAAGTTGGAGTGGTTCGGCATAGGCAAGAGCAAGGGCGATCGTCACTGGTCGGCTGTTGTGCGCCAGGGTCTTATTATGGGACTCATCGACAAGAATATCGAAAACTATGGACTTATCTCTATAAATGCAGCGGGTGAGGCCTTTATCGCCAAGCCTACGAAGGTTATGGTGGCGCAGGATCGTGACTACGACGAGGAGGAACGCGAGGCTGTAGCATCGGTACCTAAGGGTGGCGGTGTTGCGGACGAGCAACTCTTCTCGATGTTGAAGGATTTGCGTCGCAAGGTGGCTCAGAAGCACGACCTTCCTCCGTTTGTTATCTTCCAGGATCCGTCGTTGCAGGATATGGCTATTCAGTATCCTATTACTATCGAGGAGATGCAGAATATATCGGGTGTAGGAGTCGGTAAGGCCAATAAGTTCGGCAAGGAGTTTGTCGAGCTTATCAAGGCATACGTCGAGGAAAACGATATTATCCGTCCGCAGGATATGGTAGTCAAGGCGGTGGCAAACAAGGCTGGAAATAAGATCTTCATCATTCAGTCTATCGACCGTCAGATGGATTTCGAGGATATTGCTCGTGCCAAGAACCTTACCTTCGACGAGTTGCTCTCCGAGATTGAGGCTATCGTAAATTCGGGAACAAAGCTTAATATTCAGTACTACCTCTCCGACTATATGGACGAGGATAAGATTGAAGATATCTACCTATATTTTAAAGAGGACGCCGAAAGTGATTCTCTCGATGAAGCTCTAGAGGAACTCGGTGGCGAGTACTCCGAGGAGGAGATTAGGTTGGTGCGTATCAAGTTTTTGTGTGAAGTCGGCAATTAAAAAATCGTTCTGATTTCTTGTGATAAGTCGCAATCTGCGGCACATCCCCAAAAAGTAAAAGAACTCGGGCTGTACGTCGTGTACTATCCCGAGTCCTTTTCTTTTGCGATGCACCACATCTCACGACTTCTGACAAGAAATGAGTTCTTTATGCACGAGAGCGTCGGACGCCGAAGGTTTACTATGCTGCGGATTTGTCGCCTAGCTTCGCCCAAAATTTCCACCACCATTTACGATTTCTAGTTGTTGTATTTGAATAAACCCCAAGAGCTTAGACAAACTCTTGGGGTTTATTTGTTTTTTGTTGGTGTTGTTGTGGCTAGATTTTTCCTGTTCCGCCACAAGTTTTGCAGCGAAGAGTACCTTCGCCTCGACACATATCGCACTCGGAGAAGTAATTGTAATAGTAACCATAGTAGTACTCTCCACCTCTTCCTTTGCAAATTGAGCAGGTTACACGACCGCGTCCGCCGCAAGTTGTACAGATGTCGCCTTTCTGCAAGATGGTTATTTTCTGTGTCTGCTCGCCGCAAGTTACTACTGCTGTATAATTTTTGGCTTTGCCTTTATGCCCACCCGAATTGAATGTCAATTTGCCATCTCTATATACGTAAGTCAATCCCTCAGGGCACTCTACTGCTATCTCGGCACCGTCGGTAAGCACTTTGATAGGTGAGCCTACACCCTCTTTGCTGATAGTAGCACGAGTCTTAGGTAAAATGAGGTATGAAGGTGTTGTTGTTGGCTGAATAAACTCCAAGGTGAAAGTCTTCTCACCACTCTTGATTGCAGCAAATCCTCTGCGAAGCTTGCTGGTGGCATTGGCTTCTACCTCATACTTTAGTTTTGAGCCACTCAATTCAGCGTTAAGCCACTCTGGTGCATAAACGAGCTCCAAACTACCATCGCTATCGAGTTTAACTTTTCCTGCCTCTCCATTTACATCTACAGATACGATATCCTTCTCGCTTGAGATGTAGGTTGCTTTGCCACACGATGCAAACATCATAACGGCAATTACTCCTAATAACTTGATGTATTTTGCTTTCATAAGTTCTTACTTATTTATTCATTACTACTTTTCGCATTCATAATAGCTTGTCCTATATCTGCTCGGGCTGTGGCGCACCAAGAATAGTAACGGTGATAGTCTTTGTAATCTTACCGGTTGTAATCTTAATTGTGCCCACCCTCTGCTTTCCTTCGTTCTTCTCCGAAGAGAGCATAAGGTAGTTGCCCTCGCGTGTTACTTTAACCTCAGGAATTGAAGATTTGATAGTAACCTTACCACCATCGGTAAGCAATGCTACTTGTGCGGTGTCTCCCTCATGGTTCATAGTTACCTTATTCTTCGAAACAATCAAGTAGGAAGGCTTAACACCCTGAATTACCGGAAGGACAATCTCCTCGCCGCCGGCCTTCAATACTAAATAGCTCTCACGAGGCTCTGCCTCTTTGTTTGCGCCAACGCTGTAATATACAACGTTCTCGTTTGTGCTAACCTGTAGCCACTCTGGAGCAAAAAGGACCTCGCAAGACTTTGCTCCCTGAATCTCGAACGAATCTCGTGTTGCCTTTTCGCTAATTGCGACCTCACTTACGTCGCAGACGATAGTATTACTACTGCACGATACCAATACCGTGGTAGCGAATGCCATAATACCAAAAGATAATAGTAGTCTCTTCATAAAATGTATCTATTTTTATTAGTTAATATAGTGGCTTAGCCTAGAATAGCTCTCTAATTATAGACAAATGTATGAAATAAAACGGAAAATAGCAAAAAATAGCCCACTTTTATTATTTGACAAGAGTTGTCAAAGTGTACCCATACCTTTGCATCGTGAACCAATAAAAACGATAGATATATGGTAGATTTTATTATTTCTGCAGGAGTGGCCTTGGCAAAGGTGGCAGCAGTAGTTTTGATGTTAGCGTCGTGTGCTGCGATATATGTTGTAGAGACGAAAAGGTTGCCTTAACAAGGCAACCTCCATATATTATATATAGTATAGTTCTACTCCATAGGGAATACACGTACCTCGCAAACTCCCTCCAAGCCGCTCTTTAGAGCCTCGATATCGGTTTTCTCCTCGACTTGGCCGTAGTGGTAAGGGTAGAATAGGGTAGGCTTGATGGCCTTTACAGCGCGAATGGCCTGCTCAACGGTCATCGTATAAGGTTGATTTACAGGCAAGAATGCGATGTCGACGCCCTGCTGCGAGAGTACGTCGTCGTTATCCTCCGTATCGCCTGCAACGTAGATGGTTGTGCCACCGAGCGTGAGGACGTAACCGCAATCCTCGCGAGCCTTAGGGTGAAAATCGGTGTGACCCTCGCTAGTGTTGTAGGCAGGAACTGCATTTACGGTCAATCCGTCGAATGGTTTAGCTACGCCACCTGGCCACATTGTTATGCAGTTGTGCTCGAACGCCTCGGCCGAACTCTTGTCGCAGAGAATTGCGCTGTTCTCGTCGGTAATCTTCTCGATAGTAGCCAAGTCGAAGTGGTCGTAGTGCGAGTGGGTAACCAAAACGGCATCAGCCTTTGGCATCTTCTCCCATGCAAAGTCGCCTACGGGGTCGATGTAGATGTGCTTGCCGTTGTGCTCAATGGCAAACGATGCGTGCGCGAAGAAGGTGAAAACAATCTCCGAGCCATCTTTCGCAACGACCTTATCTTGTGGATAGGCTGGAGCCTTCTTGCCACAACCGAAAAGCGATAACAAACCCATAACAATCAGCAGTTTTTTCATATTGGTTTAGATTGTCATCAACGAAGTCACCGGTGCAATCTTCTCCAAGCGAGCCTTGCCGTTAATCTCCTCAATCTCAACGAGGAAGATAAACTCTTTAACCTTAACTTTGTAAGGCTTGCCGTCGCGGTGAATAGTGATTTTCTCGAGCGACTCGGCAATACCGAGTGCGGTGCCGCCTGTAGCCAACACATCGTCGAGAATGGTGATATAGAAGGTGTCGCCCTCAGCAACGCCCGCGGCGATGTCACTCAAACGGTAGTAGAGCTTGTCGAAGCCATACTCCTTCTCTATGAGCACCTCCTGGAGGTCACCCTCGGCAAAGGGGAGCTTGCCGCTTTTGCGTACGGGAACGATGTTCTCTACGTGCGCCGCCTCGGTAAGAAGGGGGGCTGCGAAGAGGAAGCCACGTGCCTCGGGTGCGATGATCGTAGCTGTGGTGCACGCCTCGGCTACGCGGTGTGTGAGCTCACGGAAGATGGCCTTATTCTGCAAGAAGGGGATGATGTCAACAAATACGATACCCTCCTTTGGGAAGTCTTTGTAGTATTTAAGTACCTCTTTCATTTTAATGGTAATATGCTGATTTCCAATATTTACTATCGCTCAATATCTTTGAAGTAGCGGTATGTGGCCACGCGAAGCTCCTCTACAGCCGCGTCGTCTGCAACGATAATGCCTGCGGGGTGGAGCTGCAATGCAGAGAGTGTCCACTGGTGGTTGTAACTACCCTCGATGGCGTGGCGCAATGCGCGGGCCTTCTTGCGGCCAGTAGCAAGGATAAGCACCTTGCGGGCATCCATAATAGTGCCTACACCCACGGTGAGAGCCTGTGTTGGTACGAGCGAGATGTCGCCACCAAAGAAGCGTGAGTTCACGGCGATGGTATCGGGTGTTAGGGTCTTGATGCGTGTGCGCGACTGGAGCGATGAGAAGGGCTCGTTGAAGGCGATATGGCCATCCTCGCCTACGCCACCCATGAAGAGGTCGATGCCTCCCGCCGCTACGATTGCTGCCTCGTATGCCTCGCACTCGGCCTTAAGGTCGGGGGCGTTGCCGTTGAGGATGTGCACATTCGCGGGGTTGATGTCGATGTGCGAGAAGAAGTTT
This sequence comes from Alistipes sp., assembly GCA_045648965.1. GTDB lineage: Bacteria > Bacteroidota > Bacteroidia > Bacteroidales > Rikenellaceae > Alistipes. Next base: position 2,420 of record JAZRPA010000005.1, on the reverse strand, counting down.
GTCCACATGAAGGAGTGGTAGCTCTCGGGGTGTGACTCCTCGAGGCCTACATACTCATCCATGTTGAAGGTGATGACATTCTTGAACGACACCTCGCCCGCCTTGTGTAGGCGTATAAGCTCGCGGTATGTCTCAAGGGGTGTTGAGCCTGTGGGCAGGCCAAGCACGAAGGGTGCGTCGGTTTTTGCGGCCTTAGCCTTAATCTCGGCTACGATATGCGCTGCAGCCCACTCGGCCACCTCGCTCGACTTATCTTTGATGATAACTCTCATGGTTACTGGGTTTTAATTGTATGTGTAATAGGGGTTATTCTACTATGCGCTTAAAGTGTATTGTTGGTGCGTCGAAATCAACGCCATTTGCTGATGTCACCTCACCAGCACAATAGGTAAATTCATCGTCTGAGATAAATTCAACATGGCAGACTCTCACCACTCCTGCACTATCGCCACTATATTGACTATCTAACTGACTCTGCAATTGCTGTTTCAAACTGGGTATCATTAACTCCAATGCGAACGATGAAGGCTCAAACTTTACATCCTCAACCGTGTACTTGCAGTAACCGTTGGTTGTTTCGGTAAATTTATTGCCCTCCAAGCTCCATAGAAGACCCAACTCTACCCTCGCGGCAAATATTAAAGTGGTCTCTTCATCCATAGCAATTGATGACTTCATCAGAGTCTCTGATATTGCTGTACCATCTTCGTTCAGGGTAAAGATGATTGATGATTCGACATTACCACCATTGTGGTTTGTAACTTGTGAAAGAGCCTCCTCATCCATTTTAACACGACCTTCCCATTTGCCAACCAGTGATTGAGCTGATGCACTAATCGCCGTGAATAGCACAAATATCAAGGTGAGTTGAAATACTCTTTTCATAACTTTATTTCTAATTAAATAGTGTTCAATGCGGGGTTGTGAAGTTGTATAATTGGGGCTAATTTTAGGCGTGCGCAGCTTGAGAAAGCGGAGTTTACAAATCGTAAATGAGCATTTCGAAAGCAAGCACAACGCCAAAGTAGCCCAATTAGGCAACTTCACCTAAAACATTTTTACGAATACTTCGATTGCTTGGTACTCCGCCATGCCGAGCTTGTCGTATAGCTGTGCGGTGTTCTGCGTACGCGCCTCGGCACGCTGCCAGAACTCGCGGGTGTCGCTACCCGGGAAGGGCACGATATCCTTCTGCGAGAGGTGGCGGTAGATGGCGTGGCGCTTCTTGAGCATCTCGTCGGGCGATAGGGGCACTGCCATATCTACCATACCGAGGTTCCACTCCATCCATGCACCGCGGTAGAGCCATAGGTGGCACTCCTCGCGCCAGTCGTCATCCTTCGTAACATCGAGTGCCTCGAGGATGGCCTCCATACATGTGCGGTGTGTGCCGTGTGGGTCGGCAAGGTCGTCCGCAGCGTAAATCTGGTGTGGGCGTATCTCGCGCAAGAACTTTACGATGATATCTATATCGTTCGACGTTAGCTCTCCCTTTTTGATGCCTCCTGTCTCGTAGAATGGGAGGTTGAGGAAGTGTGCATTGGTGTCGGGGTTGAGGCCGAATGAGCGCACCGCTGCGCGTGCCTCAGCACGGCGTATAGCGCCCTTGATGTCGAGGAGCTTGCGGGGCTCGGGCTCACCGCGACGCTTCGACTCGATGGTCTGCTTGACATCCTCGTATGTGTTGCCGAGGCCGAGCTCGCGTGCTGTATCTACATTCTGCAACACCACATCGTCGTGTACTGCCACATTACCCGATGTCTGGTACGCAACATGCACATCGTGGCCCTGCTCCACAAGGCGGATGAAGGTGCCACCCATAGAGATGACATCGTCGTCGGGGTGTGGCGAGAAGATGAGCGCGCGCTTGGGGTAGGGGAGCGAGGGTGCGGGGCGTGTCGAGTCGTCGGCATTGGGCTTACCTCCTGGCCAGCCGGTGATGGTGTGCTGGAGGTCGTTGAATACGCGGATGTTGATTTTGTCGTATGTGCCGCACTTCTCCAATAGCTGACCCAACGAGTTCTCGATGTAGTCCTTGTATGTGAGCTTCAATATGGGCTTGTTCACTATGCCGCAGAGCCATACCACAGCCTTGCGCACGAACTTGGGTGTCCACTCGCAGGGGCCTACGAGCCATGGTGTCTGCACGCGCGTGAGGTTCTCGGCAGCGCTCTCGTCGATGACGAGCTCGATGTTGTGGTGCTGCTGGAGGTGTGTGGCGGGTACGCGGTCGGTAATCTCGCCCTCGACGACATGTTGTACCACATCGGCCTTATCCTCGCCCCATGCCATAAGCACGATGCGCTCGGCACGAAGGATAGTACCTATACCCATCGTGATAGCCATCTTTGGAGTGTTCTCCAAACCAAAGAATTGGCCTGCAATAATCTTGCGAGAGTTGTGCGAGAGTTCGACGAGGC
>JAZRPA010000004.1:0-4562 GCA_045648965.1 Alistipes sp. | reverse complement strand
TTCAAAGACTTTGTGAAATGGTATCTTTTCCTGCAAAGTAATCAGGGAAAGGCAAGCAAAAAATAGGGCGAGAAAAACTCCGTTTCTCGCCCACTATTTAATGACTAAAAAGCGCCACTTTTTGCATCATTACCTTTTTTTGAGTGCTAACTGCGATTACCAGATAGCAGGCTCCAATGTGAGAGTCAAGATAACCATAGTCTCGCCAGCCATAGTGAGAGCAACCTCTACCTCTACAGGCTCCTCGTACGACTCAGGGGTCTTAATCACACGGAAACCGATAGTGTTCAAGCCACGATCGCCGCTCAAAGTCGAGCTGAATGTGCACTCCTCAACCTTGAAGTAACCATCCTGACGGTAAGCCTCAATGTAGTTCTTACCATTGCCAAGGATCTCGAGAGTCCACGCTGCGTTAGGTGTGAAGCGATACTCCAAATAGGTTGGATCGAGCTTGCTAGCCTGGAAACCTACGCCAAGAGCGTTTGTAAACTTATCGCCCGAAGCATACGCCCAAGCCCACTCCTCTGTATCCTCATTCTGAGAATAGGTAGCGGTCTTGTCGTACGGGAAAGCAGGCACCAAAGTTGGCTCCTTCGGCTTCGCACACGATACAAACAGAGCCGATGCAACGATAGCTGCAAGACTCAACATCGAAATAAACTTTTTCATAATCTTTTTGTGTTTTATTTATTTAGTTAGTAATAAATTATTTTCTTACTCTTCAACGCCACATATATAACGATCGATAGCCGCAGCAGCCTTACGTCCTGCACCCATTGCGAGGATTACGGTAGCTGCACCTGTCACAGCATCACCACCTGCAAAGACGCCCTTGCGCGAGGTTACGCCCCAATCGTCCGCTACGATACAACCACGACGATTGGTGTCGAGCTTTTCGGTAGTCGAAGCGATAAGCGGATTGGGCGAGGTTCCGAGTGCCATAACAACAACATCACACTCAATCTCGAAATCCGAGCCATCAACCACTACAGGCGAACGACGACCGCTCTCATCAGGCTCACCAAGCTCCATCTCCACGCAGTTGATTGCGCGTACCCAGCCCTTCTCGTCGCCTAAAATAGCAGTAGGGTTTGTCAACATCTTAAACTCGATGCCCTCCTCCTTGGCGTGGTGTACCTCCTCGACACGAGCAGGCAACTCCTTCTCGCTACGACGATATACGATAACCGCCTCAGCGCCCAAACGCTTAGCTGTGCGCACTGCGTCCATCGCCACATTACCACCACCAACGACTACAACCTTACGTCCTACATATATAGGCGTGTCGTAAGTCTCGTCATAGGCGTGCATGAGGTTTGCACGTGTGAGGAACTCGTTAGCCGACAATACGCCATTCAAATTCTCTCCCTCGATGCCCATAAAGCGAGGCAATCCGGCACCCGAGCCTATAAATACGGCATCGAAGCCCTCCTCGTCAAGCAACGAATCTATCGTGATAGTACGACCAACAACAACGTCGCACTCAATCTTTACTCCAAGAGCCTTCACGCTCTCAATCTCGGCCTTTACGACCTTCTCCTTTGGCAGACGGAACTCCGGAATACCGTAAACAAGTACGCCTCCTGCCTCGTGCAGAGCCTCGAAGATAGTAACCTCGTAGCCCATCTTCGCAAGGTCGCTTGCGCAAGCCAAACCCGCAGGGCCACTACCTACAATAGCCACCTTGTGACCATTCTTCTCGATCTCAACCTTCGGACGACCATTCTCCAACTGCCAATCGCCCACAAAGCGCTCCAACTTGCCGATAGCCACCGACTCGCCCTTGATGCCGAGGATACAAGCACCCTCACACTGCGACTCCTGCGGACAAACGCGACCGCAGATACTTGGCAACGACGAATCTTGCGAGATAACCTCCGCAGCAGCAGCGATATTACCCTCTGTCAAATGCGCAATGAAACGAGATATCTGAATACCTACAGGGCAAGCATTCACACAACGAGGATTCTTACAGTCAAGGCAGCGTGTAGCCTCCAACTGCGCCTCCTCAAGGTTGTAGCCATAGCACACCTCCTCGAAATTGGTTGCTCTGAGCTTTGCATCTTGTTCACGTACTGGAACGCGCGGTATCTTATTCGCCATACTACTTATCCAAACCTATATTGCACTTGTGTCCAGCTGCGCGCTCCTGCTCGATAGCCAACGCACGCTGCTCCTGAGTGCGGTACATACCCTGACGGCGCATCGCCTCGTCGAAATCGACATCGTAGGCATTAAACTCGGGACCATCTACGCAGGTAAACTTGGTCTTACCAGCGATAGTCACGCGACACGCTCCGCACATACCCGTACCGTCCACCATCAAGGCGTTCAACGACACGATGCACGGCAAGTCGAACTTCTTAGCCGTCAGCGTTACAAACTTCATCATAATCATCGGACCGATAGCCACGCAGCAATCATACTGCTTGCCATCTTCGGTGATAAGCTTCTCGAGTAGGGTAGTCACCAATCCGTGGAAACCCTCCGAGCCATCATCTGTTGCGATGTAGAGGTTAGCAGCCACCTTACGCATCTCCTCGGCGTAAATGAGCATATCTTTCGACTTTGCGCCGATGATAACATCGACCTCGCAGCCCTGCTCAGCCAACCACTTAACCTGCGGATAGACAGGTGCAGCACCTACGCCACCACCCACGAAGATATACTTGCGCTTGCGAACCTCCTCGATAGGCTCCTCCATAAAGTCGGACGGACGACCAAGCGGACCTGCAACATCTGCAAGGTACTCGCCAGCACCCTTAGCCACAATCTTGCGAGTCGAAACACCCAAAGCCTGCGTTACCAAAGTAACGGTTCCCTCGGCTGCGTCGTAGTCAGCAATAGTCAACGGAGTACGCTCTCCAACCTTGTCGGCACGCACAATAACGAATTGCCCCGGCTTAGCCGAGTTGGCAATGCGTGGCGCCTTGACACGGGTCAGGTAGATATTCTGAGCAAGTTCTCTCTTTTCTACTATCTCAAACATCGGTCTCTTCTTTATTTCGCTATTTCTCAGCACTCATCGGCTTCGTTACTCCTCCACAATAGCCGACACTCTCATCGTTACAACCGGCTTCTGTGGGTCGTTGCTTATAATGCGCAACCTCTCGACAACTGCACCATACGGTAACTGCGAGGGATAAATAGTCACTTTAATTTTTCTTTTTCCTCCCGGCTCTATCGTGCTATCACCTTGAATTTCAGCAATAACACCCTTATCTGAGCTCTCTAATTTGCGTATTACAATTGCTCTATTGCCGCTGTTTTGAACCTCAAACTCGCGAGTCAACTTCGCAACATTACACTTTACAGCCCCAAATTTAATAAAATTTTCGGACATAGCAATCATTTGGCGACTATTATTTGCATTTTCTTCGCGAGAATCTATCGCGAGTCCGTTTATTATAAACGGATATCGAGCCTTGCGACCATTTATCACAAGCGAAACTGTGTATATCAACGTACCATAAACCTTGCTATTTTCGGGCAGTAAACAGCTAAAATTTATCACCGCCTCCTTGCCCGGTTCAAGTTTCTCAGGAAGGAAGAACGCCAACTCAGAATAAGGATTTGCAACAGAGAGTGTTACGGTACGAGTAGAGCCATTGTACACCTCGAACGTCGACTGCGCCATCTTGCCGTGCTCGACATAGCTAAACGAGTGCGCATTCGCGCCTATACGCACGCCCTCACCCAATTCAAGAGGATACTTCTCATCGATAGACAACTTACGAGGTATCACTTTTCCCGTTACAAGCAGCTTCTCCTTCAGCTCGCCTTCCGAAGTTACAATGGAGATTTTTCTAGCAAACGGACCAGGATAGTTCAGCGGATTATAGACCACCTTGATCGACGACTTCTCGCCTGGCATCACAGGCTTGCGCGAAAATTCAGCCTTGGTACAGCCGCACGAAGAGGTCGTCGCGACGATAACAACGGGCTTTGACGATGTGTTGCTAAAAACGAAATCATGCTCCACCGAGCCGCCCTCCTCGGCAATCTCGCCAAAATCGTAAGAAAGTTGCTCAAATTTTATTTGCGCACCCAAAACACCATAAAATAGTGTAAATAAGGCAATAACGGATATTTTTCGAAATCTTTTCATTGGTGCAAAGATAATTTTTTTAATTTTTTTATGCAAAAGTTTTGCAGAATAAAAAATTTGCCATATATTTGCACTCGCAATTCGGAAATAACCGCATTGCAAGGTTCTAAAAACACGCCTGAATAGCTCAGTCGGTTAGAGCACATGACTGTTAATCATGGGGTCCTAGGTTCAAGTCCTTGTTCAGGCGCTATTGCGCGAGGGTTGCAAAAGAGATTTTTCAACGGAGGCACGCAGGTGCAGCGAGTAAACGAAGTTAGTGTGGATAGCAACTTTGTTGAAGTAGAGAGATCGGCAGTCCCAAGCCTTTCAGAAAGGGAGTTTAGCTCAGCTGGTTTAGAGCATCTGCCTTACAAGCAGAGGGTCGGCGGTTCGAATCCGTCAACTCCCACAAAACAAACGAAGCAATGAGATGTCGAATAATCGACATCTTTTTGTTTTTATATGCTTTGGC
>JAZRPA010000003.1:0-162646 GCA_045648965.1 Alistipes sp. | reverse complement strand
CTGGACGTTTCGGTTGTTGACTTGACCGTTAACCTGGCTAAGCCCGCTAAGTACGAGGAGATTTGCGCTGCAATGAAGGAGGCTTCGGAAGGCGAGTTGAAGGGCGTTCTGGGTTACACCGAGGAGGCTGTTGTTTCGTCGGACTTCTTGGGCGACGCTCGCACTTCGATCTTCGATGCTAAGGCTGGTATCGCTCTGACGGACACCTTCGTAAAGGTTGTTTCGTGGTACGACAACGAGTGGGGTTACTCGAACAAGGTTCTTGACCTTATCTCGGTTATGAAGGCATATAACAAGTAATATATACCTTTTGTTTGGGAGCGGACATCGTAAGATTGTCCGCTCTTTTTTTTGTTGGTAGTTGTGAATGTCTGAATTATTAACTATCTTTGTTAAAACAAAATTAACAGTTATGAAACATATCTTGAAATTTGCAGTTGTTGCGCTTCTCTTCTCGGCATGTACAGCGAAGCGTGCAGGAAATCCAATCTTCGAGGGTTGGTATGCCGATCCCGAGGGTGTAATCTTTGGTGATACATACTGGGTATATCCAACCTGGTCACAAAAGTTCAAGGACCAGCTCCACTTCGACTGCTTCTCGTCGAAGGATCTCATCACCTGGACAAAGCACGAGCGTATCCTCGACACCACACGCGTGAAGTGGATCAATCAGGCGTTGTGGGCGCCGTCAATCATCGAGAAGGAGGGTAAGTACTACCTCTTCTTCGGTGCAAACGACATTCACGAGGGAGAGTATGGCGGTATCGGTATCGCCGTGGCAGACAACCCCGCAGGCCCATTCGAGGACTACCTCGGCAAGCCACTCATCGGTGAAATTATCAACGGTGCACAGCCTATCGACCAATTTGTATTCAAAGATGTGGACGGTACCTATTATATATATTATGGTGGTTGGAAGCACTGCAATATGGCGAAGTTGAACGACGACTTTACGGGCTTCGTACCTTTCGAGGACGGTACAATCTTCCGCGAGGTAACACCTACCGACTATGTTGAGGGTCCGTTTATGTTTATCAAGGATGGCAAGTACTACTTTATGTGGAGCGAGGGTAAGTGGACTCGTGACAACTATCGTGTAGCCTACGCTATTGCCGACTCTCCATTCGGCCCATTTGAGCGTCGTGCAACAATTCTCGAGACCGACAAGGAGATTGGTACGGGTGCAGGACACCACTCGGTGATGTACAACGAGAAGAGCGGTAAGTACTACATCGTCTATCATCGCCACCCACTCGGCGCTACCGACGGTAACAATCGAGTTACCTGCATCGACGAGATGCATTTCGATGCCGAGGGCAATATTCTGCCTATAAAGATGACCTTCGAGGGCGTTAAGGCCGATAAGTTGAAGTAGTGATATATAGGTATAAAAAGAGACCGACCACGAAAAATGGTCGGTCTTTTTTTGTTATCTCGTTATACCTATTTCTTATATAGTACAGGGAAGACGGTCAAGCGGAGCTGTGTCTGTCCGTATGGCGTAAGCTCGATGACCTTGCCGGCGCCTGTAGCCGTAGGGGCTACCGGAAGATCCGGAGTCAAGAGCTCGCCCTTAGGACCCTGCGCAAACTCCCAGTCGATAGGGTAGGCCTTAACGCGGAGGCGAGGACCCTTCTTTGTCATCACAGCCTTAGCCTCGGCATCAGCTGCTACGGCGTAGTTCCAATCGCCCGCAGGAGTGATGCTCCAACATGGGAACTCGTTGTCGTCAGCAGGATATTTGCCATTCATATTTGCGTAGCGGATAGTATCCTTCTCCCACTTCTCAGGAATAGCGTAGGTATATACAAGCGGACCGCGCTCGAACCATATACCGCCACCGTGAGCTGTCTTGCGAACGGTCTTCATCGGCAAATCGAGAACAATCTGGTCGCCGTTTGCGAACTTGCGGTTGAGGGTGTAGAACGAACCTGCTGTGAGAACCTCCTCTACCTTCTGACCATTTACGGTGAGGGTAGCGCCCTCGCACCAAGTAGGAATGCGGAGGTGAAGAGCAAACTTCTTCGCCTTCTCGGCCTCTACGCGAATGGTTACACGCTCGTCGTAAGGATACGAAGTCTCCTGAACGAGAGTTACATCGTCGCTATACTTGAACTTCGATGGACCATAGAGTGCAGCTACCACGCCGTCCTTGCTACGGAGCCACATTCTTGCCACGTAGTTTGGCATAAGGCGGTGAATCTGTCCTGCGCAGCACTCGGTCTGGTGAGTTGGACGATATGCCATCCAGGTCGAGCAGTAGTTATCCTTGTTGTGGTTCGAGGTGCCGGTGCAGATAAACTGATTAACCGACGAGTAGTACTGCAACGACTTGAAGTCGTTTGCTACCGAACCCATACCTGCGTTGAAGACAATCTTCTCGAGCATATCGGCATACTTTGCCTCCTTCAAAATCTCGAGGTAGTAACCGAGAGTCCAGCTCATATCTATCGCATCGCAAGTCTCATGGCTGTGCATAATGCCGCGACCACGTGTCCATTCCGACGATGTGAAGAGTCCGTCCGGAAGTTCGTTTTCATGGAAAAGACGCTCCAATGAAGTTACACCGAGGTGCTTGTAGTATGGATTGCCTGTAGCCTCGTAGAGCATAATCGGCAATTTGAGAATCTCGCACATTGTTACACCGTGCATCTCGTACGGCTTCTCTGCCGAGAGCCACTCGATTGTTACGCGCGAGTCGCGGTGCTTCTGGTCACCACCCACATAATCCTTGCGGTTGCGGAATACGAAGTCAGCCTTCTCGATGAGCTCCTTGTTGCCGGTGCGTGCTGCTGTCCAGAGCAAACCCTCAATCGAGATGATATTACGACGATAGGTGAGGTGCTCCACGGAGTAGGCCTTGTAGTTGCGCTCCAACGCTGCCAACATCTCCTTCGACGGATTTGCGTTGTAGGCAGCCTGCATTGCGCGGAAGAATACTGCTGTAGGCCACGAAATATCAACCTTCGGGCTTCCGAGTGTGCCGTCCGGAAGTGGATTAGCCAAGGTGTAGCGAATACCCGCCATAGCCTTCTCGACCATAGCCTCGTCGTCAATTAGATAACCCAAGCGAATAAGACCGTCGGTGTAGTAGGCGGTCTGCTCGTAGCGCCACCAGTCGCGGCCGTGCTTTCCCATACGAGGAATCTCGCCGTCCCAAAGATTTGTGGTGTATGGGTACGACAATGCCTCGGGGTGGCCGGTAAGTCCCGCCTTCTGGGTTTGGAGATACTCCATAATCCAGCCCTGCGGCTTCACCTCTTTAAGGTTGATCTCTTCCCACTGCTGTGCGCTTACAGTTACTGCGAATGAGAGAAAGAGGGCTGCGATGATAAATCTTTTCATAGTTTATAGTTTTTTGGTTATAAGATAGTTATATTAAAAAAAAACATCTGCGTGCCACCATTGGCTTGTCACAGATGTTTTCAATTTTTCTTCTACATAAAAGTGGACCCAGAGGGGCATGATCCCACGACCTTCGGATTATGAGTCCGCTGCTCTAACCAACTGAGCTATGGGTCCAAAACCTTTTTACGAGTGCAAAGATACAAAGAAAATTCAAAATGCAAAATTCAAATGACATATTTATCGCAAAATTGATGCCTGCTACTCCAATTTATTCGACCTAAAACATGCGAATGAGGCCATTCGAACCAGCTCCATTCGTAGCTTCATGGCGTGGTCGGAGAGCAAGAAATCCTTGCGGTAGCGCCTGAATGTGCGGGCGAACTCTCGCGGAGAAAGTATGCGATGATAATTACACTCAACGGCAGTGCCTATAATCACCTGCGACAGCGCAGCGCGGGTCTTCTTTGGAAGACGTCCGAGGAGCCTCGACAAGACGCTCTTTGCCGGTGGCAGCGCACTCTTTCGCTCCTTGAGCATAGCTTTGAGTATATCGAAGATTTTAAGACGCACGCTCAAAGTCTGCTTTGTGTATTTGCGAGTTATGCTATTGTCGTTGCACACCTGGTCGTAGTGGTAGAACGCCTTTGGCAAATAGGCAACCTTCACACCGCCGAGAAATAGCTGTACGCAAATCAAGAAATCCTCGCAGTAGTTTATCCCCTCGACGAAGCGAATGTTCAACTCCTTATATATATCGGTGCGGATAAGCTTGTTACACAAACTGCCGTGAATGTTTCCACACATTAAGAGGTTGAGACACTCTATTGCGTCGCAATTTGCGATGTTCTGAGACACGTAGGCGCTACCCTTGGCGCTGTCGGTCATAAAGTCGCAAATCGTTACATCGGCACCGCTCTCCGTAGCCTTGGCGTACAACTCCTCCAACATTGTGGGCTCGACCCAATCGTCGGGATCGGCGTGTATGGAGAATACGCCCTGCGCCATATCTACACCTTGCTGTCGAGCAGCTGTTACACCGCTATTTGCCTGATGAACAACACTTATTCGGCTATCCTTTTGGGCATACGCATCGCAGATAGCAGCCGAAGAGTCGGTGCTACCGTCGTCGATTAGAATGATCTCGAAATCTTGATAGGTTTGCGTCAACAAACTATCAATACATCGAGTCATATATGCCTCGGCGTTATAGACAGGAATGATAATAGATATAGCAGGTCGTCCCATCTTCTATTTTCTCTTTCGTTGTATCTTCAGTTTGAGTCTCAACAAGAGATTCTTTAATCGCTTCCAGTGCATCTTTATACCTCTCTGTCGCTTGCGATCAACCCACGAACCTGCGTAGTGGTGAATGCTGCGTGTATTCTCGGTCAAGACAATCTCCTTGGTCTGGAAGACCATTGGGTCGAAGTAGTCGCGAGGGTAGATGTAGAGGTCGTCCGATACCGATACCTTATCTACCTCCACGCTTGTTCGCTTAGACAAAAGCGATGTCAGAATATAGACTACCGTAGTCTCGTTGAACTTACCCTTCTTGGTGATGAAGTGCTCCTTGTTGTAGTACTCCAGTACCTTGCCAAAGAGTGGCAATTTCGGATATGAGGCCATACCCAAGCCCGCCGCAACACCTGCAACCTTTCCGCACAGTGGCGTATCAACATCCTCCAAACCTGCAAATGGACCTCGAGCCAAGATGTCGTCTATAGGCTTGATTACCTCCACATCAACATCGAAGTAGACGCCGCCATAGTGGTAGAGAATCCAAAAACGAGCATAGTCGCTTACGAAGGCGTACTTCTTCGCGTGGTAAGCCTCCGAGGTATAGGTTACGATGTTTACGTCGAAGTTATCCTCATTCCACTCCTTAATCTCGTAGTCGGGGAGATACTTTCGCCACGAGGCGATGCACTTCTCGGCCAATGGTGGCAGTGGGTTACGGCCAAACCAGCAGTAGTGGATTACTTTGGGTATAGTAGTCATAATGGTAACTATTTAGAACATAATTTATTTATCAAACTATCGTATTGCTTTGCACTCTCCTCGGCCGAGAAACGCTTTACATTCTCCAAGCCGTTGCGCTGAATTTTTTGGCGAAGCTCATCGTCGCTCATCAGGCGAGAGAGTGCCTCGGCATAGGCCTCGATGTCGCCATTTGGAACGAATGCTCCATTCTCCCATACGGGACCTAATATCTTGTGGATACCAGGACTGCAATCGAAAGCCATTGTGGCACAACCGTACGACTGTGCCTCGAGCAATACCATTGGGCAACCCTCGAACTCCGATGTGAGACACAAAATCTCCGAGTTGGCGTAGAACTCCTCGGGACTCGATGTGAAGCCGCAGAACTCTACGCGAGGGAGGCGCAGCTCGGCCACAATCTTCTCCAAATTCTCTCTATCCTCACCATCGCCAACTATCGACAGACGCCACTCGGGGTGGTTTTGGTGAACAAGGTTCCACACCTTCAAAAGACGATCAACGCGCTTGTCGCGACGACTCAATCGGCCGACATAGATAACCCTCTTCTCGCGAGGTCCGTCCGTTGGAATATCCAAAGGCTTGTTAATGGGGTTCTGAAGTGTGTATAATTTGGAGTTTGCAACGTCCTTAACACCTATTGCCTTAGCAATCGACTGCGAGTACTCGTCGAAGAGAGTGCCGAAGGCATCGGTATTTTTGTAGATATCTTTGTATCGCTTGATGATTCTGCGACTATAGACGCCTAGGTGGTACTTCGGAATTGTAAGCACATACTTCTTAAATACCCTGAACGCCGTCTTGAGAGCCTTTTTGTGCTTGACAGGTCTATTGTGGATATACCAGTTAATCTCCTTAATCTCGTAGAATGGGTGTCCGTGGAATACGAATACCAACTTACAAAGCGACTTCTTCTTCTTCAAGTTATAGACGATGTCTGATGCAACCTGAGTCGAGATGAGAATGTCGATTTTATTCTCGATGACGCTCTGCTCCAAGAACTCCTTGTTCTCCATTTCCCAGGTTTCGTATGGCAACTGAATGTACGTTACGGGTAGCTTCTCGGCCAGATTCTCCTCGTGCAATTCATACACATATACGAAGACCTTATGGCCATACTTCTCGACCAAAGGAGCTATCAGGTTGATGGTAACTCGTTCGATACCGCCGTTTGGGAATTTGTGGAGTAAAAATGCTACGTTTGCCATTTTTATATAAGTGGGTTATGATATTATTCGTGCAAGTGCCTGGTAACCTGACGCCGCCATGCGCAGTACCATTCTGTATTTATATTTGTAGTTAGAGCGCATAAAGTCGTCTCTGTATGCTGCAAATGTCTCGGCAAATTCGTTGGCCGACAAAATTCTGTGCTTGTAACACTCGAGTGCCACACCTGTAATGGCGTCGGCCAAGCCTACGCACTCAACCTCCTTGACAACATTGTGGAGCTCGTCGATAAATCTCATTCGCTGACGCAACGTCTCGATGGTGTAGATGCGCGTAATGCTGTTGTCGTTCACAATCTGATCGTAATAGTATAGTGCACGATCGAGGTATGCAATTTTGATATCCTCTCTAAATAACTTCGCACAAACGATGTAATCTTCGCAATAGTTTAACCCCTCGATAAAACCAATGTTGTACTTACGATAGAGCTCCGTGCGTATAAGCTTAGTGCAGAGGCTGCCATTCATCTTGTTCTGCAACAAAAGGTTTAAGCAAGCCCTTGGCGAGTGGTCATCACCCAACTGTTGAACGGCAACTTTGTTCTTCTTCGGATAGACGGCAACGAAGTTGCAAATCACTATATCGGCACTACACTCCATAGCCTTCGAGTAGAGCTCCTCCAGCATTGTCAGCTCCACCCAATCGTCCGGATCGGTGTGTATCGAAAAGATGCCTTGTGCCATATCCACGCCTCGCTGGCGAGCCGCCGCTACACCGCTGTTTGGCTGGTGGAATACGCTGATGCGGCTATCTTGCTTAGCGTATTGCTCGCACAAAACGCCCGAACCGTCGCTACTTCCATCATCGACCAAGATTATCTCGATGTTGGAGAGAGTCTGCTCGCGCAGGCTCTTTATACAACGGTCGAGGTACTCCTCCGCATTGTAGATTGGAACAATTACCGATATGAGTGGTTGTGCGGTCATGGCATTATAGTCTGAAAAGTCGTTTAATGGAGAGTTTAAATCTCACCATCAAGTTCTTGAAGCGCGTGGAGTGCTTCTGCCAGAAACTTGTTGGCGCAGGCTCAGTCCACGATGCTGCATAGAGGTGAATGCTTCGCGTTTTCTCGGTTATCGAAACCTCTCCTGTGTAGTAGTTCATCGGGTCGAAGTACTCGTCCGGATAGATGTAGACGCCCTCACAGAGGGTGACGTTATCCAGGTCGATAGTTTGATGTTGCTGCAACAACTTGGTTGCAATTACAACCACCGTGCTCGAGAATTTACCTCGCCACGAGATGAAGTGGTGCTTATTGTAGTACTTCACCATCTCGCCAAAGATCGGCATTTTAGGATAAGCGGCCATGCCCAAACCCGCAGCTACTGCCACCGAGCGCCCCTTCTTCGAGCCCTCCATCTTCTCGAGTCCCATATATGGGCCCTTTGCCAGAATGTCGTCCATAGGCTTCAATACCTCGACATCGACATCGAAGTAGATGCCGCCGTGGTGATAGAGAATATAGAAACGCGCAAAGTCGCTCACGAAGGCGTATTTCTTCATATAGTAGGCCTCCTCGACGTAAGGTGTCATCTTTACGTCGAAGTTATCCTCATTCCACTCCTTAATCTCGTAGTCGGGGAGATACTTTCGCCACGAGGCGATACACTCCTTGGCCAGCGGAGGTAGTGGATTGCAACCAAACCAGCAATAGTGAATTATTTTGGGTATAGTATTCATATCTTCTCCTTACGGCACTGACGTTAATCGCGCAGAGCTCTCTCTATGTAGTTAATACTAGACTCTTGCCACTGCTTCAAAATTGTTTCAATCACCCTCCAATCTATAGGCTTGCTTGGCACCAATCCTTGTTGAGGGTCCTCGACAATACGATCCTGCAGATTGAACTTGCCGAGCAACGATGTGAAGCGGTCGGCTCCTCGGCTACTATTTATCAGAGCACTAAACTCTTTGCGGAAGATTATCGAGAATACACAGCCGTGGAACGAGTCTGTGATAACCTCCTCTGCATTCTGTAGCAGTGCAAGCCACTCCTCGACAGTGAGCTCGAGCTTATTGTCAGCGCCATATATTTTGCAGGCAACACCCTTGCGTTTAGCCACTTGCTCTACAAATGCAACTTTCTCGGGTGTAGAGTCCAAAATATAGGCCGCAACGTATCTCTCTTTGTGTTGTGGCACCTCTGTACAGAGTGCACTATAGGTCTCGGCTGGAAGAAGCAGGGTAGGGTCTAATACCTCAACAGCCTCTACGCCGAGCGAGTCGCGACATAGCGCAATGCCCGACTCTTCGCGTACGGATATGCACTCCAAACGCTGCGCGAGTTTGCTACACTCCTCGCTCTCTTTCGGAGTAAACTCCCAGTTATCAACGCCAAACGATGCTCCATAGGCGAACTTCTTGACGCCTTGCTTTTTGACAAAGTCCAGGAACATATTTGTCAAAACATGTTGATTGTAGCAAGGACGCCATACCTGATCGCTACCTACAATTACCGCCTCGAGTCCATACTCTGATACCAACTTCGACGAATAGCTATATACCTCCTTTGTCATTGCCATATTCTTGGCTGCAAATGCCTCGAAATAAGGGTGGCGCGAGTGTGTAAATCGACTACCCAGTGGCGGACGCTTGTGCGAGTGGAAGAAATTGTACCACCTCCTCTTAAACTCCTTTTTTAGGTGTAGTTTTAGAGGCGTACTAGGTATATAACTTACAGTGACAGGAGTATGCCCAAGCTGTCGCAAGACAGTTTGTAGGGCATAGTTTTGCAAAATGCCACCGTAGTTACGCAGTAGTGGTTGTGTTACAATTCCTATCTTCATTATACGTAAATTTAAGTCTGTTCTTTGTGTAGCTATACCTCAGCGAATAGAGCCACTTTTGCCAACAACTCCACTTTATCTGCGGCTCAACGGCTAACGCTTTTCCCAATCCTTCGTTATTGAATATGCGCCAAAACTCCTGGCGAACATTCGGGCGCTTAGGGCTCAAAACGATTGCCGGATTATACTTAAAAGCTTTGTAGTATAGAGCATCTCTAAAATCGGCAGCTAACGAAGCTGTTGCGTGCTGCCCCTTTTTGCTCCATACAAGCTCCAGGCTCGTTCCCTTGTTATCATCGTCGTAGTTCAGCGCATAGCACAATCCCCAAAAATCGGCTAAGGAGATGTCGGCTCCGCTACGACCGTCGCGGCACTTGCACTCGAAGCATGAAGGGCGAATCGACAAATCTCGCAAGAAGGCCCTCATATAGCCATTATCGCCTATCGGTACAAACATCTCCGAGCTATCTTGGAATCTGATGCACATTCCGTAGTTGTTCCAACCATTGCGCTTATCTCGGAACGAAATGGAGAGTATGTCATTGCGGCTATGCTTCGACGCGGAAACCACTTGGTCGAGATAGTGCTGCCAAACCTTATTACTCGGTGCACCGTGGCATACGACATCCACTAAAAGCAGGTTGTCGTAATCCTTACGCAGGAATTTACGCAAAGCTGCTACTTGGCAAGGTGTACCGCTAAATAGCACCTTGCGACCCTCTTTTAGCGCCTTGCGCACTTCGCTGAGCGTCGAGCCCAGACGACTCTGAACATATTTGCTACCTACAAATGCTTTGCACTCCTCCAATGTCTCGGCCGATGCGTGAACGACGCTCCAATCGCTGTAGAACTTCGCGCCAAAGACTACTCCGCCATCTTGGATTGTCCTCTCGGCAAGGAGTGTGAATAGACCGCCCGATGAACTTCTCAGTCGCGTCGATAGCTCTTTGTTGCGAGCGGCAAAGGTATTCTTTGGTAAGCGCGCTCTATCTCTGTTTATAAATGGGCAGACCTTGTTGCATAGACCGCAGTCGTTGCACAAGTTGCTGTCGGTCGCGGGGTAGAGAAAGCCCTCTCCATCTAATTGCATAGTTATAGCCTTGTGGGCGCATACCTCCGCACACGCCCCACAACCACAACATTGCTTGTTTCGACCGAGTTTTATCATACGCGATGGAAACTCTCTATACGAATGGCAACTTTACAACCTCGGCCTTCAAAAGACGGTCGCGAATGATTACGCAAACCTCGGTACCAACCTTCGCAAACTCGGTCTTGACGTAAGCCATACCGATACCCACCTTCAAGCAAGGCGACATTGTACCCGAAGTGATGTGACCAATCTCGTTACCCTCGGTATCAGCTACCTTATACTCGTGACGTGGAATACCACGGTCAATCATCTTCAAACCTACCAACTTCTTCTCTACGCCGTTTGCCTTCTGTGCAGCAAGGAACTCCTTGTCGATAAACTCCTTGCCCTCGACAAACTTGGTAATCCAACCAAGGCCCGCCTCGATAGGCGATGTGGTATCGTCAATCTCGTCACCGTAAAGACAAAAACCCTTCTCCAAGCGGAGAGTGTCGCGAGCACCCAAGCCGATATTCTTGAGGCCATACTCCTCACCAGCCTTCCAAAGCTCCTCCCAGATGTGGTCGGCGTCCTCGTTGTGCATGTAGATCTCGCAGCCACCCGAGCCGGTGTAACCGGTCATCGAGAGGATAACCTCGCAACCTGCCAACTTGAGCTGCTTAAAGGTGTAGTACTCCATATTTTCAACCTCCTCCTCGCACATCTTCTGCACGATCTTCATTGCGAGAGGTCCCTGAACTGCCAACTGCGAGATGCGATCCGAAGCGTTCTCCAACTCTACGCCCTCGCGCATACCAAAGGCCTTGCCCTGCTCCAAGATGTGAGCCCAATCCTTGTCGATGTTGGCTGCGTTTACGCAGATGAGGTACTTCTGCTCCGAGTAGCGATAGATGATGATATCATCGACGATGCCGCCCTTACCATTTGGCATACACGAATACTGAGCCTTGCCGTCGTAGAGCTTTGTTACGTCGTTTGTACCAATCTTCTGCAAGAGGGCAGTGGCATGCTCGCCCTTAACCCAAATCTCGCCCATATGGCTCACGTCGAATACTCCTGCGCCATTGCGCACTGTCATATGCTCGTCGTTAATGCCCGAAAACTCGATAGGCATATTGTAACCTGCAAACTCGGCCATCTTGGCACCATTTGCGATGTGATACTTTGTAAATACGGTTGTTTTCATTTTAGTATTGTTTTATTTGGTTATTGTTCTTTGGTTGTTCGTTTCAGTCCAAGTCTTGGGCAGCGCTCGAACTCGCGTGTGCGGTCGAAGAGGAAGCGATACGTGGTGTGCATCTTATGCTTCGAGGCACATACGTAGCGCTCAATCATTCTATTCATCACAGGGTTGAAATCGCCTATCCACGCAAACTCAAACGAGCGGTAGTGACTGCGCCCTGTCTCGATGTAGGTCTCGAGTATATGGCTCATAATCGCGCTTTCGATGCCCTTGCCTTGGAACTCGGGCGTAATGCCGAAGATTATGCCGAAGGCTCTGTCGCACACCTTGCGTACCTTTAAATCCCACAAGAGTCGCAACTTCTCCACGATGCCGAACTTGCCGTTGAACTTGCCGATTATGCGGTTCAAATCGGGCACCATAACGAAGAAACCTATCGGCTCGTCGTTGTGGTAGGCGAAGTAGATGAGGTGCGGGTCGATGATAGGCTTCAAGGTGCGCATCAGCTTCTGCGCCTCCTCGCTTGTCATCGGCTTCACGCCCGTAAAGAGCGACCACGCCTTATTGTAGATGGTGCGCAACTGCTCGGCTGCAACCGAGAGATCGACACCACTCATATCTTTGATTTTGTACTCGGGGGTCGAGAGTACGCGATGCGCCTTCTCGAGAGCAATCTCGCTCAGCACGCCACCCTCGGCACGCCAAACGTATGAATTTTGGTTGAAGTAGTTCTGAAATCCGTAGTTCTCGAATAGCGCCTTGTAGTATGGCAGATGATACGGATTGCCGTAGAGTGGCTGGTACTCGAAGCCCTCGACCAACAAGCCCCACCACGAGTCGCGCGAGCCGAAGTTTACGGGGCCGTCCATGCCCTCCAAGCCTCGATCCGAGAGCCATTCGCGAGCGGCATCGAAGAGCATATTCGCCACTTCCTGATTGTCTATCGACTCGAAGAAGCCGCAGCAACCCATATTGTCCGACACCTTCGCCTGCTCGCGGTTGTAGAATGCGGCAATGCGACCTACGGCCTCGCCCTTCTCGTCGAGCACAACCCAACGAATAGCCTCGCCACCCTCGAAGAGGTGGTTGCGCTCAGGGTCAAAGACCTTTTCGATATCGTTGTCGAGCGGACATACCCAATTCGGTGCATCTCGGTAGATTTTTCTATCAAGATGCAACCACACTTTCCTGTCGTGTGCGGTCGTAACCTCCTTGAGTCTATACAATCTCTCCATACAAATCGAAGTCATCTGCATTGGTGATGCGAACCTCGTAGAATTTGCCCTTCATCAGGCGCTTGTGGCTCGAGATAAGAATCTCCTCGTCCACCTCTGGCGAGTCGTACTGCGAACGACCAATGTAGAAGTCGCCCGACTTGCCGTCTATGATTACGCGCTCGATGTTACCCACGCGAGCGTCATTCTTCTTATGCGAAATTTTTGCCTGAATCGCCATCAAGTGCTCGGCACGATAATCCTTCACGCGCTGCGGAACATTATCCGAGAGCTTCGTAGCCGAGAATGTGCCCTCCTCCTCCGAGTAAGGGAATACGCCCAGGCGATCGAACTCCAAGCGCTGCACCTCCTCGCATAGCTCCTCGTAGTCCTCGGCGCTCTCGTTTGGATAGCCCACCAACATGGTTGTACGAATGGCAATATCAGGAATAGCCGTACGCAGACGCTCAATCAACTCGAGCGCCTCGGCCTTGGTATGACGACGGTGCATCAACTCCAACTGATTGTCGGCAAGGTGCTGCAACGGAATATCGAGGTATTTACAAATCTTTGGCTCGCGAGCCATCACATCAATTACCTCCTGCGGGAAGTCGGTAGGGTAGGCGTAGTGAAGACGTATCCACTCGATGCCCTCCACCTGGCACAACTTCTCGAGCAACTCTGCCAAGCAGCGCTTGCCGTAGAGATCTACGCCATAGTAGGTGGTGTCCTGCGCTACGACCATCAACTCCTTGACGCCCTTTGCTGCGAGGTTCTTCGCCTCCTCTAACAACTCCTCCATAGGCACTGAACGGTGCTTGCCACGAATAAGCGGAATGGCACAATAGCCACATCGCCAATTACAACCCTCGCCAATTTTGAGGTAGGCGTAGTGCTTCGGTGTCGAGAGCTCACGCTTGGTCTCGTGCTCCTTGTGGTAGTCTCCCGTCAGGGCGCGAACTATGCCGTCGAAGGTGCGAGCGCCAAAGTACTCATCAACCTCGGGAATCTCCACGCGCAACTCCTCGGCATAACGCTCCGAGAGGCAGCCGATAACGAACAACTTCTCGATAAGCCCTGCACGCTTGGCCTCCACGCAGTTGAGGATAGTGTCAATACTCTCCTCCTTCGCGTCGCCAATGAAACCACAAGTGTTCACCACCACAACCTTTGCATCGGTGCGGTCGCTGTCGAAACGAATCTCGTAACCCGCCTCAGCCAACTGCGCTGCAATATGCTCCGAATCGACACGATTCTTAGCACAACCCAGCGTTATGATATTTACAATCTTCATTGCAGACTATTTTTTGCCAAAGAGAGCCTTCACAAACTGGTGACGGTCGAAGATGCGGAGCTGGTCGATACCCTCGCCAATGCCGATGTAGCGTACAGGCACCTTGAAGGTGTCGCTGATACCGATTACTACACCGCCCTTGGCTGTACCGTCGAGCTTGGTGATAGCCAACGATGTCACCTGTGTCGCCTGAGTGAACTGACGAGCCTGCTCAAAGGCATTCTGTCCGGTCGAGCCGTCCAAGACGAGCATCACCTCGTGAGGTGCGCTAGGAATAACCTTAGCCATTACGTTGCGAATTTTTGTAAGCTCGTTCATCAAGCCAATTTTATTGTGCAAACGTCCTGCCGTATCGATCAAAACCACGTCGGCATTGTTAGCTACAGCCGAACGCAAGGTGTCGAACGCCACCGAAGCGGGGTCGGAACCCATATCCTGACGAATCATTGTTGCACCTGCGCGCTCTGCCCATACTCCGAGCTGGTCGATAGCAGCTGCACGGAAGGTGTCCGCAGCACCGATGTAGACCTTCTTGCCGGCACGTGTGAGCTGCGCTGCGAGCTTACCGATTGTGGTGGTCTTACCTGCGCCATTTACGCCGACAACCATCACTACGTATGGCTCACCCTCCTTTGCATCGAGTCCGAAGTTCTCGGCCGAGCCCTCAGCCTTCTCCATGAGGAGTGCAATCTCGTCGTAGAGCATCGAATAGAGTTCCTCGGTGTTGAGGTACTTATCGCGAGCTACACGCTCCTCGATTTTACGAATAATCTTCACGGTGGTCTCCACACCTACATCCGAGGTGATGAGCGCCTCCTCCAAGTCGTCGAGCAAGTCCATATCTACAGTCGCACGACCTGCCACAGCACGGTGCAACTTTGAGAAGAAACCCTCCTTGGTCTTTTCGAGACCTGTGTTGAGTTCCTCCTGCTCCTTCTTCTCTACCTGCTCAATCTCTTGTGCGACTTCGGGTGTTGCTACAACATCCTCAGCCTTTTTCTTCTTGAATATGTCAAAAAATCCCATAGCCTTTTTGTTTTTTGCTATTAGCCGTTAGCCATTAGCCATTAGCTGATTAAAAATTAAAAATTGACATTGAATGGCGAGAGAAATATAACTACTCACTACTCTCTACTCACTATTCTTTGCTTACAATGGCTAAAAGCCATTCAAATATGCTACAAATATACAATTTTTTCTTATATTTGCGTTACAATTTTAGCAAATAGAGCGAATATGAGAACTTTTATGATATTTGTGGTGGCTTTGTCGCTGACAATCTCCGCCTCAGCACAGGATCTGCTTGTAAAACGCAATGGCGAGCAGATGAAAGTTAAGGTGTTGAAAATTACCAAGAAAAAGGTTGAGTTTGTGCGTTATGGCACCGAGCTTCCGGTCTATAGCTTGCCGATTTCGGATATCGAATATATCGAGTATCCGATGGGCGACCGCGACACGTTTGGTCGCACTGTTAAGAGCGAGCAGACAACAAAAAAAGAGCTGGAGATGTGGCGTGGTCCTGTTCCTACTCCCGAAGGTAAGCTCTCGGTGGAGTATAAACCTCAGACTCAGGCCGAAACCGAGCAGCAGACTCCTAAGCGTTGGCATGGTGCGCATACGGGCCCGGCTGTAGAGAGTGTTGTTGTCGAAAAGCCATCGGAAACCATCTACAATATTGGCGATATCTACAACGAAAATGGCGTGAAGGGCATTGTCGTGGTGCTTACCGACGGCGGTCGCCATGGCTTGATTATGTCGTTGGACGAGGTGTGCTTGCCATGGTGTACTCTCCCTCGCAAGCAGCAGAAGGCTGTCGGTGCATCGGATCGCTTCGATGGCGAAAAGAATATGTTGGCAGTAGAGAAGTATATCGCCGAAAATGGCCTTGCATGGAGCTCTTTCCCCGCTTTCGAGTGGTGTCGTGCCAAGGGTGAAGGCTGGTATCTACCCTCTATAAACGAGCTTTGGAACGCAGGTACAATGTCTCTTGGAGGCTCGCGTATAGCATCTAATCGCAAGTTCCGCAAGAGCTTCGACAGTAGCATTAAGGCTGCCGGGGGTACGCCTCTCAGTGGTGTGATGATATACCACTCATCTACCGAGGATAGCGACGCTCGCTACTCTCTCTATTCGCATATGAACTCCGAGCAACCATACATTCAGCCGGGATATAAGGCGGACGACTTGTTTGTCAGAGCTGTCCACAAGTTCTAATAGGATTCGCCGATAAATCGGCTCGATAGAACTCGGGTTATACCCTTAATAGGATGAGATAGGATAATCTTATATACTCCTATCTTATCCCATTAAGCACCATTGGTGCGCATCCTATCAAATCCTACAAAAAAGAGTGGAAAGCTCTCCACTCTCCACTTTCCACTTTCCACTCTCAACTCGTTAGAAGCCTTGCTTAATCGTTACCTTCTTCTCGAGCATAAAGCTGCTAACGGTAACGTAGCCGATGCGCTCAACGCCTCCCTCATTTGGCTCAATCTGCAAGTAGATGCCCGAATCCCATTGTGCCAATTCGCGAGTCTGCTCGTAGTGCTCAATCAACTTCACAACCTTGATCCAACCGCTTGGAGTTCTGTCGCCGGTCTCAGGGTCAACCTCCCACGCGTCCATACTGCTCTGGTATGAGATAGTAACCGCATCAATTCCCGTTGAGTTTACAGGGATAATTAACTCGCCACCCTCGCTCGATACGGTGTAGCTCTCCTCGTAGAATGAGATTGCAGGAGTGTCCTCAATCGCGCAGCCGACCATTGCAAAGGCCGCAACTGCCATAATCAAAAACTTCTTCATAATAGTCTATTTTTTATCTGTTAAACACTAAATTACCCGCAAATTTACCCCCCCCCTCGAATTTTCCAAATTTTCGGGCAAAAAAGTGATAAAAAAGGTACAAAAAAGGTTGTTTACTTCTTGTATGCGAACTGGTAACCCTCGATTTTCTTCCATGCACCACGTGTAAAATCGGGAACTTGAACCGGTGCCGAGCCATGCTTAATCGAGATTGAACTCAACGCTGCAGGGCAGCTCCACTCGGCCAAATCATAGACGTCCATATCGAGTGGCAAACCGTTACGCAAGCAGTAAACCAAGCGGTAGTCCATAATAAAGTCCATACCTCCGTGGCCACCAACCTTCTTGGCAACCTCGCCAACCTCCTTGATGATAGGGTGCTTGTACTGCTCCAACAAGGCGTCGCGCTCCTCGTCCGACATAAATGGGTGAGCCTTCAAGCTTACAGGATTTACACCCTCCGGTACCTCGTTACCGATACGGAACGCTTGAATAGGGTACTTCACCGCATAGCCCTGAGTACCTACCAATGCATAGTCGCGCGAGTATGGACGAGGGGTTACGATATTGTGATGCAACTGAATAACCTTGCCGTTCTCGGTGCGGATAAGGGTTGTTGTCTGGTCGCCATTCTGGAAGTCATCGAGCTTCTCGCCGTGAGCCGAGGCGTAGATATCGGGACCCATGACAGCCTTTGTATCCATCGCCACCAAGGTCTTGAAGCGGTCGCCACGGTGAATGTTCAACACCAGGCATAACGGGCCAAGGCCGTGAGTAGGGTAGGCGTCGCCTCGGAAGTTACGCAAGTGATCCACACGCCAAGTGCGGTCGGTGCGACGCATCGAGTGGTCGAGGCTGTGAATGTAGGCTCCCTCGGCGTGCAAAATCTCGCCGAACACACCCTGCTGTGCCATATTGAGTGCTGTGAGCTCGAAGAAGTCGTAGATGCAGTTTTCGAGCATCATGCAGTGCTTGCGTGTGCGCTCTGCGGTGTCGATAATCTGCCACAACTCCTCCATAGTGAAGGCTGCTGGCACCTCTACAACTACGTGCTTGCCGCACTCCATTGCGTAGAGTGTCATCTCGACGTGGCTTGCCCATGGGGTAGCAACATATACGAGGTCGATGTCATCGCGCTCACATATCTTCTTCCAAGCATCCTCCGAGCCGGTGTACTCCGCAGCGCGAGGACGACCTGCCTTGTCGAGATACTCCTGAGCCTTGTCGATGCACTCCTGCTTGAGGTCGCACAGAGCCACAATCTTCGTTCCCTCAATCTGCGACCAACGCTTTGGTCCACCCTTGCCGCGTGAGCCGAGGCCGATGAAGCCTACACGTACGGTGTCGAGTGGCTCGGCTGCAAACTGCAACATATCCTGCTGTCCCGCAGGACGCTCAGGGGTGTGGCAGATGATAGTGCCATTAACCATCTTGTAAGGCTCGACCTCCCCCTTGTCGAGCGCAAGAAAGATTGCTCCGACTACCGCCAAGATAGCCACAGCAAAGCACGAAAATGTAATAAACTTCTTCATATTTTTAGTCTATAATAAAGTTACCAATAGAATGATTGCTGTGATGATTGCCACAACGGCTATTGCTGTGCGAATAGCCAACATCTTGCAACCACGAGGCATACGGATACCACAATATGGGCACTTCTCCATACTTACAGGAATAGGTACTCCGCATTCAGGGCAGATTACTGTTGGTTCATTGTTGGGGTTGATGTCTTTTGGATCTGCTACCATATTATCTATATCTTAAATTAGTAAAATTGTTCTGAGCGGTAAATTTTGCACCTTACTTGCGTCGTAAATGCTCACATACGCCCAAGTATGCTGCGCTTTCCGCCACTTCGTAACGCACAAAATTTCCTCGCTCATAAGCAATTTTGTGCGTTATCGTATTGGTGTATATTTATGTTGCAAAGTTAGTGAATAATTCCCAAAAAATAATAATGGCGAGAAAAAATCCCGCCATTACTATTTTCGAACTCTCGTTCTAAGATTAAGCCAAAGGCTTAACGCTTACGTACGAACGATTGTCACGCTTTTTAGTGAAGACTACTGTACCGTCAACCAATGCGAAGAGGGTGTGGTCCTTACCCATACCAACATTCTCACCTGCGTTGTGAACAGTACCACGCTGACGAACGATGATGTTGCCTGCCTTAGCAAACTGACCACCGAAAAGCTTCAAACCGAGTCGTTTGCTCTCCGACTCACGGCCGTTCTTCGAACTACCTACACCTTTTTTGTGTGCCATACTTCTCTAACAGTTTTTTAGGGTTATGCAACAATGTCCTCAATCAAAATCTGCGAAAGATACTGGCGATGACCGTTGCACTTCTGATAACCAGTTCTACGCTTCTTCTTAAACACCAAGACCTTGTCGTCCTTGAGGTGCTTGAGAATCTTACACTTTACGCTAGCGCCTTTTACAACAGGTGCGCCAACCTTAACCTGACCGCCATTCTCTACGAGCAGGACCTTGTCGAAGCTCACCGACGAGTCAACCTCGCCCGCAAGACGGTGAACAAAGAGCTTACGACCTTTCTCAGCCTTGAACTGCTGACCTGCAATCTCTACTATTACAAACATTTAATTTAAAATTGTTTATGTGTTGAACTAAAATTCAGCCCGCAAAGATACAAAGAAATTTCAGAATAAAAAATTTAATTCTAAAAAAATTCTCGTTTACATCTTTTTGACGCGATAAAAGCCCCGCTAACCCATCTGCGATAGGGCTATCATTGCCAAAATCTGAGCCGTGAATATACGCAAGAACATCGTCAACGGATAGACCGTAGCATAAGCTACTGCTGCGCGATCGTTGGTCGCTACGGTGTTGGCGTAGGCGAGTGCCGGAGGGTCGGTCATCGCACCCGACATCAAGCCCATCAACGAGAAGTAGTCCATCTTCATCGCCTTGCGAGCGATGATACCCACGATGAGGAGTGGCAATACGGTGATGATAAAGCCGTAGAGAATCCACCAATAGCCGCTATATTCGGTCAGTGTGGTTACGAAGTTCTCTCCCGCACCCAATCCGACAGCTGCGAGGAAGAGCGAGATACCAATCTCGCGAATCATCATATTTGCCGAGTTGGTCGTAAAGGTAACCATCTTAAACTTAGGGCCATACTTGGCCAACAAAATTGCTACGATGAGTGGTCCGCCCGCCAAGCCGAGCTTTACAGCCTGCATATCGCCAATCTTGAACAACGGAATCGAGCCGAACAGCACTCCAACGAACATACCGATAAAAATCGGAAGAAGATTTGGACGGTCGAGACGCTTAATCGAGTTGCCAAGAATGGTCGAAACCTGGTCGAGGTCGTTTGCGCGTCCTACAACCACCACGACGTCGCCCATCTGTAGGCGCAGCTCGTAGGTTGCAACGAGCTCGATACCTGCACGAACCACACGAGTGATTGTAACGTGGTAGTTCTCGCGAATATGCAAATCGCCGATGTGCTTTCCGTTGAGTTCTGGCTTGGTAACTACGATACGACGCTTCTCGAGGTGCGACGATGCGTTGCCCCACTCCGAGTCGTTAATCTTCACTACATCACCAATAATTGACTGAATCAAATCGACCTCCTCGCTACTTACTACGATACGCAAGATGTCGTTCTCCTGCAACTGAGTCTGCCCCGAGGCGATGCGTTGCTGATTCTCGTGGTCGAAGATTCGAGCTACGACGAAGTGGCTGCGTGTGATGCGGCTAATCTCCTCGATGGTCTTGCCAAAGACCGCATGGTTTGTAACGCGAACGTCGATGCGAACGGTGCGAGCCGCATCGGAACGAGACACCTTCGATGCCTCGCGGTCGATTTTAATGCGGAAGATTGCGCGCACAATCAACATCGCGATGATAATTCCGATAACGCCAAGCGGATATGCTACAGCGTAGGCAGAGGCCATCTCCGCCGCTTGTGTCTCGTCTACGATACTCTGCGCAGCACCCAAACCAGGAGTGTTGGTTACAGCGCCCGACAATACGCCGACCATAGTGTTGAGCGGTGTGTCGGTGATGACGTGTATGCCATAGCAGATGGCGCAACCGATTGCGATAATCAGCACAGCCAACATGTTGAGTTTGATACCTCCGTCACGTAGTGATGAGATAAAGCTCGGACCTACCTGAATACCAATCGAATAGACAAAGAGAATCAGACCGAACTCCTTGACGAAGTGGCAGATGTCTTTGTCGATTTTTAGTCCGAAGTGTGCCAGTATAATACCGACAAACAAGACCCAAGTTACACCCAACGAAACCGAGCCGAACTTAATCTTGTTCAGCAGCAGTCCAATGGCGATAGTCAAAGCGATAGCTATTACAGAAGTGGCGATACCTCCACCCGTAAAAAGATCAACTAACCAATCCATTATTTTACTCTAAAAACTTAACTCTTAAAACCTAACTCGCCCCGTAAGGGCATCAAAGATGGCGCAAAGATAGCGATTTTAACGGAAAACGGAAAACGGAAAGCGGAAAACTTTTTGTTCTCCGCTCCCAACTTTCAACTCTATTTACCTCTGTTAATGGTGTGTAAGATGTTTCCGTTCTTGTCAATCATATGGATTGAGAGTCGCTTTTTGCTGACGGTGATGACCGAGAAGCCCGGCTCGGGACTGCAATAGATGGTGCGCTTTGTTCTATTTACATCGCGGCTCAACGATGCCGACGAGCAGATAACATAGTCTATATCACAATCCTTGTCGCGAAGATGCTGGAAACTATGAACGTGACCGCAGATGTAGGCCGAGACGTTGCTATGCTTGAGCAAAATGGTGTTTACCGCCTCGCGCATATCCTCGCGCTCCTCTTTCGACTTTTTGGTATCGGCGTGGATAGGGTGGTGTCCCGCAACTATCACCCAATCCTCCTTTGCCTCGCTTAGCACCTTGTCAAGCCACTGCAACTGCGCCTCTATATCCTGCTCAGCAGCGTCGGGATACTTCTCGCTCTCGCGATACCTGTTTATCATAGGTGTAGTGTCGAGCATCACAAAGCGAATTGTTACGCCGCCCTTCTTGAAAACGCGTGTGTAGTATCTATTGGGGAAATTCCAAAGAGGATAGACCTTCGAGTAGTCTATAAGAGCCTGCGGATTACCCCTATATTCATGATTTCCAAGAACAGGTACCCACTCAATTTGCAGATTTGGGTGGTTGTAGATGTCTCTGAAATGCTTCTGCCAATCATCGTCGTTAACGCTTTGTACGCCGTTGCCGTGGTGTGTGTCGCCCGTAGAAATGATGCACTCAGGCTTTATGATACCTGCCAATTCACCCATCAGATTGGCAACAACCTTCTGGTCGTAGCAACCGTATCTGTCGAGGTCACTAGCCCAAAAGAAGTTTATATCTTGCTTCATCTTGCGCCACGCCTTTGGGTTGTGTGCCGATGCACCGGACACGATAAAGAGTGCGGCAAGAAGAGCTAAAAGTATTCTTCTCATAGCGTTTTATTTAATGCCATACTTCTTGAGAATCTTCGCAATCTTTGGCTGATAAGCCTTTAAGAAGCGGTCGAAACCAAGGTCTGTAGGGTGTGAGTTGTCGATTGTCGCATCGGTATCCAATACGTTCGGTACCTCGAGGAAATAGACGTCCTTGTACCTCTTCTCCAGCGCCTTCATCATCTTTGATGCAGTGGCGATGTGGTTCAAGCGTCGAGCATATTTCTTGGTGTCGAAGTTGCTGTCGAGGTCAATCGGGCTCTGAATGAAGATAAGCGGCTTGCCGGGGTGTGCCTTAACCAACTCTGCAACAAAGTTGTCCAAACGCTCCTCAATCTCCTTGGTTGTTGGGTTCGAGAAGGCGTCGAATACGAATGCATCAGCCTCGCAGCTCTTCAAGAACTCGAGGAACTGAGGCTGCATCTTGCACTGACCGCTGAAGCCGAAGTTTACGAAGTCGATGCCGAGGTTGCGGCTCAACTGCGCAGGGTAGTACATCGCAGGGCGCGAAGCGGAAGCTCCGTGGGTGATGCTCGAGCCGTGAACGATTACCTTGTGTCTAAATGGCTTTGGCAAACCGACGATTGTGGCACCTTCGTCCACGCCAATCTCCAAGCTTGTAATCTCGCACCAACCTGGGAGGTAGAGTAGACACTCCTTCTCGCCCTCGGCGAGGTTCTTGATGAGGGTTTTGGTGCGCTCGTTCTTCTCGGGGAGTATCGAAACGCGACCTACAGCGGCGAAGCGCCACTTGCCGTTATCCTTGATGTAGAGGTCCAAGCCGAGTTGCGAGATGCCGGTCATGTTGTCGCCGATACGCTTCTGGACGTTTGACCACTTGGCCGAGATTTGCGACGAGTTGGTCTTGAATACAACATAGAGTCCCGAAGAGCACTTTGAGTAGTTTACGATTGTCTTGTTAAAACCCTCGTAAGGTGTGTGGTCGAAGCGGTAGTAAGGGCTCTTGTCGGTCTTTTGAGTGTGGCCGTGAATACCCAATTCGGTGGCGTCAACCCACTTCTGCGCAAAGGTTGTGCCCGATAGGGCTACAGCCAAAATAAGTGTGGCTAAAATTCGTTTCATATCTGTTTAAGTTTTAGATTTAATACTTGATTACACCCGAGCCGATGAGCCTTTCGCCCTCGTACCAAGCGGCAAATTGACCACCCGCAATACCTCGCTGAGGTTGGTCGAAGAGGATGTAGAGCGCGTCGTCGTGCTGAATGAGCGTTGCATCTTCGAGAGGTTGGCGATAGCGAATACGCACCTTCAATCGGCGCTCCTTGCCAACCTCGAGGGCTTCGCACGGCTCCACCCAATGCACCTCCGAGTTCTCTATGCGCAACGCTTTGCGGTAGAGCCCAGGGTGGCTATCGCCCTCGCCTACATATATAGTATTTGTATCGACATCGGTGCCAATGATAAATAGCGACTCCTTGCGGCCGCCAATACCAAGACCCTTGCGCTGACCTATGGTGTAGAAGTGCGCTCCGTTGTGCTCGCCAATCTTCTTGCCGTCACGCACGGTGTAGCGATATGGCTCAGCGAGTTTTTCTAATTCCGAAATGTTCTCGCGCTCGGCATATCGACGCCACGAAGGCAAAATCTCGTGAATGTTTCCCTTCTTAGCTGCGAGTTGCTGTTGTAGGAATACGGGCAGATCAACCTTGCCTACAAAACAGATACCCTGCGAATCCTTGCGCTTGGCTGTTGCTAACTTCTGCTCTTCGGCTATGCGACGCACCTCGGGCTTAAGAAGATGACCAATCGGAAACATCGCATATTTGAGCTGCTCCTGCGAGAGCTGACAGAGGAAGTAGCTCTGGTCTTTGTTGGGGTCGCTACCCGCCAAGAGCGAATAGACTGTCTCGCCGTTTACCTCGCGCTCCTCCTTGCGGCAGTAGTGGCCTGTTGCCACCGCCTCGGCTCCGAGCTTGAGGGCTTCCTTGAGGAATACGTCGAACTTTATTTCGCGGTTGCAGAGCACATCGGGATTTGGTGTACGACCTTTCTCATACTCCGAGAACATATAGTCGACCACTCGCTTGCGATACTCCGCCGACAAGTCGACATAGTGGAATGCGATATCCAATCGCTTAGCCACCAACTCGGCAAATACCTGGTCGTCGTGCCACGAACACTCGCCCTCGAGCTTACCCGTCGTGTCGTGCCAATTTCGCATAAAGAGTCCGATGACCTCGTGCCCCTGCTCTTTGAGCAAGTACGCTGCCACCGATGAATCGACTCCTCCCGATAGACCTACTACTACTTTCATCTATTTTTTCGCTTTTAGCCTATTTTATTTCGCAAAGATAATAAAAAGACGAGAGACAAAAGACGAGAGACGAGAGTTTTTTTTGCTGTTTTGAGAATAATTTTCTAACTTTGTGAAAACTAAACTCTAAAAACTATGAAGAAATCGATTTTATTTACCGCATTGGCGGCGTTGCTTGTTGCCACTTCGTGCGCAGGCCCAACCGAACAAACCGAACAAACCGAACAAACCGGCAACCAAAAGCCAAAAGCTCCCGAAAGAGAAGGTTGGGACAGAGGTCCTCTCTATGGCGATGTGGAGAGCGTTACAATTACCGAGTATGACCTTACCGAGAAATTTGGCGAGATTGTAAAGGATAAGATAGAACGCAAATATATCTATAAATTCAATCAGAAAGGCGATGTAGTCGAGGAGGCTCGTTACAACTCCGACGGCTCGTTGTATAGTAAATATACTTACAAATACGACTCTCAAGGCAATCAGATTGAGAAGGCTCGTTGCAACTCCGACGGTTCGTTGAATTGGAAAGATCTTTACAAATACGACTCGCAAGGAAATAAGATTGAGGAGGCTGAATACAACTCCAACGACTCGCTGAAGAGGAAAGAACTTTACAAATACGACTCGCAAGGCAAAAAGATTGAGAGGGCTGAATACAACTCCGACGGTTCGTTGAATTGGAAAGAACTTTACAAATACGACTCTCAAGGCAATCAGATTGAGAAGGTTCGTTACAACTCCTACGGTTCGTTGAATTGGAAAGATCTTTGCAAATACGACTCTCAAGGCAATAAGATTGAGGAGGCTTATTACAACTCCTACGGTTCGTTGAATGTTAAATGTATTTACGAATACGACTCGCAAGGCAATATGATTGAATATGCTCGCTACAACTCCGACGGCTCGTTGAATAGGAAATATACTTACAAATACGACTCGCAAGGAAATAAGATTGAGGAGGCTCGCTACAACTCCAACGACTCGCTGAAGAGGAAAGGACTTTACAAATACGACTCTCAAGGCAATCAGATTGAGAAGGCTGAATACAACTCCGACGTCTCGTTGGATAAGAAACATACTTACAAATACGACTCTCAAGGCAATCAGATTGAGAAGGCTGAATACAACTCCGACGGCTCGTTGGATAAGAAATATACTTACAAATACGACTCTCAAGGAAATCTGATTGAGAGTATTAGCTACAAGGGCGAAATTATGATGCCAAGAGAAATGGGAGTACAAGAGATTGTCTATCGCAAATAGAGTTAAGCCGAGCAGGAATGTCTGCTCGGCTTAATTGTTTGTTAGGGTGAATAGTTGGCTCTCTAAATTCCCTAAATTCTCTACACTCACTAAAACCAATGGCTAAAAGCAAAAAAAACTATCCCGATTTATTTGAAAGTTTAATAGTTTTACAATAAATTTGCGGTAATAGCCGTTCTCAAGGCGAAACAAATACACAAATTATGAAAAAGAACACTTATGTATTGATTGCGGTATGCTTCGTTTCGGCACTCATCGGCGCTGGTGTTGCGTCGTTTGCTGTTGTGAGTAATATCGAGCCTACTGCAACTGTAGAGTATGTACAAGGCGATGGGAATGCCACCTCGACGGCACGAGTACATTTAGCAAAATTGGAACAATCGACCTCATATCCCGACCTTACCTATGCAGCCGAGACTGCGGTTAAGGCGGTGGTGAACATCGAGGCGATTTTGGAGGTTACAGTGCGCCAGCAGCAGATTCCGTACAATCCATTCTTCGAGTTTTTCGGTTTTCCGCAGCCTCAGCAGGAGCAGGGCAACCCCCAGAAGCGCGAGCATCGTTCGGGCGGCTCGGGCGTGATTATTTCGCACGATGGTTACATCGTAACCAACAACCATGTTGTCGACGGTGCTACGAAGTTGCGCGTAAAGCTCAACGACGGACGTGTCTTCGATGCAAAGGTTGTCGGCAAGGATCCAAATACCGATATCGCGCTTATCAAGGTGGAGGCCGATGGTCTGCCTACAATTCAGTTTGGATCGTCCGATGCGCTGCGCCTTGGCGAGTGGGTCTTGGCGATAGGTTCGCCTTTCGACTTGCAATCGACAATCACAGCTGGTATTGTTAGTGCAAAGGCTCGTCAGTTGGACGTTATTCCTAATGAGTTCCGCGTTGAGTCGTTTATCCAGACCGATGCCGCGGTAAACCCTGGTAATTCGGGTGGTGCATTGGTCAATGTTCGTGGCGAGTTGGTGGGTATCAATACCGTCATTAAATCCTCGACAGGAAGCTATATCGGTTACTCGTTTGCAGTGCCTGAAAGTATTGTGCGTAAGGTAGTTAACGACTTGCGCGAGTATGGTGTGGTGCAGCGTGCGTTGCTTGGAATTTCCTATCGCTATATCGACCAGGATTTCATCGATCAACTCGGCAAGGAGACCGGCATCAAGGAGGTCGGTGGAATCTATGTTGCAGGCGTTATGGAGGGCGGTGCAGCTTCGGACGCAGGTATCCGCAAGGGCGATGTCATCACTGAAATAAGTGGTATAAAAATTACCGCTCCGACAACTCTTACCGAGCAGATTGGCAAGCATAGTCCGAACGATAAAATATCGTTGACTGTAAAAAGAGACAGTAAAGTGAAACATTTTGAGGTTGTTTTACGTAATAAAGCTGGTAAAGCTGAGTTGCTCGCTAAAAATGCAGTCGATGTAATCGAAGTTTTGGGTGGTCGCTTTGCCGATATCGACGAGCGTACAGCCAAGAAATTTGACATCAAAGGCGGTGTGCAGGTGTTGTCGATTAAGAGCAACGGTTTGCTTGCTAAAGCCCGTGTGCGTGAGGGATTTATCATCACCCACATCAACGATAAGGCTGTAACTAGTGTTACCGAGTTGATGGGCATTACCGATAAGATTCAGTCTATCGACGGAGTCTACTCGAATGGTAAGTCGGCAAGCTACGTCGTGATTGAATAGCAAAAATCGTTCTGATTGGCTCTTTTCCCACCAATCGTCGGTAGCCGAAATGCTCACATAGCTCTACTATGCTGCGCTTTCGTCTCCTAGCTTGGCGAAAAAATAGCTCAATCATCGACGATTTTTGAAAAGGAAGGAAGAAATAGCGAAAACGAAGAAACAATTTATAAAGATTTATGCGTCAATTAAAGATTACGAAATCCATCACCAATCGTGAGAGTGCATCTCTCGATAAGTACTTACAGGAGATTGGTAAAGAGGAACTTATTACTGTCGAGGAGGAGGTAGAACTCGCCCAACGAATTCGCAAAGGCGACCAGGAGGCATTGGAGAAGCTTACAAAGGCTAACCTCCGTTTCGTGGTGTCGGTAGCCAAGCAGTATCAGAACCAGGGCTTGAGCCTTCCGGACCTTATCAACGAGGGTAACCTCGGCTTGATTAAGGCTGCCGAGAAGTTCGATGAGACACGTGGTTTTAAGTTTATCTCGTATGCTGTATGGTGGATTCGTCAGTCGATTTTGCAGGCTTTGGCCGAGCAGTCGCGTATCGTGCGTTTGCCACTCAACCAGGTAGGTTCGCTCAACAAGATTAACAAGGCTTTCGCTCGTTTCGAGCAGGAGCACGAGCGTACTCCGTCGCCTGAGGAGTTGGCTGCCGAGCTTGAGCTCCCACGCGAGAAGGTTACTGATACTCTGCGTGTTGCAGGTCGTCATATCTCTGTTGATGCGCCATTTGCCGACGGTGAGGATAACTCATTGCTCG
Organism: Alistipes sp.; assembly: GCA_045648965.1. GTDB lineage: Bacteria > Bacteroidota > Bacteroidia > Bacteroidales > Rikenellaceae > Alistipes. The sequence goes on along the minus strand of JAZRPA010000003.1, from coordinate 134,231 downwards.
ACGTGTTGGTAAACCCAGATTCGCCTAACGCAGATCGTGGTCTTATCAACGAGTCGTTGGCTACCGAGGTTGACCGTGCACTCGAGACCCTTACCGATCGTGAGCGCGATATTATTCGCTACTTCTTCGGTATCGGTTGCTCCGAGATGACTCTCGAGGAGATTGGCGAGAAGTTCGACCTTACTCGTGTGCGTGTTCGCCAGATTAAGGAGAAGGCTATTCGTCGTCTTCGTCATTCGTCGCGTTCTAAATTGCTAAAGTCATATTTGGGATAAAATCATTCTGAGCGGTAAATTTTGCACCGCTCTGCAATAAGCGAGTTCCTCACATACGCTTCAGTATGCTACGGACTCGCTTTTTTGTTTGGCACAAAATTTCCTCGCTCACCTCTGATTTTTTGGTGGAGGTGGTTGCGGATTTGTCGCCTAGCATCGCACAAAAATAGCTCAATCATTTACGATTTTCCAAGTTGAAAAAAGGAGAGTTTCGGCTCTCTTTTTTCTTTCCCCTTAACACCCTTAATGCCCTTAACGCCCTTAATCTCCCTAAATTCACTACTCTCTACTAATTACTCACTACTCTCTAATTTTGGCACTATTCTTGCCTGCTAAATGGGCAAAGGGAGTGGTCGGACAAAAGGTAATTATTCTTTATCTTTGATATGTTTACACATCTTTCTGTTATTTTCTGTTTGCACACGCCGGCCCTCCTTTTTTTATCCTTCAGCCATTATCTTTTGTCAGTTTGGCGAAATTTTAATTCTGAAATTTTTAATTTTTAATTAAAAGTTTGCTATCTTTGTGCGATATTGTGTATTTATGGCAGATTTTAAGAAGATAAATATCCGCAACAAACGTGCGACATTCGACTACGAGATACTCGAAGAGTACATTGCAGGCGTTGTTTTGGTGGGTACCGAGATTAAGTCTATCCGCTTGGGCAAAGCCTCGATGGTCGATTGTTACTGCTACTTTGAGAAGAATGAACTTTGGATTCGCGGCGTCAATATCTCGGAGTATGCGTGGGGAACTTGCAACAACCATATCCCCAAGCGCGATCGCAAGCTCCTACTCAATCGCAAGGAGCTCAACAAGCTTTCGCGCTCGCTTCAGGATAAGGGATTGACGGTTGTCGGACTCCGACTTTTCCTTAACGATAAGGGCTTTGCAAAGATAGCGATTGGTCTTGCACGAGGTCGTAAGTCGTATGACAAGCGCGAGTACCTCAAAGCGAACGACGCAAAACGCGAGATGGACAAGGCGATGAAAACATATAAATAGCCTAATCATTTACGATTTTCGGGTTGAAGACGAAACTGAATTTTTAATTTTGCATTTTTAATTTTTAATTGCCGAATGGCTTTAATTTTAGCAATAGAGACAGGAACAGATATTTGCTCGGTTGCGCTGGTTCGCGACGGAGAGCTTGTGGCTTTGCGCGAGAGCGACGAGGAGCGTAACCACGCCAAGAAGATTGCGGTCTTCGTTGACGAGCTTCTTCGTGAGTGCGAGGTGGCGGCCGACGAGCTCGATGCTGTGGCGGTAAGCAAGGGTCCGGGCTCATACACGGGCTTGCGTATTGGCGTATCGTTCGCCAAGGGCTTGTGCTACGGACAGAATATCCCGTTGGTGGCGGTGGGCTCGCTCGACTCGTTGGTTGAGGTTGCTCGCGAGGACTACGAGGCGGGTATTATCGATGTCGAGAATTGGGATAAGGCGACGCTTTGTCCAATGATTGACGCTCGCCGTATGGAGGTCTATACCCAGCTCTTCAATGCCGAGGGCGTAGCGCAGAGTGAGGTCGAGGCGAAGATTATCGATGAGGAGAGCTTTGCAGCCGAGCGTGCTTTGGGCAATCCGCTCGTGATTTTCGGTAGTGGCGCCAAGAAGTGTGTGGAGACTTTGTCGGGTGCGACCCTTGTTGAGGTTGTTCCGTCAGCTCGCGGTATGGCGCGCCTTGCTGAGAAGGCATTTGCCGAGGGCAAGACCGAGGATGTAGCCTACTTCGAGCCATTCTACCTCAAAGATTTCGTAGTCGGCACAGCCAAGAAATCGTTATTGGAAAGGGTGATGAAGTAAAGCCCTTAACGCCTTTAACACCCTTAATGCCCTTAAACACTTTGGCTACAAGAAGTAACAACAAAAAGGAATAAATTAACAACACAAAATAAAGTAAAATTATGGCAGAATTTATCTATCAGGAGCCGCTCCCAATCGAGCGTGACAACACTGAGTATCGTCTTTTGACGAAGGATTATGTGAAGGTCGTAGAGTGCGACGGTCGCAAGATTCTCAAAGTAGATCCTAAGGGTATCGAACTCCTCGCAAAGGAGGCTTACACCGACGTATCGTTCTACCTCCGTTCGGCACACTTGCAGAAGTTGAACAACATCCTCAACGACCCTGAGGCTACCGATAACGACAAGTTTGTAGCATACACCATGTTGATGAACTCGTGCGTAGCCGCTGAGGGCGAGTTGCCAACTTGCCAGGATACAGGTACTGCAATCTGCGTAGCTCACAAGGGTGAGGACGTATGGACTGGCGCAAACGACGCTGAGTATATCTCGCGTGGTGTTTACGAGACCTACAAGGAGCGTAACCTCCGCTACTCGCAGGTTGTGCCTATCTCGATGACCGACGAGCACAACAGCGGCACCAACCTCCCTGCACAGATCGACATCTACGCAGGTCACCCAGGTATGGAGTACGACTTCCTCTTCCTCACAAAGGGTGGAGGTTCGGCAAATAAGACTTTCCTCTATCAGCAGACCAAGGCGTTGTTGAATGAGGAGTCGCTCGTAGCATTCTTCAAGGAGCACATCAAGGATCTCGGTACTTCGGCATGTCCTCCATACCACCTTGCAGTATGCATCGGCGGTACATCGGCTGAGATGTGTCTTGCAACCGTTAAGAAGGCTTCGGCTGGCTATCTCGACGAGCTCCCAACATCGGGTAACGAGGGTGGACGCTGCTTCCGCGACTTGGAGTGGGAGGAGAAGATCCTCAAGATCTGCCAGGAGATGGGTATTGGCGCACAGTTTGGTGGTAAGTACCTCGTACACGACGTTCGCGTAATCCGCGCACCTCGCCACGCCGCTTCGTGCCCTGTAGCTATCGGCGTAAGCTGCTCTGCAGACCGCAATATCAAGGGTAAGATCACTCCAGAGGGTATCTTCGTGGAGCAGTTGGAGAAGAACCCTGCACGTTTCCTCCCTGCTGAGGCACCTGCAATGACTCCAGCTGTTGATATCGACCTCGACGAGGGTATGGATAAGGTACGCGAGACTCTCTCTAAGTATCCTATCAAGACTCGTCTCAACCTCAAGGGTACACTTATCGTAGCTCGCGATATCGCTCACGCACGCATCAAGCAGATGCTCGACAATGGCGAGCCTATGCCTGAGTACTTCAAGAACCACCCTGTTTACTATGCAGGTCCTGCTAAGACCCCTGCTGGCTACGCATCAGGCTCATTCGGCCCAACTACCGCTGGTCGTATGGACTCTTACGTTGATCTCTTCCAGAAGGCAGGTGGCTCTATGGTAATGGTGGCTAAGGGTAACCGCTCAAAGGCTGTTACCGACGCTTGCCAGTCAAATGGCGGCTTCTACCTCGGCTCTATCGGTGGTCCTGCAGCTATCCTCGCTAAAAACTCTATCAAGAGCGTTGAGGTTGTAGATTTCCCTGAGCTCGGTATGGAGGCTGTTCGCAAGATCTACGTGGAGAATTTCCCTGCTTTCATCATTGTAGATGATAAGGGTAATGATTTCTTCGCTGACTTTGCACACTAATTAAGAAAATCGTTCTGGTTGGCTCTTTTTGCACCTTGCTTGCGTCGTAAATGCTCACATACGCCAAGTATGCTCCGCTTTCCGACACTGCACAACGCACAAAAATAGCCTAACCATTGACGATTTTGAACGAGGGGGGGTGCTTTTTCGCACAAAATTCCCTCACTCATAAGCAATTTTTGGGGTTGTGGTTAATAACCTAACCATTGACGATTTTAAAAAATAGGGGAGTATGGAAAATAGTTTTCAGTTTTCCGTTTTCCGCTTTCCGTTTACAAAGTAGAGGGCTGACTACTCTCTACTTTGGCAAGAAAATAGGTTTGTTTTTTGTATGCAAACATTTATGAAGAAAATAGTATTGTTGATAGTGGCTCTTGTGGCCATCTCTTCGGTCTGCAGGGCCGGGGAGGCTGTCTCATTCAAGGCCGAAGCACCTATGTTTGTCACTATGGGCGAGCCTGTGCGTGTGAGCTTCAATCTCAACGCCAAGCCCGATGGCGGAGTGGCTGCACCTTCGTTCGAGGGCTTCGATGTGATAGCCGGTCCTTCCGTATCGCAAGGTAAGTCGGTGCAGCTGATAAACGGACAGTTGAGTTCGAGTACAAACTACACCACAACCTATGTCCTTCTTCCTCAGAAGGAGGGTGTACTTACAATTGGTGCAGCTTCGGTTTCGGTTGATGGTAAGGGATATACCACGAAGCCTATTACTATCGAGGTGCGTGCTGCGGGGAAATCTGCCGAGAATAGGGAACAACCCGCTGAGCAACGTGCCGCCAATCGTATCCAGAAGGAGGATCTCTTCTTGCGCCTTGAGCTCTCCTCTCGTTCGGTCTATAAGGGCGAGCCTTTGCGTGCTACGCTAAGACTCTACAGCCGAGTCGATAACATCGCCGGTGTGGAGTCCTCGAAGATGCCAACCTTCAACGGCTTCTGGAGTCAGCAGCTCGAAGTTGAACAAGGTCCATTCAACGAAACAGTGGACGGCAAGCCATACAAGGTCTATAACATGGTGTCCTATCTGCTCTATCCTCAGCAGGACGGTACACTTACCATTAGCCCTGCCGAGATGACCGTCGTGGCACAAATCGTAGTGCAGTCGAATAGTAATTACGACCCATTCTTTGGCGGAGGTCACGAGACATACTCGGTACGTCGAACACTCAAGACACCCGAGATAAAGGTTCAGATAAAGCCATTCCCGGTAGAGGCTCCGGCATCATTTACAGGCGCGGTGGGCAACTATAAGATGTCGCACGAACTCTCTTCGTCGGAGGTTGCTGCCAATTCGGCTATAACCTTGCGATTGAAGATTTCGGGTAGTGGAAATTTGAAGTTTATATCGGCTCCTAAGCTCTCGATGCCTGCATCGTTCGAGGCATACGACATCAAGAGCGAGGAGAAGATTCAGAATAAGGCATCGGGAAGCACCGGCTATCGTAGCTTCGAGTATCCGTTTATTGTGCGTGCCGAGGGCGACTACGAGATTGAGCCTATCGAGTTCACCTACTTCGATCCATCGAAGGGTCAGTATGTAACACTCGCAACGCCGGCGTTGAATATCAAAGTTACACCCGATAAGAGTGCCGCTTCACCTCAGCAGCCACTTCCTGTAGTGGTGAAACAGGAGGACGTGCAGAAGATTGGCGAGGATATTCACTTTATCAAGGTGGGCGACCCGGCTCTCTGCGCTGTGGTTACTCCGTTTGTTTTCTCTTCGACCTATTGGGTGATAGTTGTGGCGATGTTGCTCATTGCAGTGGTCTGCTACTTTATAATTCGCAAGCATATTCGCAACAATCGCAATGCTGTACTTGTTAAGGGTAAGCGAGCAAGTCGAGTGGCTATAAAACGTTTCCGTAGAGCCGAGCAATATATGCGTAGTGGCGACCGCATAGCCTTCTACAAAGAGATGTTGCAGGCTTTGTGGGGCTACCTCAGCGATAAATTTAACATTCCGGTTGCCGACCTCACGCGCGAGGTTGTGTGCGAGGAGTTGCATCGTCGCGGAGCCTCAGCCGAGGCCGAGCAGGTGATTGATGTTATCGCTCGTTGCGAGGAGGCTCAGTATTCACCAGTTGAGACGGCTGAGATGGATACGCTCTACACGGAGGGTATCGAGGCTATTTCTAAAATCGAAAAAGTAACAAAGTAATGAAGAGAATTTTAATATATACCGTTTTGCTCTTCGTGGCAGTGATGGCGAGGGCTACCGAGACTACATCGTTGGAGCATTGGGAGGCCGGAAATAGTGCCTACTCGGCCAAAGAGTACGACAAGGCAATCGCGGAGTATAAGGCTATTATCGATGGTGGCGAGTACTCGGTCGAGCTATACTACAACCTCGCAAACGCCTACTTCAAGTCGGATAGCTTGGGCAAGGCGATACTCTATTACAACAAGGCGTTGCGCATAGACCCGTCGCAGGAGGACGTGCTCCATAATCTCGCCTTCGCCGAGGCGCGAACTAAGGACAAGACGCCCGAGGTGCCTGAGTTTTTCCTTAACGGTTGGCTTCGTAGTGTGCGCAATGCACTGAGCTGTATGACGTGGAGCGTGTTGTCGCTCGTGTCGCTCGCTTTGATGCTCACATTTGCCTTGATATTCCTGCTTGCGTCGGCTATCGGCGTGCGCAAAATGGGATTTTATGGTGCCTTGTGTGCTCTTGTTTTTGGCGTTGCAACCCTGGCTTTCGCTATCTCCTCGCGCAACAATATGATTAAGCACGACGAGGCTATCGTGATGGCTTCGGCTATCTCAGTAAAGAGTTCGCCCGATAGCTCGGATACCGATTTATTCCTTTTGCACGAGGGTACAAAGGTACGTATCGTGTCGGAGGTTGACGAGTGGTGCGAGGTGATGCTTGCCGATGGCAAAAAGGGTTGGGTCGAGAAGAAAAACGTAGAGGAGATTTAGAGAGACGATGTCAAAACTTTTAGATAATGTAGTTGGCGAGCTTTCGCGTTTGCCGGGTATTGGTCGCAGAACAGCTTTGCGATTGGCCATGCACATCTTGCGTATGGACGAGGAGGATGTGGTGTCGATGGGCGAAAGCCTTATCGACTTCCGCACTAAAATCTGTCGCTGTGCCAAGTGTAACAACCTCTCCGATACCGAGATTTGCGACGTGTGTGCCGACTCTTCGCGCGATAGAAGTACGGTCTGTGTGGTGGAGCAGGTGTCAGACTTGCTCTCCATCGAAAAGACCCACCAATATCGAGGTGTTTATAGCGTCTTGGGAGGTGTGATATCGCCTATGCAGGGCATTGCGCCGTCCGACTTGCGAATAGATTTACTCCTCGACCGCATCGCAATGGGCGAGGTTAAGGAGGTTATTATCGCTATCTCGGCATCGGTCGAGGGCGAGACGACGATGTTCTATCTGATGAACTGCCTCAAGCGCTTCCCGCACCTGAAAGTTACAACCATTGCGCGAGGTATAGGCTTTGGCGACGAGCTGGAGTATGTCGATGAGTTGACCATTACCCAGGCTCTGATGAATCGTAGAGAAATTCCAAAACAATAAAAAAACTTAAAAGATTATGAAGAAGTTACTTGTAATGTTGATGGTGGCAGCTGTGGCTGTCAGCTGTTGTGCTCCTTGTCGCAGCCGCGTTAAGAATGCGAAGCCGTTGGAGGGTACAACTTGGCACTTGGTGAAGGTTGGTGGTAATAGCTACACACTCCCTGCTGATGCATTTAACATTATTTTGAAGGAGAATGGCTTGGGTGGCCGTGGCGCTTGCAACAGCTTGCTCGGTCAGTATGCTACGGGCGATAAGCTCGCTTTGCGCTTCTCGCACCTTGGCTCTACAAAGATGCTCTGCCCTGAGAACGAAGCGTTGGAGATGGAGCTTATCAAGATTTTGTCGAAGACTACTCACTACGACATCGACTACGATATGTTGATGTTGATGCAGAATGGTGAGGTGATAGCAGTCTTTAAAGCACAGTAAAAATCGTTCTGATTGGCTCTTTTTGCACAAATCGGCGGATAGCAAAATGCTCACATACGCCAAAGTATGCTCCGCTTTTGCTACCTTGCTTTGCACAAAAATAGCTCAATCATTGACGATTTTTGAAATGGTTTTAAGGGAGAGTTCCAACTCTCCTTTTTTGCTTGGCATAAATCTGATTTTTGAAAATGGAAAACTAATTCTGCATTTTGCATTTTACATTTTGCATTCTGCATTGTAAACATAGCGGCCGAATCGGTCGCTATATTTTTTTTGTGGTATGGTTTGTGTGAGTGTCTGAGGTTGTATAACCTTAAAATTTTACGATATGAAAAAGACAACTTGCACAACTCACGACGCTCATTGCACAGCGCACGATGGCCGCCTTGTTGCGGCACCAACAGACAAAATTCCAGAAATGCCTACCAAACCGGCCGTGGCCTATAAGATGGTGAAGGACGAGACCTATCCGCAGACGCAACCACGTCTCAACTTGGCCACCTTCGTTACCACCTATATGGACGAGTATGCCACAAAATTGATGAACGAGGCGGTTAATATCAACTACATCGACGAAACGGAGTATCCTCGCGTGGCTGTGATGTGTGGTCGTTGCATCAACATCATTGCAAACCTCTGGAATACCCCCGAAAAGGCGGAGTGGAAGGCGGGCGCTCTCGGTATCGGCTCTTCGGAGGCGTGTATGTTGGGTGGTGTAGCTGCTCTCTTGCGTTGGAAGGCTCGCCGCAAGAAGGAGGGTAAGTCGTGCGAAAAACCAAATATGGTACTCAGCTCGGCCTACCAGGTGGTTTGGGAGAAGTTCGCCCAGCTCTGGGGTGTGGAGATGCGTCAGGTGCCATTGTCGTTGGAGTGCCCATCGCTCGATGCGAAGAAGGCTGTTTCGATGTGCGACGAGAATACCATCTGCGTAGTGCCTATTGCAGGCGTGACCTGGACGGGTTTGAACGACGACATCGAGGCTCTCGACAAGGAGCTTGACGCCTTCAATAAAAAGACCGGCTTCGAGGTGGCTATCCACGTCGATGCTGCTTCGGGTGGCTTTATCCTACCGTTCCTAAAGCCCGATTTTAAGTGGGATTTCCGTCTAAAATGGGTCTATTCAATCTCGACCTCGGGCCACAAGTATGGTCTCGTATATCCGGGCTTGGGCTGGGTTGTTTGGCGCGACAAGAAGTGCTTGCCTGAGGAGATGGCCTTCAGCGTAAACTACCTCGGTGCAAACATTACGCAGGTGGGCTTGAACTTCTCTCGTCCTGCGGCGCAGATTCTCGGCCAGTACTATAACTTTATCCGTTACGGCTTCGAGGGCTACAAGCAGATTCAGCAGGAGTCGATGGATATTGCTTGCTACTGCCACGAACAGATTGGCAAGATGAAGTGCTTCAAGAACTACGTCGAGAAGCTCGATAATCCGCTCTTTATCTGGTATATGAATCCTGAGTATGACAAGACCGCGAAGTGGACCTTGTACGATTTGCAGGCTGTATTGCAGCAGAGCGGTTGGATGGTTCCGGCCTACACAATGCCGAAGAATATCGAGGACTTGGTAGTTATGCGTGTAGTGGTGCGTCAGGGCTTCACTCGCGATATGGCCGATATGCTCTTGACCGATATTCGCAATGCCGTTGCCGAGTTCGACAAATTGAAGTATCCGACCTCTTCGCGCCTCAAGTACGAGAAGCAGGAGAAGCAGCACGGTAAGGTGTTTACGCACTAGGAGTGCATCGCTTTTTTAGCGTAGATAGGGTGAGATGATAGCCAAGCTATTATCTCACTTTTATGAGTAGTGAGTAGTTAGTAGAGAGTAATTTTTAATTCTACATTTTTAATTAACAAAAAAGGTTGCTTAACACATGTTGAACAACCTTTTTTGTGATAGGGTAGACCTTACTCTTCAGTAATTGTTACCGAGAAGATTAAGTCGCCAGGACGAATATCGTCAATTACGTCCTCGCCCTCTACAACCTTACCAAAGCAGGTGTGAACGCCGTCGAGATGCTGGGTGTTGCGACGGTTGTGGCAGATGAAGAACTGCGAGCCACCTGTATCCTTGCCTCGGTGAGCCATCGAGAGCACACCACGATCGTGGTACTGACGCTCTGCATCGGTCTCGCACTTGATTGTCCAACCCGGACCACCTGCGCCGTTGCCGATAGGGCAGCCACCCTGAATTACAAACTCAGGAATAACTCTGTGGAAAGTCAAACCGTCGTAAAAACGCGACTCAGCCAATTTAACAAAATTCTCAACTGTAATCGGAGTCTCCTTCTCGTACAACTCCACCTTCATATCTCCCTTCTCGGTCGAAATAATTGCGTACTTCATAGTTTTGTATCTTTTGTTTGCACAAAGATAATAAAAAAATCGTTCTGATTGACTCTTTTTGCACCAATCTTCGGATAACGAAATGCTCATTTACGCCAAGTAAACTGCGCTTTCGTTCCCTCGCTTGGCACAAAAAATAGCCTAATCATTGACGATTTTTAGGTGGGGCGAGAGTTCTAGTTGAGTTTTTAGTTACTGGTTTTGATGAATAAATCGTCATTCCGAGCATTTGTTTTGAGATTGCCACGTCGCTACACTCCTCGCAATGACGTATAAAACAAATGCGTGGGAATCTTCCATATTTCCCTTAAAAATAGAGTAGGTTAAATTATATTTATTGTCATTCAGCGACCATCGGGAACGATTGTCATTTAAGGAAAATGATAAATCGCCTCGCAGTAAACTCTGCGAGGCGATATTGTAAAAAGCCAATGGCTAATGGCTAAAGTTTTCTAATCTCCGCAAACTCTTTCAACTCTGCTACCAACTTCGGCAGACCGATTGCGGCACGCTCCTTCTTGTGGAAGATGCGGTTGCGCAAGAAAGGAATCTTTGGCACCGACGGATCAACCACATAAATCGGTACGTCGTTATTCTTAACCCAGCCCACCAACGAAGCCGCAGGATAGACCGCCAACGAGGTGCCTACAACAATCAAGATATCGGCTTGCTGCACCAAATCCTTTGCCTTGTCGAACATCGGCACAGCCTCGCCGAAAAAGACGATGTGTGGACGCAACAATGAGCCATCGGGAGCCGTCTCGTCAAGCTCCTGCTCGCGCAAACCAATCTCAACAATATGGCTGTTGTCATCGTTGCGAAGCTTTGTCAACTCGCCGTGCAAGTGGGTGATTTTGGTCGAGCCGGCCAGCTCGTGCAAGTTGTCTATATTCTGCGTAACAACCTCTACATCAAAGTATTTCTCCAGCTCAGCTAAAGCCTTATGACCTGCATTTGGCACCTTGCCCGACATCTCCTTGCGACGCATATTGTAGAAGTTTATCACTTTTGCCCTATCGCGCTCCAACGCCTCGGGGGTGCAGACCTCCTCAATCTTATAATTTGCCCACAATCCGTCGCTACTGCGATATGTTGGAATGCCGCTATCGGCTGAAATTCCCGCACCTGTAAGAACTACTATCTTCATAAAATTATTCTAATTTGTAAATTTTGCACCTTGCGTCGGTCGTTGAGTTGCTCACATACGCCTTAGCATGCTGCGCACTCATCGCCTAGCAACGCACAAAATTTCCTAAATTACCTCTAATTTTTAAGTTTAATATTAAAAAGTCTTCCGATTTTCGTTTGGGATCTATTTCGCCTTGCCGAAATAGATATCCAACAACTCTTTTGCAGCGATGAACGAGCTTAACTTTGCGTCCAAAACACGCTCCTCAATCTCGGCAATGCGACCCTCAATCTCGGGGTTGAGGTAGAAGTGGCTCTTCAACGCCTCGTTGATGCTCTCGTACATCCAATACTTATTCTGCTCGTTACGGTGGTGCTGGAAGTAGCCGTTCGCCTTGGTGTGCTCCAAGTACTCCTCGATGCCCTTCCAAATCTCCTCCAAACCGACGCCCTCGAGCGACGAACAAGTATAAACCTTCGCTTTCCAATCGCTCTCAGGAGTAGGGAAGAGGTGGAGTGCATTCTGGAACTGACGACGTGCCACCTCGGCCTTCACCTTGTTCTCGCCGTCGGCCTTGGTGATGACCATCAAATCGGCCATCTCCATAATGCCTCGCTTGATGCCCTGCAACTCGTCGCCCGCACCCGAAATCTGCAAGAGAAGGAACATGTCGACCATCGAGTGAACAGCGGTCTCGGACTGACCGACACCTACCGTCTCGATGAAGATAACGTCGAAGCCTGCCGCCTCACACAAAACTACCGTCTCGCGAGTCTTACGCGCTACACCACCGAGCGAACCTGCCGATGGCGAAGGGCGAATAAAGACGTCGGGGTTATGACAAATGGTCTCCATACGGGTCTTATCGCCGAGGATAGAGCCACCGCTGCGCTCCGACGATGGGTCGATAGCCAAGACTGCCAACTTGTGGTGCAACGATGTAACCATATTGCCCACAGCCTCAATCCAGGTCGATTTTCCCGCTCCGGGAACACCCGTAATACCGATGCGCACCGACTTACCTGCGTACGGCAAGCATCGCTCGATAATCTCCTGCGCCTGGGCGTAGTTGTCGGGATTGTTACTCTCGATAAGGGTGATAGCCTGCGAGAGAATGGTGATGTTGCCCTCCAAAATACCTGCTACGTACTCGTCGGTCGTAAGACGGCGACGACGCTTCTTTACGAAGTATGGGTTTACAATCGGCTGGTCGGCAACTCCGTCCGTAACCGAGAGGGCGCTGTCGTGGTGTGTATCGCGGTACTCGCCACGCTCGAAATGCTCTATTTTAGTGTATGACATATATTTGTGTTTATTTTATCTGCTTATCTGCTTTGGTGTGAAATATCGGTTGCTGATATTTACCTTATCCCCCTTGACCGACATTCGCGTGATGTACATGCAGCGAGGGTGAACCTTTTCGTCGCTAAAGTGCGCGTGAAAGACGTAGTGCATACGTCCCTTCTTGTCGTAAAACGGCGCTCCGTGTCCCACTCCTACAAGCTCGCCGGGCAACTGCAAAATCGGGTTGAGCTTCGACTTGCGCCACGGCCCTTTTATGCTCTTTGCTGTTGCATAACCTATGCCGTAGTATTGACTCTTGTAGCCGTTACCCGAGTAGAGCATATAGTAGAGGCCGTTGTGCTTGAAGACGCTCGGGCCTTCGTTTACGCGACCGCTCTTGCGCTCCCAACTCTGCGTTGGCGAGATGCAGACTGCAACGCACTCTTTCTTAATGCTTTGCAAGTCGCTTTCCAACTCCGCTACGCAGATTTTGAACGGCTTTTCCACTCGTACATAAAACATATAAGGGGTGCCGTCATCATCAATAAATAGCGTGTTGTCTATGTTCTTGTAGCCGTCAATCAGCGGCTTCTGCTCACGCTGCACAAATGGTCCTACGGGGGAGTCCGATGTAGCCACGCAGGTGCGCTCCTCGGCAGAGTAGAACATGTAGTAAACACCATTCACCAGATGCACCTCGGGAGCCCAAAACCACTTCTCGCCGTAGGAGTCGTCCTTGTGGAGTGCAATACCTCCGTAACTCCAATTTTTGAGGTCGGTCGAGGTGTAGTAGCCGATGCCCTTGCTGCCGTGCGTGCCGTATGCGTAGTAGGTGCCGTTGTCGAGCAGAATAAATGGGTCAGCAAGTCGTATTCGCTTGTCGCTCTGCGAGTTCTGAGCCCCTGCTCTCGCGACTGCGAGCAGTGCCATAATCACAACCGCTATCTGCCAAAACCTCCTCATTTTGCAAAACACGTCAATCAACTACAAAGATAGTAAAAATCTGTTTATATGCTCCATGTCTGACAAACAATTTTCCGAGTTTTTACAAATTGGTGCATCAGTGCAATTTGCAGGAATTGTTTGCACGATGAAAAAATCGTTCCGAAGGTTTTTGAAAATTCAACTAATCTGCCTAACTTTGTATGGGTAATTAAATTGCGGTTGGCAGATTGGCCGTTTGCAGCCCAAACTTTGTTCAAAATATCTAAAAACTTATACACAATGAAACTCTTACGTTTAGCTGTCCTTCTGCTACTTATGCAGGTATCTTGTGCAACAGATTCCTCTGTGACAACACCGACTGCACAATCTACGGATATTGTTCCGCAACCCCTTTCGCTTACTATCGGCAAGGGTAATTTTACGATTGATGAGCACACAACCATTGTCTGTGACAATGAGGTTGCGAAAGTTGCCGATTATCTGCGTCTCTATATCCCGTTGACTGGAGTCGAGGAGAAAGAGGGTGGCTCTATTCGATTGAAGCTCGATGCAAATCTCGGTCAGGAGGCCTACTCACTCTGTATCAATGAAAAGGGTGTTGAGATTCGCGGAGGCGATTACGGCGGCGTTTTCAATGGTGTTCAGTCGTTGTTGCAGCTGCTTCCTCACAACGTATATACCAAAAAGGCAACTCTGCCGATGGCGGTGCCGTATGCTAATATCGATGACGCTCCACGATTTCCTTATCGCGGTATTTTGCTCGACGTGGCACGTACCTTCCAGCCGGTAGAAGAGGTTAAGCGCGTAATCGACAATATGGCATATTTGAAGTTGAACAAACTCCATTTCCACCTTGTTGATGACCAGGCTTGGCGTGTAGAGTTGAAGAAATATCCCGATTTCGTAAAGAAGGGTGCTTATCGTGGTGGCGATGCCATGTATCCTGCAACCCTCGGAAGCTTCGATAAGAAATATGGTGGCTATTACACTCAGGACGAGTTGCGTGACATTGTAGCTTATGCTGCTGAGCGCAATATCGAGGTTATTCCTGAGATTGATATGCCGGGACACAGCCGCATTTTGGGCTTGATTTACCCTGCAATTCGTTGCAACTACACTCCTGATACATCTACTACCAACGGCATGGATATGCGTAATGTGTGGTGTGTGGCTAAGGAGTCGAACTACGTTTTGATTGAGGATATCGTGAAGGAGTTGGTCGAGATTTTCCCTTCGGAGTACATTCACATAGGTGGCGACGAGGTACGCTTTGTGCAGTGGGACGATTGTGCTGATTGTCAGAAGATTATAAAAGAGAAGGGCTTGACAGGCGGTGCACAGCTTGAACAGTTCTTCGTTAATCGCGTGAGCGGTATTCTCGCAAAGTATAATCGTAAGTCTATGGTATGGGACGAGGCGGTAGATGGTGGTCTGCTTCCGAAATCGACCTTGGTTTGCGGCTGGCGCAAATTTGGCGAGGGCTGGCAGGTTTCTACCAAGAATGGCTATAACACAATCGTTATGCCGGGAGAGTTTATGTATCTTAACAGAAAACAATCTCCTCACGATCGTGGACATCTTCCTGTGTGCTCGTTCAAGACAATGTGCGAGTTCTCGTTCGACAATGCAGAGGCTACCGACGAGCAGCGTAAGCATATTGTGGGTGTCGAGGCGGGCTTCTGGAGCGAAACACACCTTGTAAACATTACTCCGGATCGTCGTTTCTCCGACTATTTGGAGTATATGTTCTTCCCTCGTACGTTGGCTGTATCGGAGTTGGGCTGGTGTAAGAATCGTCGCTCGTACGATGATATGGTGTCGTTGTTGAAGGGTGGTTTCTACTGCAAATTGAGCTCTATGGGTGTAACATATCGTCTTGAAGACCCAATCGTAAAGGTGAAGAACGGAAAAATTTACGCCTCGACAAACGATGGCTCGGAGCTCTACTATAGAGATATTCTCACAAATGAAACTTGCAAATATGAGGCTCCTATTGATGCATCGAGAGCACCTTTCGTTCTCTTCCAGAGCCGACTTATGACCGGTTATAGCGAGGAGGTGGGAGCTGAGGAGTTTTATAAGCCACGCACTCCTAAGTGTACCGTAACTTCGTCTATGCCGTTCACTGAGAAATATCCGGCCGAGATATGCGCTTCGTACACGAAGGCGGCTCGCATAACAAAGAGTGCCGACAAGGGCGATTGGGTAGAGTGGCGCTTCGAGGAGCCTTTGGAGTGTAGCTACATCAAGGTTGCAACAGGAGTTGAGCATATGCGCTACTGCGTGATTTCAAATGGTCACCTCGAAGTTAGCTATGACGGCAAGACATTTGTTAATGAAGGAGCTTTGAATGACGGAGGCTTCGAATTGCAACCAAAGAGTAAGCCGATATATGCTATCCGTGTTGTGTCGGACGGTCCGAATGAGGCCATAGGACGAACTGATATTCAGCCACTTATCATCAAATAACGGGCTTAATTGCAATAATTAAAACTAAGGGGGCTTCGGGGTAACCGAAGTCCCCTTAATTTATCTTTGTTGCCGCTTGAACACTTCAACAAATTTCTCTGTTGGCAAGCGTAAATGATGATTATTTCGTTATAACGAAAAGTTTTGCCTAAATAGTTGTGTATTTTCAAAGAAAATAGTACCTTTGTGGAGTTTAGACAATTTTTCTTAAACCAAATAAACATCAAAACTATGAAAGTATCTCACATTGAGCATCTCGGCATCGCAGTTAAGAGCCTTGATGAGGCGATTCCTTATTGGGAGGGCGCACTTGGATTGAAGTGTTACAAGATTGAGGAGGTTGCAGACCAGAAGGTTCGCACAGCATTCTTTATGCTTGGTCAGACCAAGATCGAGCTTTTGGAGGCAACTTCGGAGGACTCGACTATCGCTAAGTTTATCGAGAACAAGGGTATCGGTATCCACCACATGGCGCTCGCCGTTGAGGGTATCGAGGAGCAGTTGGCTGACGCTGAGGCTCAGGGTATCCGTCTTATCGACAAGACCCCACGCAAGGGTGCTGACGATATGACTATCGCATTCCTTCACCCAAAGTCAACTCAGGGTATCCTTACCGAGCTCTGCGAGAAGAAGTAAAACCGTTCTGATGAGTTCTTTTTGCACGAGCCGTCGGAGAGCGAAATGCTCACATACGCCAATGTATGCTCCGCTTCCGCTCCCTAGTCTCGCACAAAAATAATCTCATCATTTACGATTTTTGAAATTAGGAATATAAATTTTCAAAAAAAACAATAAAAAGCTATGAGCGAAATTCAAAACAAAATCAACAAACTCATCGAGAACCGTGAGACGGCTCGTTTGGGTGGTGGCGAGAAGGCTATCGCAAAGCAGCACGAGAAGGGTAAGTACACCGCTCGTGAGCGTATTCAGATGTTGCTCGACGAGGGTAGCTTCGAGGAGTTCGATATGTTCGTAACTCACCGTTGCTATGACTTCGGTATGGAGAAGAAGCACACTTTTGGTGATGGCGTAGTAACAGGTTACGGTACTATCGACGGCCGCCTCGTTTACGTATTTGCACAGGACTTCACCGTTACTGCAGGTTCGTTGTCGTTGGCTTTGGCTGACAAGATCTGCAAGGTTATGGATATGGCAATGCGCAACGGCGCACCTTGCATCGGCTTGAACGACTCTGGTGGTGCTCGTATCCAGGAGGGTGTAAACGCTTTGGCTGGTTACGCTAACATCTTCCAGCGTAACGTAATGTCGTCGGGTGTTATCCCACAGATCTCGGCTATCTTCGGCCCTTGCGCAGGTGGTGCAGTTTACTCGCCAGCATTGACCGACTTCATCATTATGAAGAAGAACACTTCGAATATGTTCTTGACTGGTCCTAAGGTTGTTAAGACCGTTACAGGTGAGGACGTAACCCAGGAGCAGTTGGGTGGCGCAGTAGTACACACCACAAAGTCGGGTGTTGCTCAGTTTGCAGTTGATACAGAGGAGGAGGGTATCGCTTTGATCCGCAACCTCATCTCGTATATGCCACAGAACAATATGGAGGACGCTCCGTTGGCTATGTGCAACGACAGCATCGCTCGCTTGGAGGATTCACTCAACGAGATTATCCCTGACAACCCTAACCAGGCTTACGATATGTACGATGTTATCAAGGCTATCGTTGATAACGGTGAGTACCTCGAGTCGTCGGCTTCGTACGCTAAGAACATCATCACTTGCTTCGCTCGTTTCAACGGTCAGTCGGTAGGTATCATCGCTAACCAGCCTAAGTTCATGGCAGGTGTGCTCGATATCAATGCTTCGCGTAAGGCTGCTCGCTTCGTTCGTTTCTGCGACGCATTCAACATTCCAATCGTAACCCTCGTTGATGTTCCAGGCTTCTTGCCAGGTACAACTCAGGAGTACGGTGGCGTTATCTGCCACGGTGCTAAGTTGCTCTTCGCATACTGCGAGGCTACTGTACCAAAGGTAACAGTTACATTGCGTAAGGCTTACGGTGGTGCTTACATCGTGATGTCTTCGAAGCATATTCGTGGTGACATCAACTACGCTTGGCCATCGGCTGAGATCGCAGTTATGGGTGCATCGGGTGCTGTTGAGGTATTGCACGCAAAGGCTTTGGCAGAGTTTACCGACCCTGCAGAGAAGGCTAAGTTCGTAGCAGAGAAGGAGCAGGAGTACAAGGATTTGTTCTCGAACCCTTACAACGCAGCTCGCTATGGCTACATCGACGATGTAATCGAGCCACGTAACACTCGTTTCCGTATTATCCGTGCTTTGCAGTCGTTGGCAACCAAGCGTTTGCAGAACCCTGCTCGCAAGCACTCTAACATTCCATTGTAAAAACTTAGTTCACTATGAGTGCTAATGTAAATATAGAACAAACTCTTAAAAGCCTCGGCGAATTAAAGTCGAAATTGGATAGTGTCCAGGTGCAGGCCAATGAGACTATACTCCGCTCGTACGATCTAGTTCGCGACCAGGTTGTTGAAGAGTGTGCTGCTGGTGCAGAGTATTACAATCAGAGCGCTGGCAGTATATGTGCAGAGGCTGTAGAACTGTTGAATAAGTCTGATGTGCTTATTAAAGAGGCTAGTCAGCAGGATCTTCCGCAGAACGCAGTTGATTCGCTCTCGAGCTTGGCAGCAGAGACCGCTGCTCAGGCTCATGAGGCTCTTGCACAGGCTGCTAAGTATGTTGAGTATGGCGAGAAGTATGCTCAGCAGGCGCAGGAAATCGCAAGCCGTGCTGTTGCAGATGGCGGTTGGCCTGATATGCTCGTGAATGCCGGTATCGGTTTCTCGCTTGTATTCGTGGTGCTTGTACTTCTCATCTTTATCATGGCAGGTATGGGCTTGGTATTCACTCGCAAGAAGAAGGCTGATAAGGTGGCTAAGGCTGCAGCTGCAGGTGCTGTAGTAGCAGACGACGATCACCACGAGGCTATTACCGACCAGGAGATTGCTGCGGCAATTATCACTGCTCTCAAGCTCTACAAGAGCAATTTGCACGACCAGGAGTCGGAGATGCTTACTATCCACCGCATCACTCGTGCATACTCGCCTTGGAGCTCTAAAATTCACGGATTGACTCAGTTACCTGAGCGTAAATAATTAAGACAAAAGAGAAATGAAAAAGTATTCATTGAAAATCAACGGTAACCCATACGAGGTTAAGATTGAGGATATTAACGAGTCGTCGACTATGGCTCGTGTAACCGTTAACGGTGTAAAATACGATGTTGAGATCGAGGGCGGTAAGGCTTCGGCTCCTAAGAAGCCGCACGTAGTTGCTGCTCCTGAGGCAACAGGTCTTTCGGTAACTCCAAAGACTCCTATCGCAACTAAGCCTGCTGCTCCTGCAGCTGCTGCTTCGGGCTTGAAGGTTACTTGTCCGCTTCCAGGTACAATCCTCTCTATCAATGTTAAGGAGGGTGATACAGTAGCTGCTGGTCAGACTCTCCTCGTATTGGAGGCTATGAAGATGGAGAACAACATCGACGCTGAGCGTGGTGGTGTTGTTAAGCAGGTACTTGTTCAGACAGGTGCGACTGTAATGGAGGGTGATGTTTTACTTGTTATTGAGTAACGCGTATGATTTCATTTTTGCAGTCTAATGCTCTCGAAAGTGTCAAAGAGTTTGCTTTGACTTCGGGATTTGGAGCCTTCTTTGCGGAGGGTGGCTGGAAGTATGCGGTGATGATCGCCTTGGCTTGCTTCCTCCTCTACCTCGCAATTAAGAAGCAGTTCGAACCACTGCTTTTGCTCCCTATTGCTTTTGGTATGTTGCTCACTAACCTCCCTGGTGCAGAGATGTACCACTCGGAGTTGTTCGCAAAAGGTCACGTTCATTGGGATATTTTCGTTGATAAGGCGGGCCTTCTCGACTACCTCTATCTTGGCGTTAAGCTCGGTATCTATCCTTGCTTGATCTTCATCGGTGTAGGTGCTATGACAGACTTCGGTCCACTCATCGCTAACCCAAAGAGCTTCTTGCTCGGTGCTGCTGCACAGTTGGGTATCTTCGCAACCTTCTTGGGTGCTAAGGCTCTCGGCTTTACTCCAAATGAGTGCGGTTCGATTGGTATTATCGGTGGTGCTGATGGTCCAACCTCTATCTTCCTCACTGCACGTCTTGCTCCGGAGTTGCTCGGTCCTATCGCGATTGCAGCATACTCGTATATGGCTCTCGTGCCGGTAATTCAGCCGCCAATCATGAAGGCTCTCACTACCGAGAAGGAGCGTAAGATTAAGATGACTCAGCTTCGTCAGGTATCGAAGACAGAGAAGATTATCTTCCCTGTTATCCTTACCATTGTCATCGCTCTTCTCCTCCCATCGGCTGCTCCACTTGTGGGCTGCTTGATGCTCGGTAACTTGATGAAGGAGTGTGGTGTTGTTGATCGTTTGGCAAAGACTGTTCAGAACGAGTTGATGAATATCGTGGTTATCTTCCTCGGTATCTCGGTAGGTGCTACTGCAACAGGTGCATCGTTCCTCAACTTCAAGACTATCGGTATCCTCGTGCTTGGTATCCTTGCATTTAGCTGCGGTACTGCAGGAGGTTTGCTCCTTGCTAAGTTCATGAACCTCTTCCTCCCTGAGGGTAAGAAGATCAATCCACTCATCGGTTCTGCAGGTGTATCGGCTGTTCCAATGGCAGCACGCGTATCGCAGACCGTAGGTCAGGAGTACGACAAGTCGAACTTCCTTCTCATGCACGCAATGGGTCCAAACGTTGCGGGTGTTGTGGGTTCGGCGGTTGCGGCAGGTATTTTGCTTGCTCTCCTCGGCTAAAAAATCATTCTGATTGGTGTATTTTTCACCAATCCGCGATAGCGGAGTTCCTCACATACGTCAAAGTATGCTGCGGACTCCGCTTCTTGTTTGGCAAAAAATCCCCTCAATCACCTTTGATTTTTTTTGGTGCGCCTTGCAACCATCTGCTTAAAATTCCATTTTTTTGGTGGAGATAGGAAAGCTGAATGTAGAAGCCCCTATTACTACTACAATAAATGGTTTGCAAAAATTGCAAATTACTATTGCATATATCAGATTTTTTGCATAAATTTGATATGTAATTTTACAGAGTAAAATTCCTGCTCTATCCGCCTATGGCGGACTAAGCCCACGCCTGAGGCGGGGGTTTGGGGGTGGGTCAGATTTGTAAACGCAGTGGAACACTGCGAGAAAAGAGATAGACTCTTGCGATTTTATTATTTATATGAAAGCAAACCTTAAACTTCACTACTACACCCACGAGGGTGCTAAATTGCAGATTGTACCCGCCGAGGGTAAGCCTATGGATATGCGTCACGAGGGCGATGGCATCTGGAGCATCGCTATCGAGTTGCACTCCGACCGCCCTTATCGCTACGCCTACCGCGTTGTCGAGGGTCGCAAGCTCCTCCGTAAGGAGTGGGGCAAGGGTCACTCGTTGACTGAGATTGCGGGCTGTCCTGCCGTGGAGGTGTTGGACCACTGGTGCGATGCGCCACAGAATAAGCCTCTCTACTCTTCGATGTTCCGTCAGCGACTCTTTTCGCGTGTTGCAGAGCAGGCGCCTACTATGGTGGGTGCTACGCATTACGTAGAGGTCGAGGCAGCGTTGCTCCCGACAGAGCACCTCGCCATTGTCGGCTCCTCGAAAGGGCTAGGCGAGTGGCAGACTGCCAAGGCGTTGAAGATGACCTATCTCGGCAACTATCGCTGGGGTATCGCCTTGCGCGAGCGCGCGAGCGCGGAATATAAATTTGTAGTAGTGGCTAATGAGGACGGCAATGTGCGCTGGGAGCGTGGTGGCAACCGCATACTCCCGACCTCCGATAAGGTACACCTTACACTCGGTCTCCGCCTGCGCGACGATGTGCAGTGGCGAGGAGCCGGTGTCGCCGTTCCGGTCTTTTCGTTGCGTTCGGAGCAGAGCTTCGGCGTAGGCGAGTTTGCCGACCTGCAACTCCTTGGCGATTGGTGCGCTAAGACCGGACAGAAGATGATTCAGATTTTGCCCGTAAACGACACTTCGATGTCGATGACCTGGGCTGACTCCTATCCATACAATACCGTTTCATCGTTTGCCTTGCACCCGCTCTATCTCCGTTTGAGCGACGTGGGCTACTTGCGTGGCGAGGTCGACAGAGCCGAAATGGAGGCTTTGAAGGCGGAGTTGAACGCTCTGCCTGAGATGGACTACGAGCGCGTTGTGAATGCGAAGATTAAATATCTGCGCAAGATGTACGAGCAGCTGGGCGCACGTTGTATGGATAGCAAGTCGTTCCGCGATTTCGAGAAGCAGAATCGTGCGTGGCTGATGCCGTATGCTGTGTTCTCGGTGTTGCGCGACAAGTATAAGACGGCAGATTTTACCAAGTGGGATACCTTCACCAAGTTTATCGAGAAGCGATGTGCGGCTTTTGCCGAGCGCAATGAGAAGGAGGTAGGCT
The DNA here is from genome assembly GCA_045648965.1 of Alistipes sp. Taxonomy (GTDB): domain Bacteria; phylum Bacteroidota; class Bacteroidia; order Bacteroidales; family Rikenellaceae; genus Alistipes. Next base: position 111,846 of record JAZRPA010000003.1, on the reverse strand, counting down.
TCTACTACTATATGCAATATCATCTCGACCGTCAGTTGCGCAAGGTGCGCGACTATCTCCACTCGAAGGGTGTGGTGCTGAAGGGTGATATTCCGATTGGTGTATCGCGTACGAGCGTCGATGTATGGCAGAACCCTGAGCTCTTTGTTACGACCTCGTCGGCAGGTGCTCCGCCTGATGACTTCTCGGCTGAGGGCCAGAATTGGGGCTTCCCAATCTACAATTGGGCGAAGATGGCCGAGGACGACTATGCTTGGTGGCGTGCTCGCTTTGCAAAGATGGCCGACTACTTCGATGTCTATCGCATCGACCATATTCTCGGTTTCTTCCGTATCTGGGCGGTGCCTGAGGGTGCGAAGAGTGCTCTGCTTGGAGCCTTCTCGCCGTCGTTGCCATATTCGGCAAGCGATATTCGCTGCGAGGGCTTCGACTTTGAGGTAAAGCGCGATGTAACCACCGATTTGAGCGACGATAACGCCCTTTGGTTGGTATGTGGCGAGGGTTATGTGCCACGTATTTCGCCATTTGCGACCGAGCGTTTCAAGGCTCTCTCAAAGTTGCAACAGGAGGCCTTCATTCGTCTTCACGATAACTTCTACTACCGTCGTCATAATGCCTTCTGGGGTATGACGGGCGCCGAGCGATTGGCAAAGCTGACCTCTTCGACTTCGATGTTGGCTTGTGGCGAGGATTTGGGAATGATACCTGCGTGCGTACCTCAGGTTATGGGCGAGGAGCAGATTCTCTCGCTCGAAATAGAGCGTATGCCAAAGGAGTATGGCGTGGCTTATGGCGACACCTCGCGCTACCCATATTTGTCGGTTTGCTCGACCTCTACACACGATATGTCGCCACTCCGTTTGTGGTGGCGCGACGAGGCAAAGCACGAGAAGTACTATAAAGAGGTGCTTGGCTTGGAGGGCGATGCCCCTGAGGAGGCTACCGCCGAGTTGTGCGAGAAGATTGTGGCACGACACCTCGCTTCGCCGTCGATGTTGGCGGTGTTGCCTTTGCAGGATTGGTTGTCGCTCTCGGAGGAGTTGCGCAGTGATGATATCGAGTGCGAGCGCATCAATATCCCGTCAAATCCACACCACTATTGGCGCTACCGTATGCACCTTCCGCTCGAAGAGTTGCTCTCTGCAGACGACTATAACGAGAAACTTTATAAGTTGGTTACCGACAGCAAACGATAAACGAAAAGAGTTGAGAATTTCTCAACTCTTTTTATTAGATTGCTGCTCCGATTGCTTCGGCGATGCGTTCGCCATCGAGGGCTGCCGAGATGATACCACCTGCAAAACCTGCACCTTCGCCAGTAGGGTAGAGTCCTGCTATCTCGGGGTGTTGCAGAGTCTCCCTATCGCGCGGAATACGCACCGGTGTCGAAGTGCGTGACTCCACGCCCACAACGACTGCCTCGTTAGTTAAGTATCCCTTCATTCGCTTGTCGAATACCGAAATTGCCTCGCGTAGGCGAGATGACATGAACTGCGGTATCCACTCGTCCAGGCGAGATTCGACAATGCCAGGAACATACGAGCACTTTGGCAACGATGCCGAGCGGCGTCCTGCCACAAAGTCGGCTACGCGCTGTGCCGGTGCGGTCTGATTTTCGGGAGCATGCTCGCGAGCCATCTGCTCCAACTGTTGCTGGAAAACAAGGCCGGCCAATGCTCCATATTGCTCGCTCAGGTGGGCAAAGTCCTCCTCGCGAATCTCAGTTACGAAGCCCGAATTGGCATACGGCGAGTTGCGATGCGATGGCGACATACCATTCACTACCGATTCGCTTTCATCAGTTAGCGCTGGCACAATAAAGCCGCCTGGGCACATACAGAATGAATAGACGCCTCGTCCACCCACCTGCGCCACAAGTGAGTACGATGCCGAAGGCAGATACTCCATCTCGGGCGAGCGGTGATACTGAATGTTATTGATAAGTTGTTGCGGGTGCTCGATGCGCACGCCCATGGCGTAGGCCTTGGCCTCGAGACGCACACCGCTACGATGTAACATATAATATATATCGCGTGCTGAGTGCCCCGTTGCGATAACTACAGCACGAGCCTCGACCTTGTCGCCACCTGCCACGACTCCCTCGACGCGGCCATTGCGGACAATCAGCTCCTCGACTCTCTTCTCGAAGTGCACCTCGCCACCCGCAGCGCGTATTGCGTCGCGCATATTAGCGATGATGCGTGGCAGCCTATCCGAGCCGATATGAGGGTGCGCCTCATAGAGAATCTCGGGCGAAGCACCGTGAAAGACAAGGCGTTGCAGGGCGCGATTATAGTCACCGCGTTTCTTGCTGCGAGTGAAGAGTTTACCGTCCGAGAATGTTCCCGCGCCACCCTCGCCAAAGGCGTAGTTTGAGTCGGGATTTACACCCTGGTTACGCTGGATTTTGGCGATGTCCTTACCTCGCTCAACGACCTCCTTGCCTCGTTCGAAAAGTATCGGTTTGAAGCCCAACTCGATAAGTCGCAATGCGCAGTACAAGCCTGCAGGGCCTGCACCTACGATGATGATTTCGGGCTTGCCCACAACCGACGGATAGTCGAAGTGGAGGGGCTTTGGCTGCTCCTCCTTGTCGATGTAGGCCTCGAGCGAAAGATTGACCTTCAACGCTCCGCGACGCGCATCGACCGAACGCTTCACTATGCGCAAAAGCGCGATGTCGCTCTCCTTGATGCGCAGCTCACGTGCCACCAGCGGAGTGTAGAACTTCGCGTCGGAGGCCTGCTTGGGCGAGAGGGTAAGGTTTACAATCTGTGGCATACTAATCGTTTTACAATGTGCAAATTTAGCACTTTTTTGCGAATTTTGGAGAAAAAAGAGGTGGCAAGGTTGCGAATTGCGAAAAAATGGCTACCTTTGCACTCGCACTAAGGCCCAGGTGGTGTAATTGGTAGCCACGCCAGACTTAGGATCTGGTGCTGTGAGGCGTGTAGGTTCGAGTCCTATCCTGGGCACCTCAAAAGGAGTTTTCTTCGGAGAACTCCTTTTTTTTGTTTGCCCAGGATAGGACTCGTTCAGTCTGTGGCGGTGTGGCAGAGTTGTCTGCAAGTTGCGAGATAGCCATTGTTGCTGCGCAACTACGATAATAAATCAAATATCATCATCTCAAATAAATTTGGCTGCTGCTATTTAATTTACTCTCTAAAACCGTTGGTTTTAATGCCTATCTCCCATCTTTTGCTCTGCTCAAACCTGCGGCAACCGTTCGAGTCGGTTGTGGGAAAAATATCTGTTGTGTAATAATGGCGTTAAGGGCATAAAGGTGAAATACTCCTCTTGTCGTCATTGCGAGGAACGAAGTGACGTGGCAATCTCAGTTTTCAGTTTTCAGTTTTCAGTTTTCCGTTTGTCAAACCTGCGGTGCTTGATAGGATTTGATAGGAAGCCCTATTTTATCCTATCTCGTCCTATCAAGGGCGTAAGCCCGAATCCTATCTTGTCCTATTAATCCTCATTACTCTCTAAAAAAAACTATCCAATCTCAGCTCTCTAATCAAAAGTTTTCCGCTTTCCGCTTTCCGTTTTTCGTTTTTTTTACTACCTTTGTACTATATGAGCAAGCAGAAATTGATTTTCCTAACCAATGACGACAGCTATCGCAGCAAGGGTTTTGATGCTGCTATAGAGGTTGCACGACAGTTCGGTCGTGTTATAGCTATTGCGCCAGATGCCCCTCAAAGCGGTATGAGCCAGGCAATTACAATTCACAATCCGCTTCGTCTCCGCAAGGTGCACGAGGAGGAGGGTGTGTTGGTATATTCGCTCAATGGAACACCCGTGGATTGCGTAAAGATGGCTTTCGATCACCTCTTCGTGGACGAGAAGATCGATTTGGTAATATCAGGTATCAACCACGGCTCGAATGCTGCGGTGAATGTTCTCTACTCGGGAACTATGGGTGCAGCCATCGAGGCGGCATTCTACAACATTCCGAGCATCGGTCTTTCGCTCACGGATCACGACCTCGACGCCGATTTCGAGGGTGCCGTAAAGTATGGTACTCAAATTGTTAAGTCGGTATTATCGAACGAGTTGCCGCGACCACTCTGCTTGAACGTAAATGTACCCGATATTCCTTGCAACGAGATTAAGGGCATACGTCTCTCACGACAGACTCGCGGATATTGGCGCGAGGAGTTCTTCAAGCGCACCGATCCTCACGGCAGAGACTACTTCTGGCTCACGGGAGCCTTCTCGAATGCTGAGCCCGAGGCTGAGGATAGCGATGAGTGGGCATTGGCAAACGGATATGTGTCGGTCGTTCCCGTACAGGTCGACCTAACCGCATACAACCAGATGGAGCATCTAAAAGCCATAATATAAAAGAGTTACTGCGATGTTGAGCCTTGGACTTAAAATAACAATGGGGGTGATAATGGCCGTTCAGTTATTAGCCATAGGCTACGCAGCGCACCTTGTTCGACGTACAAAGTATAGCGTCATATGGATCTCGTGCATTATCGGCTTTGCCATATCGTTTGCACAACATCTGCTCCACATCTACTCCGACGGAAATATCAACTACGAGCTCTTCGTCACTCTTGACGTAGTACTCTCGCTATGTATCGTGTTGGCCGTTCTCTTTGGCCATAGACTCGTGAACTACATCGACCGTCTCAACCATCAGCGCGAGGTTTTGAGTAAGCAGCTGCTTTCGAGTGTGCTTCGCACCGAGGAGCGCTCACGCTCGCAGTTTGCCAAGGAGTTGCACGACGGCATGGGACCACTACTCTCATCGGCAAAAATGTCGCTTTCGGCCGTATCTACCGAGAATATGAGCGAGCAGCAGAAGGAGATATTGCAGAATACCCGTTTTGTTATCGACGAGGCTATTCGTTCGGTACGCGAAATATCGAACAATATGTCGCCGCAGGTATTGATGGATTTCGGCCTTTCGCAGGGTGTCCGCAACTTCATTTCGCGCATTAAATCACTGCGTGCCGTGGAGATAGCCTTCGAGACCAATCTGCACGACGAGCGATTCGATAACGACATAGAGGTGGTGATGTACCGCGTGGTTTGCGAGCTGATTAACAACTCGTTGAAGCACTCCGGTTGCACCCAGATAGAGGTTGAACTCCTCCAAGAGGAGAGCGTTTTGGCCTTGAGATATAAGGATAACGGCTGCGGATTTGCTGTGGAGGCTCAGACTGCAACCGGAGGTATGGGCTTGTCGAACATCACTTCGCGCATAAAGTCGTTGAATGGAACGCTCTCGATTTCGAGCAACGAGAATGAGGGTATGCAGGCCATAGTACGAATTAGAGTGAAAGCCGAGGAGACAAACTCAAAACCAGAAAAGCGACAATGGAAAAAGAGATAAAAATAGCATTGGTAGATGACCACGCACTCTTCCGCAATGGTTTGCGCGGCTTGATCGACGGCAATCACTCTTGTCGTGTAGTGGCCGAAGCGAGCGATGGAACAGACTTCCTGGAGAGCGAGGAGGCGATGTCGGCAGATGTTGTCTTTATGGACATTGCAATGCCGACACTCTCGGGCGACAAGGCTACAGCTTTGGCTTTGGAGCGCAACCCAGACTTGAAGATTATCTGTCTCTCGATGTTCGGTGAGGAGAAGTACTACTCGAGCATGATGGAGGCAGGAGCAAAGGGCTTCTTGCTGAAGGACTCATCTATAGATGAGGTTTTCGCAGCTATCAAGGCGGTTACCAACAACGAGGAGTATATCTGCAGCGAGGTTATGCAGGCTCTCTCGGACGCAATGCGTCGCAATGAGGATACAGAGGTGTTATCCGAGCGTGAGATGGACGTTTTGCTCGGTATTTGCCGAGGACTATCCACGCAGGAGATTGCCGACAAGCTCTTCCTATCGAAACGTACGGTGGATACTCACCGCGCAAACATACTCGAAAAGACGGGCTCGAAAAATACGGCAAGCCTTGTGGTCTATGCCATTAAGAACAACCTTGTAGAGATATAGAGAACTTTTAATTATAAAATCACATAAAGTAAAACTTTTAAATTTTTTAGCTATGAAAGTTAATGACATTATGCTCGACCTTGAGCGTAAGCATCCGGGCGAAAACGAGTACTTGCAGGCAGTACGCGAGGTATTGGAGTCTATCGAGGAGGTTTATAACCAACACCCGGAGTTCGAGAAGGCAAAGATCGTAGAGCGCATCGTTGAGCCTGATCGCATCATCACATTCCGTGTAACTTGGGTTGACGACAATGGCGAGATTCAGACCAACCTCGGCTACCGCATCCAGTTTAACTCGGCTATCGGTCCTTACAAGGGTGGTATCCGTTTCCACAAGGCCGTAAACCCTTCGATGTTGAAGTTCCTCGGTTTTGAGCAGACATTTAAGAACGCTTTGACTACTCTTCCAATGGGTGGTGCAAAGGGTGGTTCAGACTTCGACCCTGTAGGCAAGAGCGACGCCGAGATTATGCGTTTCTGCCAGGCATTTATGTTGGAGTTGTGGCAGAACATCGGCCCTGATACCGACGTTCCTGCCGGCGACGTAGGTGTAGGTGGTCGTGAGATTGGCTATATGTACGGTATGTATAAGAAGTTGGCACGCGAGTACAATACTGGCGTATTGACAGGTAAGGGTCTCACTTGGGGTGGCTCGTTGATTCGTCCTGAGGCAACCGGCTTCGGTGCTTTGTACTTCGTAGAGCATATGCTCAACCGCGCAGGCAAGGAGCTCAAGGGCGCAACAATCGCTATCTCGGGCTTCGGTAACGTTGCTTGGGGTGCAGCAAAGAAGGCTACCGAGTTGGGCGCAAAGGTTATCGCAATTTCGGGTCCAGACGGTGTAATCCTCAACCCTAACGGTATGAACGACGAGAAGATCGACTATATGTTGGAGTTGCGCGCTTCGAACCGCAATATCGTAGCTCCATTTGCAGAGAAGTTTACCGATGCTACATTCGTACCTGGCAAGAAGGCTTGGAGCGTGAAGTGTGACATCGCACTCCCTTGCGCATTCCAGAATGAGTTGACAGGCGCTGATGCTGAGGAGTTGCTCGCAAACGGCACATGGTGCGTTGCCGAGGTTTCGAACATGGGTTGTACCCCTGAGGCTATCGCTGCGTTCCAGAATGCGAAGATTCTCTTCGCTCCTGGTAAGGCTGTAAACGCAGGTGGTGTTGCAACTTCGGGCTTGGAGATGACTCAGAATGCAATGCACATTTCGTGGTCGGCAGCTGAGGTTGACGAGAAGTTGCACTACATCATGCAGTCAATCCACGAGGCTTGCGTTAAGGCAGGCACCGAGGGCGACCGCATCAACTACGTTAAGGGTGCAAACATTGCTGGTTTCTTGAAGGTTGCACAGGCAATGCTCGAGCAGGGAATAGTATAGTTTTATATCACATAACATCATAATATTTATGTTGTAATTATGGCAACACCTACAAATTTCTCGACTCCACAGCCTCAGGTTGTGGTGATTCAAAAACAATCTAATGGTTGTGGAACAGCAGGATTTGTCCTTTCACTACTTGCGCTATTCCTATCTTGGGTACCTGTTGTAGGTTGGATCTTGTGGTTCTTAGGCTTTTTGTTATCGTTTATAGGACTCTTTAAATCACCACGAGGATTAGCAATTGCTGGTTTCATCTTGTCTATATTCGTCATTATAGTGCTCATTTTCATAATTGGCGCAATCGGTGCTGGAATTTCACTATTAGAGATGCAAATGTAGAACCACCGAGCAGAGAATCGTATAATTCTTTGGCGAGTTCGATAGATGGGGGCGGATTTTCCGCCCTCGTCTTTTTTATTTTAGGGAGATTGAGGGATAGATGGGACTAATGGGACTAATGGTGATAGATAGGATTAGATAGGACTAGATAGGACTAGACAGGATTTCCCTTTATGCCCTTAACGCCTTTAACGCCATTATTACACAACAGATATTTTCCCCACAACCGACTCGAGCGGTCGCCGCAGGTTTGAGCAGAGCAAAAGATGGGAAATAGGCATTAAAACCAACGGTTTTAGAGAATAAATTAAATAGCAGCAGCCAAATTTATTTGAGATGATGATATTTGATTTATTATCGTAGTTGCGCAGCAACAATGACTATCTGGCAACTTGCAGACAACTCTGCCACACCGCCACAGACTGAACGAGTCCTATCCTGGGCAAACAAAAAAAGGAGTTCTCCGAAGAAAACTCCTTTTGAGGTGCCCAGAATAGGACTCGAACCTACACGCCTCTCAGCACTCGCACCTGAAACGAGCGCGTCTACCATTTCGCCATCTGGGCTTTGCGACTGCAAAGGTAGCTAAATTTTTACGAATTGCAACTTTGGCCAACTTTTTTAAAAACTTTTCTGCATAATTTTTTGAATTTGCATTTTTATTCTTATCTTTGTTAAGATAAACCAAACGGATAAGTTGGCGGCGATATATTTCCATATTCCCTTTTGTAAAAGGTTGTGCGGATATTGCGATTTCTATCGCAGTGTTAAGCTGAAATATATTCCGCAAGTGGTCGAGATGATGCATTCCGAGCTGGAGGCTGAGCAGAGTTTCTTGCACGACAAAACTATCCGTACAATCTATTTCGGAGGAGGTACACCCTCGCTGCTTGCACCGAGCGAGATAGAGAAGTTTATCGAGCAGGTGCGTTCGCTCTTTGATTGCTCAGAGGTTGAGGAGATCACTGTTGAGGTTAATCCCGACGATATAACCACCGAGTATGTGGCTGAGCTGCGTAAAACCTCGGTAAATCGCATCTCGATGGGCGTGCAGTCGCTCGACGACAGGTGCTTGCAGTTTATGGGTCGCCGACACTCGGCCGAGCAGGCTCGCAATGCGGTTAAGATGTTGCAGGCGGCGGGCTATGATAATATCTCGGTCGATGTGATCTTTGGTATTCCAGGGTTTGGTCGTGCCGAGCTCGATGATACGCTGAATGGCGTTGTGGCAATGAATGTGCAGCATATCTCGGCCTATCACCTTACGATTGAACCTGATACCCGTTTTGGACGTATGATGGCCAAAGGTGAGTTTTGTGAAATTGACGATGCGAGTAGCGAGTCTCATTTCAAGGTTGTGCACAGGGCGCTTACGGAGGCAGGCTTCGAGCACTACGAGATTTCGAACTACGCCTTGGAGGGTCGCCGCTCGAAGCACAATTCATCGTATTGGCGAGGCGTTGAATATCTCGGTATAGGTCCGGGTGCCCACTCGTTCAATGGCGGTATGCGCCGCTGGTGTAACCAGCCGATTGAGGAGTATATCGGTGGGGTAGAGTATGGCTCGGAGATGCTCTCGATGAGGGATAAACTGAACGAATATGTGATGACCTCGTTGCGTTGTGTTGAAGGTCTATCATTATCGAAGGTAGAGCGCGAATTTGGAGCTGCAGAGCGTGAAAGATTGGTGCGCGAGGCGTCTGGCGAGGAGTTGTGTTCGCTTGTTGTGATAGAGGGCGATACGTTGAGAATTCCGTCCGAAAAGATGCTTTTGTCAGATCTGGTTATAGAGGCCCTGATGACGTTGTAGAGGGTGCTATATATATATTAGTATAAATTATTAAAAAAATTTAATAAATACTTTGTTTTGTCGTTAAATGCAGTTATATTTGCGGCAAATTTGGATTTAAAAACAACAAATTATCAGATAATTATGAGTGAAATTAAGTTTAACCCAGATGTCCTCTTTGAGGTTAGCTGGGAGGTATGTAACAAGGTTGGTGGTATCCACACTGTGTTGGCTACCAAGGCTTTGACTGTTACAAAGCAGTTGGGTGATAAGTATATCACCATCGGTCCTGACTTCTCACAGGATAGCGAGTCGTCGGAGTTCGTCGAGGATCCAATGTTGATGAAGACCTGGCGTCAGACTCTTTACAACGATGGTATCCGTGTTCGTATTGGTCGTTGGAATGTTTGCGGTAACCCTATCGCAATCCTTATCGACTTCACAACCCTCTTCTCGAGCAAGGACGAGGTGTTGAAGGAGTTGTGGGATACTTACGGAGTAGACTCTATCTCGGGTCAGTGGGACTATGTTGAGCCTGTATTGTTCGGTTACTTGGCAGGTAAGGTTGTTGAGTCGTATGTTGACAGCTTCTGCTCGACTACCGAGAAGGCTGTTGCTCACTTCCACGAGTGGATGACATGTTCGGGAGGTCTCTACTTGCGCAAGCACTCGCCATATATCGCAACTGTGATGAGTACCCACGCAACAGTTATGGGTCGTTGCATCGCAGGTAATAACCTTCCGCTCTATGGCAACTTAGAGCAGTTCAACGCAGACGACTTGGCTCGTCAGTTCAACGTTATGGCAAAGCACTCTATCGAGAAGATGGGCGCGAAGAATCACGACGCATTCCTTTCGGTTAGCGACATCACTGCTCGCGAGTGTGCACACTTGCTCGGTAAGGAGGTTGATGTTGTAACTCCTAACGGCTTCGAGAACGACTTTGTTTGGGAGGGCAAGGAGTACGATGCTAAGCGTAAGGAGGCTCGCAAGGCTATGGTCGAGGTTGCTGAGGCTTGCCTCTCGCACAAGTTCGAGAAGGAGCCATTCATCATTGGCACAAGTGGTCGCTACGAGTTCCACAACAAGGGCTTGGATATCTTCTTCGAGTCGTTGAAGGCTCTCGAGACATCGGGTAAGCTCGACCGTGAGGTGTTGGCATACGTTACAGTTCCTGCAGCAAACCTCGGCGCACGTCGCGACTTGGTAGCTCACTTGCAGGATAAGTCGCAGGCTATCGATGCTTCTCAGTATCGCTACTCGACACACGTGTTGGAGTATCAGACTTGGGATCAGGTAGTAAATGCTATCAACGGTAGCGTACTCGACAAGGCTGAGTCGAAGGTTAAGGTTATCTTCGTTCCAACATATCTCAACCAGAACGACGGTATCTTCAATAAGGCATACTACGAGTTGCTCGTTGGTATGGACTTGACAATCTATCCATCATACTACGAGCCATGGGGATACACCCCACTCGAGTCTGTTGCATTCTCGATTCCTACTGTTACCACCACATTGGCTGGCTTCGGCGTTTGGGCTGCAGAGCAGGAGAAGAACGATGGCGTTGTAGTTGTTAAGCGTAACGACAACAACACAGCTGAGGCTGTTGCTTCGGTTGCAGATGCAGTGCTTCGCTTCCTCGCCCTCTCGGATAAGGAGGTTAAGGAGGTGCGCAAGGCTGCGTTGGAGATGTCGAAGAAGGCTCTTTGGGATAATCTCTTCTCGTACTACCGCAAGGCTTACGAGTGTGCAATCGAGAGCTGCGTAGCTCGTACTAATCGTGCCGTATTGGGCGATGGTGGTGCTTCGCACGAGCAGATTAACTTCGTACGTCAGCAGCTCTTCGTAGAGCGTCCAAACTGGCAGCGCGTAATGGTTGAAAAGTCTTTGCCTGCACGTTTGCGTCCACTCGAGGAGTTGTCGCGTAACTTGTGGTGGAGCTGGACTCTCGGTGCACGTGACTTGTTCGAGGCTATCGACAAGGATTTGTGGGTAGAGGTTGATCGTAACCCTATCGCATTGCTCGACAAGGCATCGATTGAGCGTATGACCGAGCTTGCTAACGATGCAGAATTCCTCGCTAAGATGGACGCTGTATATGCACAGTTCCAGGAGTATATGAACGAGAAGCCAAATCCAAAGGCTCCGAAGATTGCTTACTTCTCGATGGAGTATGGTTTGCACCACTCGTTGAAGATCTACTCGGGAGGTCTCGGTATCTTGGCTGGTGACTATATCAAGGAGGCTTCAGATAGAAATACCCCAATGGTAGCAGTTGGTCTCTTGTACCGCTACGGCTACTTCACACAGCGTCTCTCGGCACAGGGTGCTCAGGAGGCTACTTACGAGGCTCAGAACTTCTTCAAGTTGCCAATCGTGCCTGTTCGTGATGAGGACGGCTCGTGGGTAACTACTCAGGTGGCGTTGCCAGGTCGTACCTTGAGCGCACGCGTATGGTGCTGCCAGGTAGGTCGTACTCCGTTGTACTTGCTCGATGCCGACTACGAGGCTAACCTCGAGGAGGATCGTCAGGTAACACACCACCTCTATGGTGGCGATTGGGAGAACCGCTTGAAGCAGGAGATCTTGCTTGGTGTTGGTGGTATCCGCGCCCTCGTAAAGATGGGTATCAAGCAGGAAGTTTATCACTGCAATGAGGGTCACGCTGCATTTATCGGCGTAGAGCGTGTTCGCAACTTGATGGCACGTAAGAAGCTCTCGTTCTCGGAGGCGTTGGAGGTAGTACGTTCGTCGTCGCTCTTCACAACCCACACACCGGTGCCTGCAGGTCACGATGCATTCCCTGAGTCGATGATTCGTCAGTATATGTCGCACTACCCAGATGCACTCGGCATCACTTGGGATCAGTATATCAACCTCGGTAAGGTTAATCCGAACGATCCGAACGAGCGCTTCTCGATGTCGGTTCTCGCATGTAACCTTTCGCAGGAGGTTAACGGTGTATCGTGGTTGCACGGTGAGGTTTCGAAGGACCTCCTCGGCAATATGTGGCCAGGATACTTCAAGAAGGAGTTGCACATCGGTTACGTAACCAATGGTGTTCACTTCCCAACTTGGACCGCTTCGAATATGCGCCGTCTCTACTCGCGCTACTTCCCTGAGGGCTTCGAGGGTCACACCTACAATATCCCAGAGTGGCAGAAGGTTTACAACATTCCTGACGAGGAGTTGTGGAACGAGCGTATGTTCCTCAAGCAGCGACTCATCAAGACTATCAAGCGTCGCTATACCGACCCTGCACAGGTACGTATCGACCGCCCAAGCCAGATGGTACAGGTGGCAGACCGTATCAAGCCTGAGGTTCTTACTATCGGTTTCGCGCGTCGTTTCGCAACTTACAAGCGTGCATACCTCCTCTTCTCTAACTTGGAGCGTTTGTCGGCTATCGTAAATAACAAGCAGCATCCTGTTCAGTTCATCTTCGCAGGTAAGGCTCACCCAGCTGATAAGCCGGGTCAGGATTTGATCAAGCGTATCGTTGAGGTGTCGTTGATGCCTGAGTTCGTAGGTAAGATCATCTTCTTGCAGAACTACGATATGGAGTTGGCTCGTCGTATGGTTCAGGGTGTTGACGTATGGTTGAACACTCCAACCCGTCCATTGGAGGCTTCGGGTACATCGGGCGAGAAGTGTGTGATGAACGGTGTTATGCAGTTCTCGGTACTCGACGGCTGGTGGGTAGAGGGCTACAAGGAGAATGGTGGTTGGGCACTCCCTATGGAGCGTACATTCGCTGACCAGGGCCACCAGGACGAGCTCGATGCTGAGATGATCTACACCACTATCGAGGAGCAGATCGTACCTAAGTACTACGCTCGCAACGAAAAGGGTATTCCAACCGACTGGGTTGCTTCGGTTAAGAAGTGTATCTCGGATATAGCATCGAACTTCACCACAAACCGTATGCTCATCGACTACGAGGAGCGCTTCTACTACAAGTTGGCAGAGCGCAAGAAGTTGCTCGTATCGAACAACTACGTTCTCGCTCGCGAGATTGCAGCTTGGAAGCGTAAGGTTTCGGCAGCTTGGGACAATGTTAAGATTCTCGACTCACAGCGTGTACGCGTAGATAAGGAGTCTATGATGCTCGGCGAGAAGTACCACTTTGAGGTTAAGCTCGACACTGCAACTCTCACTGCAGAGGAGCTTGGCGTAGAGTTGGTAGTAGCTAAGCAGATGGTAGGTAACCAGACTCCTGACGTGCTCCTTACCGAGCAGTTGCAGCTCGTAAATGTTGAGGGTACTCAGGCTACATACGCACTCGATATTGTACCTAACCGTACAGGAGCGTTCGACATCGCATTGCGTGTTTACCCTAAGAACGAGAACTTGCCATACCGAATGGACTTTGCTCTCGTAAAATGGGCATAAAATTGTTTTATAGGGCATTTTCATCGTTACGCTTCGGATGTTGAGTTGCTCACATAGGTCTACTATGCTGCGCACTCAACACCTCGCAAGCCTTGAAAATGCTCCTCTAAAAACAATTTTAGATGGTGGGGCGCAGTTGCCATATCGCTTGGCAAAAAATAGCTCCAACATACAAAATCGTGAGTTCAGAGAGGGATGGGCTTAAAGGCTGTAGAATAAAACCCTTAACGCCCCTAATGCCCTTAAGAATAAAAAAGCTAATGGCTAATGGCCAATGGCTAACAGCTAAAAACATACATCAATACTGTTGGGCACCGATTGCTCGGCAGTATTTGGTGTGTGATAGAAGGAGGTAAAAATGCGCTATTTGGTTTAAAATCGCAATAAAAAGTGATTATTTTTGAAAATATTCAGTTTTTTCGAAACAATTAGACGAAATTTTTATTAACTTTACAAAACGGAAACAAATTTTCAGAATAATATAATTATGCCGGGATTAAAATTTGACAAACGAGAACTTGGTAACTTGGAGTACTCGTTGCAGCGTGAGATGTTGGCTACCGACCGTCGTGGCGGTTATATGAGTACCACCATCGTAGGCTGTAACACTCGTAAGTATCACGGTTTGATTGTTGCTCCGATCGACTCGAGCAACAATGCCTATGTGCTGCTTTCGTCGTTGGACGAGACTATCGTGCAGCACGACCAGTCATTCAACTTGGCTTTGCACCGCTTCCGTGGTGTATATGAGCCTCGCGGACACAAGTATGTCACCGATTTTGAGTATACTCCGTGTCCAACTATCACCTATCGTGTTGGCGGTGTGATTCTTCGCAAGGAGATTCTTTGGATCCACAAGCGTACGCAGTTGATGATTCGCTACACGCTCGTTGATGCTCACTCCGAGACAACATTGCGTTTGCGTCCGTTCCTCGCCTTCCGTAACAAACACGAGTTGTCGAAGGCAAACATGTATGCAAATGTTCGCTCCTACCCGGTTACAAATGGAGTGAAGAATCGTCTCTATGACGGATTCCCATGGTTGCACATGCAGTTGTCGAAGGACGACGCTAAGTTTATTCCAGCACCGGATTGGTACTACGACTTCGAGTATCAGAAGGAGTTGGAGCGTGGCTACGAGGGTCACGAGGACCTCTTGACCACGGGATACTTCGAAATGAATATCAAGAAGGGCGAGAGCATCATCTTCTCGGCTTCGGTAGATGAGATGCCTTCGGGCGCAGCTATTTGCGAGGCTTACGAGACTTCGGTTGCTCGTCGTACACATAAGGTTGACTTCGAGAGCTGCTTGCGCCACTCGGCACGTCAGTTTATCGTTCGCCGTCCTGGCAACCGCACCGAGGTTATGTCGGGATACCACTGGTATGGTAAGGCGGGTCGTTCGGCCTTCATCTCGCTTCCAGGCTTGACTTTGGAGCAGGGTTATAAGGAGGACTGCATGGACGTTCTCGACACAATGGTTGGCGATATGCACAATGGCGACTTCGCAGGTAAGGCTTCGGCTGAGGTTTCAGCAGATGCACCGCTCTGGTTCTTCTGGACCTTGCAGCAGTTGGAAAAGCACATCGGCGCAGAGGCAGTCTGGGAGAAGTATGGCGCAGCAATGAAGAGTATCTTGACCGCTTATCGTCGCGGCTTCTTCGGTGGTTGCGTGGCAATGCACACCAACGGCCTCGTTTGGGCTGCTCGTGAGGGCGTTGCTTTGACCTGGATGGACTGCGTGATGAATGGTCAGCCTGTTACTCCTCGTGCAGGATATACCGTAGAGATAAATGCTTTGTGGTATAACGCCGTATCGTACACTTTGGCTTTGGCTAAGAAGATGGGCGATAAGGAGTTCGAGAAGGAGTGGAAGGCTCTTCCTGAGCAGATTAAGAAGTCGTTTGTGGAGATGTTCTATCTCACAGACGAGGGATACCTCGTTGACTGTGTTGATTCGTACGGTAAGGATACCGCAATTCGTTGCAACCAGATTGTTGCGTGCGGATTGAACTATACAATGCTCGACGATGCGCAGATTGTTAATATCTTGATGACCGTACGTCAGCACTTGCTTACCCCTGCGGGCTTGCGTTCGTTGTCGCCACTTCACCCGATGTTCGAGTCTACCTACAAGGAGAATCCAATCGAGCAGGAGGCGGCTGCAACAAATGGTGCAGTTTGGGTATGGCCGTTGATGTTCTATATCGAGTGTGCATTGAAGCTCGATGGCGAGCGCTTCCTCCCACATGCAGAGGAGATGTTGGCTGCATTCGACGAGAACATTCAGACCTACTGTATCGGTTCGGTTGCAGAGTACTACGACGCAAATCCTCCGTTCGCACCACGTGGTGCAGTATCGCAGGCTTGGAGCGTAGGTGCATTGCTCTATATCAAGCAGCTTCTCGACGAGTACAAGGCTACAGTAAAGCCAAAGCGTGCGAAGAAGAGCACAACAGCAAAAAAGAGTGTTAAGAAATAAAAAGATAATAAGATGAGGGTATTAATGTTTGGCTGGGAGTTTCCTCCGCACATCGCGGGAGGTCTCGGTACAGCCTGTTACGGAATGACTCGCGGATTGGCTCGTAACGATGTAGAGGTTACATTCGTTATGCCTCGCGCTTCGGGCGATGAGGACGAGCGCTTTATTCGCGTAGTGAATGCGAGCGATATCGAAACTGTATTCGGTAACGTTGGTTCCGATGCCGCCGACATCATCGATAAAATGTCGTTTATACACGTAGACTCTAACCTCGTTCCTTACCTTTCGCCTGAGGAGTACGAAACCTATCACGAAGAGTTCGTAAAGACCGGCGAAAGACGTTGGGAGACGGGTGATATTTGGAGTCAGCGTTACACTTTCTCGGGTAAGTATGGTGCAAACCTCATGGAGGAGGTTGCGCGCTATGCTATCGTTGCTGCGCAGGTGGCTAAGGATTTGGAGGGTCAGTTTGACGTTATCCACGCTCACGACTGGCTTACCTATTATGCAGGTATCGCTGCAAAGCGTGTATCGGGTAAGCCGCTTGTAGTGCACATGCACGCTACTTCGTTTGACCGTTCGTCGAGCGATAATATCGATACTCGCGTATACGAGATTGAGCGCACCGGTATGGCTGCTGCCGACCGCGTTATTGCAGTGTCGAACTTGACTCGTAATATCGTGATCGAGAAGTATGGTATTCCTGCAGAGCGCGTTGTTACAGTTCACAATGCTGTACGCTTTGCTGAGAATGAGGCTGAGCTTCCTGAGCGCGGTGTTGAGGATAAGATTGTTACCTTCCTCGGTCGTATCACCTTCCAGAAGGGTCCTGACTACTTCGTTGAGGCTGCTGCAAAGGTGTTGAAGCGCGTACCTAACGTTCGTTTTGTGATGGCAGGCTCGGGCGATATGATGAACCATGTGATTCGTCGTGTAGCTCGCCTCGGTATCGCAGACCGTTTCCACTTCACAGGCTTCTTGAAGGGTGACGATGTTCACAAGATGTTCCAGCTCTCGGACGTATATATCATGCCGTCGGTATCGGAGCCATTCGGTATCTCTCCATTGGAGGCGATGCGTGCCAATGTCCCTTCGATTATCTCGAAGCAGTCGGGTGTTGCCGAGGTCTTGGACTATGCGGTTAAGGTTGACTATTGGGACGTTGATTCGATGGCCGATGCTATCTACGGTTTGATTACCTATCCGGCTCTTGCAAAGATGTTCGCTCAGAAGGGCTTGGAGGAGGTTACAAACCTCAAATGGAACGATGCAGCTAAGAAGGTTAAGGCGGTCTATGAGGACGCTATCGCATCTATGAAATAAACGGAAGAAGAAAAAACAAAAACATAAAAAATATGAAGACAGTTTGTTTATATTTTCAGGTTCATCAGCCTTGGCGTTTGAAGACCTACCGCTTTTTCCACATCGGTAAGGATCACAACTACCTCGATGATTTGACCAACCGCGCAATCATGCTTAAGATTGCTCGCGAGTGCTATTTGCCAATGAATGCCCTCCTCTTGAAGCTTATCAAGGAGAACAAGGGTGCATTCCGTGTTACATTCTCGCTCACAGGTAGCGTAGTGGAGCAGTTCAAGGCTTACGCTCCTGAGGTGTTGGATTCGTTCCGCGCATTGGTTGATACAGGTTGCGTAGAGTTGTTGGCTGAGACCTACTCGCACTCGTTGGCAGCCCTCTCGTCGAAGGAGGACTTCAAGGATCAGGTTAAGAAGCACACCGCAATGTTGAAGGCTGAGTTTGGTGTTAAGCCAAAGGCATTCCGCAACACCGAGCTTATCTACTCGGACGAGATTGGTGAGGCAGTTGGCGAGCTCGGTTTCAAGACAATGTTGGCAGAGGGTGCAAAGCATATCCTCGGTTGGAAGTCTCCTGACTTCGTTTACGCAGGTGCAGCTGATCAGAGCCTCCGTCTCTTGCTCCGCAACTACAAGCTTTCGGACGATATCGCATTCCGTTTCTCGAACCAGGGTTGGGATCAGTATCCACTCACAGCCGACAAGTATGCCGCTTGGCTTTCGGAGTCGGAGGGTGAGGTTATCAACCTCTTTATGGACTACGAGACCTTCGGTGAGCACCAGAAGGCTTCGACCGGTATCTTCGACTTCGTGAAGAATCTCCCAGCTGCAATTTTGAAGCGTGGCGATTTGAAGTTCGCTACCGTTTCGGAGACTGCTGCAGAGCACCAGCCGGTAGCAGTTCTTCACTGCCCTCACGTTATGTCGTGGGCTGATGAGGAGCGCGATATTACCGCTTGGCTTGGTAACGACTTGCAGAACGAGGCGTTCTCGAAGCTCTATGCAATGAAGGATAAGGTTCGTGCGTTGAAGAGCGCAGACTACGAGTATGTATGGAACTTCATGCAGACTTCGGACCACTTCTACTATATGGCTACTAAGTGGCTCTCTGACGGCGACGTTCACTCATACTTCAACCCTTACGGCTCGTCTTACGAGGCATTCATCAACTATATGAATGTGTTGTCTGACTTCCAGATTGAGGTGGAGAAGGCGTTGGCTGCCAAAAAGAAGAAGCCTGCAAAGAAGTAATTTCTTGTGATAAGCCGCAATCTGCGGCACATCTCTAAAAGTAAACACCTTCGGGCTGTACGCTTTGTACTATCCCGAAGGTGTTTCTTTTGCGATGCACCACATCTCACGACTTCTGACAAGAAAATTGTTTTAAGCAGCGTTTGCTGCGTTAAACTTCGGTAGTCGAGTTCCTCACATACGCTTAGTATGCTGCGGACTCGGTTTCTCGTTTGCCTTGCATTTATCTGCTTAAAATCCAATTTCTGCGAGTTGATAGGACAAGATAGGATAATCCCTATTAAGTCCTATCAAATCCCACCAAACAAACAAAAGACGAGAGCCAAAACTCTCGTCTAAAACATAAAACCCTTTAATTGTCAATTTTCTTTTAAGAAAAGCCAATGGCTAATGGCCAATGGCTAAAAGCTAAAAAATCTCGTCTATTTTTTCAGCTCCTCGATCGCTCGTAGTACTGTCTTGTCGATAGGGTAGATGAAGTAGTAGAAGGCACCCTCTTCGAGGTCGGTGTTGCGTGATATGTAGGCGCGTAGTTGCGTCTCGATAATCTCACGATCCTTCTCAATCTCTTTCCAATTTGGTTTTATACCTTGCTTCTCGGCGTAGCGTACAAAGTCATTCAGCAACGACTTGTCGCCGTCGAGCATAGCCTTTATATCCTTAATACTTTGCACCTTTTCCAACTCCTTGCGGTGACGGTCGGAGTAGTCGATAGTGTAGCGGTAGAGCACGTTGCGACCGTTAATCTCGGTGTAGTACTTCGTAAGTCGAGTGGTGTCGAGTGGTACGAAGATGTCCGGCATAATACCGCCGCCGCCATATACGATCTTGCCCTTTGGCGTAGTAAACTTTAGCGAGTCGGCAAAACGAATGCTATCGGCCGAGAAGAACTCGTTGCGATAGAAGCGGTCGATGAGGTCGTGCTCGTAGCTTGCGCCGTCACCTGCGGTGTAAGGCTTCTGAATGGAGCGTCCCGTAGGTGTGAAGTAGCGTGCTACGGTAATTCGTAGTGCCGAGCCATCTTTGAAAGGTATCTGCTGTTGCACCAAACCCTTACCATAAGAGCGGCGACCAATGATTGTTCCGCAGTCGTTATCCTGCAATGCACCCGCCAAAATCTCGCTCGACGAAGCGCTCGACTCATCAATCAGAATAGCCACATTGGTGTCGGTAGAACCGCCTCGACCGTCGCTATATTGGCGTAGCTGCTTGCCATTGCGATCCTTGGTGTAGACGATCAGCTTTCCTGCGGGCAGGAACTCGTTTGCGATGAGTATTGCCTGGTCGAGGAAGCCGCCTGAGTTACCTCGAAGGTCGAAGATAAGCGACTTCATGCCCTGCTTACGGAGCGAGGCGAGAGCCTTCTTAATCTCCGCGTGCGAGGTTACCGAGAACTGCGATAGCTTGATAAAGCCGATTTTATCGGTGAGCATAACCGACGCCTCGACGCTGTGCAAAGGTATGGCATCGCGAGTCACCACGATGTCAACCAATCCTTTGATGCCCTTGCGCTCGATTGAGAGCTTCGCCTTGGTGCCACGAGGACCACGCAGGTGCTTCATCACCTTGCTCTGTGACATCTTCACGCCCGAGATTACGGTGTCGTTCACCTTGATGATGCGGTCGCCACCTTGAACACCCGCCTTGCGGCTAGGGCCCGATGGCACTACGTTCATCACGATGACGGTGTCGGTGCCCATGTTGAACACCACGCCGATGCCGTCGAACTCGCCTTTGAGAGGCTCCTCGGCCACCTCAAATTCCTTCGGTGGAAGATATACCGAGTGAGGGTCGAGCTTGTGAATAATCGCTGGTATAGCCAACTCTATCAACGAGTCGCGCGATATGGAGTCGATGTAGGACTGTTCGATAATTGATAGCGTCTTGGTGAGCTTATTATCACCAGACGAGGAGCCATTTAGGAGTAGACCCATCTGATTGTCGGTGAGCCGTCTGCCGAAGTACACTCCGGCAAACCAGCTGATAAACAGCAGTAGCACCGCAATCGCTATGTTGTAGATATGTTTTACCTTGTTCTCCATTGTAAAAAAGGCCCCTAATGCAAACTTAAACTATCTATTACTTATTCTTAAATGTGTATGCAAGACCTACGCCAAGTACAGTCTGTGTCTGTACCTTCTGGTTCTGCGCCTTGTTGTAGTAGAGCTGGAAGTAGAGCTGAGTCGAGATGTACTTGCTAGCCTTGATGTCGATGGTGTTCTCCCAACGAACGGTAGGAACGATGCTCTCGTACTGAATGCCATTCTTCTGGCTCAAGTTCTGCTGAGCAACCTGGTTGATCCAACCGTAGAATGAGTAGAGTGTAGTGCGGTAGCGGAATACGCCCTTCTGACCAAAGGTCTTGTCGAAGTCGATCTGAATCGAAGAACCACCCTCGTAGCGCTGATTCTTGTTAGCCAAAGTCAAACCGTATGCGTAAGGGGTGTTCTGGTTGTCCTTCGAGATGAGATCTGGGTTCTCGAGGTATTGAGCGTATGTGACAGGGTTGCCGTCAACATCTGTAAATGCCTTCTCGGTGAAGTAGAAGTCGCGAATTGCGTAGCTTGTTACATAGGTCGCGTTCATAGAGATAGGCGAGATGTTAATCTTGATAGGGAACTTAGCATTTGGACATACGTAGGTGAAACCTGCTGCGAGAGTGAGGTATGCAGGAGCAAATCCCATACTTGTAAGCTTGTTGTCGCCATTATATCCGTTTGCAAACTGCGAACGCAACGATACCGAACCTCCTACGTTCCACTGCTTCGAGAGTGTGTAAGCCGGAGCTGCCGAGATGTACCACTCGTCCTGGCTCTTGGTTACAGCGCTTGTACCCTCGCTCTCGGGGAGGAAGTTGTAGGTGTAACCGAGCTTACCGGTAACCTTGTTATCCAATACGAACTTATCCTTCTTGTACTGGTGTGTGAAGATAACGTTTGCAACACCGGTTAACGAGTTAGTGTTACCATTCACCTTGCGCCAGTAGCTGTTGAAGTGAGCCAACGAAGCGTTGAGTGTGGCATTGAACTCGAACGTATTGCGCTCTTTGCGCAAGGCTGCCTTCTCGGCCTTGAGCTGAGCCTCGCTCTGAAATGCCGGAGCATCTTTCTCGGTCTTGATCTCATTGGCGAATGTAACCTGTTCCTGTGGAGTGGCCGATTCTACGGTTGCCTGTGCGCTTGCTATACCCATGCTTGCGAATACAGAAGCTGCGAAAAGTGTAAAAAATCTCTTCATAATGTTATTTTTTTATTGTTTGTAGTCGATTTGAACATACAAATATAGAATAAATTTCGTATATTTGTAGAGTATTATTGCAAAAAACGAATAAAATAGGATAAAACAAAATTATAAAAGCTATGAAATCAGATATTGAGATTGCTCGTTCGGTGAAGTTGAAGGATATTCGAGAGGTTGCGGCTAAGGTCGGATTTCCCGAGGAGGAGGTCTTTAACTACGGTAAGCATATTGCGAAGATTCCGTATAAACTCATCGATAGTAAGAAAATTAAGAAGAGTCATCTTATACTCGTAACCGCTATCACTGCAACCAAGGCGGGTGTAGGTAAAACAACCGTAAGCATCGGCTTGGGTATGGGGCTTAATCGCATCGGCAAGCGCGCGATGATTGCTTTGCGCGAGCCTTCGTTGGGCCCTTGCTTCGGTATGAAGGGTGGCGCAACAGGAGGTGGTTATACTCAGGTGTTGCCTTCGGAGGATATCAACCTCCACTTTACGGGCGATTTCCACGCCGTAACTTCGGCCAACAACCTTATCGCAGCGTTGCTCGACAACTACCTCTATCATAACCGCTCGAAGCAGGTGGGCTTGAAGAAGGTGATGTGGCGCCGCGTGCTCGATATCAACGATCGCTCGTTGCGTAATATCGTTTCGGGTCTTGGTGGCTCGGTGAATGGTATCCCAACCGAAACGGGTTTCGATATAACCCCTGCATCGGAGATTATGGCTATCTTGTGCCTTGCACGCAATATCGACGACTTGTACGCTCGTATTGGCCGCATCGTGTTGGGCGTACGCTACGACGACACTCCGTTTACCGTTGAGGACCTCGGCGTTACGGGCGCGATTGTGGCACTTTTGAAGGACGCTATCAATCCAAACCTCGTGCAGACTACCGAGCATCACCCGGTGATTATCCACGGAGGACCATTTGCAAATATCGCACACGGCTGTAACTCGGTTATCGCAACCCGTATGGCGATGTCGTGGTCAGATTATACAGTTACCGAGGCGGGCTTTGGCGCAGACCTCGGAGCTGAGAAGTTCTTCGATATTAAGTGCCGTCAGGCGGGTTTGAAGCCTGATTTGACAGTCTTGGTAGCTTCGACTCTCGCGCTCAAGATGCACGGTGGTGTGCCTGAGACTGAGATTAAGTTGCCAAATGCCGAGGGCTTGAAGAAGGGCTTTGCTAACCTCGACCGCCATATTGCCAACTTGCAGAAGTTTGGCCAGACCGTCTTGGTATGCTTCAACCGCTTTGCAAGCGATACCGAGGAGGAGATTGCAATGGTTATGGAGCACTGCGCCGAGAAGGGCGTTCGCTGCGTAATCAACAATGCATATGTTGAGGGTAGCGAGGGCGCAGTAGAGTTGGCAGAGGCTGCGGTTGAGCTGATTGAAAATCAGCCGTCGGCACCACTTCAATACGCATACGAGCTCGAAGACAGCATCAAGGAGAAGATCGAGAAGGTTGCCAAGAAGATTTATGGAGCAGGATCGGTTGAGTTTAGCCTCAAGGCTCAGAAGGAGATTGCCTTGCTCGAGAAGTGGGGTATGGGTAACCTCCCTGTCTGCATCGCAAAGACTCAATACTCGTTCAGTGGCGATGCGAAGTTGTATGGCAGCGTCGAGGGCTTCACCCTCAAGATTAAGGATATCGAACTCAACGCAGGTAGTGGCTTTGTTGTAGTTCTTGCAGGCGATATTATGCGTATGCCGGGCTTGAGCAAAACCCCTCAGGCGGTAAATATCCGCCTTGCCGAGGACGGCAATGTTGAAGGCTTGGTATAAAATCGTTCTGATTGGCTCTTTTTGCACGAGTGCGTCGGACGTCAAATTCCTCACATAGGCTTACTATGCTGCGGATTTGTCGCCTAGCATCGCACAAAAATAGCTCAATCATTTACGATTTTAGGGAAAAGTAAATAGAAAAATAGGTAAACTTATGAAATACTTTGGTGCACACGTAAGTGCGTCGGGAGGAGTGGAGAATGCTCCCCACAACGCGAAAGCGATAGGGGCAACCGCCTTTGCTCTCTTTACCAAAAATCAGCGTCAGTGGCTTGCTCCGGCTCTCACAGCCGAGCAGTGCGACCGCTTTAAGGCGGCGTGCGAGGAGTGCGGATATACGGCAAAGCAGATCCTTCCGCACGACTCCTACCTCATTAACCTCGGACACCCCGAGCGTGAGGGCTTGGAGAAGTCGCGCGAGGCCTTCTTTGGCGAGATGGCTCGTTGCGAGGCTCTCGGTTTGGATAGGTTGAACTTCCACCCGGGCAGCCACCTCGGTAAAATCACATCGTTGATGTCGCTCGATCGTATCGCCGAGTCGATAAATATGGCTCTCGACCGTACAAGTGGCGTAACTGCCGTTATTGAGAATACTGCAGGCCAAGGCTCAAACCTCGGCTTCGCGTGGGAGCATATAGCCCATATTATAGATAAGGTAGAGGATAAGTCGCGTGTGGGCTTCTGCATCGATACGTGCCACACCTTCGCTGCGGGCTACGACCTCTCGAGCGTTGCGGCTTGCGAAAAGACCTTTGCACAGGTGGATAGCATAATCGGCTTGAAGTATCTGCGCGGTATGCACCTTAACGATGCTTTGAAACCTCTCGGCTCGCATGTCGATCGTCACGCCTCATTGGGCGAGGGCTTTATCGGCTGGGACTGCTTCCGCTTTATCGCGCAGTCTCCATATTTCGAGGAGATGCCATTGACTCTCGAGACTCCTAATGAGGAGATTTGGGCGCAGGAGATTGCCCAACTAAAACAGCTAGCAAACGAAAAATAGAATAACAGAAACTAAATTTTTAACTCTAAAAAACCAACTAACATTTATGGAATTACCTTTTGCAGAATCTTGGCGCATCAAGATGGTGGAGCCAATTAAGAAGAGTACTCGCGAGGAGCGCGAGCAGTGGATGAAAGAGGCTGACTACAACCTCTTCCAACTCCGTTCGGAGCAGGTTTATATCGACTGTTTGACCGACTCGGGAACAGGTGCAATGAGCGACCGCCAGTGGGCAGCTGTAATGATGGGCGATGAGAGCTACGCAGGCTCGTCTTCGTTCTTCCACCTCAAGGAGACAATCAATAAAATCACTGGTTTCGAGTACGTTATCCCTACTCATCAGGGTCGCGCTGCCGAGAACGTTTTGTTCTCGCACCTCGTGAAGGCTGGCTCGATTGTTCCGGGTAACTCGCACTTCGACACCACCAAGGGTCATATCGAGAGCCGCAAGGCTACCGCACTCGACTGCACAATCGACGAGGCTAAGGATACTCAGCTCGAGATTCCGTTCAAGGGTAACGTTGATCCTAAGAAGTTGGAGAAGGCGTTGGCTGAGCACCACGAGAATGTGCCTTTCATCATCGTAACCATCACCAACAACACCGCAGGTGGTCAGCCTGTATCGATGCAGAACTTGCGCGAGGTGCGTGCTATCGCCGACAAGTATGGCAAGCGCGTAGTGCTCGACTCGGCTCGCTTTGCCGAGAACGCATACTTCATCAAGACTCGCGAGGAGGGTTATGCAGATAAGACTATCAAGGAGATTGCTCTCGAGATGTTCTCGTTGGCTGACGGTATGACAATGTCGGCAAAGAAGGACGGTATTGTGAATATGGGTGGCTTTATCGCAACTCGCCACGAGGATTGGTACGAGGGTGCAAAGCGTTTCTGTATCCCATTCGAGGGTTACCTTACATACGGTGGTATGAATGGTCGTGATATGGAGGCTCTCGCTGTAGGTCTCGATGAGAACACCGAGTTCGACAACCTCGAGACCCGTATCCACCAGGTTGAGTTCCTTGCAGGCTTGCTCGACGAGTACGGAATCCCTTATCAGCGTCCTGTGGGTGGTCACGCACTCTTCGTAGATGCCGACAAGGTTCTTACTAAGGTGCCAAAGGAGGAGTTCCCTGCACAGACTCTTGCTATCGAGCTTTACCTCGAGGCTGGTGTTCGTGGTTGCGAGATTGGTTATATCCTCGCTGACCGTGACCCTGTAACCCGCGAGAATCGTTTCGGTGGTCTCGACCTTCTCCGTCTCTGTATCGCACGTCGTGTCTATACCGACAACCACATGCGCGTAATCGCTGCTGCGTTGAAGAATGTATTCGATCGTCGTGACGAGATTACTCGAGGTGTAGAGATTGTTTGGGAGACTGAGCTTATGCGTCACTTCACCGTTAAGCTGCGTAAATTGTAGAAAAAATCATTCTGAGCGGTGAATTTTGCACTGCTCTTCGGTAAGCGAGCTCCTCACATAGGCCTACTATGCTGCGGGCTCGCTTCCTTGTTTAGCACAAAATTCCCTCACTCATCTCTGATTTTTTTATGGTTGAGGGGTGTTGTTTTGTGGCTCTTATTACTACTCTGAAACGAATGTTGTAAAAAAAATGGAGAGTTGAGAATTTTCTCAGCTCTCCATTTTTAGTTTTCCGTTTTCCGTTCTCCGTTTTCCGCTGAAAGGAGTCCGCAGGCGGCCTTGATATCCTCGCCTCGTGAGGCTCGAATGGTTGTCATAATGCCTCGTTGGGTCAGGGCGTCGCGGAAGGCAATCATCTTCTCGTCCGATGGCGAGAAATATGGCGAATCCGGAATTTTGTGGAAGCGAATAAGGTTTATACGACACTTGATGCCGTCGAGCAGTCGGCACAACTCCTTGATGTGGCGTGGCGAGTCGTTCAGCCCACTCATCACGATATACTCGAACGATACTCGGCGCTGGTGCGTAAAGTCGTATTCGCGCAGAATATCAGCTACTTGGCGGATAGGGTAGGCGCGCTCAATCGGCATGATCTGCTCGCGCTCCTCGTGGAATGGGTTGTGGAGCGAAATGGCGAGATGCACCTGTGTCGAGTCGAGGAAACGACGCAACTCCTTCGCAACGCCCGCGGTCGATAGGGTGATGCGTGTAGGCGACCAGGCAAAGCCCCACTCCGAGGTCATAATCTCGAGTGCGCGGAGCACATTCTCCATATTGTCCAGCGGCTCGCCCATACCCATATACACGACGTTCGTAAGACGCTCGCGTTCGGGCAATGATGCTATCTGATTGAGTATGTCGCAGGTCGAAAGCGAGTGCTTCAAACCGAGTCGTGCCGTAGCGCAAAAACGGCAACCCATGCGACAGCCCGCCTGCGATGAAACGCAGAGTGTAGCACGCTCTTTATCAGGTATGTAAGCCGACTCTACGAACTCATTTTGTGTGGTACGATAGAGGTACTTTTTCGTTCCGTCTGCCGACTCATCGGCGCGCTCGGGAGCACGCAATCCTAGCTCATATTTTTCGCTCAAAGCGGCTCGTGCCACCTTCGAGAGATTGGTCATCTCGTCGAACGAACGAACCCCTTTCTTGTAGAGCCAATCGGCAATCTGCTTCGCTACAAAACGAGGCAGCTGCAACTCGGTACAAACCGCCTGCAACTCCGATAGGGTCTTTCCGTATAGTGGCTCTTTGTTCATTGTCAGAAGACTAATTTGCTACAAAAGTAGATAAAATTCACAATTTGTACTATGATTATGCGAAAAAAAATCTTAAATTTGCGGATATGTAAAATAAAATTTTAACCAATATGACTAACCTAAACTCTGTAATACGAAAATTTACACTCCTCGGAGCTGCTGTTTTTTCATTCGCCCTTTCGGGTTGTAATGTCGACACTCCTACTAATGTCGTGGGAGATGAAGTCGTAACCAAAATCGAAGTAACATTGCCTGAAACGCGAATCGCTTTGGGCGACAAGGTTGATGGCAACTACTCGGCATATTGGAGCGAGGGCGATAAAATCGTCGTCAATGGCATACTTTCCGAGGCGGTGAAGATCGATGCTGTGAATAGAAGCAGCGCCACTTTCGAGGTGAGAAGTGGAGATTTGGAGTATCCGTTCAATGTTACATATCCTTACACTTCGGCCACATCGGAGACGACCCCTATTGTTGAGTTTAAGGCTGAGCAGAGCTATACTCCAGGCTCGTTTGCCGAAGGCAGCGCACCGATGTGCGGATATGTGGCAGAGATTGGCGGTAAGGTGGCCTTGAAGCACCTCGCTGGCGTGTTGAGATTTCCGGTTAAAGCTTCGCAAGAAGGTACTGTTCTGCAAAATATCGTCATTACATCAACTTCTGGCGTTAAACTTTCGGGCGAGTTTGCAGTGGATTGCGCTGCTGCAACAGCAACCCCTACGGCGCAGACTCAGAACGTTGTAACCTACACTTTGCCTGCAAACTTTGTACTCTCAACTACCGAGCCGTCTGTGTTCTATATCGCAATGCCGGCAGGTGAGGTTGGTAGCTGCACTATCGAATTTATCGAGACTTCGGGTAAGAAGATGATAAGCAATTGGAATCCTTCGACCCCTATCAAGAGCGGTATCGTGAGAGAGTTCAAGCCTATAACCTATGTGCGCGACTCCGTTACTACACTCGAGAGCGTGTCGCTACCTTCTTATGACGAAGTTACTCAGTCACGCATCTTCAAGTTGCGTGCTATGTGTTATAATATCCACAATTGCACGGGTAATGACGATCTCTACGACGAGCAGCGTATCGCCGATATTATCAATGCAGCCGATGTTGAGGCTGTGGCTGTGCAGGAGGTAGATAGTATGACAACCCGTCACCCGGTAGATATTATGAAAAACCTTGGTGTCAAGACGAGTATGTATCCAACTTTTGGTGCGGCAATCGACTATAAAGGCGGTAAGTATGGTGTTGGCGTGCTCACCAAGGAGAAGCCGATTTCGTACTATACCATACCGCTCCCTTGTAGCGAAGAACCGCGCGTTTTGTTGCTTGTAGAGTTGGAAAATTACTACTTCTGTTGTACTCACCTTTCGTTGCTTGCTGAGTATCGTACCGAGGCCGTTAATATCATTATCGAGGAGGCTAAAAAGCTGAATAAGCCGATGATTCTTGCGGGCGATTTCAATGCTAAACGCGATGAAAGTTCGATTCAGACGCTTGCCGAGCATTTTGAGATATTCGAGAAGAATGGTTCTAAGAATACCTATCCGGCGGGTACTCCAAACAGAGAGATTGACTACATCTGTCTCTACAAGGACAATGGTGGAATGGCTGTTGTAGGTGAGCACCATGTGGTTCCCGAAACAGTGGCTTCGGACCATAGACCAATCGTGATAGATATGACAGTTTGTGAGTAGATTTCTTCTAGAAAAGAGAAAAAATCGATATTGTTTGATTTTTTTCGAAACTTATGGTGTTATTTGAAAAATAATGTCTATATTTGTGGTTGATTAGGTGCCGAGCATAGAATCGGCCAAAATTCGAAGACGAAATAATTAAACATTAAACAATAATGGAGATTAAGAAAAACCCCAATGTAGATTTACAGAACAAGCGATTCCTGTTCGGGGAGATCGGTCTTGCTGTATCGTTGCTTCTTGTTATTGGAGCACTAAGCTACACCACTAAGGAAAATAAGATCGAGGTGATCGACCAGAAGGTAGCGATTGTTGAGGAGGAAATTACCGAAATTACTCGTCAGGACGCAAAGCCACCTGCACCAATTCGCCGTACTGAGATTAAGGTCTTCTCGGACGCTCTCAGCATCGTAACTAACGATGAGAAGATTACCACAAACGTGGACTTCAACGAGTTTAACGAGGATATGTCTATCGACGTTATGCCTCAGGTTAAGCCGGTAGTTGAGGAGGTTATCGAGGACGACCAGCCATTTGTGAAGGTAGAGAAGATGCCTTCGTTTAGAGGTGGAGGCCTCCCTGAGTTCCGTAATTGGGTTATGGAGCGTATCCGCTACCCACAAATCGCACAGGAGAACGGTATCCAGGGTCGTGTACTTCTCTCGTTCGTGGTTGAGAAGGACGGTACTTTGACTAACATTCAGGTGCTTCAGACTCCGGACTCGTCGCTTTCAGGTGAGGCGGTTCGTATCCTTAAAACCTCTCCAAAGTGGACTCCGGGTAAGCAGGGTAACAAGACTGTACGTGTGAAGTATACACTCCCAGTCGAGTTCCGTATCCAGAATTAAATTATCTGGCGGGCGATTTCCGCGTTACGCTCACTTTTTAATTGTTCACATACGCCAAGTATGCTCCGCATTAAAAAGTTACGCAAGCCTTGAAATCCCTCCACCATATAGATTTAATTGAAAAGATTTACATATTTTTAGCTAAGGCTAAAAGCCTATGAAAGCCGAGCGCACAAATGCTCGGCTTTTATTAAAGATAGCAAATGACAGAACAGAATAACGAAAAGAAAGAGAAGGGTTTCGTGGTGGACGACCATCGCGAGGAGCGTGCCGTATTGGTGGCGGTAATTCGCGACAACCAGGAGCCTCGCCAAGCCGAGGAGTTCCTCGATGAGTTGGAGTTCTTGGCCGAGACCGCTTCGATTAAGACTATTCGTCGCTTTACTCAGCGTCTCTCGCAACCATCGTCGCGTATCTACGTCGGCCCTGGTAAGCTCGAGGAGATTGCCGCTTACTGCGAGGAGAACGAGATAAATGTTGTGGTTTTCGACGATGAGCTCTCGCCGTCGCAGACGCGCAATATCGAGGCGGCGATGCCGTGCCGAGTTATCGACCGCACACGCCTTATCCTCGACATCTTCCGTCAGCGTGCGCAGACCGCCTATGCCAAGACGCAGGTGGAGCTTGCGCAGTGCGAGTATATGTTGCCTCGTTTGGCCGGTTTGTGGACCCACCTCGAGCGTCAGCGAGGAGGTACAGGTACCCGAGGTGGTGCTGGTGAGCGCGAGATTGAGACCGACCGTCGTATTGTTCGTAACCGCATCACAAAGCTGAAGGAGGACCTCAAGAAGATTGACAAGCAGATGGCCGTGCAGCGCTCGAATCGAGGCGGTATGGTGCGCGTGTCGTTGGTGGGTTACACCAACGTTGGTAAGTCAACCCTTATGAACCTCATCTCGAAGAGCGAGGTCTTTGCCGAGAACAAACTCTTTGCAACGCTCGATACCACGGTGCGCAAGGTTGTATTCGATAACCTTCCATTCCTCTTGTCAGATACCGTAGGCTTTATCCGCAAGTTGCCTACTGAGCTTATCGAGTCGTTCAAATCGACTTTGGACGAGGTGCGTGAGGCTGACTTGCTGATTCATGTTGTCGATATTTCGCACCCTCAGTTTGAGGAGCAGATTGACGTTGTGAAGCAGACCTTGCAGGATATTGGTGCGGGTGAGAAACCTGTCTATTTGGTATTCAATAAGATCGATGCCTACACCTACACACCGAAGGAGGAGGACGACTTGACCCCTGCGACCAAGGAGAATCGCTCGCTCGATGACTTGCGCCAGAGCTGGTTTGCAAAGCAGAATACGCCTTGCATCTTCATCTCGGCTGCCGAGCGCACAAATATCGAGAAGTTCCGCACCGACCTCTACGGTATGGTTCGTGAAATTCACTGCGGTCGCTATCCATTTAACAACTTTTTGTATTAACCCCTTATAAATATATATAGGTATGCTCTACATCTTGGATAACCAGAACTCAATCGTCAATAAGTATCTCGCCGAGTTGCGCGATGTGAATGTGCAGAAGGATTCGATGCGTTTCCGTCGTAACTTGGAGCGTATTGGCGAAATCTCGGCTTACGAAATCTCGAAGAAGTTGAACTATGCTCCCAAGACCGTTACCACACCGCTTGCAGAGGCAGAGGTGCAGTGTATCTCGGATACTGTAGTCCTCGCAACTATTCTCCGTGCTGGTCTTCCACTTCACCAGGGCTTGCTCAACTACTTTGATGATGCTGAGAATGCCTTCATTTCGGCTTACCGCAGCTACACCAGCGAGAGCGAGTTCGAGATTAAGGTTGAGTATATCGCAACTCCATCGTTCGAGGGCAAGACTCTTATCCTTGTAGATCCTATGCTCGCATCTGGAACATCTATGGTTGCGGCCTATGAGGCGTTGTGCGCTCGTGCCGGCAAACCTGCGCATACGCATATGGTGTCGGTTCTCGGTTGTACCGAGGGAGTAGATTACGTTCTCCAGCATACCAACCCCGATGAGGTTGACCTTTGGGTTGCAACTGTCGATCCTGTTCTCAACCCTCACAAGTATATTGTGCCAGGATTGGGCGATGCGGGGGATCTTTGTTACGGCGAAAAGTTGTAGCTATTTATAGTGGCGGCGCACCATTGGCGCTTTATGGCGGCATTCGCTACGCTCATTTTATGGCGGCGCAGTCTACGACTGCTTTATGAGGAAAACGCCATAGAGCCAATTTATTGGCGACGCTATAGAAGGCATTTATGTCTGACGCCATAGAACGCCGCAGGCGTGACGCTAAAAAAAAGAGTCGAAAATGGATATTTCCAACCTCCATACCGGTAGTTATCGCACATTCTTGGCGTATCGTAAGGCCGAAGTTATTTACGATATGACCTACTATTTCTGTCGACAGTATCTCAAATGCGGAGATCGTACCATTGACCAGATGGTGCAGGCAGCTCGTTCGGGCAAGCAGAATATAATAGAAGGTAAGGAGGCTGCGAGGACATCGTATGAGACTCTGCTTAAACTTATAAATGTGGCGCGCTCAAGTTTACAGGAGTTGCTTGCTGACTATGAAGACTATCTGCGAGTACGCAATTTGAAGTTGTGGCCGAAAGAGTCTGTCGAGGTTAAGGCGATGCGTAAACTCGGTTGCGAGCATAAAGATAGTGAGTTCTTTTTGTCGCTTGCCGAAACTCGCAACGATGAGGTTGTTGCCAACATGGTGATTGTGTTAATTTGTCAAGCAGATGTCTTGCTTGACCGTTATGGGCAGAAACAAAAGGAGAAATTTCTGAAAGAGGGTGGTTTTCGAGAAAATTTGACTAAAGAACGACTTTTGTATCGTAATAATAAGGGGTAAGTTTATTACTCCTTATTTCTTTTCTCCCTTCTGCATATATTCTGCATATATGTGGCAAGTTATTAAAATTGTTCATAAATTATTAAAAAATCTCAAAAAATATTTGGAAAAAACGAATTCTTGATTTAATTTTGTGTAGCTAGAACGGGGTAAAAGCCGTTTTTACATTTTGAGAAGTAACAGAAAACTTACAAATTGTAACTATATTCATTTATTAACTTTTAATTCATTACATTATGAAGAAAATTTTTACACTTATGTTGGCATTTGCCTGCGCAATGTTCGTAGGCGTGTCGTGTACTCCGGACACTCCTGAGGATAATCCACAGGGTCCTACTTACACATCGAAGATCACCGTTACTGGTGCTCCTGAGGCTAACCTCACTCCAGATGCAGGTGAGCTCACTTTGGGCTACTCTATCGAGAATGCAACTTTGACTGACGCTCTCAACGTAACTACCGAGGCTACTTGGGTTAAGGTTGGTGAGATCGGTGACGCTACTGTAGCTGTAACTTATGAGGCTAACACCGACGCTCCGGGCACTCCTGCACGTGAGGCTGTCATCAAGTTTGCTTACAATGGTGCTGAGGACGTTCTCGTAACCTTGAAGCAGGATACTGCGGCTGCATCGTTCACTGTTGAGTTCTCGAATGTGACTCCACAGATGGCAAGCTATGTTTGTACTCCTGCTGACAACGAGATGCTCTATTTGTTGGCTAGCTCGCAGGATTTGGGCCAGTATGGCGTGCAGGGCGAGACTCCAACCGAGTTGATGCAGAACTACATTAACATGTTGGCTTCGTACGGTATGCTTACAGGTGAGGCTGATCAGTGGTTCGTATTCCAGGGCGCTAACACCGAGATGCCAAAGGAGGCTTCTCGTTGGAGCGCAGAGGAGAATGTAACAGTTTATGCTGTTGGTATCTCTGTCACTGTTACTGGTGAGACTGATGAGTATGGTGCACCTATTGTAAATGCTGCATTGACTACTGCTGTTCACGCTTGGAATGTTCCATTCTTGCCTTACCCAACCCTTACAATTGCTGAGGCTGACAAGAACAAGACTGTAACTTCTGCTGCAGGTCAGGTTGTTATCGACTGCGCTATCGAGAATCCGATTGAGGGTACTGAGCTTTTGGTTGAGACTGAGGCTGCTTGGGTTACTTCATCGTTTGCTGACGGTAAGTTGACTTTGGCTTACGAGGCTAACACTGCTGCTGTTGCTCGTCGTGCTTCTATCGCTGTTTCTTACGGTTACTACACTAACCCTACCGAGATTATCCTCACTCAGGAGAAGGATGCTAACGCACAGGCTATTACTTTGCAGGTTGAGGTTGTTGGTACACAGTTCAACGGTATCATCGTAAATGTTACTCCATCGGATGCAAACGCTACTTACGCTTTGAACAACTGCGCTGTTGAGAAGGATTGGGAGACTGGCGCTGAGCTTCCTATGGATTGGGTAGCTAAGGCTGAGGAACTCTTGAACTACACAGGTACTGCTACATTCCACAAGGGTACTTTGACTAACCACTTCATCAAGATGAACCCATCGAACTATGAGTGGTACGGTTATGACTACTATGTATATGCTGTTGCAGTTGACGCTACTTCGGAGGAGACTACCGACTACTATGGCAACCCTAAGACTAACTGGACTGTAAACCAGATTTTGGGTGATGTTGCTTACGCAAAGGCTACTATCGATGCAAGCAAGATGCCTTCGTTGGCTTGGGATTTGACTAAGACTGAGGGTCTTGTATGGAACGAGAACAATGAGCGTTACGACCTCGAGGTTGTTGAGAACTCGACTGTAGTTCTTCACTTCATCGTAAACAACCCAGTTGAGGGTGCATTTGTTACATTGAACGGTAATTCGCTCTACGATAGCTACAATGTAGTTGATGGCGAGCCTGTAGTAGACAATGCTGCTGGTACTATCACATTCAATATTGACAAGTTTGATACTGCTAAGAGCTACCACTATGTAAGCCCTACATTCAAGTATACTAACGCTGATGGCGACATTTGGGGTATCACAACTCCAGACTTGCGTTTCACTCAGGTTGAGGCTCCAAAGGCAACTGAGATCGTTCTCGAGTCTACACAGATTCAGTCGCTTCTTGGTAATGGTTACTACTTGGCAGATGGTACAAATCAGGATGTAACTAACGAGGCTACTTGGTTGAAGTGGGCTGTTGAGGGTGTAAACTTTGAGGCATGCCGCGTATTGCACAACGCTTATACTGACAAGCCAGTTTACAATGGTTGTTTCCAGTTCCAGGGTGATGCTTCGGCTGCTGCAAAGCAGGGCTTCCTTGGTAACTCAACTTCGAATGGTGAGGTTAAGCAGGTAATCATTGAGGCTTACTCGTCGTATGCAACTCCTTCGTTCAACCTCTACTATGGTGACGCTAAGTTGCCACAGGATGCAGCTAAGGTTATCAATGTAGCAAACTGCTGCGTTAAGGGTGACACTGCTCTCGGTAAGGATGGTAACTACGATGTTTACTCGTTCACTTGTACTTTCGAGATTCCTGCAGGTAATGAGTTCGTAGCAGTTCGCAACGACTCGAAGGGTGCTACTTACATCAAGAGCATGACTATTAAGTACTAAGATATAAATCTTTAGTCTTTCGCCCGACCGCAAATTGCGGTCGGGCTTTTTTTTGTGCGATGGGGGATAATAGGATATAATAGGATATAATAGGATTGCCTATCAAGTCCTATCCACTCCTATCGAGCACCGCAGGTGCGAATCCTATCCACTCCTATCGAATCCTATCCCTCATAAACCCCATTATTCCCATTTATATTTGCCCGAAAAATCCACTTTTTCGGGCAAATAGTTTGCAATTCAAAAAAAACTTTGTAACTTTATAATACGATTTCGAGACAAACCGAAAAACTTTGAACACTTAAAACTATAATGCTATGAAAAATTACTCACCAAAAGAGATTAAGAACATCGTTCTGATTGGTGCCACCGGCTCGGGTAAAACTACCTTGGCGGAGGCTATGGCGTATGAAGGTAAGGTTATTGACCGTCGAGGTAGTATCGAAAACAACAACACTTTGTCGGACAACACCGACATCGAGCACGAGTACAAGCGCTCGATCTATGCGACAACTCTCTTCACCGAGTTTATGGGTCGCAAGCTCAATATCATCGACTGTCCGGGATCGGACGACTTCTGTGGTAACCTCTTCTCGGCATTTAAGGTAGGTGACGTGGGCGTTATGCTCGTGAATGCACAGACCGGCTGGGAGGTTGGTAACGTTATCCATGGCCGTTATGCACGTATCTTGAATAAGCCACTCATCGCAGTTGTCAACCAGCTCGATGGCGATAAGGCTTCGTACGAGAATGCACTCGAGACTATGAAGGATAAGGCTTCGGTTAAGCCTGTTATCGTTCAGTATCCTGTAAATCAGGGTCCTGGTTTCAACTCGTTCATCGACGTCTTGATGATGAAGATGTATCGCTTCACCGACGAGAACGGTACTCGCGAGGAGTTGGATATCCCTGAGAGCGAGATGGAGAAGGCTCTCGATTTGAACCGTGAGCTTATCGAGACTGCAGCAGAGCACGACGACGCTTTGATGGAGCTCTACTTCGAGAAGGGTACTCTCACTCAGGACGATATTCGTTCGGGCTTGAAGATTGGTGTTGCTAAGCGTAAGGCCATGCCTGTATTCTGCGCAAGCGGTAAGAAAGATATCGGTACCAAGCGTTTGATGGAGTTTATCATCAACGTAGCTCCTGGTCCAACTGTAGCGCCTGCATTCCCTGCAACTGACGGCTCGGAGGTTGCTGCTGACGATACTGCACCTGTGGCACTCTTCGTATTCAAGTCGCAGATGGAGGGTCACATTGGCGAAATCAACTACTTCCGCGTAGTTCGTGGTAAGTTGACCGAGGGTATGGAGTTGGTGAACTCGCGTACCGGCAATAAGGAGAAGCTCTCGCAGTTGTTTGCCGTTGCTGGTAAGAACCGTATCAAGGTTACCGAGCTTTCGGCAGGTGATATTGGTTGCACCGTTAAGTTGAAGGGTACAAAGACAAACGATACTTTGGCTGCTCCGTCGGCACCTATCACTTTGGAGCCAATCGTATTCCCAGAGCCACGCTACCGCGCAGCTGTTAAGGCTAAGGTTCAGTCTGACGAGGAGAAGTTGGGCAAGTTGTTGCTCGACGCACGCTTCGAGGACCCTACAATCCTTGTTGAGTACTCGAAGGAGTTGAAGCAGACTATTATCCAGGGTCAGGGTGAGCACCACCTCAACATCTTGCGCAACCGCATTGCGGCTGAGAACAAGGTGGAGATGGAGTTCTTCGCACCTAAGATCCCATATCGTGAGACTATCACTAAGGTTGCTCAGGCAGACTACCGCCACAAGAAGCAGTCGGGTGGTGCAGGTCAGTTCGGTGAGGTACATATGGTTATCGAGCCTTACTATGAGGGCATCGCTGAGCCATCTAAGTATAAGGTAAACGGCAAGGAAATTACCGTAAATATCAAGGGTAAGGAGGAGTACGACCTCGATTGGGGTGGTAAGCTTCAGTACTACAACTCGATTGTTGGTGGTGCTATCGACGCACGCTTCATGCCGGCTATCTTGAAGGGTATCATGGAGAAGATGGACGAGGGTCCGTTGACAGGATCGTACGCTCGCGATATCCGCGTTACCATCTACGACGGTAAGATGCACCCGGTAGATTCGAACGAAATTTCATTTAAGCTCGCTGCACGTAACGCATTCAAGGAGGCGTTCCGCAATGCAGGTCCGAAGATTATGGAGCCTATCTACAACGTTGAGGTTTTGACCCCAACCGACTATATGGGTGCTGTTATGAGCGACTTGCAGAACCGCCGTGCCATGATTATGGGTATGGAGTCAGCTAAGGGCTTCGACAAGCTCATTGCACGCGTGCCACTCGCTGAGCTCTATCGTTACTCAACAACTCTCTCGTCGTTGACCTCTGGTGCAGCTACCTACACCATGAAGTTCGATTCATACGAGCAGGTACCTAGTGATGTTCAGGATAAGCTTTTGAAGGCTTATACTGACACCGACGAGGAGTAAAAATCGTTCTGATTAGCTCTTTTTGCACGAGCGCGTCGGTCGCCAAATTCCTCACATAGGCCTACTATGCTGCGGATTTGTCGCCTAGCGTCGCACAAAAATATTCTCATCATTGACGATTTTGAGAACTGATAGAGTTCTGATGAGTTCTTTTTGCACGAATCTACGGAGAGCGGAATGCTCACATAGGCGTACTATGCTCCGCTTCCGCTCCCTTGTTTCGCACAAAAATAATCTTATCATAAGCAATTTTGAGATAAGACGAGTTTAGTGAATTTAATGAATTTAGCGAGTTTAGTAGAAATCTCTAATTTCCCTAAATTCCCTAACAACTAAATATAAAAATGTTTTGAAGAATAAAAATGTTTAGAATACCCTAACCAACCATTTTTCATAAGCATTTTTTCGGGAGAGGGCAGAGTCGTGAGATTCCGCCCTCTCTATTTTGTTTCGAACGGAATTTTTGTTACCTTTGTAGTATGATATTGGACGAACTTGCTTTGACTTTTGTCCCCGACCTCGGAGCGCGCGGTATTGTTCACCTTATGGATATATACAGCAGTGCCGAGGAGGTCTATGCGCAGAAAGAACACAACCTGATTCTGTGTGCCGAGTTGCGCAAGGATATTGCTGCGCGCATTGCCCAAAAGGCGGGTTATGCCGAGGCCGAGCGCGAGCTACGCTACTGCGAGGGGCACGGCATAAAGGCCACGTCGTATAACGACTACGACTATCCACCGCTTCTGCGCGAGGTGGCCGATCGTCCACACGTCATCTACTCGCTGGGCGATTTGGAGGCTCTAGAGTCCAAGCATATTCTTTCGGTTGTCGGCACACGACGCATAAGCTCGTATGGCGAGAGTGTTTGCGCGAAGATTATCCCCGAGTTGGCCGAGATGTTTCCCGATTTGGTTGTGGTAAGTGGTTTGGCATTTGGCGTCGATGCTGCGGCACATCGCGCGGCGTTGGCTGTAGGAGCACGCACCGTGGGTGTTATCGCCAATAAGTTACCTGATGTAACGCCGGCGCAACATCGCCTCCTCGCCAAAGATATGCTCGACAATGGCGGTGCAATCATCACCGAGCTGCACTCGCAGACCAAGCAGAATGGTTCATTCTATATCCCTCGCAACCGCATTATCGCGGGTGTGGCGGAGGGCTTGTTGGTCGTTGAGTCGCCATCGAATGGCGGATCGCTCTCAACGGCAAAAGCGGCAGATGCCTATTCGCGAACTATTATGGCTGTACCCGGTCGCATTACCGATAGTCGTTCGGAGGGAACAAATCATCTGATAAAGACAAATGTTGCTCAGCTTGTAACTTCGGCTCAAGATGTAGCTGCGGCTTTGGGTTGGGAGGTGGCCGATGCGATGCCCGAGAAGTTGCGCTTCGCACCGCACGAGATAACACCAAAGGAGCGTGCAGTCTATAATGCTGTGGCTGATACGTCGGACGGCTTGACAATGGATAAAATTGCCGAGCAAACCTCTTTATCGGTGTCGGAGGTGAGTGCTATATTGTTGAATATGGAGTTGTCGGGTATGGTGCGACAACTGCCTGGAAAGGTCTATATTATATGTTGATAGATACCCATTCACATATCTACGACGAGGCGTTTGATGAGGATCGCAAGGAGGTTGTTGAACGTGCCAAGCTGGAGGGTGTTGAGCGAATTATCTTGCCCGCAATAGACGGCGAGAGCAACGAACGACTGTTCGAGCTCTGCCGAGCGTGTGGCGACTATGTTGTACCGTTGATGGGCTTACACCCAACCTCTGTAAATGATAATCCTCGTTGGCGCGAGGAGTTGGCAGAGGTGGAGCGACTGTTCGAGAATCCTCCGCAGGGCGTCGAGCGATTTTATGGCGTTGGCGAGATAGGCTTGGACCTCTACTGGAGTCGCGATTGGCAGGTAGAGCAGGAGGAGGCTTTCAGGGCGCAGCTGGAGCTCGCTTTGAAACATAATCTGCCCGTTGTTATCCACACGCGTGATGCGTGGGAGGAGATGGCAACGATAGTAGAGGAGTATGCCGGCCGAGGCTTGAGGGGTATCTTCCACGCCTTCTCAGCAGATGTGGCGATGTACGAGCGATTGCGTAAGGCGGGCGATTTTCTCTTCGGTATAGGTGGCGTTGTAACCTTTAAGAAGAGTGCTCTGGCTGAGGTTGTCAAGGCTATGCGCCTGGAGGATTTGGTTGTGGAGACCGATGCGCCATATTTGACACCCGCACCTCACCGAGGTACGCGCAACGAGTCGTCGTATGTGCGCTTTGTGGCGGCGAAGATTGCCGAGCTGAAGGGTGAGACGTACGAGAAGGTGGCCTCGCAGACCACCGCAAATGCAAAACGTATATTTAATCTATAGAGCGATATGAAAAAGACTTCGATTTTAATCATCTACACGGGAGGAACCATTGGTATGCGCCGTAACGAGAACGGCACACTCGTTCCGTTCGACTTCAATACCATTGAGCAGGAGTTCCCTTCGGTACGAAATCTGAATGTCGATATTTCGGTGTATAAGATGGAGGCTATAGACTCGTCGAATGTTACGCCTGAGCGTTGGTGCGAGTTGGCACATATTATCGAGGAGAATTATGCCGACCACGATGGCTTTGTGGTGCTGCACGGTACGGATACAATGTCCTACACCGCTTCGGCATTGAGCTTTATGTTGAAGAACTTGTCGAAGCCGGTGATTTTTACGGGTAGCCAAATTCCGATGGGTATCTTGCGTACCGATGGTCGCGAGAATTTGATTACGGCGATAGAGATTGCCTCTGCAATGGACGGGCAGGGTAGAGCTCTGGTGCCCGAGGTGGCGCTCTACTTCCAAAATCGCCTTTTCCGCGCAAATCGTACATCGAAACACTCGGCCGAGGCGTTGAGTGCCTTCGAGTCGCGTAACCTGGCTCCACTTGCCGAGGTGGGTGTCAATATCAAGTATGACGAGAAAGTTATTCATAAGCTAGCCTCTTACGACGAGCCATTGCAGGTGTCGGATAAGCTGAACGACAAGGTTATTATCATAAAACTCTTCCCAGGTATGTCGCAGGAGACCTTCAAGGCGATGCTCTCGATTGAGGGTGTGCGCGGCGTGGTGCTCGAGACCTACGGTACGGGCAATGCGCCTACGGCAAAGTGGTTTATAGAGAGCTTGCGCGAGGCTATTGCGTGTGGTATAGCTGTAGTGAATATCACCCAATGCCAGGGCGGTGCTGTAGCGATGCAACTCTACGAAACAGGCCGTCAGATGCAGGAGATAGGTGTTATCTGTGGCTACGATATGACCTCCGAGGCGGCTGTTACCAAGCTTATGTGGCTGCTTGGTGAGGGTCTTTCGGGTGCGGAGCTGGCTGCAAAAATGGAGCAATCGCTCTGCGGTGAGCTCACGAAATAGAGAGCGAAATATGTAAAAATATAGTGGTGTATTTTGTAAACTGAAATATATTTACTATCTTTGCCGCGTTGTAGGTATATGTCTATTAAACAGCAAGATATATAAAAAACAAAAGATAGTATAATAAGTTTAATTTAAATCATTTAGGACATTATGAAGAATCTTTTTAAGATGACTTTGATTCTTGTAGTAGCTGCATTGGCCTTCACAGGTTGTAACTGCTTCAAGAAGATGGCGAAGAATCCTTCGGCTATCACTGTTACATGTACTCCTGATGTGCTCGTGTTGAACAACGGAAAGGTTGCTGCTGATGTTACAGCAGAGGTTCCTGCAAAGTACTTCAACAAGAATGCTGCATTGAAGGTTACTCCAGCTCTCGTTTATGAGGGTGGCATTACTAAGGGCAATACTCTTGTTCTCCAGGGCGAGAAGATTGCTGATAATGGTTTGCTCGTAAAGAATGGCGAGAATGTTAGCATTAAGCGTCATATCGAGTTCAACTACAAGCCAGAGATGAAGGTTTCGACTCTCGTACTCCTCGTTGAGGTTAAGTGCAAGAGCGGCAATTGCAAGGAGTTCACTCTTATCAACGCAAATACTGGCGAGATTATCGGTGCAGAGACTGCGCTCACTCCAGCTGAGTATGGTTTGACTATTGCAAAGGGTATCAATACTTTGCAGAATGACCTCGACTTTGCTACTGCAATGCAGGCTTCGGCTAACAACTACAAGCGTGTAACTACCGTTGTGACTAAGGCTGACATCGTTTACCAGATCAACTCTTCGCGTGTAGGTAAGAACGCAGTTGAGACTGAGGAGATGAAGAACTTGAAGGAGGGCGTTGTAGAGAATAAGAGCAACGAGCGTGTAGCACAGTCGCTCTACGTAAATGGTTATGCTTCGCCAGATGGTCCTGAGCAGTTCAACGACAAGTTGTCTGAGCAGCGTTCGAAGAGCGGTTTGCAGGCTGTAGAGAAGATGCTCGCTGATGCTGGTTTGAATATCGACGCTGCTGCATATGGCGAGGACTGGGAGGGCTTCCAGGCTGCTGTTGCTGCTTCGAATATCGCTGATAAGGAGCTTATCCTCCAGGTTTTGAAGATGTACTCGTCGAGCGCAGAGCGCGAGAAGGAGATTAAGAATATGGCAACTGTATTCAAGTCGCTCAAGACTGACGTGTTGCCACAGCTCCGTCGTGCACAGGTTGTAAACAGCGCAGATGTTACTGGCTGGAGCGACGAGGAGATGGTTGCAATCAT
This sequence comes from Alistipes sp., assembly GCA_045648965.1. Lineage (GTDB taxonomy): Bacteria > Bacteroidota > Bacteroidia > Bacteroidales > Rikenellaceae > Alistipes. The sequence continues at coordinate 69,067 of JAZRPA010000003.1, read as the reverse complement.
CAAGGAGGGTAAGGCATCGACTTTGAAGCTCGAGGAGTTGCTCCACATCGCTACTGTTTGCGACGAGGTTGCTGAGGCTGCATTGGTTGAGGCTACTAAGTCGGGCGACGCTCGTGCTTGGAACAACCTCGCATTGGTTTATGCTAAGGCTGGCAACTACAACAAGGCTATCGAGTGCTTGAACAAGGCTGACAACGCTGTTGTTACAGAGTTGAACAACAACTACGCATTGGTTTACGCTGCTAATGGCGATATCGCTAAGGCAGATGGTTACGCTGTAAACGCATCGGCTGAGGCTAAGGCTTTGGTTGCTGCTGCAAAGGGTGACTACGCTACTGCAGCTCAGACTTTGAAGTCGGGCTACAACGCTGCAATCGTAAACTTCCAGAACGGTAACCTCGCAGCTGCAAAGCAGTGCATCGCTAGCGACAACTCAGCTAAGGCTGACTACTTGCGTGCAGTTATCGCTTGCAAGGAGGGTGACGTAAACGGTGCTAAGGCTCAGCTTAACAGCGCAATCTCTAAGGACGCGTCGTTGAAGGCTAAGGCTGAGAAGGATGTTAATCTTGCAGCATTGAAGTAAAAATTGATTTTAGGCAACGTTTGTTGCGTTGCATTCCGATAATCCGCTTGCTCATTTACGCTTAGTAAACTGAGCAAGCGGATTTAACTTTGTCTTCTTCCTTCTTGCAAGGCATAGTGTAAATGAATTTGCCCTCTGCGCTTGCTTCGTGCGTCAGTTTTTATGCGCCTTTAGCCCTCTTCGTGGTTTTTTAGTTGTCTTGCTCGACTTTTATATTTGTAATTCCCTTAACGGATTTATACTCTTTTGGCATTATTACCCAATAAAAAAAGCCACTAGCTTTAGCTAACGGCTTATGTCTATCTTGAATGATATAAGGGCTATGGAACAACTATATAGTTGCAGTATTGCTTGTATATCTCCAACACTCTATTTACGTGATTAAGGGTCTCTTTACTGCCACTAAATTTACCCAATTTCACGACTTTGAGCTTCGCAAATTCAGGGTCTGAGAGTTGACTGAGATAGTGTGATACATCTTCCCAGCTATTTGGATTAGCCTCGAAGTGTCGAGCCAAGGCTCGCGCATCGGATATTCGTCCATATCCGGCATTGTAGCAGGCAAGGGTAAGTTGCCACTGCACCTCCTCGTTAACATTCTTTGGCAGATTCAACATCTCCATATTCTGATTTAGAACCAGTGCGGCCAGATCCACGCTCGTACGTGCGTCGAAGAGTTGCGCTCGTTTGTAGCCCAAGCTTTTACCTATCTTAGGCATAATCTGCATCAAACCCACTGCGCCGGAGCGAGATACTGCGTCGTGGCGAAAGTTCGATTCAACCTTTGCCAGAGCCGCCAACAATCGCCAGTCGAGGTCGTACTTCTTGGCCGTCTCCTTGAATATCACGTCGTATTCGGAGACTTTAAACTTAAGGGCTCTCTCCCTCTCTGCTGCAGCCTTCTCTGCCGCTGCCCTCTCTGCCGCAACTCTCTCTGCCGCAGCCTTCTCCTCTGCAGCCTTCTTGGCAGCTGCAGCTGCTTCAGCTTCCGCTCTGGCTCTTGCCTCGGCTTCGGCCTGCTTGTGTTTGATGTAGCAATCTGTTGATGTCAATGCCACACCACCCCCCACCAATACGAAAAGTACCGGTACAAGGACTCGATGCAAACTGTTTCTCCACATAATAAGTGGTCTTTGCGGACTAATCGTAGAAGGTCCACGATATGCCAAATTTAAACATTCCTGGGTTTAGAGGGTATCGTGCGACGGCAAAGTACTCTTGATTGCCGAATAATCCATAGTTCCAGTGCTGATACTTCAGCAAGATGCGCATACGCTTCCACTTGGCTGCGATAAAGGCGTCGAGGTAAGGGTAGTTACCCATCTCGACCTCGTCCTGGTTGTAGAATACCGATAGGGCAGGGTCGTAGCCTTGCATATAGTATTTGGTATTGAAGCGTCCGTCTACACCCACCTGCATGCGCAAGATATCGCGCTTAATCCAAAACTCGTAGTAGTACGAGAGGAATGCCGATACGGTAGGGAGCGGCACCACCTTACGATCCGATGTGAGCTGCACCAATACGCGATGGTTGAGGTGGAAGCCCTTAATCTTGAAATCCTTCTGTGCGTAGATGCCTGTAATACTTACAACGCCCTGGTGCTGCTGTGGCACAATAGTTATCAATCTCTTATTGTCCAAGAAGCCTTGTGCGCCAAAGTGACTTCCGTCCTTTTGAGTGATGATATCCACAATACCTCTTGTCTGTACTGGTTCATCCTTCAACTCGAAGGCATATAGTGCATTGTAGGATATTTTATTTCGCAACACGCTTTGCCAAAAACCGATCTCAATGCCGTAATCCGGAACGGTGAATGTTACGTTAAAACGTGTTTCACCCTCCTTCTTGAAGTTGTTGCTCCAGCGGTAGTGGTTCGAGTCCCAATGGTTCTGCCAATAGCCCGGCGAGGACATCGACTCGGAGAATGAGCCCGAGAGCGTAAATGGTTTCTGTTTTATGTAGGCACTGAACGACGCTCGTGCGTTAATCTCATAGTCGCCACCGCGGTATCCCGGAAGGTAGATCTTGCCGGTAGCACCCCAATCGACATACTTGCGGATCTTTCCCTGCGCACCCGCATAAGCAAACCAAGAAGTCTTGTTTACCTTCTGAACTCTACCCGAGAGGTAGTCCGCTTGCGAGGATTGCGAGTAGGTGTGAACATCGATGCCGATACCGCCGTCGATGGTTCCGACTACGCCATTTCGATCCCATGGCTGAGCCTGAATGAAGATGCGGTTTGTGATGACGCGCTCGTAGAGCGAGTCGCGAGTCTTATCGGGGTTATAGAACCAATTATTATAGTATGGGTACTTTACAGGTCTTTTGTTCTCGTCCAAAGTATATTCGTCCGTGAAGGTCGAGTATTTGTCGGTATAGACCTTGCTCCACTCGTTGTACTCGAACAAGTGACCCACATATATCGCCGGAAGATCCGACATCGAGAAGTCGCGTTCGGTCATTCGCACAAACGGAATACCGATGGACTGCTTGATGAAGAATGCGTTGTTGCGATAGATGTTCTTCGCTTCGGCATCTGCCAAGCGCATAGGTACACCCGAAGGCATCTCGAAGATTGTATCGGTGATATCCTTCTCGTTTACGACACCACCGCTCTCCTGCTGCTCGATCTTGTTGTGAGTGTAGCCCGCAAAAACAGAGTAGCGTCGTCCTGTGTGAGTAACCGTACCCGCGAAGTTGTTGTCCTTGACGCGCGAAACCGCATATTGGCTGCGCGAGCCGCGCGAGCGATAGTTGAGCGACACCGATGTCGAAGGGTTGATATTCTGCGAAGCCATAATCTCGAAGTGCTCCTCGCGGTAACGCTTCTGTCCCGACTCGAGGTAGGTCATCCAGATGTATGGGTGCTTCATATTGTAGAATGGAACATTCTCCGTATTGTAGGTGTAGGCGTCGTATGGCTGCGAGAAGGTGAACTCGCGCGAACGTGTACGCTCGAAGAAGTTTACTTCGGTCGAAGCCTGACCCAAGCCGCCTACCGAGTTGCTTCCGAGTCGCTTGTGGTAGTGAGGGTAGTCCAAACGCCACACGTAGAGCGTGGTGTCGATAGGTGCCATCTCCACGGTGTTGTAGTCGCGGTTAATGTGCCACTTGAAGTTACGCATTGCGCGAATAGAATCATTGAAGAAGTATGACTCCAACGGCTTGCGCGGCTTTTTCTTCTGTGTCGAGTCGGCCTGCTGGCCATCTATCGGGTTGCCGTTTTCGTCGAGTTGCTGACCGTCAGTGCCCTGCTGTGCCGGGTCGGTGCTTGGCAGACCATTAGGGCCTAAACCCTGCTGTTGCTGTCGCTGGGCCTCCATCATAGCGCGCGCATCGACCTGTGCCGATGCGAAGCCATTCACCGCAACTGCGAGGATTGCAGCGAGCACCAAACGCCATATTTTAGCCCTTCTCAACATTATTTTAAATTATCGCTTTTGAACTATCCAACGAACGGTCGAAATGACGATGTAGAGTAGAATTATCGCTGGAATTGCATACCAACGAAGCAGACAAGCCATCGCTACACATGCTACAACGAAGAGGTAACGCAATTTATTGTCGCTCCAACGAGCAGACTTGAACTTAAACGAGAACATTCTCACCGGGCTAACCAACATCATAGCAACCAAAACGGAGATGAGTGCCAACCACTCGAGGTCGAACTTCAATCCGTCCTTTTGGCACAATGCTGCAAGCGATACGAGCAGTATTGCCGATGCCGGAGTTGGAAGACCCTCAAACTCCTCCTTCTGAGTCTCGTCGATGTTGAACTTCGCGAGGCGGAGTGCCGAGAATGCAGCTACGATAAGCGGAATGTAGCATACAACCTCTCTCCATGTACCCTCCAAACCGAATGCCGAAGGCATATCCTTGCAGATAACCGTCATTGCGATAGCCGGAGCTACGCCGAACGACACCATATCGGCCAACGAGTCGAGCTGTACGCCTACAGCCGAGTACTGCTTGAGCAGTCGAGCTGCAAAACCGTCGCAGAAGTCGGCTACTGCCGAAGCGACAATAAAGAGGAATGCCATTTGTAAATCTCTGCAAACCAATGCAGAAACGATAGATGCAATGCCGCACAACAAGTTGATGAGTGTGATGCAGTTGGGTATGGTAAAGAGTTTAATCTTCATTTTGTGTACTATTTATCAGGCAAAGATAAGAAAAACATTTGGTTTTTTAATTAAAAATTAAAAATTAAAAGCTAAAAATGCTTCGCGCTCGACTGCGGTGTGCCCCAAACCACAAAAAAAAGACGAGAAAATCTCTCGTCTTAATAGTTCTCTTTCTTCGGCTCGAAGTAGCCTTGAGGGTGGTGACACGTAGGACATTCGCGCGGTGCATCTTTTGCCTTGCAGACAAATCCGCAGTTGCGACATTGCCACCAAATCTCCTTGTCGCGGTGGAAGAAGTTACCGTCCGTAATGCGCGATAACAGAGCAAGATAGCGCGATTCGTGCTCCACCTCTACGGTCGAAACCAGTCGAAATGCACACGCTACCTCGGGAAATCCCTCCTCCTCGGCAATCGCTGCAAAAGTGGGGTAGAGTGTATCCCACTCCTCACGCTCACCCTCGGCTGCGGCGAGTAGGTTTTCGTAGGTCGAACTGATAATGCCCGCAGGGTAGGTCGCCTCGTTGATTGTCGCCTTGCCGCCCTCGAGAAGTTTGAAGAATACTTCTGCATGCTCCAGCTCTTGCGCTGCCGTCTCGTCGAATATGGCCGCAATCTGCTCGTAGCCCTCCTTGCGAGCGCGTTTTGCAAAGTAGGTGTAGCGGTTTCGCGCTTGCGACTCTCCCGCAAATGCCTTCAATAGATTTTGCTCGGTACGTGTTCCTTTGATGCTTTTCATCTCTAGTCAATGTTTTAGAAGTTATCGAATAACCGAGGGCAATATCTGTGCCGATTGTGTAGCTATACTTTGCAAAAAGAAAATAAATTGCTACATTTGTAAGGCATTATCCAATATATAAGTGTATGAAGAGACTATTATTTTACACATTAGCATTGCTTGCGCCACTCTTTGCTGTGGCCCAACAGCAGCAACAACGCCCACAATATGTTGTGTTCCAGGTGTTACCGAAATCGGCTACTGTGCTTATTAACGAGAAAATAGTTGCTACCGATAGCGACGGCATAGCCATACTTACGCTTAATAATGGCACCTACACCTATACCGTCTCGGCGAAGGAGTATCATAGCGAGTCGGGAACTGTCGTAGTTAATGGTTCCAAGGTTGTCAAGAGTGTAAGGCTCAACCCCGCCTATGGCTGGCTGAAAGTTTTGAATTCGAAGACGCCAAGTGGTGCAAAGGTCTATGTTGATGGCACTTATATCGGACAAGTGCCGTTCAAGAGCGATAGAATCCCGAGTGGAACACATACCGTGCGCATCGAGCATGAGAAGTATAAAGTATTCGAGAATAAGATCTATATTAGCGATGGCAAAATTTATGAGTACTCACCTCAGCTCACTCCGCGAGTGGGCACACTAAATGTTATGAGTACTCCGGCAATGGCTGATGTCTATGTTGATGAAAAGCACGTTGGTCAAACTCCACTTATGGTCGATTTGATTATCGGTAAGCACAAGGTTAAGGTCTTTAAGGGCAACCTCGGTATCGAGCCGCAAACCGTCACAATCGCCGAGGGCAAAACAGAGAATTTGAATCTCACCTTGGTGGAGGTTAAGCCGGAAAATCAGGACTTTGTAGAAACGGTCAAAGGCCTGAATATGAAGATGATATTCGTCGAGGGTGGCACCTTCCAGATGGGAGCAACCTCGGAGCAAGGCAGCGATGCTGAAAGCGATGAAAAACCGGTACATTCAGTAACGCTCGACTCTTATTATATTGCCGAGACCGAGGTTACCCAGGCTCAGTGGCGTGCCATTATGGGGAACAATCCTTCATATTATAGTGGCGATAATCGCCCTGTGGAAACTGTGAGTTGGTTCGAAGCACAGAAGTTCTGCGAAAAACTTAGCGCAATGACAGGCAAGAAGTATGTGCTACCAACCGAAGCGCAATGGGAGTATGCGGCTCGTGGTGGCAACAAGAGTAAAGGTTATACCTATAGCGGTAGCAATGATATAAATTCGGTTGCAAAGTACAATTCATCGGACGGACATAACAATGTTAAGTCAAAACAACCAAATGAACTTGGCATTTACGATATGAGTGGAAATGTATGGGAGTGGTGCTCAGATTGGTATGGCAGCTATAGCTCGTCGAGCCAGACAAACCCTACAGGACCTTCAAGCGGCAGCTTTCGCGTGCTCCGTGGTGGTAGTTGGGGCAGCCACGCTAAGGGCTGTCGCGTTTCGAATCGCAGCTACTGCAATCCGTCTTACGGGTACTACTACAACGGCTTCCGCGTTGTTTGCCTCCCATAGTTTAAGGCGGCCATTTGCAGATGGCGAGCAGGTCAAGTGGAACAAGACCTGCGAGTGATGCAAATGGCAAAAAAATAATTATATGCAACTAAAAATATTTGATATCCTTGCATCGGCTCCCGAGCAAGAGTTAGAAATAGTGAATAAGTTTATCCGAGGACACAAGGTTGTCGACATCGACAAGCAGTTCTATGTGTCGTCGGATAATGTAGGTCATTGGTCGCTCTGTATAACATACCTCCAACAGCCAAATGCGCAACAGTCGGGCGCTCAGTTCGAAAAACGCGATAAAATCGATTATAAGGAGGTGTTGAACGCTGAGGATTTCGAGAAATTCTCTAAACTCAGAGCAATTCGCAAACAGCTTGCAGCAGACGAAGCCGTTCCTGCATACGCAGTGTTTACCGATGCCGAGTTGGCTCAAATTGCTCAAATGCCTTCTGTCGAGAGCTCGTTGATGAAAAAGATAACAGGTATTGGCGACAAGCGTGTTGCAAAGTATGGCAATCTGCTTTGCGAAATGTATAACAACCTATCAGAATGAAGCGTGTAGGCAACCTTATGCCCGCCATTGCCGAGATGGATAATCTTATGCTTGCCTTCTGCAAAGCTCGACGAGGCAAGCAGTGTAAACGCGATGTAGTTGATTATTCGCTCAATATTACCGAGAATCTTCAGAGCCTACGCGAACGAATAATCAATGGAACTTTAAGGGTGGGCAACTACCACTACTTCGAGATTTTTGACCCCAAGAAGCGTACAATTTGCGCAGCCTCGTTCGAAGAACGAATTGTACACCACGCAGTGATGAATGTGTGCAAAGAACGATTCGAAAGACATCTTATATTTGATACATACGCTACTCGAGAGGGTAAGGGTATTTATGCAGCCATTGATAGAGCGCGTGGTGCGATGCTCAAATATCGATATGTTGCCAAGCTCGATGTACGAAAGTATTTCGACTCGATAAATCACGATGTGTTAAAAAATAAGTTGGCGAGATTGTTCAAGGATAGAGCACTATTGCAACTTTTTGGTCGTATAATAGATTCGTATGAGGTTACACCCAATGTGGGTATTCCAATCGGAAATCTGACGAGTCAATACTTTGCGAATTACTATCTTTCGGCTCTCGACCACTATATTAAAGAGGTATTGCGCGTGCCTGTATATGTGCGATATATGGATGATATGCTGCTCTTTGCTGACGACCGCAGCGAATTGCGGGCTATTGTATCAAATGTCGAGGCTTATCTCGCAGAGAATCTATATCTTAGCTTGAAGCCTGCACAGATCGGCGGCGTGAATGGAGGAGTGTCGTTTCTTGGCTATAGATTGTTACCGTATCGTCTGCTACTTAATCGGCGTAGTAAATTGCGCTTGGTCAAAAAATTCTATAGTTATAATTCGATGTTAGAGAGTGGGAGGTGGAATGAAAACACTTATCTGCAACACATCCAACCCCTATTTGCATTTGCCGATAAAGCGCAAACCCTCAGCCTGAGAAGACGGCTGTGTGAAAGCTATGCGGAAGGCGGTTAAAGGAAGTTGGCAGCAATCGCGTGCTCCGTGGTGGTAGTTGGAACAACAACGCTAAGAACTGTCGCGTTTCGAATCGCAACAACAACAATCCGTCGAACAGGAACAACAACAACGGCTTCCGCGTTGTTTGCCTCCCATAGCTTAGGGTGGTTGGATCTCCGCCTTAAACAAATCGCAGTTCGCTCTGTTCGGTTGAACGAATAGAAAAGAGAGAGATGAAATCTCCGATAGTAGCAGAGATAGTAGCCTTGTGCGATTTCTCTGCTATTTGACTTATTGTGGCATCGAGGGCGTTTCTGCGATGTCGATTTTTTTTGGGCCGACAAGTTCGATGGCATTCAATGGAATTTTTTTTCAGCCGCCTCCCACTGCCCTCCTGGGTATCGAAAACGATACCTCAGGCAAGAATATGGCAGACCCCCTCCGCTTCGCTCGTCCCCCTAACTTCGGGGGACAAAAGAGTGTGAACCATTTATATTTCCTCCCCTAAGTTAGGGGAGGTGCCCAAAGGGCGGTGGGGTCTGTTAGTCTATATTTTGCCATTCGTTGCCATTCAATGACATTCGTTGTCATTTTTCAGCCGACTCCCGCCGCCATCCTGGGTATCGTTTTCGATACCCAGCACCCACGAGAGCGTTCCCTCCACCCTCGCGGGTATCGAAAACAATACCCGCCACAAGTAGGGGGTATAGAGAAAATCCCTTAACGCCTTTAATTGCCTTTCATCACCCTTTAATTCCCTTTACCCCCCCTAAAAACAACAAAACCGATAATTTTTTGCATTTTTTTTTGAAAAAGTTTGGCGGAAAAGATTTTTTGCCTTATCTTTGCACTCGCAATCGGGTAAAACCGAGCGCGGAAATGCCTCTTTAGCTCAGTTGGTAGAGCACGACACTCTTAATGTTGGGGTCCAGGGTTCGAGCCCCTGAGGGGGTACAGAAGAGAAGAATGAGAGTTCTTCTCTTTTTTTGTTTTTGCAAATAGCGATGAGCAGTGCTCATTACGATAATAGCAGTAGTCGGCAATGTGTGCAAGCCCACAGCCACTACTGCTGTTATCATATCTGCTCATGCAGATTGCCGCTATTTGCATAAAAACGATTTTTCCTCAGCGGACTCGAATTAAGGGAGGGTTACCTCGGTCGTGTATTTCCGCACCGCCACAAGTGGCGACTGCGGCACTCCCTCGGTGACGGCTTTCAGCCGTTCGAGCCCCCACCAGGGGGGTACAGAAGAAGAGAATCGAAAGGTTCTCGTTTTTTTTGTACCCACTCAGGGAGCGAGAAACCTGAAGTCGCCTCCCTTTCAGGGAGGTCGGGAGGGTGTAAACTAAATGAGCACACGACTGCCTACTGCAAGTAGCGCAGTCGAGCCCAATAGGGGTGCGAGATGGCCAAATACGCACTTGTTGGTTAAAATAGTAGCTGAAATTTTGCAATTGTGCAAAAAAAAAATAGATACCTTTACACTGCATAAAACCTAAAACGATATGAGACGACTTATTTTTTTAGCACTCCTTGTGATGCCGCTACTCTCGGTGGCACAGACGCGCGTATACAGTGGACGCTCGACCTATTCGAGTGATGTTGTTGCGACATACGATGGCCGTTACCTCTATAATGGCAACTCCACTTATAGCAGCAACATCCTCTACACCTTTGACGGTCGACATCTCTACAAAGGTCGCTCCTCCTATTCGAGCGATATTGTTATGACCTTCGATGGTCGCTATCTCTATAGGGGTAACTCGACCTACAGCTCCGATATTATGCTCACCTTCGACGGTAAGTATATCTACAAGGGCCGCTCGACCTATTCGAGCGACATCCTCTATACCGTCGATGGTCGTTACGTCTATGCGGGCCGTTCGACCTATTCGAGCGATATAGTCTGCACCATTGACGGACGTATTCCTATACCGGTACTTGTGATGTTACTATAAAAAGAAAGGGTTGCCAAATTGGCAACCCGAAATTTTGTAGTCGTAGCGCTACTACTCAGCCTTAGGAGCCGAAAAACGACGCTCCTTGATGCGAGCCTTCTTACCAGTCAAGTCGCGGAAGTAGTAGATACGTGCACGGCGTACAACACCATACTTGTTAACCTCGATCTTGTCGATGTGTGGTGAGTAGAGTGGGAAGATACGCTCAACGCCCACGCCGTTCGAAACCTTACGGATAGTGAACATCTTAGTCTTACCTGTACCCTTAATCTGGATAACTACACCACGGAAGCTCTGCAAACGCTCCTTGCTTCCCTCGATGATACGATAAGTTACGGTGATTGTGTCACCTGCGCTGAACTGAGGGATGTCGGCATCAGTCTTTGTCCACATCTGCTCGTTCACGAGTCTAATTAATGAATCCTTGTTCATTGTTGCAACAAAATTTAAATAGTTTCCACTCAACATTATCGCTGCAATCCCACTACCATAGCCGGTCACTGCCGTCTAATCCCGCGTTTTACCGCATTTTTGTCGGATTACCCTATATAAGAGGTTGATATGCGGGTGCAAAGGTATAAACATTTTCTTAAAAAACAAAATCGTTCTGATTAGTTCTTTTTGCACAAGTGCGTCGGACGTCAAATTCCTCACATAGTTCTACTATGCTGCGGATTTGCCACCTAGCCTTGCACAAAAATAATCTCATCATTTACGATTTTGTGTGCAGGCAGAGTTCTGATTAGTTCTTTTTGCACAAGTCGTCGGATAACGAAATGCTCACATAGGCTTACTATGCTGCGGATTTGCTGCCTAGCCTTGCACAAAAATAATCAAATCATTTACGATTTTGTGTGCCTAATACCTAAAAGGCGTTAAAGGCATTAAGGGCGTTAATGTAATTTTACCGACTCCTTTAATTCCCTTAATAACCATTATGTTTCGTCGGCAAAAAGCTAATGGCCAATGGCTAACTGCTCAAAAAAAAGAGTTGAGAAGCAACTCTCAACTCTTCATTCTTAATTAGTTTTCCGTTTTCCGTTTTCCGTTTTCCGTTCTCTTAGTACAAAATGTTCCAGAATCATAATCATGATGATACCCATCACAAAGCCGTTGCCGACGATTGGTCGTAGGAGCGATGGCACGCTGGTCATAGCCTCGGCCGGGGCAAACGACAGAATTGTTGTGAGCATAATCGGAATACCCAAAATAAGACCATCTTTGAACGTTAGCACGGCCTTTGACGAGTGGATAATCTCGAATCCTGCAGCCACCTGTGTAGCCATTAGAAACAACAAGACGATACCTATAATTGGGGCGGGCGTTGTTAATAATACCGATACAACTTGCGGGAAGAGCGCCAAAACAATCATCGCCACGGCTGCCGGCAACATCGTATAGCGCGAAGCACACGAAGTCGAAGCCACGACGCCTGGCGAGAGTGAGTAATCGACAGGGCCGAGTGCGCCGGTTGCACCGCTAACCATATTCATTACGCCCGTAATAATCAGGCCTCGCTTTTGGCGTTGTGCCATATTCGGAGCCTCGACCATCTCGCCGAGAGACTGCACCGAGCCTACCTGATTGATGAGCAGCGCAATGTAACAGAATACGAATGCGATGATGACACCTGCATCGAGGTTGTAGTTGGTTAAAAATATCTCTGGTGTGGCGGTGTCGTTCTTGAACTCCGTTGGGAAATCGGTCATCGAATAGTAGAATATCGAGCCGAGAATCATCGCAAGAATCACGACGGTCGATTTCCAAACACCCTTAAACGCCTTGTTCGCCCACGCCATAACAATCAAACCTACAACTGCCGAAACGAGGGCCAATCCTGCGTGTGCCTTGTCGGCGAAAATTAGCTCAACGATAGGTTTTGCAATCGTAAAAGATACGAGTATGACAATCGCAGCTACAATGCGCGGTGTGAAGATTTTTTGGATATACTTCATTGCTCCTATGGCTGCCAACAGCGTAACCAATGCACCTCCGATAATCATCGAAGGGTAGATTGTCTCGGCCGAGTGCCCCTGCGATTTTGCGGCTATAACGCCCATCAAAAGTACGGCGGCTGGGCCTGCTACGAGTGGCAGACGATGTCCGAAGAGTACTTGTATGGCGATAGTTATGCCGCAGATGGCAAAGAGCTTCTGCGTGAAGAATACTTCGCCCCCTTCGGGTGCTACGAACGTGCTCGTAAGTACCACGGGGATACATATCATCAGCCACTGCAAGCCGTAGAGCAGGAGTGCTCCACGGCTTGGCTTGTCGTCTATGTTAAATCTAAAATTCATCTACAAATTTTCAGGTGTTGCGACTACTTCTGATTGCCGCACATCTCCTTAACAATCTTCTTTGCGAGAACAGGCTCGTCGGTAGTGATGATGTCAACACCATTCTCGATACACCAACGGATATCCTCCTCCTTGTTTACGGTCCAAACATTTACGGTAACGCCCAACTTGTGAGCTTGCTTAATCCAATGCTTTTTCTTCTTCAAGACCTTGAAGTTGTAGTCGATGCTTGTGCAGCCCATCGCCTTTACGTATGCAGGCTCGTAGCAGTCACTGTTATTGTTGCCCAAGTATGCGATATCGCTACCCTTTGGAGCGATCTTTACCAACTCGAGAGCAGTCCAAGGGTGAGCAGCCAAATAGATAACATTGTTCTGCATACCCATCTTCTCTACAATGGAAACCACGTTCTCTACGAGCTCGGTTTCGCGCTGTATAGTAGCCTGGTTCTTAAGGTCGAGCACAAGCTTTGTAGTAGGCTTCTTCTTTGCGCGCTTGAGGAACTCCTCCAAGGTGCTGATATACTCGCCATTTGAGAAAGGAATCTCGAGCATCTTCTCTGCGGTCGAACGCTGAACGTCTGCCTTTGGCTTAGCTTTGCTTCCTGGGTGCCAGCCACTCTGTACAACCAAAACCTCGCCGTCCTTTGTGAGGTTTACGTCGCACTCCGAGCCATAAATCTTCAACTTCTGAGCCGCCTTGAGAGCACTCATTGTGTTCTTTGCTCCGCTTGCTGGCGATTTGTGATAACCGCCATTTGCAACAATCTGAGGAGCCTTATATTGAGCTGATGCAGTAAACATTGTGGCTACTGCCAATACTGCCAAAAATATCTTTTTCATGTTTAAGTTGTTTTTATTTATTTGCACATTTCCTCGATAAGTTTCTTCACGAGCATTGGATCGTCGGTAGTGATGTAATCAACACCGTTCTCGATGCACCAACGAATATCCTCCTCCTTGTTTACGGTCCATACGTTTACGTACATGCCGAGCTTGTGAGCCTGCTTGATCCAACCCTTCTTCTTCTTCAACACTTTGAAGTTGTAGTCGATACCTGCGCAACCCATCGACTTGCAGTAAGCCGGTGTGTAGTCACCGCTGAGGTACGCAATCTTTGTACCCTTAGGTGCAAGACGCGCAACCTCCCAGCATACGAATGGACGGAATGCGATATACTCAACCTCGTTCTCCAAACCATACTTCGCAACCAAATCAACGGTCTTCTGTACGATCTCGGTCTCGAGCTGTGGAGTAGGCTGGTTCTTAATCTCGATGATGAGCTTTGTAGCCTTCGATGTTGTCATCTGCTGCAAGTACTCGTCGAGTGTAGGTACGGTCTCACCGCTCTCGAGCAAGATAGCCTGAACTTGAGCCTTTGTGCTTCGGTGTACATTCACCTTTGTCTTAGCACCCTTTGTGCCTGGGTGGTTAGGACCGTGAACAACGAGAACCTCGCCATCTTTTGTGAGCTGGAGGTCACACTCCGAGCCCCAAAAGCCTGCCTCCTGAGCAGCCTTCAATGCGTTAAGCGAGTTTCGTGCTGCACCCTCCGATGCGTGGAAACCGCGGTGAGCGATAATCTGTGGCGCCTTCAACTGCGCCGATGCTGAAATACCAATCATAACAGCAACCAATAATGTTAATGCTTTTTTCATAATTGTGAATTTTGATGTTTTGAAAAGTTTATTGTTTAGTTGTTTTTAATATCTCACGCATCATCATCGGGTTGTCGGTCAGAACATAATCAAAACCCTGCTGAATACACCATTCAATCTCCTCAGGCTTATTCACGGTCCAAACCATTATCTCCATACCGAGGTCGCGGGCCTGCTTGATCAGGTGGCTGTTTTTGCGCCAACTGCCGTAAGAACGTCCTGCGATTTTGCAACCGATGTTGTGGCAAAATGCCGGTGTGTAGTAGTCGTTAGTCAATGCTATGGGCGTACCCTTTGGCGTCAGGCGCACCAATTCGCGTACTAAGAACTCGTGTCCCACCAGGTAGAATACCTTATCCTGCATCTTGTACTTTTTGAGTATCTCCTGTATCTTCTCTACAACCTCTGTATCCAAAGCGGGAGTGTCGTGCCCCTTGATTTCGATCAGCAACTTCGTCTTTTTTGACTTTGTAGCCTGAGCAATCCACTCTTCGAACGTAGGAACAGTTTCGCCATTGGCCAGCGGAATAGATTGAATCTTGCTTTTGGTTTGGTATTGGACATGAACTCTGTTCGCTGCTTTCGAATTTGGGTGCCAATCTCCGTGCAGAACGAGTAATTCGCCGTCAGAGGTCATGTTTACATCGAACTCCACCATGTCGAACTTCTCTTTTTGAGCATCTTTTAGAGCCTCAATAGAGTTGCTAGGGCCACCACCTTTGGGATGATATCCTTTGTGGGCGACAATCTTTGACGTCTGGTATTGAGCAGATGCCGATATACCAACCATAACAGCAAACAATATCGTCAAAGCCTTTCTCATTCTATCGGTTCGTAGTCACAGGGTTAAAAATCAGTAAATTTGCTTACTATATAAACGCACGAAAGTGTGCCGTTTAGTACAAAAGCACCACAAATATATATAAATAATTGCAAAAACTTCGCGTGAAAAGGGGTAAAAGTGTGTTTTTAATGAGAAAAATCGTATCTTTGCCGATGAATTAAATATGGTTAGCGATGCAAGAGTATATATCGAAGCAACAACAGATTTTCCGTCCGGCGGCGCAGATTTTTCCGCTGATATCGAATTTTAATCTCCTCACTCCGGCAGTGGCCGATAAGGTCGAGGAGTGGCAGGCCGACGAGGATAGCTGCTCATTCAAGTTCAAGGGCTTTACCGTCGCTTTGCGCATAGAGGAGCGAGTTGAGAATAAGCACGTTAAGGTTGTTGGCGATGGCGGAACTGTTCCGATGGATTTTGCCTTCTGGATTCAGCTTCATCAGGTAACCGAGGGCGACACCCGTATCCGCTTGGTGTTGCATGCCGAGTTGAATATGATGATGCGAATGATGATTGGCAAAAAGTTGCAGAGCGGACTCGACCAGGCAGTAGAGGGTATAGCTGCTGCTTTCAACCGCGTTTAGCCTTCAAAAACGGCTATTTTTGAGTGGCCGAAAAGTTGCTAAATGCTTAATTTTGTAAAAAATAACGAAAAATTTTGTTCGGTTGGCAAATTAAATGTATATTTGCAACCGCAAAAAAGGATACTAAATAATTTATAAATTTCTAATAGTTATGACAAAGGCAGATATCGTAAGCGAAATTGCTAAGAAGACCGGAGTTGAGAAGACTCAGATTCAGACAATTGTTGAGGCGTTTATGGAGGAGGTAAAGATCTCTCTCGAGAAGGAGGAGAACGTATATCTTCGTGGCTTCGGCTCGTTCATTATCAAGAAGCGTGCAGAGAAGGTTGCTCGTAACATCTCGAAGAATACAACTATCACTATTCCAGCACACAACATTCCAGCTTTCAAGCCGGCTAAGTCGTTCGCATCGAAGATTAAGTAAAAACCATATAAATAATTACAACTATGCCAAACGGAAAGAAGCATAAGCGTCACAAGATGGCTACGCACAAGCGTAAGAAGCGTCTGCGTAAGGACCGTCACAAGAAGAAGTAAAAACTGCACTTCTTCAATGGGTTTTAACGCTAAGAGTGCAGGTTGCCTCTTAGCGTTACCTATTTTTTAGGAGTTTTTAGCCATTAGCTGTTAGCTATTGGCTGAGAAAGAAAAAGCTAATAGCTAATGGCCAATGGCTAATAGCCAAATAATCAAAGCACTAACGATGAATAGAGAACTTATCATAAACGTAACGTCCACCGAGATCAATATCGCTCTGTGCGAGGATAAGGTCTTGGCGGAGTTGAACCGCGAGGTTGCCCACACGGGCTTTGCGGTTGGTGATATCTATCTCGGTAAGGTGCATAAGATTATGCCCGGGCTCAATGCCGCATTCGTAAATGTAGGCCACGAGCGCGACGCCTTTATCCACTATCAAGATTTGGGAACGCATTTCCCCTCGCTCTGCAAGATTGTAAAGAGCTATCAGCCAGGTAATCGTGGTTTGCGCCTCGACACCATGAAGATAGATAGCGCTGCAGAGGTGGAGAAAGATGGAAAAATTGCCAACTATCTGCAGGTTGGACAGACCATTATGGTGCAGATTGCCAAGGAGGCAATTTCGACCAAGGGACCCCGTTTGACGGCCGATATATCGCTTGCCGGCCGTAATATCGTTCTCTTACCATTTACCTCGAAGGTGATGATCTCGCAGAAGATTCGCTCGAACGAGGAGAAAAAGCGATTGAAGAGAGTTGCAACAGGAGTCTTGCCAAAGAACTTCGGTGTGATTATCCGCACGGCAGCAGTGAATGCCTCAGACCTCGATGTCGAGCAGGATATTTTAGCTGCAGTAGAGAAGTGGCGCAAGACCTGTCAGCAGATTCGTAAACGTACCGCACCGTCGTTGCTGATGGGCGAGATGAGCCGAGCAAATACGATTATTCGTGATACGCTCGATGGCTCGTTCTCGCAGATTTGTGTCGATGACGAGGCGATGTACAATGAGATTCGCTCATATATTCGTGCCGTAGATGCCGAGAAGGAGCGTATCGTGAAGCTATACCGCGGCACAGTGCCGATTTTCGACAACTTCGATATTTCGCGACAGATTAAATCGTTGTTCGCCAAGTATGTATCGTTGAAGCGTGGAGCCTACCTCATTATGGAGTCCACCGAGGCGATGCACGTCATAGATGTCAATTCAGGAAATCGCACCAAGGCCGAGGATAATCAGGAACAGACGGCAATGGAGGTCAATTTGGCTGCTGCGGCAGAGATCGTGCGACAGATTCGCTTGCGCGATTGGGGTGGCCTCGTGATTGTCGATTTTATTGATATGCACAAGTCGCAAAATCGTCAGCTCCTTTACGAGGAGATGCAGCGACTTATGGCTACGGATAAGGCAAAGCACACAATACTTCCGCTCTCGAAGTTCGGTTTGATGCAGATTACTCGTCAGCGCATTCGCCCTGTTGCGGTGAAGAATGTCGAGGACGTTTGCCCAACTTGTGGAGGTACGGGTAAGGTAGAACCTACAATTCTTCTCGACCGCAAAATCGAGAATCAGATATCGTTGCTCACGATGGAGCGCGGACACAAATATATCCGCCTTGTTGTGAGTCCGTATGTGGCAGCATACTTGAAGAAGGGTCTTTTCTCGTTGCGACGCAAGTGGTCGTGGCGTTACAAGACCACTATCAAGGTCGTAGCCGACCAGGGTGTCGGAATGATTGAAGTTCGCTACGAAGATAAGGAGGGTAACGATATTTTGAATGTAAAAAAGGCTGATAAGCCTAAGAAGAAAAAGTAGGTAGGAGCATAACTATATGCACGAAATACTGAGATTTGCCGAGGGCTCGCCACAAATAGAGCAGCTCGGTAAAGTGTTGGAGAAAAAAGGCAGCACCGTCCTTCTCAACGAGATGGTCGGCGGTGCTTTTTTATTTTATATGGCGGCAACTATCGCCCGCAAGGGTGGTGTGCATATCCTTGTCAGCGAGGATAGAGATGCCGCTGCATACGCCCTGAACGACCTCTACGCCCTCTTGGGCGAGGAGCGCGTTCTCTTCTTCCCTTCGGCCTACAAGCGTTCGATTGTCTATGGCACGGAGGAGGCCGAGAGCGTGGTTATGCGTACGGGTGTTCTGAATGCGCTGAAAAACAGAGGTGGCGACTTTACGGTTATCGCAACCTATCCTGAGGCTTTAGTCGAGCGCGTTGCCGATATGGAGGGTTTGAGCTCGGAGTCGCTGCACCTGAAGCGAGGCGATTGTATCGAAGTTGCCGAGTTGGAGGAGAGGGTTCAGTTGCTTGGCTTCGAGAAGGTCGATTTTGTCTATGAGCCTGGGCAATATTCGGTGCGAGGCGGAATTTTCGATATTTTCTCCTACTCGGATAGTAAGCCGTATCGTCTGGATTTCTTCGATAACGAGATAGAGTCGATACGACGATTTGAACTCTCGAGCCAGCTCTCGAGCGAGCGATTGGAGGAGATAGACGTAATCTCGAATATCAACCGTGCCGATGTTGGACGTGTCTCGTTGGCACAGTTTGCCGTAGGGGCAACCTATTGGTTTGCCGATGCCGATTTCGTGTTGGGCAAGGTCGATGATGTGCGCCGCAAGGCGTTGCAGGAGAGCGATGAGCCTGAGGAGATTGGCGCAAAGCTCACTTCGCGCAAGGAACTTATCGAGAATATGACCGAGTCGTGCGTGGTGCTCATGCGCAATACGCTTGCGGAGCGTCCAGCTTCGCAGACTATTCTGTTCCACACCTCGCCGCAAAATAGCTTTAACAAGAACTTCGAGGTGTTGGCCGACGAGCTTGTTGCACGTCACGAGGCGGGTTATCGCACCTTCCTGATGTCGGAGAATAGAGCGCAAGCCGAGCGCTTGGAGGGCTTGCTCTACGCTACGGGGCGCGATGGCGCGAAGTTCGAGTTGGCGCGACTGACTCTGCACGACGGCTTTACGGATCACGACCTCAAAATATCGCTCTATGCCGAGCACTGCCTCTTCGAGCGCTATCGCCGCTACAAGATAAACGGCCAGATTAAGCGCGACGAGCAGATGACTATCGCCGAGCTGAACTCGTTGCAGGTGGGCGATTATGTCACCCATATCGACCACGGAGTTGGTCGCTTTGGCGGTCTGGTAAAGATTGAGGAGGGTGGCAAGATGCACGAGGCTATAAAGCTGGTCTATCGCGACGGCGATGTCCTCTTCGTAAATGTCCATTCGCTGCATCGCATTGCGCGTTACAAGAGTGGCGACGAGGAGACTCCAAAGGTGCACAAGCTCGGTAGTGGCGCATGGCAGAAGATTAAAAATGCCGCCAAGAAGGCGGTCAAGGATATTTCGCGTGAACTTATTGCTCTCTACGCCAAGCGTAAGGCAAGCGAGGGCTTTGCTTTCTCGCCCGATAGCTATCTGCAACAAGCTTTGGAGGCCTCGTTCGAGTGGGAGGATACGCCCGACCAGTTGAAGGCTTCGGAGGCTGTCAAGCGCGACATGGAGTCGGAGCGCCCGATGGATAGATTGCTCTGCGGAGATGTCGGCTTCGGAAAGACCGAGGTGGCAATCCGTGCAGCATTCAAGGCTGCTACCGACGGTAAGCAGGTGGCGGTGCTGGTGCCTACGACGATTTTGGCGTTGCAGCACTATCGCTCGTTCAAGAGTCGTCTGCGCGAATTTCCGGTAACGATAGAGTATATCAACCGTACCAAGAGCGCCAAGGAGAGTGCTCGCATATTGGAGGAGTTGCGCTCGGGCAAAATCGATATCTTGATTGGTACGCACAAGATGCTTGGCAAGGGGGTTGAGTTCAACGACCTCGGCTTGCTTATTATCGACGAGGAGCAGCGTTTTGGCGTTGCTGCAAAGGAGAAACTTACGCAGCTGCGCGTGAGTGTCGATACCTTGACGCTTACCGCTACGCCTATTCCGCGTACGTTGCAGTTCTCGCTGATGGGTTCGCGCGACTTGTCGATTATCTCGACTCCACCACCAAACCGTCGACCTATTCAGACCGAGTCGCACACCTTCTCCGAGGAGTTGGTTAAGGAGGTTATCGAGGCGGAGTTGCAGCGCGATGGTCAGGTCTATTTTATCCACAACAGAGTGGAGGACTTGATGACTATCAAGGGTATGCTGATGCGTTTGTGTCCTGAGGCACGCATTGGCGTGGCGCACGGCCAGATGAAGCCTGCCGAGCTGGAAAAGACAATTATGGACTTTATCTACCACGACTTCGACATCTTGGTTGCGACCTCGATTGTGGAGAGTGGTGTGGATATTCCGAATGTCAACACGATAATTATCAATAACGCCGACCGCTTTGGTTTGAGCAACCTGCATCAGTTGCGAGGTCGTGTAGGACGTAGCGATAGAAAGGCCTATTGCTATCTACTATCGCGTCCTGACGAGATGCTCTCGAGCGATGCACGCCGACGCTTGCGCGCTATAGAGGAGTTCTCGGATTTGGGCTCGGGCTTCAACATTGCGATGCAGGATTTGGATATTCGCGGTGCGGGCAACCTGCTCGGAGCGGAGCAGAGCGGCTTTATCGCAAATATCGGATTTGAGACCTATCAAAAGATTTTGAACGAGGCGATTGCCGAGTTGAGGGCCGAGGGCCTCGATGTGGCAGGCTTGAGCAACGAGGAGCAGACCGTGGTCGATGAGATGCGCTATGTCGATGATGTGGCACTCGAAATCGATGCAGAGGCTGAGCTGCCTGAGTCGTATGTGCGCCAGCAGGCCGAGCGATTGAAGCTCTATCGCAAGATTGACGCCATGACCGATGAGGCTTCGCTCTCGAAGTTCGAGTTGGAGCTCGAGGATCGCTTCGGTAAGATGCCGCAACAGGCTAAGGAGCTGATGAATGCGGTGCGCTTACGTTGGGAGGCTATGCGCCTTGGTATGGAGCGCGTGAAGGTGAAAAATGGCTTGATGATTGTCCGCTTTGTGGGCGACGACAACTCACCATACTATCGTAGCGAGGTCTTTATGGATTTGCTGCGCAAAATTACAGCTCAACCCGACCGTTTTGTCCTCAAACAGAAGGACGGCAAGTTGGCGATGACGGTGCGTAGGGTAGATGATGTGGCGACAGCCGTTGAGGTTTTAAAAACTCTTTAATGGGGTGAAATTATGGCAAATTTAATTGTTGATGAGGGCAATACTTTGTGTAAAATTGCCGTTCTAGATAAAAGCGAGGTGCTTTGTGAGGCAGTGTCTGCGGAGTTCGATGTGGCTGCTGCGGCGCAGATGATAGAACAGTTTTCGGTGGATAAGGCGGTGGTTGCTTCCACCCGCCAGGGAGCCGAAAATATATGCGAGCAGCTTCGCTCTAAGATCGACAAAGTGCTTCTCTTCTCGTCGCAGACCGAGGTGCCAATCGGAGTGGAGTACTCATCGCGCCAAACGCTTGGTGCTGACCGCATTGCAGCCGCTGTAGGCGTTGTCTGCGAGATGGGTATCGAGAATGCTTTGATTGTCGATATGGGCAGTGCCGTAACCTTCGATGTGGTCGAAAACGGAGTGTTCAAGGGCGGTAATATCTCGCTTGGCGTGGCGATGCGTTTCAAGGCTCTTAATCAGTTCACCGCTTCGTTGCCGTTGTGTGAGGCGACCGAGCCAAATGGCGAGTTCGGCAAATCGACAACCGAGGCTATCGAACAGGGCGTGATGCAGGGCATTTTGTATGAAATTGAGGGTTATGCAAACCGCATTTTTGAAAAAAATGATAAAAAAAACATAATTTTTTGCGGTGGCGACGCCGAAAGTTTTGTTAATCGAATTAAAAATGCGATATTTGCACCTCGTAAACTAATGTTTACGGGTTTAAATCGAATTTTGGAGTATAATGTATCGAAAGGCAATATATAGATTTTTGCAGGTTGTGGTTGCTGCAGCCGCTGTGGTAACGCTCGCTATTAACGAGGCGTCGGCACAGGGTGGAGCTGCCGTTACTGCATACTCGCCATACACGATGTTTGGTATCGGCGAGTTGCAGACACTCGGTACAGCGCAGATGCGTGCAATGGGTGGTGTAGGTGTGGCTTGGCGTTCTACGCAGATGCCTAGCATCTTAAACCCTGCGGGCTATAGCGCAACCATGCAGAATAGCTTCTTGTTCTGTATCGGTGCTGAGGGTAACTTCTTGCAGAATACTCAGAAGCAGTATAACGCAAATGGCGATTTTACTCACATCTCGAAGAATGGCAAGAACTCGGGAAATATCCACGAGATAGCGGTGCAGTTCCCATTGGCAAAACGCTTGGGTATGGGTATCAGCCTTATGCCGTACAGTAGCGTTGGCTACAAGATGTCGTTCCTAGACCAGCGCGATGAGATTGCCGGAAATGTCGGTGCTGCATCTTATACCTATTCTGGCGATGGCGATGTTACCGAGGTGAAGCTCGGTGTCGGTTGGGAGCCATTCAAGAACTTCTCGATTGGTATTGCAGCGAAGTACTATTGGGGTAAAATCTCGCACAACTACACTTCGGCAGTCGACAACAACTTCGTTGGAACAGGCAGCTATCTCTCGGTGATTGGCGAGGACGAGTATGCAATCTCGAACTTCAAGTTCCAGGCGGGTATTCAGTGGAATATCTTGGCTACCGATAAGCGCATGCTTACTCTCGGTGCAACCTACGACTATGGTGGTGGCTTGCGTCCGAAGGTTACAAAGACTCTGGTGCTTAACAATACCTACGAGACCGAGGTATTCAAGGAGATCGGTATTTCGCAGATGCAGTTGCCTCACAGCGTGAAGGCCGGTTTGATGTACCACGACCCTAAGATTATGGCAGCTGTAGAGTATGAGTTCCAGGCATGGGGTGGAGGTAATAATGGCCGTTTCGAGGAGCAGATTACCAACAATATGAAGGTTCAGTATGTGGATACCCACACCGCAAAGGTTGGTTTTTCGTATACGCCAAATCGTTTCGACGCACGAAACTACTTCAAGCGCATCTCCTACCGCGTAGGAGCGCGATACAGCAACTACTATCAGGCCTATAATGGCCACGGCATACCGCAGATAGCTGTTACAGCAGGTTTTGGATTGCCGCTCAAGTTTATGGGTACTTCGAGCGTAGATATTTCGTTGGAGTATGGCTTGCGAGGCTCGCACGCACTGATGAACTCTTCGCCTATGATAGGAATGATTCGTCAGGACTACTTCAAGGTGGGACTCGGCTTCTCACTCTTTGGAGAGGATTATTGGTTCGTTCGCCCTAAGTATGACTAAAAAAGTAACAACAACATAATTACAGAGAAATGAAAGCAGTAAAATTATTTTTCGGTTTGGCATTTGCGCTCGTTGCAGGCAATGCCTTTGCCCAGGATCTCAGCCTCCCGCAGTATGCAAAGTGGGGTGAGACAGTAGAGGAACGTAAGTCTAACATCGAGGCTAGTCAGTATTTGAAGTCGGAGTTGGAGAGCCGCAATTACAACTTGGCTGCACACTACTTGCAGCAGTTGTTGGCTAACTGCCCTGCAGCTTCGGAGAACACCTTCGTACGTGGTGTAACCCTCTACAAGAACAAGATCAACCGCGCAACTTCGTTGCAGGAGCGCAATGTATATGTGGATTCGTTGTTCCTCATCTACGACCTCCGTTTGGAGCACTTCGGTTCGCATCCAAAGCGTGGTCGTGCTTATATTCTCGACCGCAAGGCTCGCGAGTATTTGACCTACCGTGAGAGCGACCGCGAGGGTATTCGCAAGAACTTCGAGGCAGCTATCGCAGCTCAGGTTGAGGATACTGGTGCGGCAGATCCTACAATGGTATTGACATACTTCCAGTGCTTGTGCGAGGACTTTAAGAATGATGTTCCAGGTGTAGATGCAATGACCGTTGTAAATGTATACGAGGAGAATGCAAAGCACTTTGCAAACCTCGACGAGTCGCAGGCTGATTTGAGAGCTCAGTACGACAAGGCATTTGGAGTTTCGGGTGTAGCATCGTGCGAGAACTTGGAGAAGATCTTTGGTCCTAAGATCGAGGCTAATCCAAGTGACGAGACTCTCCTTGCACACGTGTTCGGCCTCCTCTTTAAGGCTAACTGTGAGAGCGATTTCTCACTTTCGGTAGCTGAGAAGTACTACGCTATTAAGCCGCAGTCGAATATCGCAATGTTGTTGGCTCAGATCTTCCAGAAGAAAGAGAACTATACTAAGGCAAATCACTACTTGCGTGAGGCGTTGGCTAGCGAGACTGACCCTGCAGAGCGTGTGAAGTTGTTTACTCGTGTGGGTATCCTCGAGATGGCATTGAAGAATTACGGTGCAGCTGTCAAGGCATTGAATGATGCAATGGAGGTTGATGCAACCGATGAGGACGGCTTGGCTCTCTACTTGTTGGCACAGTGCTACGTAAATGGTTCGAGCGGTTGTGGTTCGAGCATCGCAGGTCGTTCGGTATATTGGTATGCATGCGACCTCTTGAGCAAGGCTATCCCTTCGTTGAAGAAGACCGATGCAAAGGTTGCAGAAGATGCTAGTAGACTCTCGGGTAGCTATCGCGCATGCTTCCCTTCAGCTGAGGAGTGCTTCTTCGCTGAGTTGGGTCAGGGTGCAGGCTATACTGTTAGCTGTGGTTTGGCTAAGGGTAAGAGAACATCAGTTCGTTATCGTTAATCTACCTATATATAATAAGATAGGCAAAGATGATAAAAGGATTGCATAGAGTAGCTATGGTAGCACTTCTTATGGGAAGTGCTATCTTGCTATTCTCGTGCAAACCAAAAACTACAACCGAGGAGGAGTCACTCGACGGCGTTAGAACCGAAGAGTGTCACGATTTAACCCTTATAATGTCGGAGAATGGACGCAAGTCTTATATCTTCACATCTCCGCTCTTGGAGGGCTATATGTTGGGTCGTGACCCTTATCGAGAGTTCTGCAAAGGTATTGCGATTACGACATACCAGGACGACTCACTCACAACGGTAAATGCCGAGCTCGTTGCAAACTACGCCATCTACTACGAAAAACGTAAGTTGTGGGAGGCGAAGGGTGATGTGGTTATCACCAAACACGACGGTACAAAAGTCTATACGCAGCAGTTGTTCTGGAACTCAGCGACAAAGCGTATCTATTCGAATGTTGATACCAAACTCGTAACTGCTACCGACGAGATTGTCGGTGAGGGCTTCGAGTCGGACGAGGAGATGAATGAGCCTCGTTTCAGACGCTGGAAGGGCCGTATGCAGGTCGATATGGAGGAGATTCGCAAGGAACAGCAAGAGGCTGAAGAGGTGGAGGAAGAGGGCGATGGTCTCTTCCCTGGAGAGCCTGGATATAAGCCGAAACCAGAGCCAAAGAACGATGCTCCGGCACCAAAACCGGCACCAAAACCGGAGACAAAACCGGAGACAAAACCTCAGCCAAAGCCTGGTATGATGCCGGCTCCAAAACCTGGCCAGACACCACCACAGAAGCCTAGCCAACCGGCTCAGAAGCCTGGTCAGCGACCTATACCTCCGCAGTTGCAGAGGGGTGCCAGACCGCCTATGCCACCACAACGACCAGGTGGTACTCAGGGTGCTGCGCAGCCACCTATGCAAAAACGCCCAGCGGGTGCTGCACCATCACAAAATACGACAAAGTAGTATGAATGAGTATCTTTCAATAGCACTTGTCGTGGTGATGCTTGTGCTATCTGCATTCTTCTCGGGAATGGAGATAGCATTTGTCAATAAGAATCGTCTTCGCCTCGAAATAGACCGCAAGCAGAGTCGAATGTTCGACTATATTGCTGGCCTCTTTTCGCGTCATCAGGGACAATATATCACAACAATTCTTGTCGGAAACAACATTGCGCTGGTAGTCTATTCGATGTGTCTATCGGCTGTGCTACGCATAGCTGCAGGCAAATTTGGTTGGTCTTCGCTGGCAAATGAGGGCTCGATACTCATCGAGACCATTATTCCGACCATTATCATCATCTTCCTTGGCGAGTATCTGCCTAAGTCGGTATTCAAGCGAAATCCAAACTTATATTATCGATATCTCTCGCCGGTGATGTATGTTTTCTACATCTTGCTCTATCCTATAACTCGCGCTACAACAATGCTTTCGTATGGTCTGTTGCGCCTTACGGGTCGCAAGGTGAATGGTGCGGAGCGACAGGTAGAGTTCGACCGTAGCGACTTGGAGAGCCTTCTCGAAAATAACAATTCGTCGGAGTTGACTTCGGAGTCGGATAACGATATTAAGATGTTCCAAAACGCCTTGGACTTTGCCGATTTGAGAGTGCGTGATGCTATGGTATCGCGTGTAGATGTTGAGGCAGTGGATATTGATGACTGCTCGATGGAGCTGCTTACCGAGCGATTTGTCGAGACTATGTACTCGCGAATTTTCGTTTGGCGCGACTCGATAGACAATATCATCGGCTATGTCAATTCGAAGAGTCTGTTCGAGAGACCAAAGAGCATCGAGGAGGCGTTGATAAAGGTTGATTATGTGGCCGAGACGTTGCCGTTGCAGGATTTGCTTACTCAGTTTACGAAGAATAAGAGCAGTATAGCCGTCGTTATAGATGAGTTCGGTGGTACGGCGGGTATTATCTCGTTGGAGGACGTGTTGGAGCAGATTTTTGGCGAGATTGAGGACGAGCACGATAAACCCGATATGGTGGAGAAGCGTATCTCGGATCGAGAGTATGTTCTTTCGTGCCGCTTGGAGGTTGAGTATCTGAACGATAAGTACGAGATAGGAATACCCGAGAGCGAGGAGTACGACACCTTGGCAGGATATATTATCACTCGCTACGAGGAGTTGCCTACGGCAGGTACGGTTATGGAGTTTGATGGTTTGCGAATAAAGATTTTGCGCACTACACGCTCGCGTATCGAGTTGGCTCGCGTGGAAATTGTTGCTAAAAAATAGCGAGGAACGATAAAAAAATAGGAAAAAAGGACGTAAATAGAAATAAAATTCCTATCTTTGAAGGTTAAACCGTTGAAAACGATAAAATTAAATAATATTAAATAGTAGTTATTATGTTGAGTTTGAACAATTTAAGAACCAAATTTGGATGGTTGTTAGCAGTGGTTATTGCTTTCGTTACCATTGTATTTGCATTGAATCTTGATGGCGGTTGGCTTCCGGATCTTTTGGGCGAGGGCAAAAACCCTACTGTAGGAAAGGTTGATGGCGACAAGGTGAAGTATGTGGAGTTCAATGACGCATATCAGGATGTGGTTGCTCTCAATGGCAACAGTAATGCAAATTATGACATGTCGTCGCAGCTTATCTCGATGGCTTGGGAGTCACTTTTGATGGACGAGGTTATGTTGCCAAACATGGCGAAGCTCGGTTTGACTTACACTCCGGCAGAGCGCGAGGCTGTGCTTAATGGTCAGCTTTCGTCGAATGTGTTGAATAGCATATTCTCTACAAATGGTCAATACGACCCTGCAATGTTGAAAACGTTCCTCATGTATGCAGAGAATGATGCTCAGCGTCAGTATATCTGGACTTTGTTGGAGAAGCAGATCAACAACGATCGCGTATCTAGCAAGTACATGAACTTGGTACGTAGCGGAGCTTATGCTAATGCTCTTATGGTGAACAAGGGCGTTGTAGCTCAGAACAACACTTACAAGGGCCACTACGTAGCTTGCAACTACGCTACTATAGCTGATTCGCTCGTATCGGTATCGGACCGCGAGATTCAGAAGTACTACAAGGCTAACAAGGCTAAGTTCAGCCAGACCCCTTACCGCACAGTTCGTTACGCACAGTTCGTAAACGAGCCATCGGAGAAGGATAAGAAGAGCATCGAGGCAACAGCAAAGGGTGCTGCCAACTTGTTCCGCGAGGCTAAGAACTTGGAGGCTTATGTTGCAAATACATCGAACGCATCGATTGCTCCTAACTATGTTGCTGAGAACTCTATTCCAGCTGATGAGGTTGCTGCTCTTCGTGGTGGTAAGATGTTCGAGCCTACTTTGAAGAATGGTTCGTGGTACGCTTCGCGTTTGGTTGAGGTGCTTGTTGCTCCAAAGAAGATTGAGTTGCAGCAGATTGCTCTTCCTATGTCGGAGTCGCACTTGGCTGACAGCCTCTACAAGGCAGTTAAGGCAAAGGGCGCAGACTTTGCAGCTATCGCACCTCAGGGTTCGTATGCTGACTTGGGTGATATGGAGTTCTCGAGCTTGCCAGTAGAGTTGGCTAAGAAGTTGGTGAATGTTAAGGCTAACGAGATTGTAAAGGTTGAGTTTGGCGGTGCAATTCAGATTTTCAAGGTGTCGAAGGTTGGCGCACGTGAGCGTCACTACCTCCTTGCAACACAGACCCACAAGGTATTCTCGTCGAAGGAGACTAACGATGCTCTCTATAAGGAGGTTTGCGATTTTGCACACAAGGTTAAGGCAGAGGGCTTCGATGCTGCTGCTAAGTCGGTTCCAACATCTTCGATGAATGTAACCAAGGGTAGCCGCAATGTTCCAGGTTTGGCAAATTCGGTTGAGGTTGTTCGTTGGGCTAACAAGGCTAAGGTTGGTGATGTTTCGGAGATTATCAAGATTGGCGAGAACTACGTTGTAGCTATTGTTACAGCAGTAGATGAGTCTGAGTATGAGTCTATTGAGAAGGCTACAGCTAAAATTAAGCCGGTATTGGTAGCTCAGAAGAAGGCTGCTATTTTGAAGGAGAAGATGCAGGGTGCAACTTTGGAGGAGATTGCAGCAAACGCAGGCGTTACTATTAAGGAGTTCTCGGGCGTTAAGACTTCGTCGAGCCTCGTTCCGGGTATGGGCTTGGAGCCTCGCGTAATTGGCGTTTTGGAGACTGTGACAGCTGATGGTGCAGGTAAGGTTCTTCCACTCATCGAGGGTAAGAATGGCGTATATGCAGTAGTTGTTGACGAGGTTGCAGTTGAGGCAACTCAGACTGCTGAGGCTGAGCGCGTTAAGGCACAGGCGCAGATTGAGGCTATGGCTGGTGGCCGTGCAATGTGGGCAGTTAAGGACGCTGCAAAGATTGAGGATAATACAGTGAAGTTCTTCTAAAGAGCGCACACGATAAGCCGCAGTTTGTGGCATAGAAAAGGTTGCAAAGCAAATTTGCAACCTTTTTTTGTGCACATTCGTAAAAGCTGACCAAGAGATAAAATCCCTGCATAAGACTCTGTCTTGGTCTTAAATTTCTGATTTATACGAGCTTTATCTCGAAAAACTTACTTTTTAATTCCGATTTTTTAATTTTTTCCTTATATTTGTAAAATTAAATTGCACGCATAGTGCAGATATATAAAATTTTGTATGAAAATCGTTATTGCAGGAGTAGGCGAAATGGGTAGTCACTTGGCGAAGATGCTGAGTGGTGGAGGTCATGAAATTACCGTTATAGATACCGATGCGAAGGCGTTGGCCGAGGCTGCGAGCCTTGCCGATGTTATTACTGTCGAGGGCGACTCGACAACCTTTGCCATATTGCGTAAGGCCTCTGTGCGCAAGTGCGACCTGTTTATTGCTGTACACCCCGTAGAGAACACAAATATCCTCTCGGCCATTATGGCCAAGCAGCTCGGAGCCAAGAAGTCTATCGCTCGTATCGACAATAACGAGTACCTCGAGCCGAACAACAAGGAGATGTTTATCAATATGGGCATCGACTATATGTTCTACCCCGAGCAGATTGCTGCCGAGGAGGTTATATCGCTTTTGGGTCACACCTCGACAACCGAGTTTGTCGATTTCTCGGGTGGACGACTCTCGTTGTTGGTGTTCCGCTTGGAGCCTACATCGCCACTCGTTGGTCGCGAGTTGTCGAGCTTCTCGGTGAATGAGGATTCGGCATATCGTACGGTGGCTATTTCGCGTGGCGGTAAAACCATTATCCCACACGGTGCCGATACCTATATGGTTGGCGATATGATCTATGTCATTGCTCGACACAACGCCATAAACGACATTATGGCTCTCTCGGGTCAGGGCGATGTGCATATCAAGAATATGATGATTTTGGGTGGCTCGCGTATCGGCATTCAGATTGCGCAGGCTATGCAGAACGATGTAAATATCAAGCTTATCGATTACAACTCTGACAAGGCATATCGCTTGGCCGAGTTGCTCGAGAAGACCTTGATTATCAACGAAGATGGCCGTAATACCGAGGCTATGTTGGAGGAGGGTCTCTCGAATATGGACGCTTTTGTTGCCGTTACGGGTCGTAGCGAGACGAATATCTTGGCGGCGATGCTTGCTAAGCGCATGGGAGCCAAGAAGGTTATTGCTGAGGTGGAGAATTTGAACTATATCAACTTGGCCGATAGCGTGGGTGTTGACACCATCATCAACAAGAAGATGGTTTCGGCATCGAACATATTCCGATTTACGATGTCGACCGATGTGTTGGCTATCAAGTGCTTGACTGGTAGTGATGCCGAGGTTTTGGAGTTTATCGTCAAGCCAAACTCTCCGGCTACCAAGGCGGCAATTCGCGATTTAGGCTTGCCGGCAGACGCTACAATTGGCGGTGTTGTACGAGGCGACAAGGTCTTTATTGCATCGGGCGATACTAAAATTGCAGCCTATGACCGCGTGGTAATCTTCGCAATGCCATCGGCAATTTCGAAGGTAGGATACTACTTCAACTAATTTTGTAGAGAAACAATAAAATATAACCCAATAGTATGTATATAGCAATTGCAGGAAACATTGGTAGTGGTAAGACTACACTGACCGAGATTTTGACCAAGCACTACGGTGCAAAGGCCTACTATGAGGATATCGACAATCCTTATATCAACGACTTCTACGAGGATATGAACCGTTGGGCATTCCAGTTCCAGGTACACTTCCTTGCGAGCCGTATTCGTCAGACTATGGACATGTTGGCAGACAAGTCAGCCGACATCTTCCAGGATCGTACCATCTACGAGGACGCTCACATCTTTGCCGGCAACCTTCACCAGATGGGTTCGATGTCGTCGCGCGACTTCGGTACCTATATGAAGTTGTTTGACATCTCTACCAACCTCATTCCGCAGCCCGACCTTCTTATCTATTTGAAGGCGAGTGTTCCGACTCTTGTGAAGCAGATTCACAAGCGCGGTCGCGACTATGAGCAGAATATCGAGGTTGAGTACTTGGAGCGTTTGAACAATCGCTACAACGATTGGATCGACAACAACTACAAGGGCGAGGTCTTTGTTATCGATAAGGATAATAACGACTTTATCGAGAATGCTAAGGTCTTGGAGGCTCTCTACGAGCGTTTGGACGCAATTAAAGCATCGAAGAAGTAGCCGATGAGAGCACTGCCTGTCGCCTTTACGGAGCGCATGCGTAAGCAGTTGGGAGCGGAGGAGGCTGAGCATCTCTTTTCGGCTCTCGAGGGTGTGTCGCCCGTTGCCGTACGCCTCAATCCTGCCAAGTGTGGCGATGAGGGTGTATGGAGCGATGGCGAGGCGATAGCGTGGAGCAAGAATGGCTGTAAACTGAAGGAGCGACCATCGTTTACGCTCGATACGGCATTTCACGCAGGTGCCTACTACGTACAAGAGGCGGCATCGCAGTTTATCGACCATATAGTATCGAACGAGGATTTGCAAGGCAAGCGAGTACTTGATATGTGCTCGGCGCCTGGCGGAAAGACGACGATTTACTCTACGGCAGTAGGCGAGGAGGGCATGGTTGTGGCGAATGAGTATGTTCGCTCGCGTGCCAATATCTTGGCCGACAATGTGCGTAAGTGGGGTATGGGCAATGTGTTGGTTATCAACAACGCACCCGAGCATATTGCGCAGTTCGAAGGCTGGTTCGATGTGGTGGCTGTCGATGCACCTTGTTCTGGCGAGGGTATGTTCCGCAAGGAGGAGGTCGCTCGAGAAGATTGGAGCGAGGAGGCGGTCAAGATGTGCGCCGCACGACAGCTCTCGATTGTCCGCGAGGCGTGGCAGTCGTTGCGCGATGGCGGATTGTTTATATACAGCACCTGTACCTTCAATGAGGAGGAGAACGAAGGCGTATTGCGTACCTTTATTGAGGAGGTGGGCGACGTGTTCGAGCCGTCGCAGAAGGTCGAAATAGAGGCTGAGTGGGGCATAGTAAGAGGCGAGGTCGGAGCTTTCCAAACCTTTCGTTTCTTCCCGCATTTGATCGATAGTGAGGGGTTGTTTGTGGCGGTTGCTCGCAAGGCCGAGCCGACGACACAACGCACTCCAAAGGCTCGTAAAAAAGTTATGCAGGAGGTGGATAAAGCCACTCGCAAGGAGCTGTCGGCGTGGCTCAAGAGGGCAGAAAACTATACATTTGCGATGGTTGCCGACACGATTTATGCCTATCGTACCGAGCAATTTAAGGCTGTGCAGGCCTTGTCTGAGGGCTTGACTGCAACATACTCGGGCGTGGCTATGGGACAGGTTTTTAAGGGCAAACTGAAACCCGATTGGGCGCTGTCGCAGTTTGTGGGCTTGGAGCGCAAGGCTGTATCCGTTGTGGAGCTTGACGATGCGAGCGCATGGGACTATCTCCGCAAGAGGGATATCGCCGTGGGCGATATGTCGGAGGGAATGAACCTCTTGACGCATAAAGGCCGAGCTTTGGGCTTTGCCAAAAGAGTGGGGGCGAGATGTAATAATCTATATCCCAACTCGTTGAAGATAATGCATATGTAAAAAGTAAAATAGATATGGCTGAAAAACTCTACTATTCTATGGGCGAAGTTACCGAGATGTTCGATGTTGAGGCATCTCTCATTCGCTATTGGTGTTCACAGTTTAGTTGTCTGCGTCCGAAGCGTAACGCCAAGGGCAACAGACTCTTCACTCCGCAGGACATTGAGCGCTTGAAGCGTATTCACCACCTGTTGAAGGAGAAGAAGATGACTATCGAGGGCGCGCAGAAGGCTATGCGCAAGCGCAATATCGAGGCGGAGAAGAACGACTCGGATATTACCTTGTTGGAGCAGTTGCAGTCATTGCGTGCAATGCTCGTTGATATGCGTAATAGCATGGGTGAGCCACTCCCTGAGGAGAGTATCGTCGAGGAGTTGCACGTTGAGGAGCCGCACGTCGAGCAACCAGCTGAGATGGTCGCTGAACCGGTTATCGAGGAGGTCGAGCAGCCTGTTGAGGAGGTCGTTGAGGAACCTATTGAGGTAGCTGCTGAGCCGACCGTTGAGGATAACGTAGAGCTTACAATCGAGGATATCTTCGAGGAGAAGAAAGAGGAGGTTGCCGAGGTTGTTGAGACTTCGACCGAGCCAGCTGTAGAGGAGACTGTGGTTGCTGAGTTGCCAATCGAGGAGCCGGTAGCTGAGGAACCGGTGGAGGAGCCTGCAGTAGAGACTGCCGCTGAGCCACAGCCGCTTGCAAAACCAAAGAAGAAGCGTGCTCCACGTCGCAAACTTATCGGCGAGGAGGGCGTAGTTGAGCGTCCGCTCTTCCCATTCTACGAGCAGACCCTATTCTAAAAGGCAAAACGATGAAAATCAGAGATATAATCGCTCCAATCGAGGAGTTTGCACCGCTCTCATTGCAGGAGTCGTACGACAATGCTGGCTTGGTGGTCGGCCGACTTGATGACGAGTTGCAGGGTGGTGTGTTGCTCGCAGTCGATGTTACCGAGGAGGTTATCGCGGAGGCGATAGAGAAGGGCTGTGGTCTTATAATCACCCATCACCCGATCATTTTCCACCCACTCAAGCGTCTCAATTCGGCTTCGGTGGTTGAGCGTTGCGTGGAGATGGCTATTCGCCACAACATTGCACTTTATGCTTGCCACACAAATCTCGACTCAGCACCAAACGGTATGAGCTGGCGCGTTGGCGAGATGCTCGGTTTGCAGGATATGCAGGTGTTGCAACCAACCGCTGAGGGCGCAGGTTTTGGCGTTGTCGGAACGTTGGTTGAGCCGATGACTGAGAGAGACTTTTTGAAGCAGGTGAAGCAGACCTTTTCGGTTGAGACTCTGCGACATAGCGCATTGCTCTCTCGCGAGGTTAAGCGTGTGGCCATATGCACCGGAGCGGGTGCTTCGTTGATGCGCGAGGCGAAGGCTTCGGGCTGCGATATTTACCTTACGGCCGACCTCAAATACAACGACTTTTATACCCCCGATTCGCACTTCGTTGTTGTGGATATGGGACATTTTGAGAGCGAATTTTGCGCAATTGCGATTTTATTTGATATTTTATCAAAAATTTTTATTAACTTTGCGCTCCATAAGAGCGCTCAATCAAAAAATCCTGTGCGTTATTTCGTGTAACGGATTGATTGATAGGGTTTTGGGGCGGTAAAACGCCTATTTCACGGTTAAGGAAAATAACAAAATTAAGATATATGGCTACAAAGAAAAAGACAGCAGAGGTAGATTACTCGATGTATGAGAAGATTGTTGCACTCTACGAGTTGCAGAAAATTGACTCTCAGATTGACGAAATCAACAAGGTTAAGGGTGAATTGCCTTTGGAGGTAGAGGACTTGGAGGACACCGTTGAGGGTTTGAAGACTCGCCTCGATAACATCAATCGCGAGATCGACGAGTTGGCATCGCTTACCAAGCAGCGTCAGCGCGAGATCGAGGAGGCTAACGCACTCATCGCTCGTTACAAGGAGCAGCAGGGTAACGTTCGCAACAACCGCGAGTACGACTCGTTGGAGAAGGAGGTTGAGTACCAGTTGCTCGAGATCACCCTCGCTGAGAAGCGTTTGAAGGAGTATGCTGCTGCTACCAAGACCAAGAAGGCTTCGGTAGAGGTTACCGAGGCTGAGCTCGCAGAGCGTCAGGCTGACCTCGACGTTAAGCGTCAGGAGCTCGACTCTATCGAGAGCGAGACTGCCGATGAGGTTAATGATCTCACCGCTAAGGCAGAGGTTGCAAAGGCTAAGATTGACGAGCGTCTCCTCGCAGCTTATGGTCGTATCCGCTCGAAGGTTCGCAACGGTCTTGCTGTTGTAACCGTAAAGCGTGACGCTTGCTCTGGTTGCTTCAACCGTATCCCACCACAGCGTCAGGCTGATATTCGCCTCGGTAAGAAGTTGATCGTGTGCGAGTATTGTGGTCGTATTCTTGTCCCAGGCGACGAGGAGTAATTTTAAGGGGCATTTGCTTCCTTATCTTCAAAAAAATGAGATGGTTACATACGCTTAGTATGCGCCCATCTCATTTTCTTTTGATGGCGTTGCAACTGCACCCTTAAAATTTCTCCTTGCATATATCTAAGTTGTTTGCCTTGCTCTCATCTACTTAAAATCAAATTTCAGAGGGGCGGGGTATGCTGTACATTCTTGTTTTATTTGGCAAAAAATAGTAACTTTGTGAAAATAAAACTCCTAAAACTATGAAGAAAGCTATCCTATTTGCGGTGTTGTTGTCGTTATTGACGGTTGGTGCGTCAGCCCAAAAAGCCAAAGCGCCTGAAAGACAATGGTGGGATAATATTACATTTCCCCTCTATGGCGATGTGGAGAGTGTTACGATTTATATAAGGGATTTTAATCCGGAAAAAGAGTACAAAATAACCGTTAGGTTCAACCAAAAGGGCGATGTAATTGAGAATGTCGCGTATAACCCTGATGGCACGCTTCGTTGGAAAGAAACCTACAAATACGACTCGCAAGGCAATATGATTGAGAGAACTAGTTACGACGTTGAACTTTCGTTTGATTTTAAATGTCTTTACAAATACGATGCACAAGGCAATATGATTGAGGGCGTCGCGTACAATTCTGATGGCTCGTTTAGAGAAAAAGGCACTTTCAAATACGACTCGCACGGTAATAATATTGAGCATGTTTTCTACGACAACAACTCCGACGTCTTAATGATCGAGAAACGTCTTTACAAATACGACTCGCACGGCAATAAGATTGAGGAGGCTATGTACTATAATGACGACCCAGTTTGGAGGAAATGGACTTACGATTCAAAAGGCAATATGATAGAAGAGGTAGAATACCGCTCCGACGGTTCGTTTAGAAACAAATATACTTACCAATACGACTCGCAAGGTAATAGGATTGAAAAAGTTTATTACAGCTACCTCTACTCGAGCTACTCGGCCCCAAAAGATAAAGATTTTTTCAAACTCGAATACGATGCACAAGGCGAGCTATGTCATAAAGAACTCTACAAAAACAGATATGACACACAAGGTAATTTAATTGAGAAGGCTCACTACAACTCCGACGGTTCGCTGATGGAAAAATATACTTACCAATACGACTCGCAAGGCAATGTGATAGAATGTATTGAAAATTATGGCGTAAGTATGATAAGAAGGTCCGTTCTAGAGGAGATTATCTATCGCAAATAGAGTTTAAGCCGAGCAATTAACAGCTCGGTTTTTTGTTTTAAATAATGGCAAGGAATGACAACGAATGGCAATCGTTTGCTATCGCTCACTGAATGACAATGCGCTTGTCATTAAGCACTCCTTGGAGTGCGCTGCCATTCAATGCCATTAAGGGCATAAGCCCGAATGTCATTCAATGCCATCTTTTGGCGCAAGTTTTTTAAGGGCTATTAACGGCCAGTAACGGCTATTAAGGGCGCGCCAGCGTTCGAAAGCTAATTCTGCATCCCCTTACTCCCCCCTATCAAAAAATAAAAAAAACTCCCCACTTTCCACTCTCCGTTCTTAACTTTTTTACTATCTTTGTAAAAATTGGAGGAACCTTTATGGATTTGATGACATTTCTAATAGCGATAATCGCAGTTGTGGTAGGTGCTGTTTGCGGATATTTTATTGCGCGAATGAAGACCGTGGCTGCCGAAACTCTCCTTGCGCAGAAGGGCGAGGAGAACGAGAAGGTAAAGGCCGAGCTCGCTGTAAGCCGTAGCGAGAGTGCTTCGTTGCGCGAGGATAACACCTCGCTTCGCACCGAGAATGCGCGTCTCGATGAGCAGTTGCGTCAGCAGGCCGAGGAGCGTAAAGCGTTGCGTGCCGAGTCGGAGATGATATTCCGCGAGATTGCAACCACCATCTTCGACGAGAAGTCGAAGGCGATGAATGAGAATAACCGTACACAGCTTGGTGATATACTCACTCCATTCAAGAGCGACCTCGAGAACCTCAAAAAAACAATCAACGACTGCTACATCGGCGAGATGAGCGAGGTGAAGTCGTTGAAGGAGCAGGTGAAGGATTTGACCGATTTGAACACCACCATCGGCCGCGAGGCGAAGGAGCTGACCTTGGCACTCAAGGGCAACTCGAAGGTGCAGGGCGACTGGGGCGAGATGCTTCTCAAACAGTTGCTCGAGAAGTCGGGTTTGGAGGAGGGCGTGAACTACGTCTTGCAGGCGACCGAGAATGAGGACGGTAGCAAAATCAAGAGCGACGAGGGCGGTCAGTTGCGTCCCGACGCTATCTTCTACCTCCCCGAGGGCAAGAGCCTTATTATCGACTCGAAGGTGTCGCTTACGGCCTATGCCGACTATATAAACGCTACGGCGGAGGAGCAGCCTGCTATGTTGGCAGCGCATCTGCGCTCAATCAAGGTGCATATTGACGAGTTGGCACGCAAGGAGTATCCGAAGTATGTGAAGAACTCGGCCGACTTTGTGATGATGTTCGTGCCAAACGAAGGCGCATACTTGGCGGCTTTGAATGCCGACAAGGAGTTGTGGGAGAACGCCTACAATCGCCATATCGTTATCATCAGCCCGACACACCTTATCTCGGTATTGAAGCTTATGTATCAGCTTTGGATTCGCGATAAGCAGACCAAGAATGCTCTGAAAATTGCCGACGAGACGGGCAAACTCTACGATAAGTTTGTCAATTTCGTAGGCGATTTGGAGGATATAGGAAAGCATCTTGACAAGGCAAACACTGTCTACGAGGAGGCATTCAAGAAGTTCTCGACGGGTAGAGGTAATATCATCTCTCGAGTGGAGAATATCCGCGAGCTCGGAGTTACTACAGCTAAAAAATTGAAAATAGAGGCTGAGAAAGATGAATAGCAACTATAAAATAGTGTCAGCACCATACAAAGCCCCTTCTGTGGCTTGCTATGTTGTGCTTGTCGAGCAGGGCTATGGCTCCTCGAAGCGAGGCGATCTCGAAGATTTGGGTGAAACTAATGATGAGGGCTATTGGTAATGAAGAGTGTTAAAATTTTTGCACTCCTCGTTCTGATAGGGAGTGTCGTCGCTGGTTGCGTTAACAGCGAGTTGCAAGAGGGCCAAATAGCCGTCAATCTTGGTGCACCAGAGCAGATTTTTGCCTCGTCGGAGGGTGCTGCGTCACGTACAACGGTGCAAGATAATAAATATGTAGAGTGGAGCGAGGACGATGGAATAGCCTACTTCCCTCGTATGAATAGCAACGTGCACTATCAGCTGCAGAGCACTACACCTACGGAGGAGGGCTATTGCCGTTTCCTTCGAGTGTCCGAGAGCGTAGAACAGGGCGAGGCCTTGAACTATATCTATGCGGTCTATCCATACTCCCAGACGATATCAGTTAATTCAGAGGGTGATATATCGCTTCAATTGCCTGAAATACAGTACTATGCAGAAAACTCATTTGGTGTGGGTGCTGCGCCAATGGTTGCAGTGTCAAATGGCACAGAGATCGACCCGTTGCACTTTAAGCATTGCGCAGGTTTTCTAAAATTGCAGATGTACGGCAAGGATTACGTAGTTAAGCGAATAGAAATCAATGGTAACAAAGGCGAGAAGCTTGCCGGTGATGCTACTATCGTTGCTGCGCATGACGCTGCTCCTAAGATGATATGTCAAAACTCGGCTGTTGAGAGGGTGGTGCTCGATTGTGGCGATGGTGTTCGACTTGGCGAAGACGAGTCGAAGGCGACAGCCTTTTGGATTGCCTTGCCCGAGGTAGAGTTCTCGGAGGGCTTTATGATTACAATCTATGGCGCCAACAACACCTCGTATGTAAAGGGCACATCTAAGAGCTATACCATCGAGCGCAATACTATCCAGCCGATGAAGGCCTTCGATGTGGTGAACGACACTAATATCGACCTCCGCGACGAGGACGGTTTGGTGCGATTCAATCTCTCGGAGCGTGGCAATGGCGTGCGTAGCATAATTGGTGCCGCCGAGCATAATTGGCAAGAGTGTACCGTGCTGGTAAATGGTAAGAGCTATGAAGTAGAGTTGGATAGTAGCAATCGCCCATATGTTCGTGTCGAGCATAATGTATCGGGTAGTTATCACGCGGTGCTTCTTACGTCGGAGAGTGAAAAGTGGTATTATACCTCACCATACGCAGACGTTATATTGCCTTGTTCTCAATTCGACTCGAGGGCAAAGGCATCGATTCGCACCTTCCCGATGTATGCTACATACAACGAGAGCAATGGACAGAAGTTGGTCTTTGACTATGGCTTCTCGCTCTTGCGCCTGCGATTGAAAGGCGAGGCTAATGTGATTTCGGTAAGGTCTGAGGTCTCTGGTCGATACGATGTGTCGGGTTGTGTGGCAAAAGTGGCAGAAGATGGCAAGTATGTGGTTACCGAAGGTATGAACTTCGTGGCACTCAACTGTGTGAATGGTGGCGATTTCGTAGCTCTCAATACAGGATTATATCGCGACTTTTACTTGATGATAGCTCCAGGTAACTACAGCGGAAGTATACGCTTGTCGGTTTGCGATACCAATCGCAAGGCGGCCTTTTATACCTTGTCGAATGTGAATGTCAGGGCTGGAGATGTCTATACCTATGCGACTACATATAAGCCAAACGAGAAGCAGATATTTTACGATGGCTTTGATAACTGCGTTTGGGGTGGAGATGTCGTTCGTGGTAGTGCGGGCGTGGGATTCTCGCCCGATAATTCACTAGTAGGAGGCGATACTAACCTCGACCGTACGGGCTACGAGGAGGCTTTGACAAAAGTGCCGTACGATGTGGCGGGCTCGGGATTTATTCAGCCAAGCTCTTGGAGCGCCGTCAGCCCTTCTACTGTTGGTGCCACACATCAAACTACTGATAGCTATATTGAGAGTCGCTATTTCAACGATGTGAAATATCTCTACCGTGGACAGGAATACCCAGGATATATTGCCGTGGGTGCGGGTAGTGCCGCTCGAGGTACTTATCGCTCGCCGATGATTCTCAATATGAAGGGCATTGGCACTGTTAGAGTGAAATTCCGCATTGCAATGCAGGCCGGTTTCAATGGAACATTGCTCGCCGAGGTAGTTAATGGAGGACGCATAACATCGGCTAAGATAGATGGTGTCGAAATAGAACTTAATGCAGACAGTTACAGCTATAAATCAACAATTGCAAACCTCTATATTCAACCTTCGCAACTTTCGGTGGCGACGAGCGCCGAAGATGCAAAGAAGTGGCAAACGCTCGAGTTAACGGTGGCTGATGCAGCCAATGGAACGCGAGTGGATTTGCGCGATTTGAACCAGGGTACGGGCGTTCATGGCATATATATAGATAGTGTCGAGGCTACTCTGATTGAGGAGTGGGAGCGCAAGAGCTCAACACTGCGAGTTATAATGTGGAATATACAGAACGGAATGTGGGCTGATCAGCACAATAACTACGACAACTTTGTTGCATGGGTTAAGAAGTGGGACCCTGACGTTTGTATTTGGTGCGAGTCGGAGACTATATATCAGGATAAGACAGACGTTGGTGCTTCGTCGAAGTATCTGACTAAGGGTTGGCCGGAGTTGTGCAAACGCTATGGTCATAGCTACTCTGCTGTAGGTGGTAATCGTAATAATTACCCGCAGACGGTAACTTCGAAATATCCTATTACGACTTTGCAACGAATTACCGATACCGAT
The DNA here is from genome assembly GCA_045648965.1 of Alistipes sp. Lineage (GTDB taxonomy): Bacteria > Bacteroidota > Bacteroidia > Bacteroidales > Rikenellaceae > Alistipes. Next base: position 27,991 of record JAZRPA010000003.1, on the reverse strand, counting down.
GTGGAAGGTAAGCCAATATCACGTGGTGCAGGCCACTTTACAATTACGGTCAATGGCAAGAAGATAAATATCGTGTCGCTGCATCTGTGGCCACACCCTTATGAGTTTGGTGCGGAAGATCGAGAGGCGAGTGAGGCGAACAAGGAGGGCGATCAGTATCGTGTATTCGAGATGCAATATATCATTGATCAAACTCTCAAGAATCCGGAATATGCGAATGAAAAGTATTGGATTTTTGGCGGAGATACCAACTCTAAATCACGTCTTGATAATTGGTTCTATGGCTTAGAAGATAACTCTACCAAGTTCCTTGCTCACGATGTCCTGCTCAATCAGACCGATATGAAGGATATTATCGGTTGCCGCTATCCAGGTAGCTTTATGGCATCTACCCATAGCGATAACCGTATAGATATTCTCTACGTTTCGCCTGAGGTCTATAATATGATAGATAATGCCGCTATGATTATCGATGAGTGGCTTGCCGAGGGAAAGAGGAGCGAATATGTTCCGTCGTTCTATAATCGTTCGGATCATCGACCTATGATGGTGGATATAGATTTATCCAAATAAAAGAAAGAGCGAGGAGTAATCCTCGCTCTCTTTTTATATCGTTTGGCGTTTCATCTTCTTTGCCAAAATCACCTTCAGGCGGTTGAGCTGTACCATTTCAGACGCAATCTCCAGCTGCTCCTCCTCGCTAATACTCTCATCTGCAAGTCGAGCATGCAACTTCGCCAACATTCCCGTTACGACTTTTGTCTTGAAGAGCAACATCGCCTTTGGTACACCCTTGCTCAGCACCTCCGACTCGGTGGTCGTGTGCACGTCCTTCTTTGTCCAAATCTCACTCATGGCGTACTGACCATCGATAAAGAAGAGGTCGGTTGCGGCGTCGCAAACCTCGATGTCGCTATGTGTTGCCAACTCGTCCGGCATAAGTGCTCGTCCCGCTTTGTGAGCTGCGCAGTAGAGGTCATAGATTTTGTTGTAGGTGTCGTTGTGGAAGCGCATGTTATCTACTGCCATCTCGTCGAGAATAGTCTCGGCAACATTCATAGGAATGATGTTGCGACCCTCGCGGAACTCGTAGTTCTTCGATCCGTGAACTACAAGGTAGTATATCAACTCGCGCTCAATGGCTTCCAGGCTACTACCAATGGTGAGGTGTCCAAAGTGCTCGGCCTCCTCGCTTAGCGGCTTCTCCTCCTGGCTTCGCCAGTAGCGACGGCCTTCGCGCTGAATGAAGTCGCTAGCCTCCTTGTCGCCCAACGAGTTTGCTCGACGTTTTGCCACCTCAGTAACCAAAACCTCCTCGCTCATCGCCATAATCTTGGCGCACTCCTTGATGTAGAGCGAGCGCTGTATTGCGTCCGGCATTTCGGCTATCGACTCAACCATATCGCGCACCACCTCGCTACGCTTTATCGGGTCGTTACCCGCGTCGGCAAGCAACAAGTTCGCCTTGTAGGAGATGAAGTCCTGGCTATTCTGCTTTACATACTCGCGAACCTCCTCGGCCGAGTGTGAGCGAGCGAATGAGTCGGGATCGTCCTCCGCAGGTAGAAGCACCACGCGAACGTTGAGACCCTCCTTCAAAATCATATCGATACCGCGCAACGAGGCGTGCTGACCTGCCGAGTCGCCATCGTACATCACGGTTATATTCTTTGTAAAACGGCTAAGAAGACGTATCTGCTCGGTCGTAAGCGATGTTCCCGACGATGCTACGACATTCTCCACGCCCGATTGGTGCATCGAGATTACGTCGGTGTAACCCTCGACCATAATGGCGTAGTTCTGCTGCTGGATAGCCTTCTTGGCGAAGAATAAGCCGTAAATCTCATTCTTCTTGCTATAGATTTCGCTCTCTGGCGAGTTCTGATACTTGGCAACCTTCTTGTCGGTACGGAGCGTACGACCTCCGAAGGCTACGATACGACCCGAAACGTTATGTACGGGGAACATCACTCGCTCGCGGAAACGGTCAAAGATACGTCCGTCCTCCTCGCGCTTAATCGAGAGACCTGTCGAGAGTAGGAACTCCTCCTTGTAACCGGCACGCAGTGCGTCCTGTGTCATCTTGTCGCCCGCGGATGGGCAGAAACCGAGTCCAAACTTCTTGATTGTCGACTCCGAGAAGCCACGCGCCTGTCGGAAGTAGGAGAGACCGATGCTGATGCCCTCGTCGGTGTTGTGGAGCGTATTTGCGAAGTAGTCCGAAGCCCACGAGTTGAGCATAAACATACTCTCGCGGTTGTTGTTGCGGATCTTATCCTCTTCGGTCTCCTCGCGCTCGTTAATCTCGATGCCATACTTCTTGGCAACGATTTTTAACGCCTCGCGGTAGGTGATATTCTCGTGCTCCATAACGAACGACACGGCATTTCCGCCCTTGCCGCAACCGAAGCACTTGAACAAACCCTTAGATGGCGATACGACAAACGACGGCGTCTTCTCGTTGTGGAACGGACAGCACGCCGTGTAGTTTACGCCCTTGCGTTTGAGCGTAACGTAGTCGTTTATCACCTCGACAATATCTGCCGCGGCATAGATTCTATCTATGGTATCTCTATCAATCATTGGGTGCAAAATTAAGAAATAAAAATTAAAAAATCATTCTGATTGGTAAATTTTACACCAATCGTCGGTCGTCTAACTCCTCACATACGCCCAAGTATGCTGCGGGTCAGCCGCCTAGTTTGGCGCAAAATTTCCTCAATCACCTCTGATTTTGGTGTGGCGTATTGGCGTGAATAGTAGCTACTCTTTGTAGAGTAAATACTTGCGTCGCAGTACCTTAAATTGCTCTACATCGCCCTGCCACTTGGCCTTAATCTCGTCGGCCGAGCGACCCTCGATAATCATCGTGCGGATATAATCCACACCCACCAACTTCTCGAAGAAGCCCTTGAAGAAGTCGTTTCCGACGCCCGAGCGCTTGTAGGCGTCGATAAGGTATTCAAGGTCGAAGCCCTTGGCGATAATCTCCTCGTGCGGAATCTGTCGCAAATCGACTCCGTAGCACACTTGGTTGAGGTATTTCGGATTTTTTGCGCCCTCAATCGAGCGTGGAGTAAACGAGAAATCGCTCTTGAAATTCGGGTGACCATACATCTCGAACGGGTACTCTGTACCTCGTCCGAGTGCGCAGATTGTACCCTCGAAAAGACAGGTCGAAGGGTAGAGGTATATCGCCTGCATCGAACGCAAGTTTGGTGATGGAGCGATAGGTAGTGTGTATCGTGTCTGGTGAGTGTAGTTCTTGCAACGCACAACCTCTACTTTGCACGCCTTGCACCAGCCCTCGCCAACGGCCATTTTGGCAATCTCGCCCATTGTCAGACCGTGAACTACGGGGATTGGCAATGCGCCTACGCCCGACTTGTACTTCATATCGAGAATTGGGCCATCGACATACATTCCGTTAGGGTTTGGACGGTCGAAAACTACGACCTCCTTGCCACCTTCGGCAGCACTGCGCATCACCGAGAGCATCGAGATGTAGTAAGTGTAGAATCTCAGTCCTACATCCTGCATATCAACCACGATGACGTCGAACTGCGCCACCTGCTCGGGTGTCAATTTTCGACTCTTCGCCGAGTAGAGCGACCATATCGGAAGTCCCGTTTTTGTGTCGGTGGTTGAGTTGACGTGCTCGCCAGCATCGGCCTTACCGCGAAAGCCATGCTCCGGAGCAACTATCGCCACCAAATTTACACCCTTGGCAAGCATTACGTCAACGACGTGCTCCTTGCCAACCATAGCGGTGTGGTTGGCTAAGACGGCAACCCTCTTACCCTTGAGTAGTGGTTGCCAATCCTCTATGCATTCGGCGCCACAGATCACCTTTGCCTGCGATGCCGCTATGCAAAATATCGAAAATAGTACCGCCAATACATTTTGTACTCTCATCCCCAATCTCAATTTTGAATTTTGCATTTTGCATTTTGCATTTTTAATTCTCCATAAGGTACGCCTTGATAAATGCGTCCAAATCGCCATCGAGCACACCGTCGCAATCGGTTGTCTGGTAACCCGTACGGTGGTCCTTAACTCGGCGGTCATCAAGCACATAGGAGCGAATCTGCGAGCCCCACTCAATCTTCTTTTTGTCCGCCTCGATGGCCTGCTGAGTGGCGCGGCGCTTTTCGAGCTCGTATTGGTAGAGCTTCGAACGCAAGATACGCATCGCATTCTCCTTGTTCATCAGCTGCGAGCGGGTCTCCTGGTTCTCGATAACGTACGAAATTTCCTCGCCCGTCTGCTCGTCCTTGAAGTGGTAGCGCAAGCGAGCTGCGGTCTCAACCTTATTCACATTCTGGCCACCTGCGCCGCTCGAGCGGAATGTTTCCCACTCCACGTTGGCAGGGTTTACTACCACCTCTATGGTGTCATCTACGGCTGGCGTAACCGCCACCGATGCGAATGTTGTCTGTCGTTTGTTATTGGCATTGAATGGCGAAAGACGTACCAGGCGGTGCACGCCATTTTCGCTCTTGAGGTATCCGTAGGCGAACTCTCCCTCCACCTCCATGGTGCACGATTTTACACCTACCTCGTCACCCTCCTGAAAGTCGAGCATCTTTACCTTATAATTGTGTGCCTCGCACCATCGCGTGTACATACGCAACAACATCGAAGCCCAATCGAGCGCCTCTGTACCACCGGCACCGGCGTTGATATCGACGATAGCGCCCATTTTGTCCTCTTCTCCCGAGAGCATGTTCTTTAGCTCTAGCTTCTCCACAAGCTCCGTAGCGCGAGCAAGAGCACTTTCGGCCTCCTCTTCGGTAGCCAATCCCGCCTCAATAAACTCGGGCATTAACTCCACCTCGTCAATAGCCTTTTTTACCTCGTCGAATCCTTCAACCCAACTCTTGATACCCGCAACCTTGCGCAGTTGCTCCTGCGCCTTCTCGGGGTTATCCCAAAAATTCGGCTCTAACGTCTTTTCCTCCTCATTTTGGAGGTCTATTCTTCTCTGGTCGATGTCAAAGGCACCTCCCCAGCGTATCCAGACGCCTTACAAGCTCTTTAATAATCTCTACCTGAATCATATTTGCTATGTTTATATTATTCTGTATATTATCCTTCTATTCGTCTTCCTCCTATTTGCCGGGTATCATTTTCGATACCCAAGAGTGGGTGTTTATAGAAGGTGAGTATCTGCGAGTTCGTTACCTAATTTGCGTAGAAAATTTTCAATATCTAAAATGCGACTTGCCGAAGGTCGCTTTGTTCCATTTATGTAGTTACGGAATAGGGTCTCGTTTATGCCCATCGCCTTTGCAACTTGCCCTGCATTTAGTTCAGGAAATCGCTCAAATAACCACCCAATAGGGTTCTCTTTCTTGAAAAATTCTTCGTTTGTCATAGTCGTATGATATTATACTACAAAGGTATCCAAAAATTATGATAATTCCAATTGTTGGGTATCGTTTTCGATACCTTGCTGCAAAAAAATATGTAAAGTGGGTTGGGTATCGAAAACGATACCCGTCAATCGAGAGAGATGCTTTATGTCCCATACATAGGTATCGAAAACGATACCCGGCAACCAAGAGATGGGTCATACAATAATCATGGGTATCGAAAATGATACCCAGCTTTGAGTGAGACGGTATTTATAGTCATCAAAGAGACATCATCGTCCTTATGGGTATCGAAAACGATACCCGCCAAGAGCGAGGGCGCCCTTTGTAGTCGTAGGTATCGAAAACGATACCCAACACACCGAGGGGTGGTGTTTTGTGTCTTTTGGGAAAATTATCTTTGCGAAAGTCAAAATAAGTTTTTAACTTTGCGATTAGTTAAACGAGAAAATTGATTTTTGCCTATGAAACATTAGCGTATTTTAGTGCGCACATTTTAGACATATTGGAAAAAGCGTTTTAGCTTTATTCTTTTGCTTTGGAAGTTTGGCGACTGTTAAAAGACAAAAAGGAATAATAGTTGAAATGCTCGTACTGTACGGTGCGGGCTTTTTAGTTATTCTTTTGTCAGGGTTACGCCAAACACCCCAAAGCGAGGATACTAATCAGTTCCGCGCTTTTTTTATGTGCGTGTATGAAATTGGACTACGGAGTAACCGAAAATCCATTAATAGAGTAGGGTTATTATTAAAATGATGAAACTGTGAAAAAAGTATTTATTTTATTGATGCTATCGCTATCTTGTTTGGTAGTAAATGCGCAAGATTTTGATATTCCACAAGACTCATCTACTTCATATCCTTTAACTGAAATAAAAAGTGATGGCAAGTTGTCGTGGACTATTAATAGAATATATTGTACCCAAAAGTTTACGTATGTTAGGGTTAGAACAACTATTTTAAGCAATAAATGGGGTGGAGTGGTTGTGTCTCCAGAAACGAAATTGTATGCCGATAAGAAGGCATATCAAATAAGAGGCTGGTTAGTTTCTGAAGCAAGTGGTAATAAGCGTTATACACCAGGTGCAGCGTATCCATATTACACAGGTAACAAAGGTAACTATATTGATAGTTGGTTAGTGTTTCCGAAAATCCCGTATAATATAGCTAAAGTTAACCTAGAACTGAACGGGTTTAATTGGACGGATCTCACCGTTTTGAACAATGAAGATCCTCTGACTTTGACAGATTGGACAGAGGAAGCACTCCGTATGTATTGGCAACAAAATGGTCTTCAGGACTACGAAGGAATATACGAGTTTGCGGAGACTACAAATACTAAGTGGTGGGGCGAAGCAAAACCAGTGTTGGCGTTAAAAAGGGAGGGAGACTCCTTTAAAGTTATCTATCTTGCCGATTATGGCAAAAAACAATCTATGTGGAAAGAGGGTCATCTAAAAGCAGAGATTAGACTGACAGCAGTTAGGGACTACTATCGCGTATCGTGGATTGCAGATAATGGAGAGGTAAATACGAATGTGCAAGTAGAACTAAAAGATGGAATGTTTGCGGTGAAAAGTAGAGAAGCAAATGGAACAACAATATTCGTTAGAATGTTCCCTGGCGCATCAGAAGGCGGTGGCAGTTCTTCTATTCCTTCTCAGTCACAAGGCGGCGGTCAAGTTTACGTTACGCAGGGTAGTGGTATTATCATTGATAAATCTGGTATTATAGCAACTAATTATCATATTGTTGCCAATAAATCGACATGTGAGATTGTTGTAAGAGATGGACATACAATCAAGACTTACAAAACTAAATTGTTGGTTGCCGATAGAGTGAATGACCTTGCTTTATTGCAAATTGAAGATAAGGATTTCCAGACATTTGCTTCGTTGCCATTTACAATTAAATCAGATATATGCGAAACGGGAACAAGCATATTCTCTATGGGCTATCCATTGTCTCAGTATATGGGTGATGAAGTGAAAATTACAGACGGTATTATATCTTCAATAACAGGATATCAGGGAGATGTTGTAACTTATCAAATATCAGCTCCAATTCAGCCTGGAAGCAGTGGCGGTCCTCTATTTGATAAAAAAGGTAATTTAATAGGTATTACAAATGGTGGTATTAGCGCAGCGCAGAATGTTGGTTATGCAATCAAATCAACATACTTACGATTGTTGATTCAATCTTCACCAGTTCAAATAAATACACCAACAACGAATACTCTTTCAAATCTAAGTTTGTCTGAACAGATTAAACAGTTATCAAAATTCGTAGTTATAGTTAAAGCTAAATAAAAATTATTATGAAAACAGTTAAATTTATCGCTATCGCGTTTTTTCTTGTATTATTTATGAGCGCTAACGCTCAATCATTCACTGCCGAAACCCCAGTTGAAACTTCACAGCAGGAGGTGAAGACCTTGGCAAATATTACAGTTCTCTCTTTAGAGGGTAAAGAGGTGCAGTTTACTACAGCTTGTGGAATGAAGCATGTTGTTTTGTGTAATATAGGTGCACCAAATGTAGGAAATTGGATGAATAAATTTAAGGAAGCGGGAGTACCAACTGTATCTTTGATTTCGTGGGCCCCTGTACTCACGAAAGGAATGACAAAATATATGTTGGCGTTTTATAAGAAGACGTTCTACAGGTGGGAAAAGAAGTATGGTGTTACATACAATATTGATTGTCAGCAGAACATGATAAATGTTTGGGGACTCCCCAAGGATGATAAATGTATGTATATATTTGTGCTTGGAGAACAGGGCGAAATCTTATATTCTGCAGCATCAACTAATGCGGATAGCTTTGATAAAGCGATCATAGAAGCCGCTAAATATATGAAATAATTTTTCCAAATCTGATGGGCGACCTCGCATTGCTGCGAGGTCGTTTTTTGTTGATTTACAAGAATTTCTCCACGAATTTCCACAGCACCACGCCGCCCGAAACCGAGACGTTCAAAGAGTGTTTTGTGCCGAGCTGAGGTATCTCAATTGCCGAGTCGCACATATCCACAACCTCCTGCGCTACACCCTCCACTTCGTTGCCGAAAACGAGGGCATATTTAACCCCCTGCTGAGGCTCGAATTTGTCCAACATTACCGACTCGGCAATCTGCTCGATGGCAACAATGGTATATCCCTCATTCTTAAGTTGTTGCACACACTCGGTGGTGGTTGCAAAATAGCTCCAATCTACCGAAAATTCTGCTCCCAACGAGCTCTTGTGAATCTCTCTCGAAGGGGGTGTTGCAGTGATGCCACAGAGGGCTATTTTCTCAACCGCAAAGGCGTCGCCCGTACGGAAAAAAGCACCCACATTTTGGGCTGAACGGACATTGTCCAAAACTACCACTACGGGCATCTTTTTCATCTGGCGAAACTCCTCGAGCGAAGGTCTGCCAAGTTCTGCATTGGTTGTTTTTTTCATCGTATTGCTCAATTATTGCCACAAAAGTAATCATTATTTGAAAAATTTTCACTATTTTTGACCGATTTATGCGCGCGTACTTGCGAAATGTTTAGAAAAGTTATCATATCAGTAGTGGCTTTATTGCTCTCATTCAGTGCTTTAGCACAGAGTGAGAAGCTCTATCTCGATACCAACTTTGATTTCGATTTCGACAATACCGAGTACTCGGGCAGCAACATTGCTCCTTCGGAGACGCTCTTTGGCATTTCGCTCGCGCCTGCGCTGCGCTATGAGTGGAACGAGAAGCACTCGCTCGCAGCCGGTGTCAATATGCAGAAGATGTTCGGCTCGGCACACTTCCTCGACCATATCGACCTCATTGCCTACTACCAATTCCGTAACGAGAATTATGGTGCTTTGGCGGGTCTGTTCCGTCGCGAGAAGCTGATTGGTCGCTATTCGGAGGCCTTCTTCAGCAATGCCTGGTTGGCGGGCAACAGGGTAGTGCAGGGTTTGGCTCTGCAATATACCGACAAGAACGGTTTTGTAGAGTTGGTAGCCGATTGGAACGGTATGTACTCGATGGAGCGCCGTGAGCAGTTCCGCATCTTCCTTTCGGGCGAAGGACGCTTTGCGAAGGTTATGTATGCGGGAGCTACGGCTTCGATGCATCACTACGCAAATCGTGCCGACTTCCGCTATAATGTGGTTGATGACATTATGATAAACCCATACATCGGAGTTGATTTCAAAGCCTTTTTTGATTTCGATATCCGACTCGGCTACTTGCAGTCGTTGCAGCAAGATAGACTTGCGGGGGGGGGCTGGCAAGCTCCAATGGGTGGCGAACTCTTCTTCCGAATGAGTCGCTGGGGAGTGTTTATCTCGAACAACCTCTACGCGGGCGACAACCTGCTTCCGCTCTACGACTCGGTGGGCAAGGAGGGTACTCCCTATGGTGCAGACCTCTATGCTGCCGATCCGTTCTATCGCACCGAGGGTGGCGTTTACAACCGCACGGGTATAGGCTACGAGCGCAACTTTTGGAAGGAGCGTATCAAGGTTAAGGCGGAGTTTGTGCTCAAGACCGATGGCGAGAAGCTCTACAACCAGCAGATTATATCGCTTGGCGTAAATATCGCGCCGAAACTATACGACAAAAACAATAAAAAATAGATAAAACTTAGAAAATTATGGCAACAGAGAACATTGAAGTAAAGGAGAAATCTTTGAACTTCCTTGAAGAGATTATCGAGGAGTCGATTGCGAATGGTTTGTCGCACGTGCAGACACGTTTCCCGCCTGAGCCAAACGGCTACCTCCATATCGGACACGCAAAGAGTATCTGCATCAACTTCGGCTTGGCAAAGAAGTATGGCGGCAAGTGTAACCTCCGCTTCGACGATACCAACCCTGTAAAGGAGGATACCGAGTATGTAGATTCGATTAAGCGCGACATCAAGTGGCTCGGTTTCGATTGGGCTATCGAGCGCTACGCATCGGACTACTTCGACCAGCTCTACGATTGGGCTGTAGTACTCATCAAGAAGGGCTTGGCTTACGTTGACGACCAGACCCAGGAGGAGATTCGTCAGAATCGTGGTACCGTTTCGGAGCCTGGTAAGCCGTCGCCTTGGCGCGACCGCTCGGTAGAGGAGAATCTCGACTTGTTCGAGCGTATGCGTGCAGGTGAGTTCGCCGATGGCGAGAAGGTGTTGCGTGCAAAGATCGATATGGCACACCCAAATATGCTCTTCCGTGACCCAATTATGTACCGTATCTTGCACACCGAGCACCACCGTACAGGTAATAAGTGGTGCATCTACCCAATGTACGACTACGCTCACGGTCAGAGTGACTCTATCGAGAAGATTTCGCACTCGATCTGTACTTTAGAGTTCGACGTACACCGTCCGTTGTACGATTGGTTCATCGAGGCGTTGGAGATTTATCCATCGCACCAGTACGAGTTCGCTCGTTTGAACTTGACCTATACAATGATGTCGAAGCGTAATCTCTTGAAGCTCGTTCAGGAGGGCGCAGTAATGGGTTGGGACGACCCTCGAATGCCGACTATCTGCGCATTGCGCCGTAAGGGTTATACTCCTGCTTCGGTGCGTGCATTTGCCGAGATGGTGGGCGTTGCAAAGCGCGACAACGTAATCGACTTGGGCAAGATGGAGTACTGCGTTCGTGAGGACTTGAACAAGGTTGCTGAGCGTCGTATGGCCGTTTTGAACCCACTCAAGGTGGTTATCACCAACTGGGAGGAGGGCAAGGTCGAGATGCGTAAGGCTGTGAATAACCCTGAGAACGAGGAGGCTGGTATGCGCGAGGTGCCTTTCTCGAAGGTGCTCTACATCGAGCGTGACGACTTTATGGAGAATCCTCCAAAGAAATACTTCCGTCTTTCGCCAGGAAACGAGGTGCGTTTGCGCTACTCATACCTCATCAAGTGCGACGAGGTTATCAAGGACGAGGAGGGCAACGTTGTTGAGTTGCACTGCTCGTACGACCCAATGTCGGGCGAGGGCTCATCGAGCGACGGCCGTCGTGTGAAGGGCGTTATCCACTGGGTATCGGCTGAGCACGCAGTTGAGGCTGAGATTCGCTTGTTCAACCCATTGTTCAAGACCGAGGATCCGAACGACACTTCGGAGGGTCAGACTTCGTGGGAGGATAACCTCAATCCTGATTCGTTGGTTATCACCAAGGGTTACTTGGAGCCAGCGTTGAAAGACGCTCCTGTGGGCACGACCTACCAGTTTGAGCGTGTGGGCTACTTCTGCCCTGATACCGACTCGACAGCCGAACACTTGGTATTCAACCGCACCGTGACCTTGAAGGATTCGTGGGCTAAGATGAATAAGTAATCGAAATTTTAGGAAACTTAAAGGCAATGAAGAGAATAGTCGTTGTGGTAATGTTGCTCCTTGCGGTCGGCGTTGTGTCGGCTCGCAAGGGTGGTGCATCATTCCCGTTTGACCCAAAGGAGGCAATGTTGGTGTCGCATCCCGACAACAAGATGACCCATTGTGCCTCGACCGTAATCCGCAAGAATGGAGATGTGTTTGTGGGGCAGATTCGTGATCAGAAAAACAATCACGAAGACCCTAAAAATGTTACAATTGAGGTCGCAATCAGTAAATTCAACCTCCGCAATCTCCGCTCTGAGAAGGTTTCCCACACAACGGTTGTGCGAGCTGGTGGTCAGGTTGGTAACTTCAAGCAGGCGGAGGGTGTACCTCCATACGACACTTTTCTCTTCGATGCAGGCGATAAAATTCGTTGCCTCTTCTTTGGCTTTGGCGACTGCTGGCAGTTAATGGCGGTCGATATGGACCCAAATAGTTGCAAGTTTGATAATGATGTCAAGCAGACGACCTTGACATATATCGCTAATGGTGAGAAGGTTACCGTGCCGATGACGGCAGAGGGTTTCCGTAAGTTTTACGAGGATATAGGCGTTACAGACTTTGACAAATATGAGCGTCCTATTCCCGATAAGAAGTTTACACGTATCGGCGAGTGGTACTACAGTGTAATTGGCAACTGGTGCTGCCGTGGCTCTATTCCTACGGTGGTACGTACCAAAGATGCAATTAACTTCGAGGTGGTATTTACGTGCCCTGAATATATATGGGGCGCAGCCGAGACGGCAATGGCTATCCACAATGACCGCTGCTATATCATCGCTCGCACGGCACGTCCTAGCGAGAAGAGTAAGCGTGGCGTCTATATGGGTTGCTACTCGTTGAAAACAGGCGAGTGCTTGCGCAAGCCGTATAAGATTGGCTCGGTGGAGTCGCGTCCCGACATGCTCTGCTACAAGGGCAAGGTCTATGCGATGTACAATACCGACCCTTCGTACATCAACGATGAGGGCAAGAAGGTCTATCGTAGTCGTGTTCGCATTGCAGAGCTGCTCGAGGATGGCTCTGTGTTGAGAGCGTGGGAGATATCCTCGCCAAAGAGTATTCAGTATTACTGCATGAACGAGTACAAGGGCAAGGCGTACCTCACATTTGGAGAGGATCGTTTTCTGCGTGCAAAGTCGTACAAGGGTAGTATTGCCTTCACAAAATTGGATTTGTAAAAGTGAAATTTCGTACCGAGATAGAGTTGGCTCCGCTAACGGAGGGGATGGAGCATGGCGCAAAGGTGTTTGCGCTGGGCTCTTGCTTTGCCGAAAATATCTCGGAACGATTGGCTAAGGCTAAATTTTCGATTGCGAGCAATCCGTTTGGGGTGTTGTTTAATCCTGCCTCTATTGCAGCTGCGATTGATCGTTTGACCGATACAAGGACGTTCGCGGTATGCGACATAACAGCGGGTAAGGAGGGCTTTTTCTCCTTCGATGCACACTCTTCGCTCGATGGTAAGACGCAGACCGAGGCGTTTGGAAATCTCAATAAGGCAGTTGCGCAGGGCTCGAAGGCTCTTGCCGAAGCCGAGTGGGTGATACTGACCTTCGGTACAGCGTGGGTATACGAACACGAGGGTAGGGTAGTGGCGAACTGCCACAAGCAACCCGCCTCGCAGTTCGAGCGCCGACGCTTGTCGGTCGTAGAGATTGTCGAACGATACAGCCACCTCTTTGAGGGTGTTTTGCACGATAAAAAGGTGATTTTGACCGTTAGCCCTGTGCGCCATATCGGCGACGGTCTGCAGGAGAATAGCGTCAGCAAGGCGACTTTGCGCTTGGCGGTGGAGGAGTTGGTGGTGAAGTATGAGAATGCCCTCTACTTCCCGTCGTACGAGATTTTGATTGACGATTTGCGAGATTATCGCTACTATGCCGATGATTTGGTGCACCCGTCGAAGATGGCGGTAGATTATGTGTGGGAGCGATTTTGCGAGGCGGTGCTTACGCCTAAGGCGCAAGCTAAATTGCCCCAAATAGCGCAGATTGTGGCAGCTGCTGAGCACCGACCTTTCAATCCTGAGAGCGAGGCACACAAGGAGTTCTGCCGCAAGATGTTGGAGAAGATAGAAAATATGCCTGAGTTGGATTTTGACTCCGAACGAAAGGCTTTTGAGAGATATTTGTAGATGAAACAGAGACTTTACATAGCAGCTCTATTGCTGATTATTGCAATGGCATTTGCCCAGGCACGACCTCGCATTGTGGTTAATATCGTGGTGAGTGGATTGAGTCAGAATGATATGTTGCGATACGAAAAGAACTTTGGCAAGGAGGGCTTCTTGCGTTTGAGTAGTGGTGGCGCCGAGTTTACGGAGTGTTATGCTGACTACGCCCCGACAACTTCGGAGGCGGGCTTGGCAACTCTTGCGACGGGAACGCTTCCGGCTATGCACGGCATCTTCTCGTCGGTGGTTTTCGATCGCGGTAGCAACAAGTTCAATGCTTTGTGCCAAAAGCCAAAGTCGGAGCAGACCTCGACTACCAATAAGAAGGTGGAGGGAGGCTATACAACACAACACTTCACTGTGAATACTCTTTCGGAGGCAATTCTCGCCTCTTCTCCGAAAAATAGGGCTATCACGATAGCGCATAAGCCACTCTCGGCGATGATTTTGACGGGCCGAAATGGTGAGTGCTATTGGATAAATAATAGCGGCAAATGGACCTCGGCAGATTGCTATATGGCCGATTTGCCGACATGGGTGCAGAAGAGCAACAGCGATGATATGAATCGTGTGTTTGCGGCCGATGCCTGGTATGGCCGATATGTTCGCGGAAACTATCTCAACACTCATACTACCGATATTTTGGTCTATGACCAAAGCAATGCTCGCCGTCAGCGTACTCAGAGAAGAACTTCCGACGGTTGGGTGAATAAATTGTTGTCGAGCCCATCGGGAAATTTGGCTATTTTCGAGTTTGCAAAGCGCGCTATTACTCACATCGTCTCACTCAAAGAGGACGAGGGTGTAACCGTGCTTACGGTCTGCTTAGATGTTCCACGAACTGTGGCTGAGAAGTATGGCACCAACTCGATAGAGTATGAGGATATGCTCTACTCGTTGGACGTCTCTTTGGCGGAGTTTGCGACCTTCCTCTATGCACAGATACCGCAGCAGGACGAGGCTGCCATTGTACTCACTTCAGATAGCGGAATTGCTGTTACGGAGCGCGAAAATAGCGACTTGAAGCGATTTAATACCCGCCAGTTCGAAATTATAATGAACGCCTTCTTGAGTGCGCGATATGGCCAGGATACGTGGGTTCTGGGATATGTCGATGGCTCGCTGTATCTCAATCACGATGTAATTTACAATCGCAACAAGAGTTTGGCTGAGGTGCATAACGAACTTGCGAACTTCGCCTTGCAGTATCGAGGAGTTGCAGCCGTATCGACCGCTACGGGTATGCGTTCGGCACAATTCTCGCGTGGCGTGTTGGCTTTGGTACAGAATGGTTACCACCATCGACGTTCGGGCGATGTTGTGATTGCTTTGGAGCCTGAGCGTATCGAGTCGGACGCTAAGCGTGTGTCGATGTCGGGCTCGGCGTATTCATATGATCGCCATGTGCCGTTTGTGATTTATGGTGGCGGTGTTGCACCACAGCAAGTGTCGGAGCGCGTGTCAACCGACCAAATTGCATCGACTTTAGCCAATTTGATTGGTGTAAACCGACCTTTGTGCTCCGATGTGACACCTCTAAAGTTGGAGAAGAAAAAGTAAGAGAAAGTATGGCAGATATAGTACAAGATGAGATTATCGAGGAGTTCTCGATGTTTGACGATTGGTTGGATAAGTACGACTACCTCATATCGTTGAGTGAGTCGTTGCCGGTGATTGCGCCCGAGCACAAGACCGATGAATATATCATCGAGGGTTGCCAGTCGCGAGTGTGGGTTGATGCTCGAATGGAGGAGGGTAAAATCTACTACTCGGCCGATAGCGATGCCATAATAATTAAGGGCTTGTTGGCGTTGTTGATTCGTGCAATGGGCGGTCGTACACCGCAGGAGGTGGTCGATACCGAGCTCTACTTTATCGATGCGATAGGTCTCAAGGAGAACCTCTCGCCGACACGAGGTAATGGCCTGGTGGCTACAATCAAGCAGATGCGCCTCTATGCCCTTGCATTTACACAAAAATAGCGAAAATCGTTCTGATTGGCTCTTTTTGTACCTTGCTTGCATCGTAGATGCTCACATACGCTTTAGTATGCTGCGCTTTCCAATACTTCGCAACGCACAAAAAAAAGCCTAATCATTGACGATTTTGGATTAGAAAATAATTTTGTATTTTGAATTTTGTATGACTCCACAAGAGATATTGCGTGTAGAGAAAGATATAGTACTTACGCTCAAAAATGTTTATGACCCCGAAATTCCGGTCAATATCTACGATTTGGGCCTTATTTACGAGATAGACTTCGACCCGTCGGGCGAGGCCACTATACGTATGACTTTGACCGCTCCGAACTGCCCTATGGCCGATATGTTGGTCGAGGACGTCAACACTCAGGTGGCGAAGGTGCAGGGTGTAGAGAAGGTGAATGTCATCTTGGTATTTGAGCCTGCGTGGGATAAGTCGATGATGAGCGAGGAGGCCCTACTCGAACTCAATCTCTTCTAAAAATGATCGCTAACAAATCCTTACAAGCCGAATCGCAACGAGTGTGCGCTAAGGAGTTGCTCACACTTTCGAACTCGCATCGTCGCGAGGTTATGGCACAGTTGTGCTTCGATAGAATCGGTCAAAAGCAGGATTTTCTCATCGATAAATTTCACGATACGGACGATTGGAACGAGACGGTATATCTGATGCTGTTGCGTTCACTCGATATAAAGGCCAATCGCAAATCTTACGAGCGCTTGGCGCAAATTCTTCCATATCGCTACTTTGCAAAGGTTGGCTACGAACGCCGTTCGGTTGAGGCGTTGCTGCTCGGTTCGGCAGGTCTGCTGCCGCGCCTATCGTCGGTTTTCGAGAACGATAAATTGATTGCCGAGCTGCAAGCTATCTACGACTATGATGCCCATAAATTCAGCCTTGAGCAGATGAGTGTCGAGGATTGGCAACTCGTAGGCCATATGGGCGATAACCACCCGATAATAAGATTGTTACAGTTGGCGAGCATTATCTCGCAACACGAATATCTACTCAACGATATTCTCGACTGTCGTCGACGTCGAGATGTCGAAAAATTGTTCTGCAGTAGCGATGTTCCTCGCTGGGCTTATCGTTTCCTCTCGGAGGAGGGGTACAACGGCGCAATCTCGCGCACGAAAGCGCAGATGCTCGGTATAAATGTGGTGGCTCAGCTGCAGATTTTCTACTCGGAATATACTATGCGCTCCGACCTCGATTCGCGAGGTTTCGAGCTGCTCGAACAACTCCCAGCCGAGAATAATATGTTTGTTGCTCGTTGGGCGAAGCTCGGCGTCAAGGCTGAAAATGCCCTCGAGTCGCAAGCTCTGCTCCAACTTACGAAGGAGTACTGCACAAATCTTCGCTGCGACAAGTGTCCTCTCCGTCGTTTCCTCGACGCGGAATAGATCAAAAATCACAAACTAATTTTGCATTCTGCATTCTGAATTTTGCATTGTGTAAAATACATTTGTATTTTCCGTATAATTTTTGTATCTTTGAGCCGTTTATAGCGTAAAACAAGAAAATATAACAAAAAGCATATGGGAGCATTATCAAGTATAATCAAACTTATTTTCGGAAGTAAGTCCGATAAGGACCGTAAGGAGATTATGCCTTACGTAGAGAAAATCAAGGCCGTGTATCCGTCGATTTCGGCTTTGTCGAATGACGAGTTGCGTGCACGTAGTGCTGCGCTCCGCAAGCGTATTGCCGACTTTATCGCTGAGGACGAGGCACATATCGTAGCTCAGAAGACCAAGTTGGAGGATATCAACATCTCGTTGAGCGACAAGGAGAAGGTGTCGAAGGATATCGACCAGACAGTAAAGCGTATTGACGAGAAGATCGAGAAGATTCTCGACGAGATCTTGCCTGAGGCTTTCGCTATCATGAAGGATACTGCTCGCCGTTTTGCAGAGAACGAGGTTGTTGAGGTTACAGCAAATGAGTTCGACCGCGATTTGGCTGCAGAGCGTGGATTTGTAAATATCGAGGGCGACAAGGCGATATATTCGACCCGTTGGACTGCCGGTGGTAACGACATCAAGTGGGATATGATCCACTACGATGTTCAGTTGTTCGGTGGTGTCGTGTTGCACAAGGGTAAGATTGCCGAGATGGCTACCGGTGAGGGTAAGACCCTCGTGGCTACTTTGCCGGTGTTCTTGAACGCCTTGGCAGGCAAGGGTGTTCACATGGTAACCGTGAACGACTACCTCGCAAAGCGTGATGCCGAGTGGATGGGTCCTATGTATCAGTTCCACGGTTTGTCGGTTGATTGTATCGACTTGCACCAGCCAAACTCAGAGGAGCGTCGCAAGGCATACTTGGCAGATATTACCTTTGGTACAAACAACGAGTATGGCTTCGACTACTTGCGCGACAATATGGCATCTTCGCCGTCGGGCTTGGTGCAGCGTAAGCACCACTTCGCTATTGTCGATGAGGTCGACTCGGTGTTGATTGACGATGCACGTACTCCACTCATCATTTCGGGTCCGGTACCAAAGGGCGAGGATCAGCTCTTCGAGGAGTACCGTCCGGTGATTGAGTATCTCTATGGCTTGCAGAAGGATTTCGTTACAGGTCTCGTATCTGAGGCTCGTAAGCTGGTGGCTGCAGGCAAGATGGATGAGGCAGGTTTGCTCACCTTCCGTGCATATAAGGGTTTGCCAAAGTATAAGCCTCTCATCAAGTTCCTCTCGGAGCAGGGCGTGAAGGTTCAGATGCAGAAGACCGAGAATATCTATATGGCGGACAATAACCGCCGTATGCCGGAGATTACCGATGAGTTGTTCTTCGTTATCGACGAGAAGATTAACTCGATTGAACTTACCGATAAGGGTCACGAGGCTCTCTCGAAGCGAATGGGCGAGGAGGGCTTCTTCGTATTGCCTGATGTAGGTGCTGCTATTGCTGAGTTGGAGCAGCAGGATCTTCCTTTGGAGGAGAAGGCTCAGAAGAAGGACGAGATTTTCAACGACTTCTCGATTCGTTCGGAGCGCGTACACACCGTAAATCAGTTGCTCAAGGCCTACGCAATGTTCGAGAAGGACGTTGAGTATGTGGTTATGGACAACAAGGTTATGATTGTCGATGAGCAGACAGGTCGTATCTTGGAGGGCCGTCGCTACTCGGACGGTTTGCACCAGGCTATCGAGGCTAAGGAGCACGTTAAGGTCGAGGCTGCAACACAGACCTATGCTACAATTACTTTGCAGAACTACTTCCGTATGTATCACAAGTTGGGCGGTATGACCGGTACTGCCGAGACCGAGGCATCGGAGTTCTGGAACATATACAAGTTGGACGTTGTTGTAATTCCTACCAACCGTCCAATTCTCCGTAATGACCACGATGATATTCTCTATAAGACAGCGCGTGAGAAGTACAACGCAGTTATCGCTGAGATTGTACGACTCGTAGGCGAGGGTCGTCCGGTGTTGGTGGGTACCACTTCGGTCGAGATTTCGGAGTTGTTAAGCCGAATGTTGAGAATGCGCGGTATCAAGCACAATGTCCTCAATGCTAAGCACCACGCCCAGGAGGCGCAGGTTGTTGCTGAGGCGGGTCGTCCGGGTCAGGTTACCATCGCTACCAATATGGCAGGTCGTGGTACCGATATCAAGCTCACCGAGGAGGTGAAGAAGGCCGGAGGTCTTGCAATTATTGGTACCGAGCGTCACGAGAGCCGTCGTGTAGACCGTCAGTTGCGTGGTCGAAGCGGTCGTCAGGGTGATCCAGGTTCTTCGCAGTTCTTCGTATCGTTCGAGGATAACTTAATGCGTCTCTTTGGTTCGGAGCGTATCGCTGCTATGATGGATAGAATGGGTATCCAGGAGGGTGAGGCTATTCAGTCGGGTATGATGTCGAAGGCTGTGGAGCGTGCTCAGAAGAAGGTCGAGGAGAACAACTTCGGTATTCGTAAGCGTTTGTTGGAGTATGACGATGTAATGAACTCGCAGCGTGAGGTTATCTACACCCGTCGTCGCAACGCTTTGTATGGCGATAGAGTAGAGATCGACCTCAATAACGCAATGTGCGACTACGTTGAGGCATTCATCAACGATCACGAGGATTACGAGTTCGAGGAGTTCTCGTTCGAGTTGATTCGCGAGGTTGGCTTGCAGCCATCATTCGACGAGGAGACCTACAAGAAGGCTAATCGCGCTGAGTTGGCAGAGTTGATCGTTGCCGACTTGCAGGCGTTGGTTGCACGTCGTGCTAAGGCTGTTGCCGATACCGTTCGTCCGGTGATGACAAAGATTTATGAGGAGCGCAAGAGCACCTTGGACGAGAAGATGTACTTCCCACTCACAAATGGTCACCTCGGCTTCAATGTACCTGTAGTCTTGCAGCGTTGCAAGGATAGCGACGGCGCCGAGATCTACCGTTCGTTCATGAAGGTGGTGATGTTTACCTCTATCGACGACGCTTGGCGTGAGCACTTGCGCGATATGGACGACTTGCGTCAGAGCGTACAGAATGCGTCGTACGAGCAGAAGGATCCACTCTTGATCTACAAGTTCGAGTCGTTCGGTTTGTTCGAGAAGATGTTGCAGAAGGTTAATCGCGAGGTTGTTGCGATACTCTGTAAGTCGTATATTCCTGTTCAGAAGCAGAACCAGGAGTCTATCGAGCAGGCTCGCCAGGATAAGGCTAAGGTTGATGTGAATAAGTTGCAGGAGTCGCGTATGGCGGCAGCTGCAGCGGCGGGTCAGGGCGAGAAGTCGAAGCCTATGCCAATTCAGGTGGAGAAGAAGGTAGGCCGTAACGAGCCATGCCCTTGCGGTAGCGGTAAGAAGTACAAACACTGTCACGGAAGATAGACGATGGGAGCATACGCAGAGGAGAAACAGCGAAAACTCGATATTCGCTACTTGAAGATGGCGCGCATTTGGGCTGAGAACTCATACTGCGTGCGCCGTCAGGTGGGTGCGCTTATCGTCAAGGATAAGATGATTATCTCGGACGGCTACAACGGTACACCGTCGGGCTTCGAGAATATCTGCGAGAACGATATGGGCACCACAAAACCATACGTTCTGCACGCTGAGGCGAATGCTATCACCAAGGTTGCAAAGTCGGCCAATAACTGCGACGGCGGAACCTTGTATGTGACCACTTCGCCTTGTATGGAGTGCTCGAAGCTGATTATTCAGGCGGGTATTCGTCGTGTGGTCTTCTCGGAGAAGTATCACAACACCGAGGGCTTGGATATTTTGTCTAAGGTGGGTGTCGAGTTGGTGCACTTGCCAATAGAGGAGTAATAATTTTTATACACAAACTATATCTAACTAATTAAAACACAAACAACTATGAGTTTCTTAACAAATGAGAAGTTGACCATCGTCGGCGCAGCTGGTATGATTGGTTCGAACATGGCGCAGTGCGCTATGATGATGAAGTTGTCGTCTAACATCTGTCTTTACGACCCATTTGCTCCAGCATTGGAGGGTGTTGCAGAGGAGTTGTTCCACTGCGGTTTCGATGGCATCAACCTCACCTTCACTTCGGATATCAAGGAGGCTTTGACCGATGCGAAGTATGTAGTATCGTCGGGTGGTGCTGCTCGTAAGGCAGGTATGACCCGTGAGGATTTGTTGAAGGGTAACGCAGAGATCGCTGCAGAGTTCGGTAAGAACATCAAGCAGTACTGCCCAGATGTAAAGCACATCGTAGTTATCTTCAACCCTGCTGATATTACCGGTCTTATCACTTTGATCTACGCAGGTGTTAAGCCATCGCAGGTTACTACTTTGGCTGCTCTCGACTCGACTCGTCTTCGTTCGGAGTTGGCTAAGTACCTCCACGTTTCGGCTGACAAGGTTGTTAACCCACGTACTTATGGTGGTCACGGCGAGCAGATGGCAGTATTTGCTTCGACTACAACTGTTGACGGCACTCCACTTTCAGAGATTATCGGTACTGAGCGTATGCCACAGGCTGATTGGGACGCACTCCGTCAGCGCGTAATCCAGGGTGGTAAGAACATTATCGACCTCCGTGGCCGTTCGTCGTTCCAGAGCCCATCGCTCGTATCTATCCAGATGATTGCTGCTGCTATGGGTGGCGAGGCATTCCGTTGGCCAGCTGGTTGCTATGTTAACAATGGCGAGTTCAACCACATCATGATGGCTATGGAGACTAAGCTTGACGCAAACGGTGTTGAGTGTCTTCCAGTTCACGGTACCGAGGAGGAGCACGCTACTCTCGTGGAGTCGTACAAGCACCTCTGCGCACTTCGTGATGAGGTTATCGCGATGGGTGTTATTCCTGCAATTGAGGAGTGGAACACTATCAACCCTAACTTGTAAAAATCGTTCTGATTGGCTCTTTTTGCACGAGAGTGTCGGACTCCAAATTCCTCACATAGGTCGACTATGCTGCGGATTTGTCGCCTAACTTCGCACAAAAATAGCTAAATCATTGACGATTTTAATAGAGCAGAGGTGGGACATTAGTCTCACCTCTTTTTTTGGTACAAAATTCCCTCAATCATCTCTGATTTTAGGGGTACTTTGCAATCGATGATTTTAGATAGAGTAGAGGTGGTGCATTTGCACCCCTCTCTTGTTTGGAACAAAAATTGTTACTATATTTGCTTCTGAATTAAGGTCGCTAATGTAAGTCGCGTCGGGTGTAATCCCTTCTCAACGCATTTAGCGACTTTTGTTCTTTCTTAATGCCCTTAACGCCCTTAACGCCTTATCTAATACTGCTTCGCCGCCGTGATAGAGTAGTCCGTACCCTCGGTAATCTTGGTTTCAGTGTAGATGTTGCCGAAGCGGTCTATGGCCTCTACCTTAATCTGGGCGTCCTTGTTTTTGAGCTTGTACTGATACATGTGGTAGCACTCGTCGCGAGCACCGCCCGAACTATCGCTCAATCCCATTAAGCCGAGCATCAATCCCGTAACGTAGGTGTCGTTGCTGGTGGCGATTGTCGGGATATATGGCGACTCGTACGAGCCGTTACCCGTTAGGTTGTCGAACGTAGGTCGGCGCACAAACGGCACCTTAGTCATATTACCCGAATATACGCCATCCTCGTATACCTTAACTGTCCACTCGCTATCGGCGAAGTAGATATTCGCCAAGAGCGTATCCTCGCTGAATGTGAAGGCGTAGTAGCCCTTTGTCGTCGAGGTATCGCCCTCAGGTTTTTCTGCGCCTGTAATGGCGTTACCGCGATAGAGTCGCATCTGGTGTGAGCGCGAGTTCATACCCTCGTGGTAGCCGATATGGTACCAATCAACGAGCTCTTTACCTTCGCCCACGAATACTCCATATCCGCAAGGTGCACCGTCGCCACAGAGGTTTGTCTTCCACCACGCGCCGCAGATTGCTCCCATCACGTGTTCATATATATTGGTATAGACGGTACCCTCCTTTGCGTATTCGTAGTTCCATATGAAGTGGCGGTGACCCGATATGATGTGCATCTTCTCGAAGGTGTTCAAGAGCGACATTACCTCAGGTGTATTGTAGAGGGTGTTATCCTTCATCATTGGAATATGCACGCAGAACAATACGGTGCGATCCTTCGGCACAAGTGCCAAATCCTGCTTCAACCACTCGACCTGCTCCTTCAAGAAACCGAGCTTCGAGCTTTGCGATGTGTTGCTCGGGTAGTAGATGTTGCGCATACCTATAATATGTATGTCGCCACGATTGAATGAGTAGTTCACAGGGCCGAAAACCTCCTCGTGCTCGCGCTGCGCTACGATATTGTGGGTTGAATTGTAGGCGTCGGGGAAGATCGGCTGATGCGAGTTGTAGTAGGTGCAGTCGTGGTTGCCCATAACGTGGAACACAGGCATTCCTACCTTTTGAACCGCAAAACCGTCGCGCATAGGTACTCGGTATGGACCTCTGTTGGACGAAGAACCATTTGAGATAATATCGCCCAACGAAATTCCGTAGCAAGGTATGCCTGTTGCGGTTACCTCGTCGTAGTGCGCTTTGATAGCGGGTACAGCCTCGGTGTAGAAACGGTTGAGCGAAGCATCGCCTGATATTTGAGGGTCGCCAAATGTGAAGAGTGCGAACTTCTCCTCTTTGCCACCGGCAAGAGGTGTGAGCGTAAAGTCGTACTGTGGTGAGCTGCTTGGGTACTTCTTCCAGAAACAAGCCTGACCGACCTCGTTTATCGGCACCTCATACTCGGACGGCAGCGTTATATAAATATAGTATGTATCGGTCGATACGTTCAATGAGTAATATCCATTTGCGTCGGTTGTCGCGATTGTGAAGCCGTCGCTTACGGGAACACCGGCGATAGGTTTGCCGTTGTTTTCCTTAACGTAGCCGTAAATGGTCTTGTATCTTACGACCAGCTGCTCCTCTTCGGCTGTAAATGGAGACAAAGAGCTGCTTGTGCCGGCCTTGTAGGTTATATCTTTGAATTCGCGAACAACGCCCGCCTTTACAGAGGTTGACGGCGACCATATCGAGGTCATCTTGGAGCCCGAAGCGTCGATAAATTCGATCGAGCAAGGACCAATATCGCCCGATGGCAATGATACAAAGAGAGGCTCGGCAGTCGTGGTCGAAAGCTTGAAATTACTTGGTAGATAGTAGGTTATGGTGCTGCTGCACTCCTCGCTTGGAGTGATTGTAGCAGCCGAACAATCCACATTAAAGAGTCCCGATAGTTTGTTACCAACGGTCGATTTTATAACAACTTTTTCGAGAATTGTACCCTCTTTTTCGGCCTTGATTGGAAGTCGTAAAACGCCTGCAAGGTGCGAGAGTCTGATGCTTTCGTTTGTTGTGGTGGCATAACCGCACATCGGTGCGCTCTCTGCCGAAAATGTACCCTCGGTGTAGTTCTGCTCAGTCGGGAAAACTACCTTCGGGGCGGTGGCTGATGTCGCTTCGGTGTATGGATATGTTACGCGGTATGGCGATTTGATATTGGCATCTACCTTGAATGATGCCGATGCATGATTCTCCGCGTTGATGTCAGCGGGTGTCGAACACTCTCCGTTGATAGCGATTTTGTCGCCCTCGCTCCAATATACGGGGTAGTAGCCGCCCACCTTGTCGCCTAACGAAGTGCGCGTTTGCTCCAACGATATGGTCAACGTGGTTGAACCATTGGTTGGAGTGATATCGTCGCCGCTATTCACACAAGAGAATAGTGCGAAAAATACAGCTATCGAGAGTAGGGTAGTAAGTCTGAATTTCATCTATTTTGCAGTTGATTTCTACAAAGATATAAAAAATCTTGCGGATATTTTATATAACCGTAAAAAATATTAAATCGAAATGACGCAATCGAGCACTCTATCGTGCTCTTCGGTGGGTAGATTTTCGACTATTTGGCAAGGATAGCAAACGCCGATTGTGTGTGCTCCGAACCCTTTGCGCGAGAGGTATTTATCATAAAATCCTTTGCCGCGACCGCAGCGTTTTCCGCTAGGCGTGAAAGCTACGCCCGGCACTATCATAACGTCGATTTCGCTTGGTTCGATTGGCTCTTTTGAGGTGGGCTCCATGATGCCGAAAGAACCGATTTTGACACCTTCGGATATGTCATAAAAATTCATCTCATCACCCTCGATACGAGGCACTACTACGCGCTTGTTTTTGCGCAGAAGATGCTCGATAAAGTCAGCTGTTTGCGGCTCGTCCGAGAGCGAAACGAAAAGTGCGACGACCGAAGCCTCTTCGAGTTTGTTCAAAGTGGCTATCTTGTTGAAAATCTGCGCGGAAAGCGATTGCTTTTCTTCGATTGAGAGTCTCGCTATCTCGGCTCTTATCTCTTTTCGCAAGGCGCGTTTATCGGTCGTATTCATAAAAACTCTGTTTTTAGTAGCAAAAAATCTGCAAAAAGTGTTGTTATTCCGCAAACAATGACTATCTTTGTCGTTAGGTATGCGTGTGCGTACCGCATGTAGGCAGAATAAAAAGAACAAACTTTTCACAAATATACACAAATCTTAAATTTAATTAAAATTATGGGCTGTTTTTTAACTAATTCATCTCTCGGAAGAAAGTTGGTGATGAGTATTACAGGTTGTTTCCTCGTGCTTTTCATTCT
The DNA here is from genome assembly GCA_045648965.1 of Alistipes sp. Taxonomy (GTDB): domain Bacteria; phylum Bacteroidota; class Bacteroidia; order Bacteroidales; family Rikenellaceae; genus Alistipes. Next base: position 2,071 of record JAZRPA010000003.1, on the reverse strand, counting down.
CTTCCACATGTCAATGAATGTTGTAGCTATCATCGACGATGGGGCTTACGACGCGATTTGCGGATTTTTGGGTGCTAACTGGTACGCTTTGGTAGCAACGGTTGTTTTGGCTGCAGGCGTTCTTGTTCACTTTATCTATGCGTTCTGGCTTACATTGCAGAACCGTAAGGCTCGTGGTAACGTGCGCTACGCTAAGACCGTTACTGAGAAGGGCGTAGATTGGGAGTCGAAGAATATGCTTGTTTTGGGCATTATCGTTATTCTCGGTCTTGGTCTCCACCTCTCGCACTTCTGGGCAAAGATGCAGTTGCAGGAGTTGTTGGGTAACCACGAGGTACTCGTGCTTGAGAACGGCTACAAGCTCGGTCCAACCGATGGTGCAGCTATCATCAACCACGTATTCTCGCAGTGGTACAATGTAGTTCTCTACCTTGTATGGTTTGCAGCTTTGTGGTTCCACCTCAATCACGGTATCTGGTCGATGTGCCAGACTGCAGGTGCAGCTAACGACACTTGGCTTCCACGTTTGAAGAAGGTATCGAAGCTCGTTTCGACCCTTATCTTCCTCGGTTTTGCGGTTGTTGCAATCTTGACCTATGTTAAGAGCGTGTGCCCTTGCGTTGAAGCGTGGCTTGAGTAATTTTTGAGTTCGAAAACAATAAAAATTTTGAAGATATATGGCTTTCAAATTAGATTCCAAAATCCCTGCTGGTGAGTTGGCTCAGAAGTGGAGCAACCACAAGGCAGCTATCAAGGTTGTTAGCCCTGCTAACAAGCGTAAGTTGGATATTATCGTTGTAGGTACCGGTCTTGGTGGTGCATCTGCAGCTGCTTCGCTCGGTGAGCTTGGCTACAACGTAAAGGTGTTCTGCATTCAGGACTCGCCACGTCGTGCACACTCTATCGCTGCACAGGGTGGTATCAATGCTGCAAAGAACTACCAAAACGATAACGACTCGGTATATCGTCTCTTCTACGATACAATCAAGGGTGGTGACTACCGTGCTCGTGAGGCTAACGTTTATCGTTTGGCTGAGGTTTCGAACCTCATTATCGACCAGTGCGTAGCTCAGGGTGTACCTTTCGCTCGTGAGTACGGCGGCTTGTTGGCTAACCGTTCGTTCGGTGGTGCTCAGGTATCGCGTACATTCTATGCTCGTGGTCAGACCGGTCAGCAGCTCTTGCTCGGTGCTTATGCAGCATTGAACAAGGAGATTGCCGCAGGTTCGGTTAAGTCGTACACTCGTCACGAGATGCTCGACGTTGTTGTTGAGAATGGCGAGGCTGTAGGTATCATCGCTCGTAACCTCGTTACAGGCGAGATCGAGCGTCACGGTGCTCACGCAGTAGTTATCGCTACCGGTGGTTACGGAAACGTATTCTTCCTCTCGACCAACGCTATGGCATCGAACGGCTCGGCAGCATTCCAGTGCTACCGTAAGGGTGCAGGTTTTGCAAACCCTTGCTTCACTCAGATTCACCCAACTTGTATCCCTGTACACGGCACACAGCAGTCGAAGTTGACCCTTATGTCGGAGTCGTTGCGTAACGACGGTCGTATCTGGGTACCAAAGAAGTTGGAGGATGTTGAGGCATTGCGTAAGGGTACTTTGAAGCCTTCGCAGATTGCTGAGGAGGATCGCGACTACTACTTGGAGCGCCGCTACCCTGCTTTCGGTAACCTCGTGCCACGTGACGTAGCTTCACGCGCTGCTAAAGAGCGTTGCGACAAGGGTTATGGTGTGAACAACACTGGTCTTGCTGTGTTCCTCGATTTCTCTGATGCTATCCAACGCCTTGGCAAGGATGTAGTAGAGGCTAAATATGGTAACCTCTTCCAAATGTACGAGAAGATCGTGGACGAGAACCCATACGAGGAGCCAATGATGATCTTCCCTGCTATCCACTATACTATGGGTGGTATCTGGGTTGACTATGAGTTGCAAACCAGCGTGAAGGGTCTCTTCTGTATTGGTGAGGCTAACTTCTCTGACCACGGTGCTAACCGCCTCGGTGCTTCTGCGTTGATGCAAGGTTTGGCTGACGGTTACTTCGTACTTCCTTATACTAT
>JAZRPA010000002.1:0-90613 GCA_045648965.1 Alistipes sp. | reverse complement strand
TGCACGCCAAGATCCTCAGTCGCGTCGGTTGTACACGCGAATGCGAGCATTCCCGCTACGACTGCCATGAAAATTTTTGTCAAATTTTTCATCTTGCTTTTGGTTTTTAGTTAATAATTAAAATTTTGTTATTTGGTTAATGTATGTGTGCTCGCTGTTTGCTATCTACGTATGTAGTTGTGTATCAACAAGTTACCCCCCCCTCGATATTGTCGAGGGGGAAGGGGTATCCCATTTTTTGCTCAAATTTTATCGCGCAAATATACAAATTATTATTTAAAATAGGTATAAAATATGTTTTTTTACAAAAAAATGTTCTAGATATTAGTTATTATCGGGAAAATTTATAACTTTGTACCCTAATAGATTTGTAGTTAAAGATTTATGTCGGAATATAAGCATAAAATAGGCATTACGCAGGGCGATACCAACGGCATTGGTTGGGAGGTGATAATCAAGGCGTTGTCGCACCCATCGATGGCAGAGTTGTTTATCCCTGTGATTTATGGTGCCAAACATATAGCAGAGTTCTACACCAAAGGTTTAGAGGAGGTAGAGCCGTTGCAGTTCTTCTATTGTCGTTCGGCCGCCGAGGCTCGCAAGGGTAAAATTAACCTCGTAGAGTGCGGCTCGAAGGAGACTCGCATCGAGGCTGGCCGTGCAACCGAGGAGTCGGCAAAACAGGCTCTCGATGCGTTGGAGAAGGCGAGTGCAGACCTCGTATCGGGCGATTTGGCAGCGGTTGTTACTGCGCCAATCAACAAGGAGTCGATGCAGAAGGTGGGCTTTGGTTTTACGGGTCACACCGAGTACTTTGCATCGCAGGCAGAGGGCGAGCCGATGATGATTATGTGCAGCGAGACCTTGCGCGTAGCGTTGCAGACCGTACATATTCCGGTTGATAAAGTTGCAGCGTCGCTCTCGACAGAGAAGATTGCAGCTTCGTTGGTAGCTTTGCGTCAGACGTTGAAGCAGGATTTTGGTGTTGTTGAGCCGCGTATTGCAGTGTTGTCGCTTAACCCTCACGCAGGAGATGGCGGTTTGCTTGGCTCGGAGGAGGAGAACATTATCCGCCCTGCAATCATCGAGGCTACTCAGCAGGGTGTCTTGGCTTTTGGACCGTTGGCGGCAGATGGCTTGTTCGCAGGTGGCGGCTACAAGAAGTACGACGCAATTCTTGCGATGTATCACGACCAGGGCTTGACTCCGTTCAAGGCGTTGTCGCCTGAGGGTGTGAACTTTACAGCGGGATTGGATATCGTTCGCACATCGCCTGACCACGGCACTGCATTCGATATCGCGGGTAAGGATTTGGCCGATGCGCAGTCGATGCGTAATGCGATTTACGAGGCGATAGATATCGTACGTCGTCGTAGCGACTACAAGTATTGGAGCCGCAATCCACTCGAGCACTTCGAGCGTGAGAAGGGACGCGATGTCTCGATGCACGACTTGCAGGCAGCCGAGGAGCGCCGCGCTCAGAAGGCCGCTGAGGGCGATAAAGAGTAAATAATGCGCAGCTGAGCAGTAATCCGTCTCGTGATTGTGGAGCTGTGAAGGCGCAAAACATAAACAATTAAAAAACTTAATAAAACAGTATGATTAAAGTTTCGTTTCCCGATGGCTCGGTTCGTGAGTTCGAGCAGGGGGTAACAGCCTACCAAGTAGCAGAGAGTATCAGCCCTCGTTTAGCTGCGGACTGTCTTGCGGCTTCGGTAGATGGTGCGACCGTAGATATGTCGCATGTATTGGTGCAGGATTGCGCCGTAAAATTCTTTAAGTGGGACGATGCAGAGGGTAAGCATGCCTTCTGGCACACCTCTTCGCACCTCTTGGCTGAGGCGTTGCAGGCGTTGTATCCTGGTATCAAGTTCGGTATCGGTCCGGCTATCGAGCAGGGCTTCTACTACGACGTTGATTCGCCAACTCCGATTTTGGAGGGCGACCTCGCAAAGATTGAGGCTAAGATGACCGAGCTGGCTCGCGGCAAGGAGGAGTTGGTGCGCACCGAGGTTTCGAAGGCTGAGGCACTCAAGACCTTCACCGAGAAGGGCGATCAGTACAAGTGCGAGTTGATTTCGGACTTGGAGGACGGCACAATTTCGTTCTACACAAATGGTACATTTACAGACCTTTGTCGCGGTCCGCACATTCCGCACACAGGTCACATCAAGGCTATAAAGTTGACTGCAATCGCAGGTGCTTATTGGCGTGGCGACGAGAAGAACAAGATGCTCACTCGAATCTATGGTGTTTCGTTCCCTAAGAAGTCGATGCTTGACGAGTACCTCGCAATGCTCGAGGAGGCAAAGAAGCGTGACCACCGTAAGTTGGGCAAGGAGTTGGAGTTGTTTACCTTCTCGCAGCGTGTAGGTCAGGGTTTGCCACTCTGGTTGCCAAAGGGTGCAGAGTTGCGCGATCGCTTGGAGCGTTTCTTGCGTCAGATTCAGAAGCAGTACGGCTACCAGCCTGTTATTACCCCTCCAATCGGTAACAAGGATCTCTACGTGACCTCGGGACACTATGCAAAATATGGTAAGGATTCGTTCCAGCCAATTCATACACCAATCGAGGGTGAGGAGTACTTGCTCAAGCCTATGAACTGCCCTCACCACTGCGAGATTTACCGCAGCAAGCCACACTCGTACAAGGATCTCCCTGTTCGTTTGGCTGAGTTCGGTACAGTTTGTCGTTACGAGCAGTCGGGTGAGTTGCACGGCTTGACACGTGTACGTTCGTTTACCCAGGACGATGCTCACCTCTTCGTTCGTCCAGACCAGCTTTTGGAGGAGTTCGAGAAGGTTATGGATATCGTTCTCTACATCTTCAAGACCTTGAAGTTCGAGAACTATACAGCGCAGATTTCGTTGCGTGACCCTAACAACCGCGAGAAGTATATTGGTTCGGACGAGAATTGGGATAAGGCAGAGGCTGCAATTATCCAGGCTTGTAAGGATAAGGGTATGAACGCCGTTGTTGAGTATGGCGAGGCAGCATTCTACGGCCCTAAGCTCGACTTTATGGTTAAGGACGCCCTCGGCCGTAGCTGGCAGTTGGGTACTATCCAGGTTGACTACAACCTTCCTGAGCGTTTCGACTTGACCTATAAGGGTGCTGACGATAAGCTCCACCGTCCAATCATGATTCACCGTGCGCCATTTGGCTCTATGGAGCGTTTCGTGGCAGTATTGTTGGAGCACACCGCAGGTAAGTTCCCATTGTGGCTTGCACCTGACCAGGCAGTTGTTCTCCCAATCTCGGAGAAGTACAACGAGTATGCCGAGGAGGTTGTTGCATACCTCAATCAGCACGATGTTCGCGCACAGATCGACGACCGTAACGAGAAGATTGGTCGTAAGATTCGCGACAACGAGCTCAAGCGTATCCCTTACCTCCTCATTGTTGGTGAGAAGGAGGCTGCAGAGCATACCGTATCGGTTCGTGCTCAGGGTGACGGCGACAAGGGCTCGATGACTCTCGAGGAGTATGCAAAATATATGAACGACCTCGTAGCAAAGGAGATTGAGGCGATCTAACATAAAAAGAAGATAAAACAATTAGATTAAACGTTAATGGCAGGATTTAAACCGTTTACGCCACGTCCAGCGGCACCACGCCCTGGCAATCAGCCTGCTCGCGGACGTCGTCCCGAGAAGGAGAATCCACATCGTATCAACGATGAAATCACAGCTGACACTGTTCGCATCGTAGGCGACAATGTCGAGCCAAACCTTGTGCTCCCTATCTCTAAGGCGCTCCAGATGGCCGATGAGATGGAGTTGGACCTCGTGGAAATTTCGCCAAATGCGCAGCCTCCGGTATGTCGTATTGTCGATTACCAGAAGTTCCTCTATCAGCAGAAGAAAAAGCAGAAGGAGATTAAGGCTAAGCAGACTAAGATTGTAATCAAGGAGATTCGTTTTGGTCCGCAGACCGACGATCACGATTTCAACTTCAAGCTCCGTCATGCCGAGAACTTCATCAAGGAGGGTGCGAAGGTTAAGGCTTACGTATTCTTCCGTGGTCGAAGCATCGTCTTTAAGGAGCAGGGCGAAATCCTTCTTCTCCGCTTTGCAACTGCCCTCGAGGAGATTGCCAAGGTTGAGGTTATGCCTCAGTTGGAGGGTAAGAAGATGAATATGATTTTGGCTCCAAAACCAAAGAAGAACTAGTAAAAATCATTCTGATTGGTGAATTTTACACCAATCGGCGATAGCCGAGTTGCTCACATACGTCAAGTATGCTGCGCACTCGGCTTCTTGCTTGGCGCAAAATTCCCTCAATCATCTCTGATTTTTAGTGCGGAGGGTTTGATTTAAGGAGTTTAAGGAGTTTAAGGAGTTTAGAGAATTTAATGAATTTAGGGATAGTCTCTAATTTCCCTAAGTTCCCTAAACTCCCTATAAAAAGCTAATGGCTTGGGTATAGCTCTCCTTGCCAAGCGTTGCGCTCGTTGAGGCGTTTTTCGAGCATATTCCAGAGGGTTTCGTTGCGTACAAGACCCCAATTTCGGCCGTAGTGGTAGCGAGGCGGAGCCTCCGATGCAAATCGTTCGACCACAATATCAGGACGCAGACGACGTAAAATCTCAACGAAAAGGTCGAGATATTCCTCCAATTCCCAGAAGCGAAAACGCTCTGGATTTTCGTCGTACTCGCGCTCCATGGTTGTGCCTTTGAAAACTTGTAATTGGTGAAATTTGATTGTTGTAAGTGGCAGAGCGTTAATGCGTTGCACCTGTTCTAATATCATTTCGTCACTCTCGCCCGGAAGGCCTAAAACGAAGTGCGCTCCAACGGCAATTCCGCGCTCGGCAGTCATCTTTACGGCGCGCTCGGCGCAGGCAAAATCGTGACCTCTATTTATCGATTTTAGGGTCGAATCGTAGGTCGATTCTATACCATATTCGATGGTGATGTAATGCTCCTTTGCAAGCTCCGCAAAATAGTCCAAAATCTCCTCCGAAACGCAGTCGGGACGAGTGCCGATTACAGCGCCTACGACCTCGGGGTGGGAGAGTGCTTCGGAGTAGCGCTCGCGCAAAATTTCGAGTGGTGCGTATGTGTTTGAAAATGACTGAAAATAAGCTAGATAGCTCGATGCCTTGCGGTAGCGACGACGGTGAAATTCGATACCTTCATCGATCTGCTGAGTGATGCTTTTCGAGGGCTGACAATAGGACGGAGTAAAGGCTTCGTTATTGCAAAAAGTACAACCTCCGAAACTCACTTTTCCGTCGCGATTTGGGCAAGTGAACCCCGCGTTTATAGCCACCTTCTGAACACGCTCGCCGAAGTGTTGGCGGAAGTATGTCGAGTAGCTGTTATATCGTCTTTCGTCGCCCCAAGGGTACATAGTTGTAAAATTTTGGTACAAAAATAGTATTTTTATACTATTTGTCTCGCTTTTTTGCGGGAAAATTGTTATATTTGCCGATAATAAATTCTATGAGTTATGGAGAAGAGTTTGGAATTGAAGTACATCAAGGCGGATCATATCGAGGATTTGCCTGCTGCTGATCGTGAACTTATTGCTGAGGCTCAGAAGGCTACTGAGTTGGCTTATGCTAAATACTCGGGCTTTAAGGTGGGTGCTGCAGTGCGCTTGCAGAGTGGAAAGATTCTTCACGCAGCAAACTCTGAGAGCGAGGTTTTCCCTTCGGGCTTGTGCGCAGAGCGTTCGTTGCTCTACTATGTTGAGGCCAACCACGCTAACGATCATATCGAGGCTTTGGCTATCGCATCTAACCCTTCGGAGCGCGAGTGCTATCCTTGTGGCGGCTGCCGTCAGGTAATTCTCGATGTTGAGCGTCGCCAGGGCACACCGATTAGAGTGATTATGAGCGGTAATGGCTCGGCTTCGATTGTCGAAAGCGCACAGTTACTACTCCCTTTCACCTTCCAACTTTAACAGAAACCGAAACCCGCAGTTATGTTTAACCCGAACGATATATTGTATGAGGATAATCACTTGCTTGTTGTGAATAAGCGAGTGGGCGACCTTGTGCAACCCGATAAGACGAGCGACGATGCGCTCGAGAACTATTTGAAGGCCTTCTTGAAGGTGCGCGACCATAAGCCAGGGGATGTGTTCCTTGGCGTGGTACATCGTATCGACCGTCCAGTGAGTGGCGCGGTACTCTTTGCTAAGACCTCGAAGGCGTTGGTGCGCCTGAACGAGATGATTCGCAAGGGCGAAATCAAGAAGCACTATTGGGCTATTGTGGAGGCGCGTCCTGCAACTGAGCAGGGTAGTCTCCGCCACTACATCTTGCGCGATGGCAAGACCAATCGCTCACACGCCTACAACTCTTCGCACAAAGATGCTAAGGAGGCGAAGCTGAACTTCGAGATGATTGGCTGCAGCGACCGATACACCTTGCTCGATATCGAGCTTTTGACAGGTCGTCACCACCAAATCCGTTGTCAGCTCTCGAAGATAGGTTGTCCAATTAAGGGTGACTTGAAGTATGGTGCCAAGCGTTCAAATCCGAACGGAGGCATCTCGCTTCACTCTCGCTCGTTGGCGTTTATGCACCCCGTGCGTAAGGAGTTGGTTGAGATTTTGGCGCCGGTACCACAAGACGATAATTTGTGGAAATTCTTTGCTGAAAACAATAACACTCTCTAAACTATGCGTGTCGTAATTCAACGAGTTCAGCGCTGTAGCGTTGAGGTTGAGGGTAAGATAATCGGCGAAATCGGCAAGGGTTTAGCTATTCTGCTTGGCGTGGAGGAGGCCGATACCCAGGAGGATATCGATTGGCTCTGCGGTAAAATTTCGCGCTTGCGCATCTTTGATGATGAGAATGGTGTGATGAACCTCGACGTTCAGCAGGCTGGAGGTCGCGCTATCGTTATTAGCCAATTTACACTCTATGCCTCGACCAAGAAGGGTAACAGACCTTCGTATATTCGCTCGGCTCCGGAGCCTATCTCGCGTCCAATGTACGAGAAGTTTTTGGCTACCTTATCAGCAACTCTCGGTGCAGAGGTTGAGCATGGCGAGTTTGGTGCTGATATGAAGGTGGCACTCGTGAACGATGGTCCCGTAACAATTTGTATTGACTCGAAAAACAGAGAATAGATATGAAGAACAGACTCTTGACCTTTGTACTTGCCTTTGCGGCGCTCATCTCGGTATCGAGTGCCTATGGCTGGAATAGCGCAGGCCACTGCGTTATTGGTCATATTGCTGACCAAAATCTCACGCCTAAGGCGCGTAAGATGTGCAACAAATATCTCGGACACTCGTTGGCCTACTATGCTTCGTGGATGGATCAGTGGCGTTATTCGGAGGAGTATCACCATACGGCTCGCTGGCACGCCGTGGGTGTCAAGGAGGGTGAACTTATCCCAGGCGAGTTGGTAGGCGATATTTCGATTTTTCGCGCTCCGCTAACGGCGGACGAGCACGGCGTTGCACGAATGGAGCAGATGCTCAAGGCGCTCGAGGATTATCGCCATCTTCCCGATTCGGTTGTGGAGGTAAGTCTGAAGTGCCTTATCCATATGGTGGGCGATATGCACTGTCCGGGTCACGTATTCTACCACGACCAAAAGCAGTTTGAGTTCAAGGAAGATGGCAAGGATATGCGCTTTCACGGCTACAATGATAGAGCTTTTGGACGTTTCCATAAGGGAAAGACGGCAGATCAATTCTGCAAGGCCTATTGCCGATTGACAAAGGCTGAGATTGATGAGTTGTGCAAGGGTAATATGGAGAGTTGGGTTCGAGAGAACGAACCTATCTTCCGCGAGTGCTACAAGATGCTCTCGCCGACCATCGACTACAAGGATCTGCCCGAGCAGAATAAACTCCGAATGAAGGAGATTACCGACCAGCTATACATCGAGGCTGGTTATCGTCTCGCTCACGTTATTAACCAAATTTTCAAGTAGGAGGTCGCGCTATGAAGAGTTTACGATATGTTGCTGTCACACTTTGCTTGTTTGTTGTGACTAATGCTATGGCTTGGACAGCCGAGGTCAATAAGGCTGTGTTGATGCTTGCTGAGGAGAATCTCTCGACCAAGACAAAGCGCGAGGTGAATAAGTGGTTGGGCGCACCGCTCTCATCTATCGAGTTCGAGAAGAAGGGTAAAAATAAGACTCACCTCGACGAGAATGGAAAGTCGGTAACAACCGATGCAAAAGATGCGGTAGTAGCGCTCGAAAAGGCTATTGCTACACTTCAAGATGAGAATGCTTCGGCTTCGGAGCGTAGAGCAGCATTGCTTACTGCGGTCGAGTTGACGGTGGATATCCATTGCTTGTCGAATGTTCTGATTGATAAGCACCTCGAGAAGGACTTTACCTTTTCGCGCCATAACTCGATGCAGGTGGATTTTATCTACTATGCGGTTAAGAAGTGTTCCTGGCAGGCCCTTTGGCATAAGGAGTACCACAAGAGTCATGGTGTATTCTCGGCCGAGATGTATCTGTTCGATTGGCAGATTGCAACCAGGGGTATGGCTAAGGCATACAAGGCAGAGCCTGTTGCACCTCGCAAGTGGGCGGAGAAGTCGGGCGAGCGTGCTATGTTGGCGCTCAAGGTCTTTCAACCTAATGCGCTGACCGAAACGGTCGAGGTGCCGAAGATGGAGGAGATGAACAACGCGTGCTTGTACGATGCGGCATTCCACCTCGCAAACCTTTTGAATAAAACTTTAAAATAACTGATACTATGAAGAGACTTTTTAACTTGATGCTCCTGCTTGTGGCACTTGGCGTATCGCAGAGCGCAATGGCGTGGGGTGCGTGGGGACACCACATCTCAGCCTATATCGCAGAGCAACATCTCACACCCGAGGCTAAGGCCAAGTGTGAGCACTATTTGCAACATTCGTTGCCTCACTACTCGTCGTGGATGGACCATTGGCGCAATAGCGAGCCTTTCAAGGAGACAACCTATTGGCACATGAATCGTGTTGACAAGGATTTCAATACGATTGGTAATCAAGATATTTCGCGCGATGCTGTGACTCAGCTCGAGCGAGTAACCAAGGAGATGTATAAGGGCGGCTATAAAAACCTCTCCGACTCGTTGGTTGCTGTGAATCTCAAGTATATCATTCATATGGTTGGTGATATGCACTGTCCGTGCCACGTAGCCTACTCGAAGGATTGCGGTTTGAAGGGTCACTCGATGTATATGAAGGGCAAGAAGGTGAATCGTCATAAGTTCTGGGATGGCTCACCGCAGTATATGCACCCTAAGTGGAAGGCGGATAACTTCCTCAAGGCCTACGATACCTACTCTCCAAAGCAGATTAAGAAGGCGGTGAAGGGCACGCCTACCAAGTGGAGCAAGCAGAATGCTACCAAGATGGTTCAGACCTACTACATTTGGGAGAAGGGTCAGGAGTTCTACGAGCTTACCGACAAGCAACGCCAACAGATTGACGATACAATACACGAGCAGTTGGCCTTTGCAGGCTATCGTATGGCGGCAATTCTCAACAAGATATTTAGTGAATAACAACCTAAACCAGAATAGACCATGAAAAGAACTATAATAGTTGTTTTTGCCATTCTATTGTTGGCAAACAAGGCTTTTGCATTTGCTCCGTTTGGTCACCAAACCGTTGCGGCATTGGCCGATAAGTATCTCACCGACAAGGCGAAGAGCGAGGTTAAGACGATACTAAAAAGCGATATGGTGAAGTATTCGGTATGGCTCAATTCACTTCGAGGCAAGGAGGCAACGGCATATACCAAGGATTGGCACTTCTTTGTGCTCGATGCCAATGGCAAATCGACCACCCAAAACGAGAACGATGGTGTCGTACAGCTCGAGAAGGCTATCGAGGTGTTGCGTAATCGTGTAAACCATAGCGACGAGGAGGTAAACAAGGCGTTGAAGATTGTTATTCACCTTGTTGGCGATATCCACTGCCTCTCGCATATCCATATCGAGGGCATCGAGGCTACCAAGGATTTCGAGTTTAAGAATTGGAACGAAGGCGAGGGTAAGGATAGCAAAATGTGGAACTCGAAGTGGTACAACGTGTGGGAGCGTACCTACATCAATCGCTACACATTCTTCACTCCGCAGTACTATGCAAACGATATCGATATCTATGCTCGCAATAAGCGTGCCGAGTACGAGACCGGTACTCCGCGCTCATGGGCCGAGAATAGTGGCGAGGACGTGGTGCGAGCGTTGAAATACTTCTACACAGGTGAGCCTGTGCCAACTCACGTAATTCAGCTCCACGAGTTTAACCATACAAAGTGTATGGCAAAGGCAGGCTATCGCTTGGCTGCACTTCTGAACGATATATTCAAATAAAAACAATAACTATAAAACACAACTTATTATGAAAAAGAAACTCTCTTTTCTACTTCTCGCTTTGGTTGCTACAATGAGCATTCAGAGCGTAAAGGCGTGGGGAACATTTGGCCATGGCGCAATCGCCTATGTTGCTGAGCAGCACCTCACTCCAAAGGCTAAGGCCGAGTGCCGACGCTATTTGAAGCACACGCTTCCTTACTATGCATCATGGATGGACCATTGGCGTGCAGTGCCACCGTTCCACCCAACCAACAACTGGCACGGCTTCTCAATCAATGCCGAGGGCGAGTTGGATTGGAGCAAAGGTGGTAAGGCGATGGGTCAGCTCAAAAATATTATGAAGGAGATGGGTAATGGCAACTACGTGAACTTGCCGGACTCGTTGGTACGTCACCACTTGTTGATTTTGGTACACTCGGTGCCTGATATGCACTGCCCTGTACACGTGGGAGGTGTTACTAAGGTTCATCCTGAGTATCGCGGTATCGAGTTGAAAAACAAGAAAAAGAGCGTTAAGTTCCATGGTTTCTGGGACGGATCGCCTGGTTTTACTCGCAAGGGCTGGTCGTACGAGAAGTATGCCGAGGAGGTTGATAACCTCACTCCAAAGCAGGTGAAGAAGATTATCAAGAAGGGTAATTTCGATTATTGGGGATACGACATTATCAAACAGTCGTTCCGCGCTTATGAGATAACCCCTAATGGTACTGATATCTCAAAACTTACAGAGGCTGAGAAGGCTGAGGTATTGGCATTGGCGGACGAGATGGCTTTGAAGGCTGCATACCGCTTGGCTTATGTTCTGAACGAGATTTTCAAATAAAAAAGGAGATAAAAGTATGAAAAAGATATTTTTGATGTTGGCATTTGCTGCGACAGTTTCTGTTGCTAGCGCGTGGGAGAAGCGTCCGGACGAGGGTGTATTTTTGTTGGCTGTTAAGCACCTCACACCTGAGGCTAAGGCTGTTGTTGAGCAGTATCTCGGTACTACCTATAGCGACGATGTTTTCTATTTGCGTAATCTCGAGGCTAAGAAGCAGGCAACCCACTCGAAGGAGTTGCGCTACTTGCACCTTTCGGCTGATTTGCAGCCTATCGGTGTTGAGGGCGAGGACGCTTTGAAGGGCATCGAGCAGGCTTTGGCTGTTGTTCGTGCTCGCGATTCACACAGCAAGGGTGAGGTCGTAAAGGCTTTGCGTACCATTATCAACCTTATGTGCGAGATGCACAATATGGGCTACGTCCGTATCGAGAACTATCCACAGTCGCAGGCCGAGTTTACATTTACCTGCTATAATGGCGACTACGGCAAGCGTAAGACAACTTCGAGTGTTAAGTGGGGCAGATTGTGGGATTCGTACACCTATTGGCACGGAGGTTTCTCGGGCGATTTGTGGGCCGAGGATATGGAGTTGTGTCTTGGTGAGAAGCGTGCAGAGTTGTCGAAGGGTACGTTGTACGATTGGGCTACACAGATTGGCGAGAAGGCTGCAGAGCTCTACTCACGAGTAAATCCTGACTACGTTATGACTCGTCGTGAGCGCAACGAACTCGAGGATTTGAACTACGAGATGATGGCGCGTGCAGGTTTCCGCATGGCTGTGTTGTTGAATGAGGCTATAAAATAGAGTAGACTATGAAAAGATTCGTATTGCTTGCCATGTTGGCGGCTTCGATTTTTACGGCAAATGCGCAGACCGGAGGTACCGAGAAGCGTGTTTGTGAGGGTGCGATGATTCTTGCACAGCGCAACCTCTCGGAGGAGGGTAAGGCGTTTGTTGATCGCTTCCTCGGTAAGAGTTTCTTTGAGGACGTGCAGTTCCTCTATGGCCTTGAGAAAAAGAACCAGGCTGCGCATCAGAACGAGATTCACTATCTCTACCTCGACAAGGAACTTCGTCCGATGAAGGTTGAGGGTCGCGACGATGTAATTAGCGGCATCGAGGCTGCTATGGCTATCGTTCGCGATCGCGAGGGTAGAGAGCGTCAGGAGGTTGTCAATGCGCTCCGCACCATCATCAACCTCATGTGCGATATGCACCTCATCGGTCATATCCGTCTCGAGGAGTATCCGCACTCGATGGAGGATTTCAAAATTTATTGCTACAGCGGTGATACCCCGAAGTATAATAAGCGTAAGCATCAGGTTACTTGGTCGCGCTTTTGGTCTATTTACGACGCTTGGCACAGCGGTATGACAGGCAATATGTGGGCTGACGACTACGAGAAGGCATACGGCGAGAAAGCTAAGGCGGCAGCTGTGGGCTCGTTGTACGATTGGGCGGCAGATTGCGGTCAGACTGCAAGTAAGGTCTATGAGTGGGCGAAACCCGACTATGAGATGCCTCGTATCCAGCGTAACGATTTAGAGGAGTTACACTTCGAGATGATGGCAAAGTTGGGTTATCGCTTGGCTGTGTTGCTCGATCAGTTAGCACAATAGAAAAACTAATAAAACCTAACCATGAAAAAACTACTTATTTTAGTCGTTGCGCTCACTGCATTTAGCATCAATAGCGCAAAGGCGTGGGGTGGCTTTGCTCACTCGGCTATTACCGAGATTGCGGAGCGAAACCTCACCGACGAGGCTCGCGAGGAGATTCATAAGTATTTGAACCACTCGTTGCCTTTCTATGCAATTTGGATGGACCAATTCCGTTATACCGACCCATATCGCCCATCGGGCAAGTGGCACAGCAACTGGATGGACGAGAGTGGCGCTGTCGATATCGCAAACGAGAAGTGCGCAGCTTATCAGGTCGATCGCATCTGGAAGTTGATGAAGAACTACAAGAATATGCCTAATGAGGAGGTTCGCCTCAATTTGTTGTATCTCATTCACTTGGTGGCAGATATGCACTGCCCGGGTCACAACGTATGGCCTAAGAAGTCGCATCCGCAGTACTACTACCACCTCACCAACAACAAGGGTGGCAAGGAGTCATTCCACAAGGTGTGGGACGTAGATGCTATTGAGTATGGTCGCAAGAAGTGGACTGCAATCGACTATGCCGATAAAATGGCAACCCTCTCTGAGAAGGAGGTTAAGAAGATCTGCAAGGGTACTCCTTACAAGTGGGCTGTAGGAAGCCTTCCTCATGCCGAGCAGACCTTTGAGCTTTCGCCTGCTGGCTCGAACAAGCAGAAGTACTCGAAGGAGACTCGCGAGGAGATGCGTCGCATTGCCGACGAGGAGGCTGTAAAGGCTGGCTATCGTTTGGCCTATGTTATGAACCAAATTTTCAAGAAAAAGTAGGGGAGGATCGCGCTATGAAGAAGATATTTATAACACTCGCCCTCATTTTGGGCGCATACTCGGCTCAGGCGTGGAACTTGGTCTATGATCAGGCTGCTATGTTGCTCGCTTACGAGAATATGACTCCTGCAGCGCAGGCAGAGTTGAAGAAGTATTTGGGTGAAGATGTTCGTCAGTATGTGCAGACCTTCGAGAAAGCTCGCAAGAAGGGCGATTTACTTGAGACTGCCGATTGGCGCACGATATCGCTCGATATGAATATGAATCCGGTGGTAGCTGATGATAAGAACGCTATTGCTCAGCTCGAGAATGCTGTCGAGGTTGTGAAGAACCGCGCATCGCACAGTGAGGAGGAGGTTACGTTTGCTATCCATAAAATTATCGAGCTGACCATCGAGATGCACAATGTTGCAAATGTATATCTCGAGGAGTTCGCATACTCGAAGGAGGATTTCGAGTTCCAGCAGTCGATGGGTGGCTATGGCAAGAAGGAGAAGTTCCGCGCTCGCAAGTGGAAGCACTTCTGGACATATGGCTTCTCGGTATTCCACTCGGCGTGGTCGCCAGAGATGCACGTTCGTGATTTGAAGGTGTGCCATGGTCGCTACAAGGAGCAGTATATGACGGGCTCAATTCGCGATTGGGCTGTCGATATGGGAAATCTCGTGAAGCCGCTCTATGAGTGGGCTGGCCCATATTGCCAACTTTCGCGTCAGGCTCATGCCGAGGAGGAGGAGCGCTTCTACGCTGGCGTAGCTCGTGCTGCTTTCCGTATTGCTGCGTTGATGAACGAGGCAACAAAATAGAACCATATCTTAAACATTGAAATTGAATAAGTTATGAAAAGAAAGTTTTTTATCGCATTGGCAGCTATAGTTGCTTTTTGCGGAGTAGAGAAGGCCTTTGCTTGGGCTAATGTCGGTCACGCAGTGATTGCCTACTATGCCGAGCAGCTTATCTCGCCTGAGGTGCGCGAGAAGTGTCACCACTATCTCCATTCGTCGCTCGCATATCAGGCGTCATGGATGGATCAGTATCGCTCGATTGAGGGTTATACTGAGTGCGATTTGTGGCATAGCACTAATATCGACGCAAATTATAAGGTTGTGAGGGGCAAGACAACAACCGGTGCTTTCCATATCGAGCGTATCCGTCAGGAGATGGCAAATGGAGCATACAAGAATATGCCCGATTCGTTGGTGAAGATTAACTTGCAGTACCTTATCCATATGATTGGTGACCACCACTGCCCTGTGCATGTGCGTTGGAGCAAGAAGGAGCACCCTGCATTCCACTATAGTTTGAAGCAGAAAGGTAAGAGTCGTGGCTACCATAGCTTCTGGGACGGCTCGCCAGGCTTCAAGCGTAAGGGCTGGACTTGCGAGAAGTATGTTGAGAATATGGAGCCTCTCACAAAGGGCCAGGCAAAGAAGGTGAAGAAGGGTACCGGCTACGATTGGACTCAGGAGACTGCCGACGTCGCTCGTTACTGCTTTACCGTTATGCCTAAGGACAAGGAGATCAACGAGATGACCAAGGAGGAGGTTGAGACCGTCCAGGCTATTGTTGACAAGCAGATGCAGCGTGCTGCATACCGCTTAGCGGGAGTTTTGGAAGAAATTTTTAAGTATTAGAGCATTATCACTATGAGAAAGATTATATTGGCAGTGTTGCTCGTTGCTGCAACACTCTCTGCAAAGGCGTGGAATTCCTCTTATGACAAGGCTGTATTGTTGGTTGCATCACACAATTACAACCCAAAGACTCTTCGCTTGGTGCAGCAGTATGTTCACGAGGATGTAACCAAGGCTTCGAACCACCTCTCATGGCACCGTAAAAATGGTCGCCACCTCGAGAGTGCGGGCTGGCATCAGCTTCACCTCGATGCAAATTTGCAGCCTGCGGCAGCTGATGAGAACGATGCTTATGTTCAGATTGAGAAGGCTTTGGATATTATCCGCAACCGCAAGGATCACGATGAGGATGTCGTGAAATTTGCAGTTCACACCGTAATGAACCTCATTATCGATATGCATAACCTTTCGAACGTGGTTATCGAGGGTATTCCGCAGTCGGGTACCGACTTCCAGGTTGGCACTTCGAAGGGTACAGCGAATGGTAAGACCGCAAAGATTACCCCTTATTCGTGGAAGTCGTTGTGGACACATCGCTACGTTACCTATCACGGCGCCTATTCGCCGGCGATGTGGGCATACGATATCGAGATTATGCACGGCGACAAGAAGGAGCAGTACTCGGCAGGAACACTTCGCGACTGGACTAATGATATCGGTCAGTACACCAAAGATGTGTATGGTGTTTTGGAGGCAAATGGCGGTAACTTCCTCCACCCAACAATTCAGAAGTACGAAGAGTTTCATATGAGTTGCCTTGCACGTGCAGCGTACCGTATTGCAGTGTTGCTTAACGAGAATTTGAAGTAAAAAGAAGTTGTTTGAGCAACTCATATGCAATGGTATTGACATTCCCCCTAAATCCCCCTGTTGGAAAAGGGGGACTTGGAGTCGCAAGCGACTGAAAGATGAGTTGCCTTGCACGTGCAGCGTATCGTATTGCAGTGTTGCTCAACGAGAATTTGAAGTAAAAAGATAAACAAACACAAGTAAAATTATGAAGAGAAAACTTTTTATTGCACTTGCAGCGGTAGTTGCATTGTGTAGCGTAGAGAAGGCTCTTGCGTGGGGTGGTCTTGGTCACTCTGTAATTGCCTACTATGCAGAGCAGCTTCTCTCGCCAGAGGCGAAGGCGAAGGCTCAACACTATCTCAAATCTACAATTACTTATCAAGCATCTTGGATGGATCAGTATCGCTCGATTGAGGGCTACACCGATTGCGATTGGTGGCACAGTACCAACATCGACACCAAGGGTAAGGTTGTAGTTGGTAAGACCACAACAGGTGCGTTCCACATCGAGCGTATCCGTAACGAAATGGGTAATGGTGGATATAAGAATATGCCCGACTCGTTGGTTAAGGTAAACTTGCAGTACCTTATCCATATGATTGGCGACCACCACTGCCCTGGACATATTCGTTGGGATAAGACGGCTTACCCTCACCACTTCTACAACTTGAAGCGAAAGGGTAAAAAGTTCAGCACTCACCGCTTCTGGGACGGCTCGCCAAGCTTCCTCCGTAAAGGTTGGAACTGCGAGGTCTACTACGACAATTTCACACCGTTCTCGAAGGGTCAGATCAAGAAGGTGCAGAAGGGTACAGGCTACGATTGGACTCAAGAAACAGCTGGCGTATCTGAGCAATGTTACAGCCTTTTTGCAGAGGGTACCGAGATAGCCAAACTGAGCGAAGAGGAGATCGATGAGGTTCACGCTATCGTGGATAAGCAGTTGCATCGTGCAGCGTATAGATTGGCGTATGTAATAGAGGAAATATTTAAGTATTAGAGTATTATGAGAAAGATTATATTGGCCGTTGCGCTTATTGCAGCAACACTTTCAGCAAAGGCTTGGCATATCAGATGTGATCAGGCTGTATTGCTTGCAGCAGCACAGAATTACAATCCGCAGACACTCCAATTGGTGCAGAAATATGTTGGCGAAGATATGTCGAAGCCTGCACAATATCTTGTGGCGCTCCGCAAGGATGGTAGACTCTACGAGAGCAAGGATTGGCACACACTTCATCTCAACGCAGATTTGAAGCCTGCAGCCGCAGATGAGAAGGATGCTTATGTTCAGATTGAGAAGGCTTTGGCAGTTCTCCGCAACCATAAGCAACACGATGAGAAGAGCGTACGCTTGGCTCTCTTCACCGTGATGAACCTCGTTATCGATATGCACCACATCTCGAATGTTGCTATCGAGGGCGTTGCAAATTCGGGTACCGACTTCCAATACACCTCTTCGAAGGGTACTGCAAATGGACGCCCTGCAAAGCTTTTCCCTGCATCGTGGAAGGAGTTGTGGACTAATCGCTATGTATATCAGCACGGCGGCTACACTGCTGAGATGTGGGCTAACGAGTTTAAAGTTATGTTTGGTGACAAGAAGGCTCAATATTCGGCAGGAACACTCGTAGATTGGTGCCACGACATCGGTCAGGATACTAAGAAGGTACACGCCATTTTGGAGGCTAACGAGGGTAAGTTCCTTCACGCAACCATTCAGGCTCACGAGGATTTGCATATGAGTTGCATGGGTCGAGCAGCATTCCGATTGGCGGCATTGCTTAATGAGAATTTTAAATAAGAGAGTTGTAAAATACAACTCATAAGTAAAATGCAAAAAATAAAAACCCTACTTGCAGTTGTTGCAATAGTGTTATTTGCAGGCACACAGAGTGTTCAAGCTTGGAATGGCTATGGACACTCGTGCGCTGCATATATAGCCGAGCAACACCTTACGCCCGAGGCAAAGGCAAAGTGCGAGCACTACCTTCAGCACTCGTTCGTATTCTACGCCTCGTGGATGGATCAGTGGCGTTATATCGACCCATATAAGGCTACGAGTGATTGGCACACTATCTATGTCGAGAACGAGAAATGGAGGCTCGAAGAGTCACGAACAAAGTCGGCGCACTACCAAACCGAGCGCATTTGGAACGAGCTGAAAGATTATAAGAATCTTCCCGATTCGCTTGTGCGTCAGAATCTTATCTATTTGATTCATATGGTGCCCGATTTCCACTGTCCTGTGCACACTTTCTTCCGCAGTAAGTCTGCGCATAAGGCGCTAAATTACCCCCTTTCCAACAAGGGAAAGAAGTTCTCAAAACACACTTTTTGGGATCGCTCACCGGGTTTCAAGCGCGAGAAGTGGACTATGGAGCGCTATGCCAAGGAGGTTGATGTACTCTCACCAAAACAGGTGAAGAAGTATCAGAAGGGCAGTGTCTTGAAGTGGGCAAACGACGCCGTGAAACAAGCTGAGCGAGTCTATAGTATTACCCCCGTAGGCACAGAAATAACTGAACTAACAGAGGAACAAATAGCTCATATACACGAACTTAGCGACGAAATGATACTCAAAGGCGCCTATCGTCTGGCATATATTATTAACGACGTATTCAAAGAGTAGGAGGGTGTGATTATGAAGAGATTTTTTCTTGTTTTAGCCTTTGTGGCTATGGCGTGCACCGCTCAAGCGTGGACCAAATTGGTTGATGATGCATCGTTTTTGATAGCCGAGAAGTATATGACCGAGGCTGCAAAAACGGAGTGTAATCGCATCCTCGCTTTGGAGGAGACGGTTAATTACAAATGGGTAGTGGATAAGGCGATGAAGGTCTCACTCGATGCTGACCTCCGCTCGACAACCACTTGCGAGAAGGATATTGTGGTGAAGATGGAGCGTGCTATTGAGGTGCTTAGCAATCGAGAGAAATATAGCGATGTGGAGCAGTATAAGGCGTTGATACATCTTCGAAAACTGAATATCGAGCTGCACACCATCTCGCGTATTGCAATCGAGGGCATTGAGTCTTCGCAGAGCGATTTCGAGTTCACTTGGTCGAGTAATCGAGAGGGCCCGAGTCCCGACAAGAGAGATAAGTACGAAAACCGCGGAAAACTCACTTGGCATAAGCTTTGGAATACAAACTTTTGCTTCTGGCATCAAGCCTGGTCATCAGAGTATTACGCCTACGATATAAACCTTCGCTTTAACAAGATTAGCCAGTCGGCAATGCAGGGCACGGTGCGAGATTGGGCGCACGAGATGGGGCTGCGAGCAAAGCCTATGTATGAGTGGGCAAAACCCGATATGCTGTTGAGAAATGAGCCTCGCCTCAATCTCGAGGATATACACTTGGAGATGGTGGCTCGCTCGGCCTATCGCTTGGCCTCTATTCTGAACGAGGTTTTGAAGTAGAAAAGGGATAGAAAATTCCCATAAAAAACGAAAGTGCGTAGTGAAATATAATTTCACTGCGCTTTTCTTTTGTAGTTCGGATAATTATCGCTACTTTTGTGGTCAATTACTAGGATTGCACAAAAACGAGTAGCAAAATGAAGAGAATTATCCTATCCGGAGGAGGTACCGGAGGTCATATCTATCCGGCAGTGTCGGTAGCCGAGGAGTTGAAGAAACGCTTTGGCGAGGAGGTCGAGATCCTCTTTGTGGGTGCCGAGGGTAAGATGGAGATGACACTTATCCCTAACTTGGGCTACAATATCAAGGGCTTGAAGATTGTCGGCCTGCAGCGTCGCTTTACTTGGCAGAACTTTGCCTTGCCATACTATCTTTTGCGAAGCCTCAATCAGGCACGCCGCATCATCAAGGAGTTTAAGCCCGATGTGGTTGCTGGCTTTGGTGGCTATGCAAGTGCTCCGATTGTCTATGTAGCACAGAAGATGGGTGTGCCAACCATTATCCAGGAGCAGAACTCGTATGCCGGTCTCGTGAATAAGATTGTTGGCGGACGCAGCAAGAAGATATGCGTAGCGTACGACGGCATGGATAGATTTTTCAATGAGCGTAAGATTGTTCATACCGGAAACCCTTTGCGTAGTGCATTTGGCGAGGGCGCAATCGACCGTGAGAAGGCATTTGCTCACTACGGCTTGAAGGAGGGCTTGCCTACGATTTTGGTTGTGGGTGGTTCGCTTGGAACACGTACGTTGAACAATATGATGAAGTCGTGGATTATTACTCTTGGTGGAGAGGCTCCGGTGCAGGTGGTTTGGCAGACAGGTCGCTACTACGAGAAGGAGATGCGCGAGTTCTTCGCTCACTATCCGACCAAGAATATCTCGCTTGTGCCATTTATCGATCGTATGGATTACGCCTACGAGATTGCTGACGTGGTGATTTCGCGTAGTGGCGCTTGTACGGTGTCGGAGTTGTGCTTGGCAAAGAAGCCTACGCTCTTTGTTCCGTCGCCGAATGTTGCCGAGGATCATCAGACCAAGAATGCTATGGCCTTGGTGAACAAGGAGGCTGCGATGATGGTGCGCGATGCTGATGCTGCCGATTGTGGTATTTCGACCGCTTTGAAGATGGTGGCCGACAAGGCGTTGCTCGCTAAGTTGTCTAAGAATATCGCAAAGTTGGCTACCCCTGATGCTGCGGAGCGCGTAGCCGACGAGATTGTAAAATTGATTAAA
Organism: Alistipes sp.; assembly: GCA_045648965.1. Lineage (GTDB taxonomy): Bacteria > Bacteroidota > Bacteroidia > Bacteroidales > Rikenellaceae > Alistipes. The sequence continues at coordinate 69,976 of JAZRPA010000002.1, read as the reverse complement.
GAGTAGTCGCAAAAGATGAAAGATAGAGTATACTTTTTGGGTATTGGCGGTATCGGAATGAGTGCTTTGGCACGCTATTTCCTGCACGAAGGCTGGCAGGTAGCGGGCTATGACCGCACAGCAACCGACCTAACTCGTAAGTTGGAGGCTGAGGGTGCGCACGTTCACTATGAGGACGATGTGAAGCTTATTCCAGAGGCTTTCCTCGACAAGGAACACACCGTGGTAATCTACACTCCTGCGATTCCTGCAGACCACTCGGAGCAGGCTATGTTCCGCGCCGAGGGTTTTGAGATTAAGAAGCGCTCGCAGGTGTTGGGCTTGCTCTCGCAGGGCAAGTACGTCATGGCGGTGTCGGGTACTCACGGCAAGACCTCGACCTCGACTTTGACGGCGTGGTTGAATCACGCAGTTTCGGGTGAGGGCTCGGCATTCTTGGGCGGAATATCCAAGAATTTCGGTTCGAACTTGGTTTTGGGCGAGGGCGACAGATTTGTGGTTGAGGCCGATGAGTTCGACCGCTCATTCTTGCAACTCTATCCCGATGCGGCAGTGGTTACTTCGGCAGATGCCGATCACCTCGATATCTACGGCACCCACGAGGCTGTGAAGGAGGCCTTCTCGCAGTTTATCTCTCAGATTAAGGAGGGTGGCGTGCTCGTTATGAAGAAGGGTGTTGATGTAGCCATTACAAACGATAAAATTTTGGTCTATCACTACTCGTACAACGAGGAGTGCGACTTTTACGCAAAGAATGTTGAACTCTTGGAGGGTGGCTACTACCGCTACGACATAGTAACTCCTACGGGCGTTATCGAGGGTTGCGTGCTTGGTATCCCGGGCTGGGTGAACATCGAGAATTCGGTAGCTGCGGTTTCGTTGCTTTGGTCGGTGGAGCGTGATATTAAGGATTACGACGCATTGCGCAAGGCGTTGAAGGAGTTCTCGGGCGTGAAGCGTCGCTTCGAGTTCTATGTGAATACTCCAAAGGGTGTCTATATGGACGACTACGCTCACCACCCACGCGAGCTCTTGGCTACGATTACTTCGGTTAAGCAGATGTTCCCATCGCGCAAGGTTACGGCTATCTTCCAGCCGCACCTCTTTACTCGTACGCGCGATTTGTACGTGGAGTTTGCCGAGGCATTGAACGAGGCTGATGAGGTTGTGCTCTTGCCGATTTATCCGGCACGTGAGCTCCCTATCGAGGGTGTTACAACCGAGATTATCGCCAACCTTGTGACAAAGCCTTGCCGCATAGTTGAGCGAGAGGTGTTGGCGCAGACCATTGGCGAGATGGATACTGACGTAGTTGTTTCTTTCGGAGCGGGTAATATCGATGCTTGCTGCGAGGCGATAGCTGATGTTATATCTCGAAAATAATATTTTGCATTTTAAAAGATGTGGCGTAAGATTTTGAAAATAGTGACATTTTTATTGGCGGTAGCAGTTATTGTCGCCTATGTCTGCTATGCTTCGCATCTTGCGCAAGAGCATCGAGTAGAGAAGAGAGTTGTTGGTGTCGAGATCTCGTTGCCGGACAATGATGATAATCGAAGCTTTATCTCGTTGGAGCAGGTGCACGAGAAGATTCGCCATAGTGGAGTGAAGGTCGATGACGTGCAGGTGGATAGCCTTGATGTTGCGAATATCTTGGCTTATATTTCGCGAGATGGCTATGTGAAGGATGTCGCTGCTCATGTAACCTACTCGGGCGTGTTGCACATCGATATTATGCAACATACTCCGGTGTTGCGACTTATGTGCGGCGGAGTAAACTCCTATGTTACTGAGGGTGGTTATATATTTTGTCAGCCCTACAGGTCGGCTTACTATACTTCGGTTGTTACGGGTAAGTATAAACCTCATTTTGACACCCACTTCGAGGGCGATGTCAATGACTATTTTGCGCAGCTCATCGTGCAGGAGAATGCAAAGCTTGATAAAATTGAGACTGATATGCTTCAATTGAGGGAGAAGCGTCGCGAGAGCAACGAGCCGAGCGAACTCGCCAAGTTGGACGCAGATGAGGTGCAATTGAAAAAACAGCAACAAAATAGCGAAAATTACAAAAAAAAGTTGCAAAAAAAGAGTGTAGATTTTGTTAATCTAATTAACTTTGTATCCAAAGTGAATAAAGATCCGTTTTGGTCGGCCGAGGTGGTGCAAATTGTTGCCGATACGACCTATATGGGTGAGATTAGCTTGCGAATGATACCTCGCAGTGGCAATTTCGAAATTGAGTTCGGAACGCTTGACAAGAGCGACGAGAAGTTGAAGAAGTTGCACAAATTCTACGATAAGGGGCTTCCGTACGTTGGCTGGGAGCGCTACAAAGTGGTAGACGTAAGATATGATAAACAAATAATATGCAGAGAGTAGATATGGAGAATAAGTACATAATAGGCATAGACATCGGCTCTTCGAATGTTACTATGGCGGTAGGTACTCAAAAGGAGGACGGAGAGATCTCGGTTTTGGGAGTCGAAGTTCAGAAAATTGAGGATTGCGTTAAAGATGGAGATATTGCGAATCATCTCCTTCTTGGCGATGCTATTGCTAGAGCGAAGAGTGCTTTGGAGAGCGATTTGCAATTGAAATTAAATTCGGCCTATATAGGTATATCGGGTCGTTCGACCTATTGTGTACGCTATGAGGATTATGTCTATATAAACGAGAAGACAGGTTGTGTTACGGATCTCGAGATGCGAGAGCTGAATGCACGTATCGACGCTGTTGCTCCGAGTGGTACCGATGTTATCATTGACCGTATTCCTCTCCGCTACTGCATTGACGACCGTCAGGACGTTACCAATCCATTGGGATCGTATGGCCATAAGCTCTCGGTTACATACCTCTACGTTATGGCAGGTCGTCACCAAATCGATCGTGTGAATAGAGCGTTGTATCGTGCAGGCATTAAGAATAGCGGGTTGTGTATTAGCCCGACGTTGTTGCCTGATTTGCTCCTTACCCCTGAGGAGAAGGAGGAGGGTATCGCTATTGTTGATATTGGTGGCGATTTGACCGATATCGCGGTTGTTCGCGAGGGTAAGCTGCACTACTTCTCATCGTTGCCTATTGGTTCGTCGAGTATCAATAATGACTTGCACAACGCATTGAGTATCCCAAAGAGGGATATCGATCGCATCAAGCACAAGTATGGCTCAGCCGTTGCTAGTGCGGTACCTGAGGATGCAGCAATATCTATAAAGACAGCAGGCCACGCCAAGAAGCAGATTCTACAGCGCAATATCGCTGAGATTGCTGAAGAGCGCTTGAAGGATATCGCACAGTTCGTATTGCGCGAGTTGAGGGCTGCAAAGTTCTCGACCAGAATCCCTTGCGGAATCGTTCTTACGGGTGGTGCTACCTACCTCTCGAATATCGACCAGCTCTTTGCACGCGAGTTGAATATGGAGGTTCGCTTAGGCGATATGCTGTATAGCTTGGACGATGAGTCGCAGGAGTTGGTTTGCGCAAAGCCTCAGTCGGTAGCGATGGGCTTGTTGCTCTATGGTGCACAGCACGAGGCGTGCGACACATTACCGGCAAATTTGCGTCCTGATGTTACCATTTTCGAGCCTGAAGTTCCAATCGAGCAGCCAGAGCCGGAACCAATTCCGGTAGTACCTACGCCAGCAGCAACGCCGACTGTGCAGACTCCAGAGGTGGAGATTCCGGTAGTTGATGAGCGAGGTGAGGAACCGGTTGCTGATGAGCCTGTTGAAAAGGCTGAAGAAACAAAGGATACAGTCGTTAAGGGTCCTGTTAAGTATAAGGAGAAGGAGGATAAGCCAAAGCGCAGCCTCTTAGGTTTTATTAAGCATAAGTTAGACAACTTGTTCGAGGACGACAGTTACATTTAGTTCGATAGTAAGATAATAAGAGTACGATGGATAATTATAGCATATTGAATGACCTTACGTCGGTGAAGAGCCAGCCTTCGAAGATTATGGCGATGGGTGTTGGCGGTGCTGGTGGCAACGCTATCGAGCATATGTGGCAGATGCAGATTGAGGGTGTAAACCTCGCTGCTTGTAACACCGACCAAGACGATTTGGATAAGTTGCACATTGCCGTAGAGAACAAAGTTTTGCTTGGTGGCGATGGCTTGGGTGCTGGAAATCAGTTGGAGCGTGGTGCCGAGTGCGCTAAGGCATCGTTGGATAAGGTTCGCGACTTGTTGACTGCGCGTGGTACCAAGATGTTGTTCTTGGCAGCCGGTATGGGTGCGGGAACAGGTACGGGCGCTACTCCGGTAATTGCCGAGTTGGCGCAGGAGATGGGTATCCTTACCGTGGCAATCGTAACCACACCTCCAAGCAATGAGGGTCCACACCGAACAAAGCAAGCTGCTGAGGGCGTAGAGAACTTGCGCAAGCACGTTGACGCCATCATCATATTGAGCAACGATGCTATAAATGAGCTCTACGGACATATGCCTGCGATGACCGGTTTTGGTCGAGCAAACGATGTTGTGGCATTTGCTGCAAAGGGTATCGCCGAGATTATCACTCACAAGTCTAACCTGGTAAACGTCGATTTCTCCGATGTCTGCACCGTTATGCGCGGTAGTGGTAGTGCGGTTATGGGCGTAGCTACCGAGACGGGTGAGGATCGTGCCGATAGAGTTATCGATAAGATATTGACTTCGCCGCTCTTTGGTAATGTTTCGATTAGTGGCTCGCGCAATGTGCTTGTTAATATCTCGGTGTCGAGCTCAGAAGGTTTGACCTTGAATGAGGCACACCGTGTGCGTGATCGTGTTCAGTATCACGCGAAAATCGAGGATGAGAACGGAAAGATTCGCTATACGAATATCATCTGGGGTATGAGTATCAAGCCTAATCTCGCAGAGAACGAGATGGAGGTTGTGATTGTGGCTACAGGATTTACTAATGACGACTTCTCGAGACCTTCTGTCATAAAGAATGAGCCGGAAGATGAGCCAAGACCAAAAACAGTTGTCTTTACCCCTCACGATCCACATGCTCCTGCTCATCCACATCAGCATACACACTCGCACCACAACGTGGTGGAGCCTCCGAAGGCTTCTACTGCAAGGCCGGAGCCGTTGGTAGTTACGGAGCCTCGCTCTATGCCGGCACCCCTTACACGTCCTGCGCGTAATTTTGCCGAGATTGAGGAGTGTAAGCGAGTACCAGCCTATATAACTCACGGTGTAACGCTCACTACGGTTGCGAAGATGCACTCTGTGGCTGGTGTAGAGTCTGAGACAGAACAGCAGGCTGAGAACCAGGAGACTACGCTCAAACTCTTCTAAACGTTGGATATGAGTTTTATAGAATATCAAAGTTGTCCACCCGAAGCAATCATCTTGATGGTTGCTTCAGTGTTATTGTTGCTGCTCTCGGGTATGATGTCGGCCTCGGAGGTAGCCTTCTTCTCATTGCAGCCTTCCGATATTCGTCAGCTCAAACAACGCAATTCGATGGCTTCGGAGAGTGTGTTGAAGTTGCTCAAAAATAGCGATTCGTTGCTTGCCACTATTCTTGTGGTGAACAACTTGGTGAATATCGCCATTGTAATCTGCACGTCGAAGGTTATTCATACGCTCTTCAATTTCCACGACAATACGGTGGTGGAGTTTCTCTTTACGGGTGTGTTGGTAACATTCTTGTTGCTGCTCTTTGGTGAGATTTTGCCTAAGATTGTGGCGCAGAACTCAAATGTGAAGGTGGCACTGCTCTTTGCGCAGCCACTTAGCATCTTGCGAATACTCTTCTCCCCATTCTCCTATATCTTGATAAATACAAGCGGTCGTGTTGGCAAAATTGCGTCGTCGAGTAGCGAGAATATCTCGATTGAGGACTTGGCCGATGCTGTCGATATGACGACCGACCCTGAGAGCGAGGAACAGAAGATTCTTTCGGGTATTGTGGGTATCGCCTCACGCGAGGTCGAGGATATTATGCGTCCGCGTATCGATATTAAGGCGGTGGAGCAGACTATGACCTTCACCGAGGTGAAGAAGGTTATCACCGAAACGGGCTATTCGCGACTTCCGGTCTATAATGAGGATATCGACGATATCAAGGGCGTCTTGTTCGTTAAGGACTTGCTTGCACACATCTCAAAAGGCGATGAATTCGGCTGGCAGCAGCTTATTCGTGACCCATACTTTGTGCCTATGCACAAGAAGGTGAATGCAGTGCTGGAGGATTTCCAGAAGCAGAAGTTCCATATGGCTATCGTGGTCGATGAGTATGGTGCAACGCAGGGCTTGATCTCGTTGGAGGATATCTTGGAGGAGGTTGTAGGCGAAATTTCGGACGAGAGCGACGTCGACGAGTCGTTCTATCGCCGATTGAATGAGAATACCTACCTCTTCGAGGGTAAGACCCATATTGTCGATGTTACGCGAGTGCTCGACCTCGATGATGATCTGTTCGAGGACGTTCAAGGACGTGCCGAGACGGTTGCGGGCTTGATGCTCGAGATAAATCGCAACTTCTTGAAGAAGGGCGAGGAGGTGCAGGCCCACGGCATTCGCTTTATTGTCGATTCGATGGAGGGGCACCGCATAGACAAGATTAAAATCATTGTAAAGCACAATGAGTAGTCGCATCGTCATAGAGCAAATTGCTGCGGAGGAGACTCTGCGCGATGGTGCTGCAATGGCAGATTTAGCATTGGTCGAGCAGTTCGGTTCTGCCTCGCGCCGATGTGAAGCGTTGGCTTGGCGTGCGATTGTAAGACGCGAGCTGGGTGCCGATGTGACTATAGGCTACGATGAGTATGGCGCACCGATTGTAGATACACCTAATATATATATAAGTGTGTCGCACAGCCGTGATAGGGTGGCGGTATTGTTCGCCGATAGCGTGTGCGCGGTGGATATTGAGTCTGTGGAGCGCGATTTCGGCAGGGTTGCAAGTCGATACCTCTCGGACGAGGAGCAGCAAATAGCGCAAGCGAATGGCCTCTATGCCGAGATGTGGAGCGCGAAGGAGGCGCTCTATAAGTACTATCGCAAGGGCGGACTCGACCTCGTGAAGGATATTTCGATTAAGGCGTTTAACGCAGATGGGGGAGTGCTCTATGGCTCGATTCTCGGCGGTGAAGATGTCGAGGTTGCGGTAAAGCGAGAGGGCGACCTCGTAATAGCAGTGATAGATTAAAAATAGTATAGATATGAGTAATTTCTCGGAACTTAAAGCAGTAGTAGAGCAGGCGTGGGAGAATCGCGCAATGCTCGAGCAGGAGGAGGTTAAGGCGGTTATTCGTGCCGTTGTTGAGGCGGTAGATAAGGGCGAGCTTCGCACTGCTGAGCCAATCGACTTGGAGAAGAGCGAGTGGCAGGTAAATGAGTGGGTAAAGAAGGCAATTATTATGTACTTCCCAATCCAGAAGATGCGTACAATGCGTGCGGGCGAGTTGGAGTGGTACGATAAAATTGACCTCAAGCATGACTACGAGAAACTCGGCGTACGTGTAGTGCCTCACGCAATGGCTCGCTATGGAGCCTATATCGCTCCTGGCGCAGTGCTTATGCCGTCGTATGTGAATATAGGTGCCTATGTTGATACCGGCACCATGGTCGATACTTGGGCAACCGTTGGATCGTGCGCACAGATTGGTAAGCACGTGCACCTCTCGGGTGGCGTTGGTATCGGTGGTGTGTTGGAGCCTGTTCAGGCTGCTCCCGTAATCATCGAGGACAATTGCTTTATCGGCTCGCGTGCAATCATCGTTGAGGGTGCTCACGTATGTCGCGAGGCCGTTATCGGCTCGAACACCGTAATCACCGGCTCAACTCATATTATCGACGTTACCGGCGAGGAGCCTGTAACCTACAAGGGCTATGTTCCTGCACGTTCGGTAGTTATTCCTGGCACTTACGCCAAGAAGTTCCCTGCAGGAGAGTTCAACGTTGCGTGTGCACTTATTATCGGCAAGCGCAAGGAGTCAACCGACAAGAAGACGACTCTTAACGATGCTCTCCGCGACTTCGGCGTCCAGGCGTAAAAATCGTTTTGATTGGTAAATTTTGCACCTTGCGTCGGTCGCCAAATTCCTCACATAGGTCTACTATGCTGCGGATTTGTCGCCTAACAACGCACAAAATTTTCTCAATCAAAGACAATTTTTTTGGTACTGAGATAATTTTGCATTTTTAATTAAGAAATGATTTATCATTTCTCCATAACCGCTTCGACTAACGACGATGCTCGCGACGAAAAGTATTGCGAGGGGGACGTCGTGTGGGCAGATTTTCAGACGGCAGGTCGTGGCCAGCGTGGCCATGAGTGGCACAGCCGCAAGGGCGAGAATTTGACCTTCTCGGTGGTGCTTGAGCCTACGTTTGTACCCATTGCCGAGCAGTTCTCGGTGTCGGAGGTTGTGGCATTGTCGCTCGTCGATATGGTTGCCGAGTATGGCATCGAGGCGAAGATAAAGTGGACGAACGATATCTACGTTGGCGATAGGAAGCTGGTCGGCATACTTATTGAGCATTCGCTTGCGCCAACCTCGTTGCGCCGCACTATCGTAGGTGTAGGCATAAATGTAAATCAGACCGAGTTTGATGCAGCGTTGCCAAATCCCGTTTCGATGGCGCAACTCCTTGGCAAAGAGCTCGATGCGGAGCAGGTATTGAAGTGCTTTTTGAACCATTTGCAACGCAACTACGAGTTGCTGCGTGAGGGTGGGGCAGAGGTTCTGCACAATCGTTATAATGCGTCGCTCTACCGCAAGAACGAGTACCATACCTACGCATTGCCGAGTGGCGAAAAGTTTTCGGCTAAAATTATCGGTACAGCCCTTTCGGGCGCACTCTGTCTTGAGGATAAGAGCGGTGAAACTAAAGATTATTTGTTCAAAGAGGTGGAGTTTATAATTTTTTAACTATCTTTGTAAGCAAACGGAAAACGGAGAGCGGAAAACTGAAAACTAATTTCCAAATTTTTTAATTTTGCATTTTTAATTTTTAATTCAAATAAAACTATGGCAAACATTCCTGCTGAATTGAAGTATTCGAACGACCACGAGTGGTGTCGAGTAGAGGGCGAGTACGCCTATGTTGGTATTACCGATTTCGCGCAGAGCGAGTTGGGCGATATCGTATTTGTTGATATCCAAAGCGAGGGCGAAACCTTGGCTGCTGGCGATATCTTCGGAACTATCGAGGCTGTAAAGACAGTTTCGGACGCCTTCACTCCTGTTTCGGGCGAGGTTGTAGAGGTAAACCCTGCAATCGACGCTGATCCTGCACTCGTAAACAAGGATCCATACGGCGAGGGTTGGATGGTGAAGATTAAGATGTCGGCTCCTGAGGAGGTTAATTCGCTCCTTTCGGCTGATGAGTATGCTGCTTTCATCGAGAAGTAATACTTAGCGAAGCAGTCTAATAAGGTTACTTTGGGGTTGTCCACAGATTTGTTGGGCAACCTCTTTGTTTTTCGGAAAAAAGTTGTTAATTTTGTATTACATACAAAAAACTGTAGATACAAAAACCTAAAATCAAACCGATATGAGAAAATTATTTCTTTCACTGATTCTCTCCTTGGTGGTGTTTGCGGCATCAGCTGCGGGCATTTCGAACTACAAGGAGTTGCTTGCCTTTGCTAAGGCGGTAAATAAGGAGGCCGACATCTCGATGTGGCAGAACGAAAAGGGAGTCGTGTGCCTTACTGCCGATATCGACATGAAGAAGGGTAAGAAATTCCCTACTATCAAGGTGTGGAAGGGCAAATTCGATGGTTGCGGTCATACGCTCTACAATTGGCAGGCAAAGTCGTCGCTCTTCGGAACGCTCGAAGCTTCGGCTATCGTCCAGAATATCGTTATCGACTCGTCGTGTAAGCTCTCGGTTACAACCTCCGTGAACGAGGAGAACGAGTATGTTGCATTCATTGCAAAAATCAACCGAGGAAAGATCGCCAACTGCATAAATCATGGTGTTGTTGAGCATATTGGCGAGGAGGCAAACAAGGAGATTATGATTGGTGCTATTGCCGCTTGCAATCTCAACATCATATACAATTGTAAGAATACGGCTCCCGTTTCTTGCCGTACAAGCCTTTCGAACGAGGCAGGCGGTAAGGGTATCCGCTTGGGCGGCATCGTAGGTACCTGCTACAACAAGAAGGTCGAGAACGGAACAACAATCTTGCGTTGCGAGAACACGGGAAGTATCTCGTTCATGGGCGATTTTCCGAATAACAATATCGGCGGTATTGTCGGTGAATCATCTCGCTCGACCGTAAAGTATTGCGTTAATCGTGGTAATGTTGTAGCGGTGGGTATGCCGTATGTAGGCAAGCAGAAACCGACCTCTCGTGCTGGTGGTATTACAGCTTGGGCCAATGCCGACGTTGTCTGCTGCGACAATCTTGGCGTTGTGGCCGTATCGGGTACTCACGAGGCGGTTGTTGCGGGCATCTGCGCTCGTCCGAACAATACATTGACGATGGTTGATTGCGTAAATTTTGGTAAGGTGTCGGCCAATACATCTGATGCGGCATCTGTTGGAGGTGTTATGGGTCAGACTATACAGGCTATCCACGTAAGTCGTTGCTATAACTATGCGACAGTTTTGAGCGAGGGCGTCGAGGGACCAGCGTGGTGCGGTGGTTTCTGTGGTTTGATTTCGCTCCGTAAGGGATTGAAAAATGGCGCATATTTCCGCGATTGCGCCAACTATGGCAACGTGACTAACAAGTCAAAGAACTCTCGCTCTTCAACGGGAGGTTTCGTGGGCTCGGGCTCAGGATATACTAAGGGCACTACAGTTCCTGTTACGGTTCGCGACTGCGGAAACTTTGGCAAGGTTGATGGCAATGGTGAGAACACTAACGATATGTTTGGCTGGACATCTGCATTTGTTGCAAGTGGCAGCTTCTACGACGATCTTGTTAAGGTTGCTAAACCTTTGAGTAATGGCGTAAATATATTTGGCCGCGTGGTCGATAGAAAGGGCTCGCCTATAGAGGGCGTAGTTGTGAGCGATGGCTCGCAGAGTGTTCAGACCGATGTTAATGGAGAGTATGCGATGAAGAGCAATATGTCCGAGGTGCGCTTTGTGATGATTTCAGTACCTGCCAAGTACGAAATTCCGTTGCGTAATGCTCGTCCTCAGTTCTTCCGTCGAGTACCTCGCCACATCAATGCTGCACGTGCCGACTTTGAGCTCACCGAGCGTAGGAATCCGAGCGACAATTTTGTTGTGGCTATGATTGGCGACCCTCAGACCAATGGCCTCTTCAGCGATAAGGCTATTGAGCGTTTCCGCGACGTTGTTATGCCGGACCTTGCAGCCTATGTAGAGGATAGCTCGCAAGAGGTGTATGCTATCGCTTTGGGTGATATTGTCTACAATAGAATGACCGCGTATGACGACTATATCGATGTTATCGACAAGGCACCAATTCCAATGATTAGCGTTATCGGTAACCATGACTTCGATCAGCGCAACCTCTTCGAAACAAAGCTCGGTACCCCTTATTTCGAGTCGTACATCGCACCTCAGAACTACTCGTTCAATATCGGTAAGATACACTTCGTGGTGGTGAATGATATTCTCTATAATCGCACTGCCGACAAGCAGAAGTATAAGACGGGTCTTGAAGGCTACACTTTGAAGTGGCTCGAAAACGATTTGAAGCACGTCTCGAAGGAGACTACTATCGTTATCTGCAGCCACGCGCCGCTTATGAAGGACGCAGCAGGCAAGTATGGCGAGAAGAATGTGAACTACAAGAAGTATTCGGCACTCCTTGCAGAGTACAAGAATGTATATGCGTGGGCAGGCCACACTCATCGTAACTATAGCTACGACTACGCTACAGCCCCAGAGAAGTACGCTTCGCTCCAGAATGTGAAGTCGATTATCGCAGGTCGTTGCAATGGCCAGATTACCCTCAATCGCGAGTTGAATACCTGCGGAACACCTAACGGCTATATGATTGCCGAGGTTAATGGCGACACCATGGAGTGGTACTACAAGACAGTTGGCCACGGTCGTAACCATCAGATTCGCTCATATTCGCCGGCCCAGACCAACACCGAGTACGTAAAGGCTAATATCTGGAACTACTCGCCGGATACTTGGTCGAAGCCAGAGTGGTGGGAGAATGGCGTTAAGGTTGCCGATATGGAGTTGACAAAGGGCGAGCACGACCCTGCATATTTGAAGATCTATGCCGAGCACCAGGAGGAGAAGCTCAACAAGTGGGCGCGCAACTACTCTAAGCCGTCAAAAACGCCAAACCTTTTCCGTGTAAAACCTTCGGAGGGCGTTCGCTCGGGTGAGATTCGTGTAACCGACCAGTTTGGTGTTACATATACCCAACAGGTGGTGTGGTAGTCTCCTCAAACAACATCTAGGATACCCGGCGTAAGTCGGGTATCTTTTTTTATGCTTTTCGAGCCTTTTTGGCGCACGATTTGCTCTGTTCTAAGGGTGAAGTTTACGGAGTATTAACAACTAAAAAATGAGACTTATGAAACAGAGTACATTGTGCGTTCTTTCGCTAATTGGCGGCGCGGCTATCGGTGCGACTATCGCATTGGCATTTGCTCCAAAGACGGGCAAGGAGATGCGAGGTATGGTGCGTGATTTCTTGCACGAGGAGATTAACAAGTGGGGTCTGGGCGACAAGGTTGCACCTTGCAAGTGTGAGGAAAAATAGTCGAGGGCTGACCCATGCGCGAAAGACGTTTCAGCTTCGCCGCTCTAATCATCGTTGCTTTGGCGGCACCGGCGGCTGCACTACTGCTCATCGTAGCGCTTGTAGTGTGGCTCGCCGAGCTTGTAGGCTCCATTATCCTTCCGGCACTTCTGCTTGGTCTTTTCTTTGCCTTGCTGGCTATTATTATATATAAGGTATCGCTCCGCGATGCTATGCGCGAGATAGACGAACGCTTCCGAGCAATCTACGAAGTCACGCGTCTCCTTCGCGAGGGCGTAGAGTGGGGTATACGGCTAATCTTTGGCAGAAGGGAGTAGTTGAGTGTTGAGCGAGAACAGACCCCACCGTCCTGCGGACACCTCCCCTAACTTAGGGAAGGTGCCCAACGGGCGGTGGGGTCTGTTGTACGTCGCCAAAAAACAATGGCCAAAAGTTTTCCGCTTTCCGTTATTTACTAAAAGAAAAGCGGAGCCCGAAGGCCCCGCAAAATCGCTTTACTATCGCGAAGCGACCAAGTCCCTCTCACAGGAGGGGGATTTAGGGGGAGGGTAACACCCGATTTACTAAAAGAAAAGGGGCTCAACTCGTGAGCCCCTTTTACTTTTAGTAAATCAAGTCGTCTTCTTCCGAGCCGAAGCCTGGGAGAATTGTACCTGTGCTTGCGCTGTAGCCGCGCTCGGCTACAACCTCGTAGATATTCATCTCTGGAGCAGAATAGCTCGAAATCATATTCTTTTTCATAACGCTTTCGAAATTTAAAAAGTTAAACTATTCTGTTGTCTTACTCGTTATAAGTGTAATCCGGAGTTGCTGGCTTATCAGTCAAGATCGAGTTACCCTCCTCAATAGCGAGAGCCTCATCGATAGCAACGCTGTAGAGCATTGTGAGATCAACCGGAGTCAAAACATCAACTGTTGTTTCATCACCATTTGCATCCTCACCAGTCTCGGTAGCAAAGATGATATTACCACCAATACCGCAGTTGAGTACCTTCTCGTTCTTGTTGCTCATACGAGCCGAACCCGAGATAACACCGATGTTACCCTCCAAGCCAATAGCCTTGAGGTTAGCATAACAGTACGAATTGCTGATAGGCGACTGGATATAACCCGAGATACCACCACACTTGATAACAGGCGTGCCTGCGTTGCTCTTACCCTGGAATGTAAGGTCAGCCAAGTTGTAGAGGTTCTCGGTTACGAATGTGTAAGTACCAGCAGAATCCTCGTGAGTCATAGCACCACAGATACCACCGTGATAAACGGTACCTGCCTTACCTGTAAATACGAGTGGATAGGTATTTACGCAGTTCGAAAGCTCCGAATTACCGCTCATGTGACGAGCATAACCTACGATACCACCAACATAGTCACGCTTACTCGACGACGAACCAACAGTCTCGATAGCACCATTGTTAGTACAATGCGAGATAACTCCCCAAGTGTAGGCGTAACCTACAACGCCACCGATATAGTTTTGACCATTGTTGGTCGTTGTCTGCTGAACTGTACCATTGTTAACACAGTATGTAATATCAACAAGACTGTTGTTAGGACCACCTACTACACCACCAATGTCGTAGTTAGACGAGCACTTACCTGCACCCCAAACAATACCTGTCGAAGTATTCTCGCAGTTTGTGATGATAGTCTTACCCTGAGGGAAGCCTACGATACCTGCAACTGTTGTCTCCTGACTGCACGATGCAGCCGCGTGCTTAACGGTTCCGTAGTTCTTACAGTTGGTAATTACATTAGGAGCCGCCTCTGTACCTGCTGTTGTAAGACCCATGATACCACCAATATTTGTACGGTTGTTAGCTGCTGCTGTACCATACTCTACCAAGCCGTGGTTCTCGCAGTTCGAGATGCTTGAACCTGCAACCTGGTTGTAACCAAAGATACCACCGATACCGATGTATCTATTGGTCTTTGGTGACGCTAGGTAGTAACCACCAATACCAGTCTGCGACACATTACCATAGTTCTTACAGCCCGATATATCAGCCGGTTTATTACCCAAACCGATGATACCACCAACACCTACACCACCGACAGCCTCACCGATAGTTACCTGACCCTTGCTGCTATCAGTTTCAGAGCCGTTAGTACAATTCTTAACTGTAATAGCTCCGCTTGTGAAGTATCCTACCATACCACCAACAGCCCAAGCTACGGTATTTGCAGAGAGAACTGCATCAACCTTAACAGTACCGAGGTTGGTACAACCGTCGAGGGTTACTGTGCTCAGTGACTGCTCTCTCGAACCCAAGATACCTGCAATACGAGTAGCCGATGCGTTGCTCGAGAGAGTTATATTACCCTTATTTATACAATTCTTAATATCCACCGACTTCTTGTTAGTCTCGTGGCCAACAATACCACCGATGAATGGCTTATTCTTTTCCGAAGCGTTGAAAGTGATGTTACCACTATTCTCGCAACCGTCCAACTCGACAACAGCGTAGTTGTTTGGCTGACCCCAGACACCTCCAATATATGGAGTTCCCCAAGATGCACCTGTCAAGCTAAGGTGACCGCTGTTCTTAACACGAGTAAGCTTGACAGTCTGATCTGTCTTCTCTGCCCAAGCCTGACCTACAGCTCCACCTACATACGCATTTGCACTCTTTACTGGGGAGAGGCTGATAGCGGCCTTATTCTCGCAATCGGTAATACTAATTACCTGATCTTTGATAGCGTTCTGGTAGCCGATATAGCCGATAAGACCACCAACCATAAACTCCTTTGACAAAGTACAATCGGTAGCTGTGATAGTACCAGTTGCCTCATTGGTGCACTCGTTCAAATTACCAGCATTGCAAGTTCCAATTAGACCGGTCAAGTAGATACGGCCGTTATTGCCTGTATGGGTAGTTGTTACCTTACCTACGCTGATAGCACCACTATTACTACACTTCTCGATGAGAGGAGTTACATCACCCTCGCCCGAAGTGCTGTTAACAAGACCTGTAACCTGAATATAGTCGCTACAAGTGATATTGTCGCCAATGGTCAATGTACCGGTATTGGTAGCACTATTCAAATTTTGGGTCTTAACAGCACCTGCAGAGACACCTGCCATATAAATTGCTGTAGCGGTCGCATCTGTCACAACCTCAATCTTACCTGTGTTCGAGAGGTTCTTAAGCGAGAGCGAATATGAAGAGCCTGTCAGAACACCGGCAATGCGAACGGCGGCGGCTGTAGCCTTCTTAACAGTGATATTTCCGCTGTTCGATAAGTGCTCAGTATTGTTGGTTGTAAAAGTATCTACAATCAAACCTGCCAATTTAGCATCTCCAACTGTTGCACCCTCCTCGATAGTGATGTTACCGCTATTGCTACATTGCGAAAGTGAAGCCTTTGCCTGATAGCCAATAACACCGCCCATCGAAACATTACCAGACTTACCACAGTGAGTGAGAGCACCGGTATTCTTCAAATAGCTACAAGCAACCTCACGACCTGGAAGTAGATCGCCTGTAATACCCGAAAGGATAAGGCTTCCGCTTATAACACTCTCCTTAGTCGAAGATACTGTACCGTTGTTGGTTAATCTATCAACAGCTACGAAAGCGAAATCACCCTCGGTAGTGTTACCCTTACCAATTACACCCGACATATAGAGGTTACCCTTCTGAGTGGTGCCCGAATATACAACATTACCGTTGTTGGTGAGGTCGCTGAAAGTACAACCTCCTGCTGCACCACCAATCATTGCACCCGCAGCCGCCTTGATCGACTTGCTTGGGTCGCAGAGCGAAACAACATTAACATCAACATCGCTGGTACAGTTTGTGATTGTCGAGCCGTGAACAAGACCTACCATACCACCGTGAACGATCTCTTCGTACTGGTTAGTAATCTTTTCAGGGGCAAAAGTTGTGTTGTTGATAGTTACCGCACCCGATGCCGAGCAGTTATCCATATCGCCATAGAGGTTACAAACGATAGCACCCGAATGAGCGAGGTCGGTTACGGTGTAGTTAACGTTGGTCAACTTCACGTTCTTGATACTTGCAGCACACTTGTCGAACAAAGGTGCAGTCAAACCGTTGATTGTGTAACCCTCGTCGCTACCACCGTCGAATACGAACTCGCCAAAGTTCTTGATTGGAGTCCAATCGTAGCCCGACATATCGAGGTTGGCAACAACCTTAGCCTCAGTACGTGGGAAGAATGTACCTGCGATACGAGCGAACTCGATAAGAGCCTCCTCGCTGTCAATCAAGAAGATGTCCTCGGTGTCGTTAGCGTTAGCCTCGTAAACGAACTCCTTGAACTCGCGAACAACGCCTGCTGCGATAGCCTTAGTGTCGCTGTCGAACTTAACAGTCATCTTGCCGTTGCTCTCGGTGTTTACGGTGATAACGAAAGTACCGTAGTTACCTGCAGGAACGGTTACATAAACCGGAGTAGCCTCTGTGCCGAGTACCAATGGCTCTGCGAAAGTTACGTTTACGGTGTTTACCGCGCCAGCCTCAGCTGTCAAAGCACCGTTTGTGCAATCAACTGTGAAAGGACCTGCAATCTTGCCCTTCTGAGTCTTAATTGCGATGCCGGTAACCTTCTCACCGTTACCCTTAACAGCCAAACGAAGCACACCTGTGAGGTGGTGGAGCTCAACTGCGCTCTCTGCCTCGCCCTCGCCGAGCTCTGCACCGTAGCCATACATTGGTGCTGCCTGTGGAGCGAATGTGCCAACAGTGTAAGGCTGCTCTGCAAGGAAATTAACTGGATAAGCTACAACCGGAGCAGGAGTTACCTCCTCACCCTCCTCTGCTACTACCGCAGCTGCTGCTGGATAGACGATGCAAAGCGGACGAGCAACCTCCGCGGTGAGCTTAAATGTTGCCGATGTAGCGGTAGCAGAAACACCCTCCAACGGATTCGATGCAACGCCATTTACCGAAATGGCATCACCCTCGCTCCAATAGAGCTTGTACTGGTCCTCTACCTTCTCGCCGAGCTGAGTACGCGACTGCTCCAACGAGAGGACGAGCTCCGATACACCATTCTGACCATCGACCTTAATGCCGAGGTCTTCGGTTGTGTCCTGCACGCACGAAAATGCGAACAAACCAGCCACAACCGCCATGAAAATTTTTGTCAAATTTTTCATCATGTTTTTTGGTTTTTGGTTAATAAATAAAATTGTTAATGTGAGTGTAATCCGTGTTAATCATTCTCTAAAAGAGAATATCTTGTGCGAAGTTAAACAAAAAAAAGCGAACGACCAAACAATACCTATGTTTATTTATTTATTTATTTATTTTGTTTACTATAAGTCGAGTCTAATGGCGTGCGAAATGTCGGTGGGGTGGCCTTCTGGCGCGGAAAATGCAGATGTGAAAATAAAAACAGAAAAACCGTGAAAACTTTTTTGGTATTTTGAGTTTTCTTTGTATATTTGCACCGTAATAATTTGTAAAATTATGTCTAAACGAGAGATTGTGATTAGGCGAGCGGCCGAGATGATTGCCGAGTTGGGTGTTAAGTCGTTGAGAGTTGACGACTTGGCGCACGATTTGGGTGTGTCGAAGCGCACTCTCTACGAGATGTTCGGTGATAAGGAGGAGCTGTTGTATCATAGTCTGAAATTCCTCTTCCAAAAGGAGGCTGACGAGGTTCAGCAGGCTGTTGCAGAGTCGCAGTCGGGTATTCCGGCACTCTTCGATATGTTCGATGCGATGATGGAGCGCGGAACTACTCGCAAGCGTGTAATGGAGAATTTGGCTAAGTTCTATCCTATGCTTTACGAGCGAGTGATGACCGAAAATCGCGACTACGGTTTGGCTGTATTGCGTCAGAGGTTGCTTGCTCTTGTCGAGGAGGGTTTGATTTCTGAGATGGTAAATATCGACCTCTCCGTTACGATGTTCTACTACACTTCGATGGGTCTTATGCGCCGAAATGGACGTTTGGTGCTGCCAAACGGTGTGACCGAGCAAGATGCATTCCGCTACACGATTGTAAACTTCTTCCGCGGTATTGCAACGCTGAAGGGTGTGGAGCAGATCGACGAGTACTTAGCAGAGAAAACGAGAAAATAAAAATTATAAATGTTTAACGTTACAATGAAAAAACTTGGTTTATTTTTAGGTTTTGTAACCTTTGCACTGACTTCGGTGGCTCAGAGTGCCCCACAGTCAGGTGAGACTTTGGTTTTGACCTTGGAGAAGGCTCTCGAGATTGCATTGAGCGAGTCGCCAACGGTTAAAATTGCAGAGCAGGAGATTGAGGTTAAACGATATGCAAAGCAGGAGACTTACTCCTCGCTCTATCCGCGTTTCGACCTCACCGCGCAGTATCAGCGTGTAATTGAAAAGCAAACGATGAGTATTCAGGATCAGACTATGCAGATTGGTAAAGCCAACTCGTTCAATGGCGGTGTTTCGGCTTCGATGCCCGTTGTGAATGCGCAGTTGTGGGAGAGCTTGAAGGTGTCGGTTGCCGATATCATTCTCTCGATTGAGAAGGCTCGCTCGTCGCAGATCGATATGATTGAGCAGGTGTCGCAGGCCTACTTCGCAGTATTGTTGGCTAAGGAGTCGTTGGTTGTATATCAGAGTGTTTATGACAACGCTGTTGAGAACAACAAGAATATCAAGATGCGTTATGATGTAGGTTCGGTGTCGGAGTACGACTATATCTCGTCGAGTGTGTCGGTGCAGAATGCAATTCCAAACGTTATTGAGGCTGAGAATAATGTGGTGCTTGCATTGTGGCGTTTGAAGGCAGTGCTTGGTGTCGATTTGACGAAGAATATCGACGTTGCAGGTTCATTGAAAGATTATGAGGCGCAGATGAACTACGCTTATACACTCGATCAGCTCGATTTGACAAACAATACAACTTTGAAGCAGCTCGATATTCAAGAGAATATGCTCGAGAGTGCGCTTAAAATTTCGAAGTATGCAAACATTCCGACTATTTCGGTTAATGCTGCCTATCTCTACACCGCACTCGGTGAAGATGGTCAATTCTTCCAGGGTAAGGCTTGGAATCCGTATTCGTATGCCGGCATTCAGCTCAACATTCCGATTTTTGCGGGTGGCCAGCGCCGTGCAGCCATCAAGCAGGCTACACTCAACCTCTCGAATTTGCAGATGCAGCGCGAGAATGCCGAGCGTCAGTTGCAGGTGTCGATTGTGCAGTCGTTGAATAGCATGCAGACCAACGTGAAGAAGTTTGCAGCGTCGGCTGCTACTGTAGATCAGGCTCAGCGAGGTTACGAAATTGCAGTGAAGCGCTACGAGGTAGGTCGCGGAACATTGGTTGATGTCGATAACTCGCAGTTGGCTCTTACTCAGGCGGAGTTGGGTCGTAATAGCGCGATTTACAACTTTATGCTTGCGAAAATTGCGCTTGATAAGATTCTTGGTAACCACGAGGTTAAGAGCAATCACGACTATATTGGTCGTTTCGAGGAGCAGTACCAGAACCAGTATGGTGAGAAAAAGTAGGATTGAAAATAAGTTAAATAAAATATAGAAAGTAGTTATGAAGAAGATTTTTTTGAAATCGATGTTTGCTGTGGCAGCCGTAGCGATGGTTTCGTGCGACGCGTTACAGAAGGAGACACAAGAGGAGTCGCAGGCCGAGGAGGTAGTTGTACTTCCAAAGGTTGAGGTGGCAACCGCAGTTAGCCGCGTGGTGGCTCAGGAGTCAACATTTACCGGTACCGTTGAGGCTAAGGTTGTGAATAATATCGCACCGCAGCAGCCTTTGCGTATCAAGGAGATTAAGGTTGATGTTGGCGATCGTGTACACAAGGGTCAGTTGCTCGTTGAGCTCGACGCTTCGTCGCTCGTGCAGACAAAGACTCAGTTGGACAATGCGAAGGCTGAGTATGAGCGTACAAACGAGCTCTACAAGTGCGGAGGTGCGTCTAAGTCGGAGTGGGAGTCGCGTCGTATGCAGTACGAAATGTTGCAGACTACCTACGATAACCTCGTGGAGAACACTACTTTGCTCTCGCCAATCTCGGGTATCGTTACAGCGCGTAACTACGACAAGGGCGATATGTACAGCGGTGCAGCACCTGTACTCGTTGTTGCACAGATTAAGCCTGTGAAGATTATGATTAACGTTTCGGAGCCTCTCTTTAGCAAGGTTAAGCGCGGTATGCCTGTATATATTACGCTCGACGCCTATGGTGATGAGCTCTTCGAGGGCAAAATTTCGCGTATCTATCCTACGATCAACGCTGCAACTCACACCTTCCAGGTTGAGGTAACTGTTGCAAATGGTAAGGAGCGTGTTCGTCCAGGTATGTTTGCTCGCGTAACTCTTCCGTATGAGCAGAAGAAGGGTGTTGTGATTTCGGACCGTGCAGTTCAGAAGTTGATGGGTTCGGGCGATCGCTACGTATATATCTACAACGCTAACGACAATACCGTACGCTACTCGAAGGTTGAGCTTGGTCGCCGTATGGACGCTGAGTTTGAGGTTTTGTCGGGTGTTAATGAGGGCGAGATGGTTGTAACAACAGGCCATATGCGCTTGACAAATGGTTGCCAGGTGGAACTTGTTGAGTCTGTAAAGTAAAAGCTTTTTCGAGATGAATATCTATAAAACAGCAGTCAATAATCCGATAACGACAATTCTTGTATTTGTCGCTATCTCCATCTTCGGTGTCTTTTCGTTGATGAAGTTGCCTATCGACTTCTTCCCACGAATCGAGACTACCAACGTGATGGTTATTACCTCATATCCTGGCGCAAGTGCCATCGATATTGAGGAGAATGTAACTCGTCCGCTCGAGAATACCCTCAATAGCGTTGAGGATTTGAAGCATATCTCTTCGAAGTCGAAGGAGAATATCTCTATCGTAACTCTCGAATTTGAGTACGGTACCGATATTGATGTTGCAACCGCAAATATCCGCGACAAACTCGACATCGCTACGAATATCCTTCCGGACGAGGTTGATAAGCCGATTATCTTCAAGTTCTCGACCGAGGAGATGCCAATTATGTTGATGGCAATCAAGGCCGAGGAGTCGTGGAGTGGTCTCTACAAAATTATCGACGAGCGTGTAACAACACCTTTGGCACGTGTTAAGGGTGTAGGTACTGTGTCGGTGTCGGGTATTCCGGAGCGTCAGATTCAGATCTACTGCGATCCATATAAGCTCGAGGCTTATGGTATGACCATCGAGCAGATTTCGCAGATTATCGCAGCCGAGAATACCGCTGTTCCTGGTGGACAGATGGACGTAGGTTCGAACACCTACTCGTTGCGTGTGGATCAGGAGTTTGAGGGCGCTGAGGAGATGCTCGATGTTGTGGTAGGTACTCGCAACGGTGCGAATATCTATTTGCGCGACGTGGCTACCGTTAAGGATACTCAGCAGGAGCGTGCTCAGGAGTCGTTCAATAACGGTACTCGAAGCGGTATGATGGTTGTCCAGAAGCAGACCGATGCTAATGCCGTGGAGATCTCTCGTAAGGTGCAGGAGAAGTTGGTAGAGTTGCGTAAGGATCTTCCGTCGGATGTTACTATCGAGCCATATATCGATATGTCGGATAACATTATGGACGTAGCTTCGTCGTTGGCAGATACAATCTTGACCACCTTTATCGTGGTTATGTTGGTTGTGATGATGATGCTCGGCCGCTGGCGTGCAGTATTTATCATCATCTTGACAATTCCAATTTCGATGCTTTCGGCGTTGATCTACCTGTTGGCTACAGACTCTACGTTGAATATCGTAACAATGTCATCGCTCTCCATATCAATCGGTATGGTCGTGGATAATGCGATTGTGGTGTTGGAGAACATTACCACACACGTCGATCGTGGTGCACGCGTTAAGCAGGCCGCAATCTTTGCAACCAAGGAGGTGGGTGTCTCGATTATCGCTTCGACCTTGACTACAGTGGCTGTATTCCTTCCACTTACTATGATTGATGGTATGGCAGGTGTATTGTTCAAGCCAATGGGTTGGATGGTAACTATTACCTTGACCGTTTCGATGGCCGCAGCGTTGACCTTTACTCCGGTGCTCTGCTCTAAAATTATGAAGCAGAACCCTAAGAAGTCTCGTATGCAGAAGTATGTAGATGCTGCGATGAGCTGGTTGGAGCGTGGTTACGGTGCTGTGTTGAAGTGGTGTGTAAACCACCGAGTAACGTTCCTTCTTGGTGCGTTGGCTCTCTTTGCAGGTGTACTTGTATTTGTGGGTCCACGTATTAAGACCGAGTTCTTCCCAGCGCAGGATAATGCTCGTATTGCAGTTAAGATTAAGTTGCCTATTGGTACTCGTCAGGAGATTACCCGCGATTTGGCATTGCGTATCGAGGAGCAGTTCCGCAAGAACTATCCTGAGATTGTGGCTATCGGTATGAGCGAGGGTATGGCAGATACCGACAACACTTGGGCTTCGATGCAGGATAACGGTACTCACTATATCTCGATGAACATTCGTCTCTCGAAGAAGACTGAGCGTGAGCGTTCGATGACCGAGATTTGCGACCTTATGCGTAAGGATTTGAATAAGTATTCGGAGATTCGCACCTTCGAGGTTATCGAGTCGGGCCAGAAGGGTGGTGCCGGAGGTCAGCAGTCGGTTGATATCGAGTTGTATGGCTACGACCTCGACGAGACAGATAAGGCTGCGGCTCTCATCAAGGAGAAGATGCTCGCGTTGCCATCTTGTTCGGAGGTTACCATCTCGCGTGATGAGTATACTCCTGAGTATCAGGTGGTATTCGATCGCGATAAGTTGGCTATGAATGGTTTGAACGTAGCTACTGCTGCAACCTACCTCCGTAACCGCGTAAATGGTGCTATCGCATCATATTATCGTGAGGACGGTGAGGAGTACGACATCTTGGTGCGTTACGACAAGCCATATCGTGAGTCGATTGAGGATTTGGAGAATATCACACTCTATAACTCGCAGGGCCAGGCAATCAAGGTTCGCGATTTGGGCCACGTTATCGAGGCTAATACTCCGCCAACCATCGAGCGTAAGGACCGTTCGCGTTATGTGAAGATTTCGGGTGCAATTACCCACGGTTACGCTATGTCTGATGTCGTTCAGGGTGTTGTTGCCGAGTTGAATACGCTCGAGCTCCCTGCAGGTATCACTTGGGAGTTGGGTGGTTCGTATGAGGATCAGCAGGATACTTTCCGCGATATGATTATGCTCTTGGTGTTGATGGTAATCCTTGTGTTTGTGATTATGGCATCGCAGTTTGAGTCGCTGACATATCCATTCGTTATTATGTTCTCGTTGCCATTTGCGTTGGTGGGTGTAATCATCGGCTTGTGGCTCTCGGGTACTCCAATTGGAGTTATGGGTATGCTCGGTATCTTGATGCTGGTTGGTATTGTGGTGAATAACGGTATCGTGCTTGTCGATTATACACGATTGCTCGTTGGTCGTGAGATGCCAATCCTCGATGCAGCTGTTGCTGCGGGTCGTTCGCGTATGCGTCCAATCTTGATGACCACGCTCACTACCGTACTCGGTATGGTGCCAATGGCTATTGGTACAGGCGTAGGTTCGGAGATGTGGAACTCACTCGGTATGACCGTGGCTTGCGGACTCTCGTTCTCGACACTTATCACACTCTTCCTTATCCCTGTACTCTTCTCGATGTTTGCCATTGCTGGTGAGCGCAGAAGAGTAAGAAAGGCTGCTAGAGCAGCTCGCAAGGCTGCTAAGGAGGAGCGAAAAGCTGCCAGGTTGGCTGCTAAGAATGTCTAAATGTTGAACGTGTAAAAAATAGATAAGATGAAAGCTCTATTTATAGCTTGTGATCAAGCACTCTACGAGGAGGTACAGCAGGTGATGAAGTCGCTTGGTGTGCGTGGATACACTTCGTGGGAGGAGGTTATGGGTTGCGGTAGCGAAACCGGTGAGCCGCACCTTGGTGATGCTGTATGGCCAATTCTCAACTCGGCGATTATATCGATTACCGACGATGAGCGTTGCGAGAAGTTGCTCGATGCGTTGCGTACGCTCGATGCAGCAAACCCACTCCTCGGAGTACGTGCATTTTGGTGGGAGGTAGGCGGTACTTTGTAATCGCCTCCTCATACCCCTAAAACTTGAATGAAATGGCAAAACAATATCTAATTCCGTATAGTACGGAACAGCTCGAAAAGGTTGCAGGCTTCAAGGCGATAAATATCGACGGAGCCTCGATGATGTACTTCAACAATGTCGATGAGGCGTTGCTCTCGGAGCTTATGTATCCTTGCCGTATCAACGCATTGATTGTGTTGGTATGCGTTAGGGGCGAGGTCTCGCTCTCGGCTCAGATGAGCAACTACACGATCGGTGCAGGCCAGTTCTTTATCTCGTCGTCGTCGGTCTTTCAGATTCGCTCCCTCGCGGGTAGCGAGTGCTATCTGTTGGCGCTCTCGCCAGAGTTCCTCGCAAATATGAACGTCGATTTGCGCTTTGTTATGCGTATGACCGCCCAGTTGCGTGCGAACGCCTATATCACCGATATGGATACCCAGAAGTTGTTCGAGATTTGCGGCCTCTACAACTCGTTGCTTGCCGACTATACCGGCGAACTCTCCGAGTACAAGGAGCAGGCTTTGCGTCATATCTTCTGCTCGACAATCTATCGTATGGCCGATCCTATTCTTGCCCGAGGAACCACTTCTGTACCTGCGGGTGTCAAGGATCGCAGCTCTGAGTACTTCGAGCGTCTTATCTCGCTCCTTGCCGAGCACTATCGCAATCAGCGTAGCGTAGAGTTCTATGCCGAGAAGATGCATATCTCTTCCAAGCACCTCTCGCGCGTTATTCGTGCCTTCACAGGTAAGTCTGTGCACCAGTGGATTGATGATTTCGTAGCTCTCGAGATTAAGAACCTGCTCAAATACTCTAATATGAGTATCCAGCAGATCTCTTACTATCTCAACTTCCCTAATCCATCATTCATGGGTCAGTATTTTAAGAGAATTACCGGACTCACTCCAGGCGAATACAAAAAATCGTAAAATTGTTTTTAAGGGGCAACTACTGCGTTGCACTTCGATAAGCCACCTGCTCACATACGTCTTAGTATGCTGCGCGGTGGCTTTCTTGTACGCCTTGTATTCACCTCCTTAAAATCCAATTTTGGTGGTGCGTCAGCTGCGGGCTCCGTTTTTCGTTTAGCACAAGAAGCCCTCGCTCATTTACAATTTCTGTGGTGGGGTAGTGAATTTAGGGAAATTAGTGAGTTTAACGAAAAAGCCCTATTCTCCCTAAACTCTTTAATTTATTTATATTCCCTTAACGCCCTTAACACCCTTAATACCCTTAAATAACTCCGTTCTATTCTTTTTCTGTTATAGTTAATTGCCTGTTCGTTGAAATTATTTTTTTGTGAAATTTTGAAAATATATATTTGCCATCGATTTTTTAAGCATTGTGCAGATACAATAATTACAAATTTATATATTTATGATTTTCAAAACAAACAACGAAGAGTACATTGCACCATCGGTGATGGTTGTAGATGTTGCTTGCGAGGCCGGCTTCAAGAATTCGACTGGCGATTTGACCTTTGACGATGGTGTCGATGATGGTTGGTATGGTCTTTAATTAACAAATGCTAAAAGGAGGAAAAATTATGAAGAAGTTATTTGTTTCGATTTTGGCTCTTGCGGCATTTGCTGCTTGTCAGAGCGACTTGGACAACGATTTGAATGTAAATGTACCACAGCAGGGTGGTGCTAACGCAGGTGGTTCACACGTTATCTACGCTGAGGTTGGTATCGGCGAGGAGACTAAGGCTACCTACGGCGACGATTTGAAGGCTACTTGGGAGGAGGACGACCAGATCGCTCTCTTGCAGGAGCACGCTGACTATGGTAAGTCTTTCAGTGTAGTAAATAAGTTGAACATCAAGGAGGGTTGGGGTACCGGTAGCGCCGCTTTCAATGGCGATATCTCGGTTGACGCAACCGATCCACGTGTATATCACATCGCTTATCCTGCTTCGGCAGCTAAGTTTAACGTATCGAGCTCGCTCGCATTGGTTAGCGATATCTCTTACGAGAACAACTCGCCAATCGCAGGTTATCAGCTCAAGGCTTCGGGTGTTTACAACTACACTTACAACTCGAACTTGACTATCACTCTTCCTGCCGAGCAGAACGGTAAGTGGGAGCCATATATGTACGCTTCAACTTCGGAGTCAGTATCTTCGAATGGTATTGGCGCAAAGACTCTCACAACTTTGACCGGTGCTATTGCAATCCGTGCTTTCGAGCCGGACGGCGTAACTCCAAAGCAGTTGAAGAGCATCACTATCACCTCGAGCGATGTTGCTATCGCAGGTACTTTCTCGGGTACTGCAACCAGCGTTGGTTCGTTGGGTACTGTAACCGGCGATGAGACCGCATGGCATACTGCATTCGAGCAGAGTAGCGCACAGAGCAAGGCTCGCGCAAGCCTCGAATCAAAGGCTCAGAGCATGGAGCCGGCATCGACATCGGTTACAAAGGCAATGTCGCTTGCGTTCAACGGCAGCGAGCGTGTTATCACCCTCTCAAACCTCGAAAATATTCCAATGGATAGCGAGGGTTACTACACTTACTATGTAAATATCGCTCCAACAACTGTTGGTACACTCGAGATTCAGGCTTTGGATATCAACGGCGGTGAGATTGACCGTGTAGTTAACGATCAGACCTTCACTGCAAGCCACCGCAAGGGCTACAAGCTCACTTGGGAGGAGGCAACTTTGGTTCCTGGTACTATCGAGACTTGGTACGACAACTGGAACTCGTCGTCGTTCGAGCTCGCAGGTAACACAATCTATGCTCACAATATCGGTGTGAATGGCGTTCCTGCAAGCAATGTTTTGGCACTCGGTGTCGAGATTGACGGTCAGCTCCATGCATCGTCGGCTCAGGCAGGAGTCCTCTCGCAGAAGGAGTTGAAGATCGAGGGCGTAGCAAACGGTACTTACTCGATTTGCACCTACGCAAAGATTTTGTTGAACGGTTACGAGAAGGTGCTCAAGGGCGATGTTAAGACTATCACTGTAACTCCAATCCCTACAGCAACTTACAGCGTATATACTTCGTACTCGAACAATGGCGTGAAGGCTTTGCGTAACGATGTTTACGGTAACGAGTATCGTGCTCGCGTAGATATTTCGGACGCATATATCCAGACCAACTTCGTTAAGTCAACCACCCTCACTTATGGTGGCTCGTCGGTAGCTTTGACTTTGGGTCAGGAGTGGAAGACCACTTTGGGTTACGGCTCTTACAGTTCGTCAATCAAGGTTGTTTTGAAGAATGGTTACACCCTCACTTCGCCAACCTACGCAACTTATGTAACAGGTATTCCTTACACATTGAATACTTCGTCTAACGACGGTACTTGGTCAGAGGATGACAGAGTAAATTGGAATACTGACGGCGGTGTGCGTTTGGGTTATATGACCGGTGGTGTTGCTTCTATCGAGAAGAAGTTCTACCTCCCTGCTGATACAGCCATTGCAATCGAGAATAGCGGCTCGGTTCGTGGTAGTGCAGGCGTAACTAAGTCAACTT
This sequence comes from Alistipes sp., assembly GCA_045648965.1. GTDB lineage: Bacteria > Bacteroidota > Bacteroidia > Bacteroidales > Rikenellaceae > Alistipes. The sequence continues at coordinate 41,795 of JAZRPA010000002.1, read as the reverse complement.
ACGATGTGTATGTTAGTGGTCCGTCGGTATATTCGACAAACACAAAGAGTGGTAGCTATCAGTCGTTCAGCACAAACATCACTGCTACAATGACAGCTGCAACTCCAACTGTCAAGATGCGTAACTCGACATCGACGAACACTTGTAGCTCGGTTGTTAAGGTGTTCAAGATGACCTACAAGCTCTAATATTTAGGCTGATTTTAGCAACAAACCGCTCTACCTCTTATGGTGGGGCGGTTTTTGTTTTTAGGATTAGATAGGATTAGATAGGATTAGATAGGATTAGATATCCTTTCCTATAATCTCCTATCAAGCACCGCAGGTGCGCTCCTATAAAGCCCCATCAAATCCTAAAAAAATCAAAAAAAACTCTCTTTAAATTTGCCCAATACCCACATTTTTACTATATTTGTGATAATGGGAGCATTAGGAGTAAATACCGGTAGTTATCGTAAGTTGAAGGCTTATCGCAAATCGGAGGTTATCTATGACCTTACCTACTATTTCTGCAAAAAGTATCTAAAATGTGGAGACCGCACTATTGACCAAATGGTGCAGGCGGCTCGCTCGGGTAAGCAGAATATTGTGGAAGGAAACGAGGTTGCAATGACATCGGCCGAAACTCTGCTGAAACTTTTGGGCGTAGCACGAGGTAGCTTGCAAGAGTTGTTGAATGACTATGAAGATTATTTGCGTGTTCGCAATTTACGATTATGGGAAAACGACTCTAAGGAGGTCGAAGCGATGCGCAAACTTGGTAAAGAACACGAGGATAGCGCCTATTTTCTTGAATTAGCGCAAACTCGTAGTGATGAGGTTGTTGCAAATATGGTTATAGTGCTAATCTATCAGGCTGATACCTTGCTCAATGGTTATATCAATAGAAAGTATGAAGACTTTCTGAAAGAGGGAGGTTTTCGTGAGAAATTAACACGAGAGAGATTGGCTTGTCGCAATAATAAATAGGACTTAATAGGATAGAATAGGACCGCAATCAGAGATTGCTCGAATAGAATATCCTGTAATCTCCTATTTAAGCACCATAGGTGCGCTCCTATCCAATCCTATAAAGCCGACAAAGTCGGCGAGTCCTATAAAGTACTATTTGTCCTAAAAATAGAACTTTTCTGCTCTCGGTTTTCCGTTTTCCGTTTTTTTTCTTATCTTTGTGCGATTATAAATTTTACAGAATAGTCTCTTTGAAGTTATGTTAAGCAGAAGAGTTCTCAGAACAAAGGTCGTAAAGGCGGTATATGCGCACATCCAGTGCGAGGATATTACTCCTGTTACAAGCGAGAAGAATATCGTTCTCTCGATTGACCGTGCCTATGATCTCTATTTCCACTTGCTCGCTCTCGTTCCCGAGATTGCCGAGTATGCTGCCGAGCGTATCCGCATCGGCGAAAATAAGAAGTTGCCTACATACGATGACTTGCACCCAAATCGCAAGTTCGTTGAGAATAAGGTTATCGCACGCCTCGTTGAGGATGAAGGCTTGCAGGTTGAGTTGAAGAATCGTAAGCTCTCGTGGAAGAATCATCGCGACCTTATCGTTGCACTCTACAATGCCCTTATTCGCCAGTCGTTCTACCAGAAGTATATGGCTTCGGAGGAGCGTTCGTTCCGCGAGGACGCACAGCTCGTGTCGGATATCTATATGACTATGCTCGAAGAGTTCGAGCCACTCGAGTCGGTATTGGAGGAGCAGTCTGTATTGTGGAACGACGATTTGGGCTTCCTCTTGACAATGGTGTCGCGTACAGTGTTGTCTATGCGCGAGAGTCACGAGGCAATCAAGCTTATGCCGCAGTTCAAGAGTGAGGAGGACCTCGACTACGCAAAGTCGTTGCTGCGTAACACTATCGCAAGCTACGAGCGCATCTCGTTGTTGCTCGACAATGCTATGAATAACTGGGATATCGAGCGCGTGGCGTTGATGGATAAAATTATCCTCATCACTGCGATTGCCGAGGCGGAGAACTTCCCTTCAATTCCGGTACGCGTAACAATGAACGAGTATATCGACATTGCAAAGTGCTATTCGACTGAGTCGAGTGGCGGCTTCATCAATGGTCTTCTCGACCGCATCATTGCACGCCTCACCGACGAGGGCAAGATTGTAAAATCGGGCAAAGGATTATTGTAAATTACACACAACAAATATTAACAATTTAAAACATTTAAAGCTATGATTAAGTTTTTGCAGACAACAGACACCACAAAGGTAGTTGAGGAGGTTGTAAATACTCTTACCGAGGTTCAGGAGGTTGAGCCAACCTTCTTCCAGAAGTATGGTAACTGGTTCCTTATCGGTGGTATGATTGTAATTTTCTACTTCTTTATGATCCGTCCACAGCAGAAGGCTCGTAAGAAGGAGCAGGAGATGCGCGATTCGTTGAAGGCTGGCGATAAGATTATGACTATCGGTGGTATCCACGGTGTTATCAAGAAGGTTGACGAGGATTCGTTCTTGATCGAGGTTGATGGCAATGTAACACTCCGTGTTGCAAAGCAGGCTGTTACTCCGGTTCAGCAGACCCCTTCGAAGTAATAAGACACTCCCTTATGGGCTCTTTTGTACTCTCGTAGTGGCAAAAGGGCTCATTTAGCTTTTTTTGAGACAAAACACAACTAACCAATAAAACTATTATGAAAAAACTGATTCTTTCGTTTGTTGCTATCGCATTGGCGACAACAGCATTCGCGCAGAAGGCGACAGAGATGATGTCGTGGGACGAGGCTTATGCTAAGGCTACCGAGATGTTGTCTAAGCTCACACTCGAGGAGAAGATCGAGATGACTCACGGTCACAACAAGTTCTTCCTTCCGGGTGCTCCTAAGAACACAGCAGGTTTGGATATGCCACACGTATTTATGGTGGACGCATCGGCTGGTGTACGTATCAACTTCTCTATTCCTGATCAGAACGAGGTGCGTCACCCGCAGAAGACTACTCAGTTCCCTGCAACTATCGCTCTTGCATCGACTTTCAACCCTGAGTTGGCTTACAAGTATGGTGAGGCTGTAGGTTTCGAGACTCGTATGGCAGGTGCAGGCGTATTGCTCGGCCCTGGTATGAACATCTATCGTTCGTCGCAGTGCGGTCGTAACTTCGAGTATATGGGCGAGGATCCATACTTGGCTGCTCGTATGGTTGAGAACTACGTTATCGGTATGCAGAGCACAGGTACAATGGCTTGCTTAAAGCACTTCGTATGTAACAATACCGAGCTCTATCGCAAGCTCTCGAACTCGATTGTTGATGAGCGTGCAATTATGGAGATTTACACTCCTGCATTTAAGGCTGGTATCGACGCAGGTGCAGGCTCAGTGATGACTTCGTACAACCTCGTAAATGGCGAGTGGGCAGGTCAGAGCAAGTATGTTATCACCGACCTTCTCCGTGGTACACTCGGTTTCAAGGGTTTGGTAATGACTGACTGGCGTTCGGTTTATGACTGGAAGAAGGTAGTTCTCTCGGGTCAGAATGTTGAGATGCCTGGTAATCCAAACGAGCACTACCACATCAACTCGGTACGTGGCTTGTTGGAGGCAAAGGAGATTACAGAGCAGGATATTGACAATATGATTCGTCCTATGGTTGCTACTTTGATTCGCTTCGGCTTGTACGAGCGCTTCAAGAATGGTCAGCCAAACGAGGATGCACTCGAGGCTAAGTTCCCTGAGCATGAGAAGGTGTCGTATCAGACAGCTGCTGAGGGCTCAATCTTGTTGAAGAACGACGGTATCCTCCCATTGAAGGAGGGCCAGCAGATTCTCCTCGTAGGTCGTTGGGCAAAGGTTGCACCACAGGGTGGTGGCTCGTCGCGAGTTAAGGGCTTCAACTGCGTAACTTCGGAGGATGCACTCCGTGCAGCACTCCGTGCACGAGTTAAGGCTATTGAGAAGCCAAACTTCATCCAGTTGCAGAATGCTGATGTTGTAGTTGTTGCAACCGGTACTTACGATACCGAGAGCCAGGAGCGCCCATTCCAGATGATGGAGGAGGACGAGGCTTTGGTTCGTATGGCTTGCGCAGCTAACAAGAAGGTTATCGTTCTCGTACTTTCGGGTTCGGGTATCGATATGAGCGCTTGGCACGACAAGGTGTCGGCTATCATCTACGGTTGGTATCCTGGTCAGGCAGGTATGCAGGCTATCGCCGACATTATGGTAGGTAAGATTAACCCATCGGGTAAGCTCCCTGCTACTATCGAGAAGTCGTTCAAGGATTCGCCTGCTTATGGCATGGTACCAAAGGGTTTGCCTGTAAGCTATACCGCTCGCAACACTAACGAGTTGTGGATTGCTCCACGCCACTACGACGTAGAGTACAAGGAGGGCGTAATGGTAGGTTACCGTTGGTACGAGCATAAGGGCATCGAGCCATTGTTCCCATTCGGTTTCGGTTTGTCATACACTACTTTCGAGTTGAGCAAGGCTAAGGCTGCAAAGCAGATTACTGCAGAGAAGCCTTTGAAGGTTACCGTTAAGTTGGCAAACACCGGTAAGATGGCAGGTGCTGAGGTTGTTCAGCTCTACGTTTCGGAGAACAATCCAACCGTAGAGCGTCCGAAGAAGGAGTTGAAGGCGTTCAAGAAGGTACACCTTGAGCCGGGTAAGAGCACAACCGTAGAGTTTGAGTTGAAGCACTCGGATTTGGCATTCTGGGATATTGAGACCCATGCTTGGAAGGTTAACCCAGGTGCATACACATTGCACATCGGAAACTCTTCGGCGAACATCTCGCAGACTCTCACAGTTGAGGCTAAGTAATAGAAGCCAAAAATAGATTAAGTGGAGAGTTGAGAATTTTCCCAACTCTCCGCTTCTTTACACAATATCTCACAAACCCTCATAGTTTAAGCTTTGTAATAACTTAAAACTTAAAAACTATGAAAAGAGTTATATCCTTCTCGTTGATGTTGATGGTCGGACTTGTGCTGTCGCAAATCCTACCTATGTTTATGGGCGACTCGTACGCCGAGTTGAAACATATGGTAGAGGTTGCGCTCGGCATCTGCTTGGCATTTATTATGATAAATGTCGGCCGTGAGTTCGAGATTGACAAGTCGAACGTCAGGATGTATGTCAAAGACTACCTCGTAGCGATGTTAGCTGCGGCACTGCCGTGGATATTCATTGCTGCGTACTACATCTTTGCGCTTATGCCGCAAGAGTGGTGGGGTGTGGGCGATACCTGGAAGGAGACGCTTCTTTTGAGCCGTTTTGCAGCCCCTACTTCGGCGGGAATACTCTTTTCGATGTTGGCAGCTATGCAGCTGCAGAAGAGCTGGATATACCAGAAGGCGCAGACCTTGGCAATCTTCGATGACCTCGATACCATTATCTTGATGGTGCCGTTGCAGGTGGCGATGATTGGCGAGTTGAATTGGCAGATGATGGCTATGTTGATGGTAATCTTCGGATTGTTCTTCATAGGCTGGAAGTATATGTCGCGCTTCGAAATGCCGCAGAATTGGTACGCCATATTCACATACTCTGTGTTGGTCTATGGTTTGACCTATCTTATTTACGTCGTTACCAAGCGCTTCTTTGGCGCTCAAGGTGCAATACATATCGAGGTGCTTTTGCCGGCATTTATCTTCGGTATGATTATCAAGAATCGTCATGTCGAGGGTAAGAGCGAGTTGGCCGTTTCGACCACTATTTCGGTGGTGTTTATGCTGCTTGTTGGTATGAGTATGCCACTGATAGATTTTGGTAGTGCGTCGCCTGCATCTGGCGACTCGGAGAGCCTTATCGCTACTATTCCGATGATGTCGGGCTGGGAGATTGCGCTCCACGTGTTGGCTGTAACTCTTTTGTCCAATTTGGGCAAGCTGGCTCCAATGCTCTTCTATCGTGATCGCTCACTTACCGAGCGTTTGGCTTTGTCGGTGGGTATGTTTGCACGTGGCGAAGTCGGTGCAGGCGTTATCTTTATCGCACTTGGCTACAATATCGGAGGCCCTGTGCTCTTAATATCGGTTTTGGCATTGGTGTTGAACCTTATCCTTACGATAGGCTTTGTCTATTGGGTGAAGTCGTTGGCCGTGAAAGCCGAAAAACAGAAATAACTATGCGTAAGTGGGTGATAATAGTACTTCTCGCACTCGGAGCTTTTGCCTTCGAGCAGATGGATACTCCTGCCCTTCAGGCCATAGAGCCGAAGAATGAGGTTGCGGATATTCATAACGAGATGTTCGTGTGCGCCCATCGTAATAATAGCGCAGCCGAGACACCTTCTTCGGTGGAGGTGCCTTTGGCGCAAATAAGAACTATAAATGGCCCTCGCACCCACACCTATCGTGCGCCACATATCGCTGCGACTGGCCATTTCTACACTACATCTAATTATGTCGTGGCGCGCTTTATTCATCGCTTGGGCACCTTTGTCCGTGCGGTCGATTTCTACCTCTATACGCTATGTCAGTTGCGTCTGTGATTACACTTTTTATCTCGGAATAGCAATTAAATGAAGTAACTAACAATTAAAGTATAGAAAAATAATGGATATTATAGAGATTAACGAGGCTATCTACGCCTCGTCTAACGGCGTTGTTGTAGAGCGTCGTAAAAGTATTATTGTGCCATTTTTGGTACTTTTGACAGGTATGGGAATGCTTGTTGCGAACTATTTTATTGATAATGGCGACGACGCCAACAACCTCAAATCGACGCTTGTGCTGGCGGGTGGTGCAGTGACTATCTTGGGTGCAATTTTGTCGGGTATGCGCGTATTTGGCGATGGAGCACCATACCACAAGGCGGATAAGTGCTACCTTGTCTGCAAACAGTACTCGTTCGACCGCTCGCTTCAGCCGAAGGTCGCAAAGGCTGTCAATAGCGGCAATAAGGGAGACCTCGATGCTATTTCGGAGGGCGAAGTTGCCGGCGTGATAGCAATATGCTACTACTCGCCAAATGGAAACTTCGTCGCTATGCAGGCGTTTGCTTATGAGGAGTTTACCTACAAGCCGATTACCGAGTTGAAGGTTGTGGCATAGCAATCGGTAAATATAAAACGAATGAGGTCGGCAATTTTGCCGACCTCGTTTTGTTAAAGTCTAATGGCTGCTATTTGTTGCCCTTTGCGGTAAAGACCTTCGACTTGTAGATAATCTCGTAGTCGAGCGAACGGTCGTTCAATACGAAAATTTGGTACTTCTTGCCACCCTTGAATACTCGAACGACAATGTGACCGGCAGGACGAATTGCATCGGCAAGTCCCTCCTTTGTGAGCTTCTCGAGGTTCTCCTCTGTCATACCCGCAGGGAAAACATAAGGTACACCGTTCTTGTTGATACGCTTCATAGCGTTAGGGTGTGGGTGATACAAGTCCCAAACCGGCAAAACAATGGCGTTTGCATCGAGAGCCTTGAGCAACTTGTCGTTCATAGAGTCGCGATAGCCGTGGTGATCGGCTACGGCAACATCTACGGTGCCGATAACTCTGCTGACCGGCGTTTGCACATCAATCCAATAGTTATTCTTCTTTTTAGAGTAGGTGCCACCAATGTCTCCACCCATATAGTAGGCGAAATTGCCATATTCGAGACGGAATACGCAGCTCGATGAGTTCTCGTTGAGCGCAGCGCCCTCGGGAGCATCAGCGCCGATTATAGGACGTATTTCGTTGCCTCGGCCGGTCCAAATGTTACCATTGCCGGCAACGTTCTGAATACGGAAGGTAGGGTAGGCTTCGGCTGCTGACTTTAATACGAACTGCTTGTCCGAGCCTACTGCAAACTGCGCCATCTCCAAGCCTGCTGCCTCGCGCTCCTTCACAAGTTCGTAGTAGTTCAAGAAGAGCTTGCCATTGCGCTTGCGGAACGCCTCGGCGGTAGGGTAGTCGTAGTTAGGATAACCGCGGTCAATCAACGTGCGAATAGGCACGAGGTTTGCCAAGTGGGTCATACCTGTATATTTATAAGGCTTGCCCTCTACAGTTATTGCTGTGTGGTCGAGTTTTCCGTAGTGGTCGGAGTCGAAGTGCGTGATCATCGCATAGTCGAGGTAGAGCTCCTTGTTCAATGGCTTTGAGAAGTGCTCGATGTAGCGAGCGATCCACTCTGCTGGAGTCTTGTCGCCGTTTGGCACGGCCGGCATAATCTCCTTATGCTTCCAACGCGACGGGTCGCCCAAATCGCCCGCGTCAACCAACATTCGCGTGCCATCTGGCAAGATGTAGAATATAGCACTGCCACGACCTGTGCTGATATGGTGAATGTCGAGAGTTCCCTCGCTCCACGCCTTCAACTGTTTTGGCTTTGCATCTACAGCCGAGATAGCCAATATAGCAGCTACAGCTGTAAGAATAAATCGTTTCATGGTTCTTTGTGGTAATACAAAAGGGGTTATTCGGAAAGAATAACCCCTTTAAGTGTTGTTGCTGATTACTGGATACCCTTCAACTTCTTGTACAAAGCGTTGTACTTGTTGTACTTATCCATCATACCCTCCTCGTCGCGGAGACGGAAGCAAAGAGCCTTCAAAGACTCAGCGCAATCTACGCTTTCAGGCTTCAACTCCATAGCCTTCTCAAACCAAGGCAAAGCCTTCATGTAGACCATGTTAACCTCCTTGATTGCTGCGTTGTATGACTCAATCGAAGTGTAGCTGTCTGCATTTGCAGTCAACTGCTTGAGAGCCTCGTCGCCCTTACCCAAGTAGAAGTAACCAAGGTAGAAGTTTGTGTTGTAGTCATTTGGCTTCAACTCGTTAATCTTGAGGAACGACTTGATACACTCGTCATAGTTCTTCAATGCGTTGAAAATCTTTGCGCGAGCAAACCAAAGCTCTGCATTGTCTGGCTTCTCTGCGAGAAGACCTTCGATGCGCTCCACGAGAATAGCTGGATCTCCCGGACACTCTTTCGAAGTGTAGAACTCGATCAACGCGTCAAGAATAAGCTCGTTGCGTGGGTACTTCTCGATACCCTCGAGAATAGCGTTGTTTGCCTTGGTAACATACTCCTTATCTTTGTTACGCTGGCCATAGTAGCAGTGGAACATGAAGTAGTAGATGTTACCGATATCGTCCTTGTAACCCAACTGCAATGCCTTTTCGAGATACTTCTCGCCCTCAGCAAGCAACTTCTCATCTTTTGTCGATCCCAAGTATACTGCAATCTGACCTGCGAAGAAGTAGTGACGTGGGTTGACAGATCCATAAGCAGGGTTCTCCTGCAAGCCTACAGCCTTCAAGTGTGCGTCAATAGCTATCTGGTGCTCAGCGATATCCAAGCTTACACGTGCGATATCCTCGTAGTGTCTTACGAGAGTTTCGATTGCGCTCTTAATCTTATCAGCCGAAGCTGGGTCCAACTCATAAGCCTTCAAGAAAGCCTCCTTCGCAATCTCGTAAGCGTTGTCGAGAACCGGCTTCTTGATAGTCCAACCAATAACCTTGCCGTCCTTAGTGTAAACGTCAACCCACTCAAATACATAGATGTTGTCCTTAACGTCTGTTGGTGCTACACCAAGGTTAATTGGCAACATATCTACTGTGAGACCTCCGGTGAAGAGGTTCTTTGTAGGGGCAGTGATAGCGTCCGAGCAGATCTTACCACGAGTGATCCAAGTGGCAGCTTTTCCCGACTTCTTAGGGTTTGCAATGTCTGCATTACTCTTCTCAATCTTAGCCTCAAAAGACTTGCTGCTGATCTTCTGTGCGGTAGCAGTTGATACAGCGAGAGCTGCAATAGCTACCAAAGTTATAATCCTTTTCATAATCTTATAACGTTTAAATGGTTGATTTTATTGTTCGTTTTCAGTTACGACCTCGGTTGTAGCCTCAGCTGCACCCTCAGCAGTTGCCTCAGCGCCCTCTGCTACTACGCCCTCCTCGAGCTCCTCATCTTCGGTTACAGGAACTACAGCAACTGATGCAATCTCATCGCCCTCGCGGAGGTTGATGATACGTACACCCTGTGTTGCACGTCCTGCTACACGAATCTGCTCAATCGAAGTACGGATAGTGATACCCGAGCGGTTGATAATCATCAAGTCGTTATCGTCAGTTACCGCCTTGATAGCCACCAACTCGCCGGTCTTCTCGGTGATGTTGATGGTCTTAACGCCCTTACCACCACGGTTGGTGATGCGGTACTCCTCCAAGTCGGTACGCTTTCCGTAACCGTTAGCCGAGAGTACGAGTACGTCCTCATTCGACTCCGGCTCGATGCAAATCATGCCGATAGCCTCGTTGTCGCCCTCGAGCGATACGCCACGTACACCAATCGAAGTACGACCAACCTCGCGTACGGTTGACTCGTTGAAGCGGATAGCCTTACCCTCGCGTGTTGCGATCATAATCTCAGCTGCACCGCTTGTAAGCTTAGCCTCGATGAGACGGTCGCCCTCACGAATCTCGATAGCATTGATACCGTTGGTACGAGGACGTGAGTAAGCCTCCAACTTGGTCTTCTTAACGGTACCGTTCTTGGTACACATTATAATATAGTTAGAGTTGATATACTCCTCGTCGTTGAGCTTCTTGCAGTTGATGTAAGCACGTACCTTATCATCTGGCTCGATGTTGATGATGTTCTGGATTGCACGACCCTTCGACGAGCGTGTGCCCTCAGGAATCTCGTAAACCTTCAACCAGAAGCAACGGCCCTTCTCGGTGAAGAACATCATTGTGTTGTGCATCGAAGCAACATAGATGTGCTCGATGAAGTCCTCGTCGCGGGTTGCCGAACCCTTCATACCTACACCACCACGGTTCTGGGTGCGGTAGTCAGCCAACGAAGTACGCTTGATATAGCCGAGGTGCGAAATGGTGATAACCATATCCTCATCAGCATAGAAGTCCTCTGGGTTGAACTCCTCCGAAGCATAGATAATCTCCGAACGGCGCTCGTCGCCATACTTCTCCTTAATCTCGAGCAACTCCTCCTTAACGATACCGAGCTGCATCTCCTCGCTGCCGAGAACTGCGGTCAAGTAGTCAATAGTCTTCTGCAACTCGTCACGCTCTGCGATGAGCTTGCCGCGCTCCAAGCCTGTCAACGCACGCAAACGCATCTCTACGATAGCTGCGGTCTGAAGATCGCTCAAACCGAAACGCTCCGAGAGGGTAGCCTTTGCCTCGTCAACGCTCTTTGCGTTACGAATAATCTTGATAACCTCGTCGATATTGTCCTGAGCAATAATCAAGCCCTGAACGATGTGCATACGCTCCTCAGCCTTGCGCAAGTCGAAGCGGCTACGACGTACGATAACCTCGTGACGGTGCTCTACGAAGTAGTGAATCTGGTCGCGAAGGTTGAGCAACATTGGACGGCCATTTACCAATGCGATGTTGTTCACCGAGAATGACGACTGCAACTCGGTATGCTTGAACAACATGTTCAATACAACGTTTGCAACGGCGTCCTGCTTCAATGTTACAACTACGCGAGTACCGCTACGGTCCGACTCGTCGTTTACGTCGGCGATACCCTCCAAACGACCCTCCTTTGTGAGTGCGGCGATATGCTTGATCATCTCCTGCTTGTTTACCATATAAGGTATCTCGGTGAAGATGAGTTGCTGGCGGCCTGTTGCGCTGGTCTCGATGTCGTGACGAGCACGCATAACCACGCGACCACGACCTGTCAAGAGAGCCTCCTTAACACCCTCGTAGCCATAGATGATGGCGCCGGTAGGGAAGTCAGGACCCTTAACAAAGTGGAGCAAATCCTCGCAAGTGCACTCGCGGTTGTCGATATATGCACAGCAAGCGTCGATAACCTCCGAAAGGTTGTGTGGTGCCATGTTGGTGGCCATACCTACGGCGATACCGCTTGCACCGTTAACGAGCAACAACGGAATCTTTGTAGGAAGTACGGTAGGCTCCTTCTGAGTGTCATCGAAGTTCATTGTCCAATCGATAGTCTCCTTGTCGATGTCGGCCATAACCTCGTTGGTGATCTTCTGCATACGCGCCTCGGTGTAACGCATAGCCGCTGGCGAGTCGCCGTCCATCGAACCGAAGTTACCCTGACCCTCTACGAGTGGATAACGCATAGCCCAAGGCTGTGCCAAACGCACCATTGCATCATAAACCGATGAGTCACCGTGTGGGTGGAACTTACCGAGTACGTCTCCGACAATACGAGCCGACTTACGGGTTGGTTTGTCGTGATAGAGGTTCAACTCCGAGTTCATGTCGAACAAGATACGGCGGTGAACCGGCTTCAAACCATCTCGAACATCTGGCAACGCACGTGATACGATTACCGACATCGAGTAGTTGATGTAGGACTCCTTCATGTGGTCCTCGATATTGATTTTCTCAATACGACCAGCAGGAGTTACAATCTGTTCTTCTTGCATAGTTTTTTGTATTTAAGTTATTTTGTGATTGTTTATTCTTTTATACTACGCGCAAAAATAGCGATTATTCTCCGAATAATCAACTTTTGTTCTCGAAAAATGCAGTGTTCGTAAGAGATTTTTCGCAAAAATGCGATTTTTGCCCATTTTTAGGCGATTTTAGGCACTTTGCCAAAGTGTTTCGACGGGGTGTCGAACAATTAAACCTTATCCTTTGGGTGGAAAATCGTTCCGATGGACTCTTTTTGCACCTTACTTGCAGCGTAAATGCTCACATACGCCCAGTATGCTGTGCTTTACGCTACTGCGTAACGCGCAAAAATAGCCTCATCGCCTCCGATTTTGAATAGATGTGAGGCTTGAGGCTTTTGTTTCGATGTGGCATTGGAGTGTTGTGTTAAGAGTTGAAAATTAAAAATTGTAAGGCTTGGTTATATTTTTATAGGCGTGAGGTAAGTTGTGTTTTAATTTTTTATGTAGTATATTTGCAATGGAGAGTTTAAATCTATAAATATTTACACTGAAAATATGAAGAAGATATTTGCATTTTTGATGTTTGCTACTGCGGTTTGTGTTGCCAATGCGCAGCGAATAGAGGGCTCATTTGATGTCTTGAAAAATGAGGCCAGGGTTAATTTTCAGCTCAATTACTCGAAGGCAAGCATACACGGAATGACAGAAGCTGAATTTGCTGAGTATGAGGAGGATTGGCATAAGGATATGCCGCAGATTGTTGACGATTTTTTGTCGGGGCTAAATTCTCAAATATCTTATATGGTGAGTTTTGGTAAATATCCGAGTAGTAGATATACATTGCGAGTTGATGTCTCTTATGTAGAAGTCGATGGAAGTTGCTATTCAAATGTATTACTGCTTGATTCAGATTCTAATGTGGTGGCAAAAATTGTTGGTTTGCAAGCTAGTGGTGGGATGTATGGTACAAAATTGTACCTTATAAAAAAGGGTGCTGAGCGTAGTGGAAGAAAGATAGGTAGAATTATTTATCAGAGAATATCTGAGTAGATGATTCTTAAAATTATTTTCAACTTTTAATCCTGAGCTTGCTCCCTTCTGCCGATACTTTACCTTGCTCGGTGAGTTGGCGAACTGTCTCGATGATGTTCTGCTCATTGCCTTTGATTTGAGCGATAAGCTCTTTGATTGTCATCGGCTCGTTGGCAAGCAGGCACAAAATCTGCTCTCTGTAGTTTGCAGAATTGCTCTTTTCGCGCTTCTTGCGGGCGAGGCAGTTGTCGCAAATTCCGCACGGCTCCGACATCTTGTCGCAGAAGTATTGCTCGATGATGCGACTGCGGCACTCCTGCTCCTCGTTGGCGTAGTGGAGTAGGTGGTTAAATCGCTCTAACATAAGCTTTTTGCGGTGCGAATATGTGGCTGGCGAAATATATACGTCGCGTGCCGGCAAGCGCTCCTCGTCAAGGAAAATCAGAGGGTCGTGATTGGTCGGAATATAGCGAATGATGTTGGCGCGCCACATGCGTTTTAGGAAGTCGTGAACCTCTTGTGGCGAGAGCTTCGATTGCGTGGCAATCTCCATCTCGTCGATAGGTCTAAACTCGTTGAAAACTCCCGTGTATAGACGTAAAATCGCGCGCAAAATATCCTCCTCTTTTTCGCTCTGCATCTTTACGTTGTAGAGCTCGTCACGCGTCACCATAAACATCAATCTTGCAGGGTGTTCGCTGTCTTCTATGAGCGTCATATAACCATTGAGCTGCAACAACTTAATGATGTTGTGAACGGTTACGATTGGCAGCTTTATATGGCGGCAAAAATCGTAGATGTTAAAGACAAACGAAGCCTCCTTTCCGTCGCCGATTGCTATGCCGAGATAGGAGCAAAGCTCGTGATAAACCGACTGGATAAGTTGAATGTCCGGAAACTCCTTTTCGAAGAGGTCGATGATGCGATTATTGTCGTCCGAGGCCATCAGAATTACAGCGTAACTGCGCTCTCCGTCGCGGCCTGCACGACCCGCCTCTTGGTAGTAAGATTCGAGCGAATCGCTCATCGTATAGTGGACGACAAATCGCACGTCGCGCTTGTCAATTCCCATTCCGAAAGCGTTGGTAGCCACCATTATACGCGTCTTGCCGCTTACCCATTCGTCTTGTCGTATCGAGCGCTCGGCATTTGGCAAACCGCCGTGGTAGAACGATGCCGAATAGCCCTGCTCGACGAGGAAATTTGCCACTCTTTCTGCCGTATTTCGCATGCGAACATAGACGATTCCGCAGCCCGGAACATTGTTGATTATTCGCAGCAGCTGACCATCTTTGTCGTCCGTTTCTCGTACGCTGTATGAGAGGTTCGGACGGAGGAATGAAGTCTGCAAAATGTTAGGCTCGGCGAAGCTCAACTGCTCCATAATATCCTTTGCAACTTGTGGGGTTGCAGAGGCTGTCAAAGCGAGTATCGGCGTGTCTGGAAGAACTCTTCGTAACTCCTTAATTCTCAGATAGGAAGGGCGGAAGTCGTAGCCCCATTGCGAGATGCAGTGCGCCTCATCTACAGCAAGCAGTGTGACATTCATTCTATCGACTCGGAGGCGGAACATTTCGCTCGAAAGACGCTCGGGAGCAACGTAGAGAAATTTGACGTCGCCATAGATGCAATTATCGAGTGCAATGTCGATTTGTCGGCTCGAGAGTCCCGAGTGAACAGCTACGGCTGAAATGCCCATGCGGCGGAGTCGGTCCACTTGGTCTTTCATCAGCGCGATGAGGGGTGTTACGACGATGCACAATCCGTCGCTAATGAGTGTCGGAAGCTGATAGATTATCGACTTTCCGCCACCTGTAGGCATAAGTACCAGCGTGTCGCGTCCCGAAAGGACCGACTCCATCGCTTCGCGCTGCATCGGGCGAAACGAGTCGTAGTGCCAATACTTTTTGAGTGCTTCGAGTAACTTTTGTTCCATAGTTGCGAAGATAGTGTATTTTTTTGAAAAAATAGGCTATTTCTCGGAAAATATATATATATTTGTAGTATGATTTTACGCGCGAACTGTAAAATAAATCTCGGACTCGATATTCTTCGCCGTCGCGAAGATGGATTTCACGACCTCGAAACGGTAATGATACCCGTTTTGGGGTTGTATGATGTTGTTGAGGTTGAGAGAGTTGAGGGTTGTTCGGTCTTTGAGCAGGACGGTTTGCTTGTCGATTGCGATGCCGACGATAACCTTTGCATGAAGGCTCTGCGTCTGATGCAGCGTCTCTATGGCGTGGGGGCTGCGCGTATCCGTCTCGAGAAGCGAGTACCTTTTGGTGCAGGCTTGGGCGGAGGTTCGAGCGATGCTACGGCTGTGATTTTGGCGATAAACGAGCTCTTTGATCTTGGCCTTAGCGAGGAGAAGCTGATTGAGACGGCTGCGATGATAGGTAGCGATACCGCCTTCTTTGTGCGTAATACTCCGCAACTATGCACCGGTCGCGGCGAGAAGATGGTGCCGATAGAGTTGCCTCTGCAGGGTAAATACCTCGTTGTTGCCAAGCCTGAGGAGGGCGTTTCGACCAAAGAGGCCTATGCTGGTGTAAAGCCTGCCGTTCCGCAGGTGCGATTGACCGAGGCCTTGCAACGTCCGATAGGGGAGTGGCAGGGCGTTGTGAAAAACGATTTTGAACCCCATATTTTTGTGGCGCACCCTGCTATTGCCGAGTTGAAGCAGACGATGCTCGATGCGGGCGCGGTCTACGCTTCGATGTCGGGCTCGGGTTCGGCTGTATTCGGTATTTTCGACGAGGAGGTTTCGCTCACCTTTGCTGATGATGTATTTGTAAAAACTACAAAACTATAAATTGATATGAAAAAGTTTATTCTTGTTGTATTGGCTGCGCTCTATGTCTTGCCTATGGCGGCTCAGGAGCTTACCGTTGCAACCATGAACGTGCGCTTGTTCTCTTATGGCGACGGTAAGAAGTATAATGGCTGGTGGCATCGTGGTGGCTATCTTTGCGACTTGGTTAAGGCTCAGCGATTTGATATTTTCGGCGCTCAGGAGGTTAAGATTAAGCAGATGGAGAGTCTGCGCGAGCAACTTCCTGCTTACGACTATATCGGCGTAGGACGTGACGACGGTAAGGAGGCTGGCGAGTTTTGTCCTGTATTCTATCGCGTTTCGCGTTTGAAGAAGCTCGACGGCGGAACATTCTGGCTCTCGGAAACGCCTGATAAGGCTTCGCGTGGCTGGGATGGCGCTTGTAATCGTGTCTGCTCTTGGGGTTATTTTCAGGATAAGGTTACAAAGGCTAAGTTCTACTTCCTGAATACTCATATCGAGAATAGGGGTGCTGAGGCTAAAACCAAGGGTATTGAACTCGTTATGAAGTTCATAAAAGAGCACTGCAAGGGTGCACCGGTGATTGTAACGGGCGATATGAATGTAAATCAGGGTAGCGAGTGGTATAATATCTTCTTGAAAGATGGTCGCTTAAAGGATTCGTACGAGGCTACAACAACTCGTTTTGCCCCTTCGGGAACATTCTCGACATTTACCCCAACACGATATTCGACCAACCGCATCGACCATATTTTCGTTAGTAAAGATGTTGATGTGGCAAGTTATAGCGTGATGACGCTCCACTATTGGCGTGCAACCGACGAGGAGATCGAGGAGGGTGCACGACACTATGCGAATATCGAGGAGCGTCCAGTTCATCTTCTTTCCGACCACTATCCCGTACAGGTGAAAGTGTGGTTGAAGGGGGCAAAGAGATGGTAATGACAATCAACGACAAAAACTTACAAACTTTAAATAACAACAAAAACTATGAAAAAGATCTTTTTGTCGGCGGTTATGGCAGTGTTTGCCTTTACCGCAATGGCGCAGGAGTTGAACGTTGGTTCGTTCAACATTCGTAATGGTGGTCCTCTTCGTGAAGGCCAGGAGCGTCCAACCAAGGGCGACTACTCTAAGTTTAACGGCTGGGACGATCGTAAGCAGTATGTCTGCGATTTGATTAACCTCGAGGCATTCGATGTATTCGGTTCGCAGGAGGTTAAACATAAGCAGTTGGTTGAGATGATGGCTATGTTGCCTGACTACGCATACGTTGGCGTAGCTCGCGATGACGGAGCCGAGAAGGGCGAGTATTGCCCTGTATTTTACCGCAAGAAGGAGTTTAAGTTGCTCGATAGCGGTACTTTCTGGTTGTCGGAGACTCCGGATCAGGTGTCGAAGGGTTGGGACGGTCATTGCCGTCGTATCTGCACTTGGGCACACTTGCAGCGCAAGAGCGATAAGACCACTTTCTACTTCCTCTCTACTCACCTCGATCATAGAGGCAAGACTGCTCAGATTGAGGGCGGAAAGTTGGTTCTAGATTGGATTAAGAAGAACTGCAAGGGCGAGACCGTTATCGTTGTTGGCGACTACAACGTAACACAGTCGAGCGAGACCTACAAGGTGTTTGCCGAGAGTGGCATTTTGGAGGATACCTACGAAACAGCAAAGTATCGTTTTGCTCCTACAGGTACATTCAATGGCTTCAATCCTAAGCGCTACACAACCTACCGTATCGACCACATCTTTGTGTCGAAGGGTACAAAGGTGAGCCGCTATGGCGTGTTGACTTACCACTATTTCCGTAATATGAACGCCGAGGAGGAGGCTATGGATACTCTTGCTCCAAAGGAGATTAAGGGCGAGAACCGCGATACAAAGTGTATCTCGGACCACTATGCAATCCAGTCGTTCATTACTTTGAAGAAGACAGACAAATCTAAAAAATAGTAAATAATGAGACGTTTTTTCGTAAGTTTATTGGCAGTTGCTGTTGCTCTCTCTGTTTCGGCGCAGGAGATGAACGTAGCAACATTTAATGTCCGTGTAGGTGCATCTCGTAAGTCGGCAACAGCACCTCGCAGGGGTGACTACAAGAAGTATAACGGCTGGGACGATCGCAAGGATATTCTCTGCGATATGATTAAGTTCGAGGCATTTGATATTTTTGGTGTTCAGGAGGCTCGCTATCCGCAGGTTTCGGATATGCTTGAGCGTCTGCCCGAGTACTCATACATCGGCGTAGGCCGTGAGGACGGTGAGCAGAAGGGTGAGCACTGCGCAATTTTCTATCAAAAGAAGAAGTTTAAAGTGCTCGAGCAGGGCAACTTCTGGCTCTCGGAGACTCCTGATGTTCCGTCGAAAGGATGGGGTGCGAAGTATTACCGCATCTGCACTTGGGGCTTGTTCCAGAACAAGAAAACCAAGGAGACTTTCTACCTTATCAATACCCACGTAAACTGGGGTGTTGCGTCGGTTAATAGCGCAAATTTGATTTTGAAGTTTATCAATGAGAAGTGTACTAAGACCGACAATATAATCCTTATGGCGGACTTCAATGCAACCCAGGATAGTGAGTTGTATCAGACTATTACAAGCAACGGTTTTGAGGATACCTACGAGTCGTCGAAGTATCGTTTCGCTCCAACCGGTACAGGCCAGGGCTTCCGTACAAACTACTTTACACATCGTCGTATCGACCATATCTTCGTATCGAAGGGTATCAAGTCGAGCCGCTATGGCGTGTTGACCTATCACTACTATCGTGATATGAAGGCCGAGGAGAAGGAGATGGAGACCGCAGCTCCAAAGGAGATTAAGGGCGAGAATCGCGATGTTAAACAGCTCTCGGATCACTACGCTGTACAGTCTTTTATCACTTTGAAAAAGGTTGAGAAGTCTAAAAAATAGTTCGTTATGAAGCGTGTGATTTTGTCGCTTTTTGTGGTGGTGTTTGCACTCTCGGCTTCTGCTCAGGAGTTGAATGTTGCATCTATCAATATCCGAGTAGGTCGTCACGCCCGCGAGGACGGAGTACGCAAGGGTGACTACAAAAAGTACAACGGCTGGGATGATCGCAAGCAGTACCTCTGCGATATGATCAACCTTGAGGCATTCGACCTTTTCGGTGCACAGGAGGTGCAGAAGGTTCAGCTCGACGATATGTTGGCGATGTTACCCGATTACGACTATATCGGCTGCGGTGCAGACGATGGAGTTTTCAAGGGTGAGATTTGCCCTGTGTTCTATCGCAAGGAGGCTTTCGATAAGTTGGACGGCGGCACATTCTGGTTTTCGCCAACTCCGGAGGTACCTTCTAAGGGCTGGGACGCAAAGTATCAGCGCATCTGCACTTGGGGCTTGTTCTTGCACAAGGCTTCGGGCAAGAAGGTCTGCTTTATGAATATCCACCTCGACCATATTGGTCAGCAGGCGCGACTCGAGTCTGCAAAGCAGCTCGTTGCCTACGTGAAGGAGCGTTGCAAGGGTGTAAATGTAATCATCTCGGGCGACTATAACGTGTCGCAGTTGAGCGAGAGCTACAAGATTTTCGCCACAAGCAAAATTTTGAAAGACACCTACAATGCCGCGAAGTATCGTTTTGCTCCTACCGGCACTTTCAATGGCTTTAATCCTTCGCGTTACACCACTCATCGCATCGACCACATCTTCGTGTCGAAGGGGTTGAAGGTGAGTCGCTATGGCGTGTTGACCTACCACTACTACCGTGATATGAAGGCCGAGGAGAAGGAGATGGAAACCGCAGCTCCGAAGGAGATTAAGGGCGAGGATCGCGACGTTAAATGCTTGACAGATCACTACGTTGTGCAGTCATTCGTAACTATAAAGTAAGAGTAAAAAACAAACAAAATAATCTATTATGAAACGTGTAATTTTAGCAGTTTTTGTTGCCGTATTTGCCCTCTCGGCGTCGGCACAAGAGTTGAATGTGGGATCGTTCAACATTCGTAACGGAAGGTCTCTCAAAGAGGGCGAAGCGCGTCCTGAGAAGGGTGACTACAAGAAATACGATGGTTGGGACGATCGTAAGCAGTATGTTTGCGATTTGATTAACCTCGAGGCGTTCGATATTTTCGGTGCTCAGGAGGTTCGCAAGGGTCAGCTCGACGATATGTTGGCTATGTTGCCGGATTACGACTATATCGGTGTAGGTCGTGACCACGGTGATGATCGTGGCGAGTTCTGTCCTATCTTCTATCGTAAGGATGTGTTGGAGAAGGTTGCTGGCGGTACTTTCTGGCTCTCGCCAACTCCAGAGGTACCTTCGAAGGGCTGGGACGCAAAGTATAATCGCATCTGCACTTGGGGCCACTTTGTTCACAAGGCTTCGGGCAAGAAGATTTGCTTTATGAACGTACACTTCGACCACCGCGGTGTTCAGGCTCGCATCGAGTCTGCAAAGTTGATGCTCGACTATGTGAAGAAGAACTGCAAGGGCATGAGCGTTATTATCTCGGGCGACTATAATGTTACTCAGACTAGCGAGAGCTACAAGGTTTTGGCTAATAGCAAAGTTGTGAAGGATTCGCACGATGCAGCTCAGGTTCGCTTCGAGCCAACAGGAACATTCAATGGCTTCAATCCTAAGCGCTACACCACTCACCGTATCGACCACCTCTTCGTATCGAAGAAGTTGAAGGTTAGCCGTTGGGGTGTTCTTACCTATCACTACTATCGCACTCCAACCCCTGAGGAGGTTGCTGAGGCGGAGGCTAAGTGGGCTGCTGAGCTCGAGAAGAATCCAAACAAGAAGAAGCCGGGTGGCGAGAAGCGCGAGATGAAGTGTATTTCGGACCACCACGCAATTCAGGCATTCGTTACTTTGAAGTAAATTCGCCTAAACGGTCAATGAAAAACGGCTCGCAACAGCGAGCCGTTTTCTTATATCTTGCTGAGAATTTCGTCGAGCGATTTGCGCTTTTTCTCGGTTGGTGCATCTGCTGCGTAGCCGATAGGAATAATTGCAACAGGGTAGACTGTTTCGCCATCAATACCCAATACCTCACTCACGATTGCAGGGCGGAAGTTGCACACCCAGCACGAGCCTAGGCCTACTTCTGTTGCTGCAAGGCATATGTGCTCAGCCGCGATTGCCGCGTCGATATCGGCGTGGTCGTGACTATCCTTCTTGCGGGTCCACGACTGCGACTTGTCGGCACAAACAACGATGTAGAGCGGAGCCTGCTGGAACCACTCCTGCGCATATCCTGCGTGGAGGGCAGTGCGCTTCTCCTCGCTCTCTACAATGATGAACTTCCATGGTTGGAAGTTTACAGCCGACGGCGCAAGTCGCGCACACTCAAGAATATAGTCAATTTTCTCATGCTCTACGGCACGCTGCTCATACGCACGAGCCGAGTAACGAGCCTTTATCAAATCTAAGAAATTTCCCATAGTGTTTAATGTTTTGTTGGCGCAAAGATAGTAAAATTTTGGGGCTTTCAGCTATTGGTTCTTAGCTATTAGCTTTTTTTTAGACCCACCTCCCTTACAGGCGTCGAAAACAATACCCAGTACAAATAGAGGGGGGCAAAAACTTAATGCCCTAAATTCACTATTTTTTTTGTGAGAACAAAAATAATTTTCTAACTTTGTAGAGTAATCCCAAGGTTATATATATTTTATTTAATGAAAGTGTATTAGCTTTATGCTACTTTAGAAGGTGGTATTGCCAAACTTCTAGAGTGGTTGGCTAATCAACCTCACACTTTCTTTTTATTATAATTGCACATTTGAGGCTGGTGGGCGAACCTAAAACTTCTAAAGTATGAAGAAATTTGTATTGATGCTGCTTGCCATTCTTCTTGTGGGTGTGCAGTTTGGTTATGCTCAGAAATCACAAAGATCAGACGCGGATTTGCTTAAAGCGGAGGACCTTTTCGCTCAAAAAGATGTCGAAGGTGCTTTTAATTGCGTGAATAAGTTCCTTGCCGACTATCCTAAGACGTCAGATGGCTATTTTTTACGTGCTAAAATCTATAGAAAACAGGGTAAGAGTAGCGAGGCTATTGCTGATCTTAACCGTGCTCTCGAATATAGAACAAAAGAGGATCAGAAGCCAAAGTATCTCATCTATTGGTGGCGAGCTACAGTTTATAATGATATGGAAGAGTATGACAAGGCTATTGCAGATTACACTGCGGCTTATAAATTGATAAAGAATCAAGATAATAGCCATGTCTCTAGCATTTTGATGGATAGAGCTGACGCGTATGCTGCTAAGCAAGATTATAAAAAAGAACTAGACAACTACTTCCTTATGCTGAAATATAACGAGAAGGATCAAATGGCTATGGCGGGAATAGCTCGTTTGTTCCTTCGTTATGAGCAGTATGAAAAGGTTGTAGAGGCATCTAATCATAGCGAAAACCATAACCCGGATTATGAGGAGATTTATCGCTTCAGAATGCAGGCATACGATAAGTTGGGCAATAAGACTGCTGCCATTGACGATGCTATAAAGTATCTTCGCACGTCGGATAATCCTAATATGGGTATTGTATATGATATCTTGAAGCAACATCCAAGATACGCTTTGGCATGTGTGTCGCAATTGTGCAATATGGACGAAAGCAATATCCGCTGGAAGTTGTTGCAAATCGACTTGCATGAGGCAAACAACGATTATATCGCAGCAATTAAAAAGTATAACAGCTTGGAGCGTGAGCACGGTGCAAGAGTGTATATATACGAAAGACGAAGCTTGTGCTACAATGCTATAGGTCAGGTAGATAAGGCGATTGATGATGTTACTGCAGGCTTGTCTCTAGCAGGACGAGATGAACTCGCCGATTTGTTATTCAAGAGAGCTACATACTATATGGGCGCCGGATTGTATGACGAGGCGATTGCAGATCTCAATGTAGCGATTGAGAAGGAACCGATGCAAGGTGTGCTGTATTCGTTGAGAGGTTCTTGCTACAGTTTCAAAAAGGACTACAAAGCAGCGCTGAAAGAGTATAATATGAGCATTGATTTAGATAAGACTGATGCTTTGGCTTGGGTTAAACGAGGTAGAGTGCTCCGCCGATTAGGCCAGTTGGAGGAGGCGAATAAGAGCTTTAAGCATGTGTTGGAGATTGATAGAACTGCAACAAGTGGAAGCGTTCGCTATTATGCTTTGCTCTTTTTAGGAGATCGTTTAGCGGCGTTCGAATGGATTGATAAGGTCATTGCTTCAGATCCGGAGAATTCGGATTTGTACTACGACAAGGCGTGCATGCATTCGTTGTCGAAGGATGCAGGTGCGGCGATTGCAGCTTTGCGCATCGCATTTGAAAAGGGATATCGCTCATTTGCTCATATCGAACACGATGAGGATATGAACAATATCAGAAATCACAAGGATTTCATAGCGCTTATCAATGAGTATAAGTCGAAGCCTATCGTTGTGGAGGATAATGTTGCAGTCGTAGCTCCAAATGATGATATTCCTGACTACTTCGAGATTCCGATGAAAAAGAGTAATGGCGGAACATATGAGGTGGCTTGTCAGATCAATAATGTCCCATTGAGATTGATCTTCGATACAGGGGCTGCCAATGTTACTATCTCGTTGTCGGAGGCGTTGTTTATGCTTAAGAATGGCTATTTGATAGATGCAGATGTCAAGGGTAAGGTGTATCACAGCGTAGCGAGCGGTGAGGTTGTTGAGGGAACTCGAGTTCTTTTGAGAGAGATTAGAATTGGAGCGGCTGTTTTGCGAGATGTTGAGGCTTCGGTTGTTCATAATCAGGAGGCTCCGCTTCTTCTCGGCCAGAGTGTGCTCGAGCGATTTGGTACGGTTACTATAGACAATGCAAATTCAAAGATTGTTATTCGCAAGTAATAGTAATCAAAAACGATTTTGGGGGCGTTAGGTGAAAATCTAACGCCCTCAATGTTTTATCTCTTAATGTTGTTCGAAAGAGCTTTTAATTTTTAATTTTACATTTTTAATTTGAAAAGTCCTCAACTTTTCACTATATTTGCACGATTGTATCTTTG
Organism: Alistipes sp.; assembly: GCA_045648965.1. GTDB lineage: Bacteria > Bacteroidota > Bacteroidia > Bacteroidales > Rikenellaceae > Alistipes. The sequence continues at coordinate 17,655 of JAZRPA010000002.1, read as the reverse complement.
ATACAAAGTTTTTGAACGAAATGAAAGAGCAAAATATAGATATTAAGACAACAATCGAGGAGTCCGACTACAAGTATGGCTTCACCTCCGATATCGAGACCGAGTTCATTCCGAAGGGTTTGAACGAGGGCGTTATTCGCCTTATCTCGCAGAAGAAGGAGGAGCCTGAGTGGTTGCTTGAGTTGCGCCTGAAGGCATACCGCCATTGGCTTACCTTGAAGCACCCGACATGGGGTCACCTCGACATTCCCGAGATCGATTTTAACGATATAATCTACTTTGCAGCACCAAAAAAGAAGAAGGAACTTGCCTCGATGGACGAGGTAGATCCTGAGTTGAAGGCGACCTTCGACAAGCTTGGTATTCCGCTCGAGGAGCAGAAGGTCTTGGCGGGCGTGGCTGTAGATGCGGTGTTGGACTCGGTGTCGGTAAAGACAACATTCCAAAAGGAGTTAAAGGAGAAGGGTATTATCTTCTGTCCAATCTCGGAGGCCGTGCGCGACTATCCCGAGTTGGTGCGTAAGTACCTCGGCTCGGTGGTGCCATACGCCGACAACTTCTATGCAGCATTGAATACGGCGGTCTTTTCGGACGGCTCGTTCTGCTATATTCCAAAGGGCGTGCGCTGCCCCGTAGAGCTTTCGACCTACTTCCGCATCAATGCGCAGGGTACAGGTCAGTTCGAGCGTACGTTGATTGTAGCTGACGAGGGTTCGTATGTGAGCTACTTGGAGGGCTGTACCGCACCTCAGCGCGACGAGAACCAGCTTCACGCCGCAGTTGTAGAGATTATCGTTGAGCGCGATGCGGAGGTTAAGTATTCGACAGTTCAGAACTGGTATCCTGGCGATAAGGAGGGCAAGGGTGGTATCTACAATTTCGTTACCAAGCGAGGTATCTGCCACGCGAATGCTCACCTCTTCTGGACTCAGGTCGAGACGGGCTCGGCAATCACTTGGAAATATCCGAGCTGCGTGTTGATGGGCGACAACTCGGTGGGCGAGTTCTACTCGGTGGCTATGACCAATAACTTCCAGCAGGCCGATACGGGTACGAAAATGATTCACATCGGTCGCAACACCCGCAGTCGCATCGTATCGAAGGGTATCTCGGCAGGTCAGTCGCAGAACGCCTATCGTGGTCTTGTGAAGGTTATGCCAAAGGCCGAAAATGCCCGCAACTACTCGCAGTGCGACTCGCTGCTTATTGGCGATAAGTGCGGAGCTCACACCTTCCCGACTGTAGATTGCCGCAACTCGTCGGCTCAGCTCGAGCACGAGGCTACGACATCGAAAATATCTGAGGAGCAGCTCTTCTACTGCAATCAGCGAGGTCTCTCGACTGAGGACGCCGTGGGCTTGATCGTTGGCGGTTATGCTCGCGAGGTGTTGGCGAAGTTGCCGATGGAGTTTGCGGTTGAGGCGCAGAAACTTCTCTCGATTAGCTTGGAGGGCTCAGTAGGTTAAATTAGGAATTAAAAAAAAGAACAACATATATGCTTAAAATAAAAAATCTTCACGCATCGGTTGATGGTAAAGAGATACTTCGAGGTATAGATTTCGAGGTTAAGGCTGGCGAGGTACACGCCATAATGGGCCCAAACGGTTCGGGCAAGAGTACTCTCGCATCGGTAATTGCAGGACACAGCAAGTTCGAGGTTGAGGCTGATGAACTCTCGTTCGAGGGCGAGAACTTGCTAGATATGTCGATTGAGGAGCGCGCACGCAAGGGTTTATTCCTCGGCTTTCAGTATCCTGTCGAGATTCCGGGAGTTACGATGGCTAACTTTATGAAGATTGCCGTGAACGAGCAGCGCAAGTCGCGTGGTGAGGAGCCATTGACTGCAGCCGAGTTCTTGAAGATGATGCGAGAGAAGGCTAAGGTTGTGGAGTTGGATACAAAGATGACTTCACGTGCCGTGAATGAGGGCTTCTCGGGTGGCGAAAAGAAGAAGAACGAGATCTTCCAGATGGCGATGCTCGATCCGAAATTGGCTATCCTCGATGAGACCGACTCGGGTCTTGATATCGACGCTTTGCGTATCGTGGCAACCGGCGTAACCAAGTTGCACACACCGCAGAATGCAACGGTGGTGATTACCCACTACCAGCGTCTGTTGGACTACATTGTGCCTGACTTTGTGCATGTGTTGTACAAGGGTAAGATTATCTATTCGGGCGATAAGTCGTTGGCTCTCAAGCTCGAGAAAGAGGGCTACGATTGGCTTATTAACGACTATAAGGAGTAGGCTATGATGGTCGAAAAGTTGATAGGAGAGGGATTGCTGCGAGAGTGCAAGGTGGGTCGCATTGATGATAAGTGCGATTTGTCGTTGCCACTTGTGGTGATAAACCCTCGCAAGGGGGAGATTGAGGTTGCTGCTTCGCAGAAGGTGTCGCTTGTGGTGTGGCACAACGATGCGAAGGAGTGCACCTTGACCATTCGTCTTGCTCCGCACGCCGTAGTTGCGCTTACAGAGGTCTACGCGTCCGAGAAATATACCTCTCTCACGATTGAGCAGGCCGAGGCGAGTGAGTGCACTGTTACCACGGTTATGCTGCGAGGTGCACACTCGTCGTACGAAACGCTCTTAAATGCCCCTCACTCGTCGTTTACAATGAATGCGGCGGTTGTGGCTGCGGGCTTTGACCACGCGCAGCTCTCGCTTGTTACACGCCACAATGTTGAGGATTGCAAGAGCAACTCGACGATTAAGAGCGTAGCTTCGGGTAGAGCAGTTGCCGAGTTCAAGGGCTTGGTCTATGTGGCGAAAGATGCACAGCGTACCGATGCCAAGCAGCTCAATCGTAATATCGAGCTCGGTGGTGGTCGCGTAGTGTCGGAGCCTCAGTTGGAGATTTATGCCGATGATGTGAAGTGTTCGCACGGCTCGACCGTAGGTCAGTTGGACGAGCAGGCAATTTACTATATGCGTCAGCGCGGAATCTCGCAGTCGGCAGCCGAAAAACTCTTGTTGGAGGGCTTCGTGGGCGAAGTTGTTGCTAAGTGCGACATCGAGCCTCTTGCCGATATGCTCTGCGAGGCGTTACAAAACAGATTGAATGAGTAACGAGATGTTTGATGTAGAGAAAATACGAGCAGAATTTCAGATTCTCGAGCGCGAGGTGTATGGCAAGAAGCTGATATACCTCGATAGCGCAGCTACGGCTCAGAAGCCGCGCTGTGTGGTGGAGAAGATGTCGGAGTTGCTCTTGAATGATAATGCCAATATCCATCGTGGCGTACACCTTCTTTCCGAGGAGATGACCGCCAAGTACGAGGAGGCTCGCGAGGTGGTACGCGCATTTGTGGGTGCAGAGTGCCGTGAGGAGATAGTCTTTACCTTGGGTGCTACAATGTCGCTCAACTTGGTTGCGTCGAGCTATTGCGAGAAGTTCTTGGGCGAGGGCGATAACGTTGTTGTCAGCCATATCGAGCACCACTCGAATATCGTGCCTTGGCAGTTGGCTACCGAGCGCAAGGGCGCGGAGTTGCGAGTAATTCCTGTCGATGATGAGGGTGCTTTGGAGCTTGATACGCTTGATAGCTTGATTGATGAGCGCACAAAGGTTGTGGCTGTTACCCAGGCGTCGAATACTCTTGGCACAAAGCCAGATTTGGCAAAAATTATCGCAAAGGCTCACTCGGTGGGTGCTGTTGTGGTTGTTGATGGTTGCCAGGGCGTAGTGCACGGTGGGGTAGATGTGAAGGCACTCGATTGCGACTTCTACGCCTTCTCGGGACATAAACTCTATGGCCCTACGGGCATTGGCGTGTTGTATGGCAAGCGCGAGTTGCTCGACAAGATGCCTCCATATATGGGTGGTGGCGATATGGTCGATAAGGTAACCTTTGCAAAGACCACTTACGCACCTCTGCCGTTGAAGTTCGAGGCAGGAACATCGAACTTTATCGGTGCAGTCGGCTTGTCCGAGGCGATAAAGTTCTTGCAGTCGCTCCCAGCCAAGGAGATGGAGCAGCACGAAAAGTCGTTGCTTGACTATGCTACCGAGCAGTTGTTGCAGGTTGAGGGCTTGCACATCTACGGCACAACTGCGGATAAGACTCCTATTATCTCGTTCAATGTCGAGGGCTGCGACCACTATGATATAGGAATGATTTTGGATAAGATGGGCGTTGCAGTTCGCACCGGACACCACTGCGCAGAGCCTGTTATGGCTCGCTACGGCACCAATGGCGTTGTGCGTGCATCGATAGCCCTCTACACTAACAAAGAAGATATAGATGCACTTGTAGCAGCTGTTAAACGAGCTGTTGCAATGTTAAAATAAATAAGAATAAACTATGTTTATAGTACTTGAAGGACTTGATGGCGCAGGTAAATCGACCCAGATAAAGAAGTTGCGCGAAATGTTTGCAGAGCGAGGCATCGAGAGTGAGTATGTTCACTTTCCACGCTTCGATGCCCCTATTTATGGCGAGTTGATAGGCCGCTTTTTGCGAGGCGAGTTGGGTGGTGTAGATCAGGTTGACCCATATATCGTTGCGTTGCTCTATGCGGGCGATCGCGCCGATATGGCTCCACAAATTCGCAAATGGCAGGAGGAGGGCAAGGTGGTCATCGTCGATCGCTATGTCTACTCTAACATTGGCTATCAGTGCGCCAAAATTGCCGATAAGGAGGCACGTTTGCGCTTGAACGATTGGATTTTGAACCTCGAGTACGAGGTGAATAAAATTCCTCGCCCCGATGTGTCGTTGTTCCTCGATGTACCATTCTCGTTTACAAAGAGCCGCTTGACCGAGCAGCGCGAGGGTGATGACCGCTCTTACCTCAATGGCGCAACCGATATTCATGAGCAGTCGCTTTCGTTGCAGGAGCGTGTTCGCGAGGTCTATATCGAGTCATCGGAGCGCGATAGCGAGCTCTTGGTTGTGGATTGCAGTAACGAGGTGGGTGCAATGGCTTCGCCCGACGAGATCTTCTCGCGTATTGAGGCTACTATTGCTCCGCTGTTAAAATAGATGAGCTATGGTTCTGAATTTGAGAAATAAGTTTTGGTTTGTAGTCGTATCCTGCATCTGTCGCTTTATCTTTGCGACAACCTTTATTGTGTCGGGATTTCTCAAATCTATTGACCCGTGGGGAACAATCTTCGCCATAGAGAGCTACCTCACAGCCTACAATATGACAGCGCCCGAGTGGTCGATTCAGATTGGCGCCATCGGCTTGGGCGCGGTTGAGTTGATTCTCGGCCTTATGCTGATTTTCAATACCTATATCCGCTTTACATCGGTACTGTCGGTGGTGGTTATGCTCATCTTCTCTGTCTTGACGCTTTTGAGCGCTACGGTCGTTCCTATCGAGGATTGTGGCTGCTTCGGAGAGTTGATAAAGCTCACGCCTTGGCAGGCATTCGCTAAAAATGTCGCACTTCTGCCTATGGCAATCTGCTTCTGGTATCACTATCGCAAAGATTTGCCTTTCGAGTATTGGAAGCGCGACACATCGCTTTTGCTTGTGTTTGCAGTCGGTGCTATCGGCTTGGGCATATATAGCTACCTCCACCTCCCCGTGATAGATAATACTCCGTATAAGAAGGGTGTGAACATCTCCGAGGAGCTGACTGCTGATAACGCCGAGCCTACACAGGAGAAGGTGGTGTTGGTTTATCGCAATCGCCAGACCGGCGAGCTGCAAGAGTTCTCGGTCGAGGATACCACTTGGCAGAATGAGGCTCTTTGGGAGTGGGTTGAGACTCGCGCGGAGGGCGCCGACAATGTAAATACGGCTCTGATGGAGTTCTATGTTCAGGACAACGAAGGCGACAAGACCCAAGAACTCCTTGCGAAGGAGAAACTATATATGCTCTTTGCGGATAGTTTCGAGTACGATGAAGATGTGCGCGAGGCCTTCGCTAAGGTCGTGAAGCATGCCGAGGCGAATGGAGGCGAGGTTGTCTATATCACCCCACAAGAGCTCTCGACAATAAAGACCGAGCTCCATTGCTATAATATGGACCCTAAAATCATGAAGACCATTCTCCGCGCCGAGTATGGCTTGGTAGTTCTCGAAAAGGGCGTCATAACCGACAAATTCAACTACCGCGATATCGAGTATTAAAAATAAAAGGCTTCCTTCGGGGAGCCTTTTATTTCCCCCCTCCGCCGAGCGCCTTGCAGAGCGTGATGTAGTTGATATATTGCTGTGCTACGAGGTTCTCGAACTGCATCTGCGATGAGTAGAGCGAGCGCTCGGCATCAATCACATCGAGGTAGTCCGACATACCATTGCGATAGAGGGCGTAGGTCTGGATAGAGATGTTGCGATACGACTTGACCAGCTCCGCATAGCGCAGCAGCTCCTCGCGTGTGGTGGTTATCGCCACCAGAGCACTCTCCACGTCGTTCAGCGCCTCGATGTAGCTCTGCTCGTAGGCCAAAAGGCTCTGCTTGTAGGCCTCGCGTGCCGCCAACTCGCGACGGCGCAACCCTCCGAAGTTATAGATCGGCTGAGCCAACGACGCAAGCGCATCTGCCACCCAACCCTTTGCCGAAAAGAGTTTGCTTATCTTGGCGCTACCGGCGCCACCACTTAGCGATATAGTAATCGATGGAAATCTCGCAGCGCGTGCTAATCCTATGTTCGCGGCGCTCTGCTGCAGAGTGTAGTAGGTCGCCATAACATCGGGACGATTGTGCAGCAGATCGGACGGAACTCCTATGGCAATATCGTACGGACGATAGTCGTTGGTCGTAATGCGATTATCCTTGACTCCAACCTCTAAAAGTTCTTCGGGAGTGTCGCCCGTAAGGAGTGCCAGCGATAGTATGGTCTGCGCAATAGCCTTCTCATAGAGCGGGATATCGGCCTCGGCGGTGTAGAGTAGGCTCTGTGCCTGTTCGAGATTTACGCCCGAGGCAAATCCATAGTAGTAGAGCGAATCGACCAACGTAACCATATCACGGCGTAGCTCGCTGCTGCGCTTGGCTATGGCGAGGTCCTGCCGATACTGCAACAGCGTGAAGTAGGCGGTGGCCACCTCGGCTTCGAGAGCAAGCTGCACGCCACGATATTGCCACACTGCATACTCGACAGCCGCCTTTGCCCCCTTCGTAGCCTGCTGTAATGAGCCGAAGAGCGGCAGCTCCCAGCTCGCCTGCGGAGTTATTAGGTAGGTCTGCGCGATGTTGTCGGTTGCGCTTTCGTACTTCCCCTCGGCAGATATGGCGCCCGAAATAGTCGGCCAATAGGTCGAACGAGTTACTATCAAGTTGTGCCGAGCCTCCTCGATGCGAGAGGCGGCAATCTCAACGTTTTTGTTTTGTGCTATGGCGCGCTCGACAAGGCGGTTTAGCGTTGTATCGCCAAATATCTGCCACCAGCGGCTATCGAGGTGAGTCGAATCGCCCGCAAAATTGCCACCAAAGAGATACTCTTTCTGCGACGACAGTTGTGGCGCAGCAAGGTGCAGATTGCAAGAGCCGAGCAGCGCTACTAATAATATATAAGGTATCCTACGCATAATGCTCCTCCTTTTCGCGTTTTTGTTCAAATCGTGCCACCTTGCCCACCAGGTAATATAGAGCAGGGTAGAGCAACACTCCGAAGATGGTTGCAAATAGCAGACCTCCAACCAACGAAACACCCATAATGTTGCGGGCTGTCGAATAGACACCCGATGCGAACGCCAACGGCAACATTCCGAGTATCGAGGCAAAGGCGGTCATCAGTATCGGACGTACGCGCATCTTCGCAGCGTTGGTTGTGGCTTCGAGCAGCGACTGGCGCTCCTCGTGAAAGAGCTTGTCGGCATACTCGACCACAAGAATAGCATTCTTGGCCGCCAAGCCTATCAACATCGCCAACGAAATCTGCATATAGATGTCGTTGATGAATTGCGGCGCTATGAGGTGCGCCAAACCAACTGCGCACAAGGCTCCGACAACGGCCAAAGGCACGCCCATAACAATCGACAGCGGCAGACTCCAACTCTCGTACAAGGCCGAGAGGGTGAAAAATACAAATACGAAGGCGATAAGAAACACCCACGCGCCTTTGCCACTTTCGGTGCGCTCCTGGAACGATACACCGCTCCACGCTATTGCCGTGTCGTCGGGTAATATATTGTCAGCCACACGTTCGATGTCGTCCATTATATCGCCCGTCGAAGCGCCCTCGTCGGGCGTAACGTTGATGCCGATTGAACGATATAGATTAAACTGCGAGACATATTGAACTCCCGTCGTATCGCGCACCGTAACGAACGAGGTGAGTGGCACACTCTCGCCATTGCCACTCTTTAGGAAATAGCCGGCGAGCGAGGCCTCATTCTCGCGATACTCGGGCGCAGCCTGCAGGTAGCTCTGATATAGGCGGCCGTAGAGGTTGAAGTTGTTAATCATACGACCTCCGAGGAGCGTTGCAGTCTCGGAGTAGAGCGATGATAGCGATACACCACTCATCAGTGCGTGTTGCTTGTCGATGTCGAGGTGCTTTTGAGCTACGCCGTTGCGAAATTCGGTCGATGCCGACCTTATTCGCGGCTCCTTATTGAGTGCAGCAAGGAGCTTATCGCTCTGCTCGGCTAGGTAGGCGGTTCCTTTGCCGGCTCTATCTTGTAGCTCGAATGTTACACCCGAGGTCACACCCAAGCCAGGTATCGAAGGCGATACAAACGCTCCGCACTCCGCCTCGGGAATTGCGCTGTAGAGCACGCGGTTCAACTTAGCCACCGCCTCCATAGCCGATAGCTTGCGCTTGTCGAAATCGACAAGCTTGACAAATATCACTCCGGAGTTGGTTGCCGCCACGCCCGAAATGAGGTTAAAGCCCGAGACTACGCCCGTACTTTGCACAATCGGCAGGGTGGCCTTCGTTACCGAATCGACCTTTGCCATAATCTGCTCGGTGCGCGAAAGAGCGGTGTTGTCGGGCGCATTTACCGAAATGGTGAAGAAGCCTTGATCCTCCTCGGGCAAGAATCCGCTCGGCAGAAGCTTGAGCATCGTGCCTATCACTACGCCCATCACAGCAACCAACGCTATTGTTGTGCGCCAACGGCCGACAATGCGACCTATTGCGTTGCCGTAGCGTCCCATAGCCTTGTCGAAAAGACGGTTGAAGGCTCCGAAAAAGCCCGTGGTACGCTCCTTGTGTGGGCGCAACAACATAGCGCAGAGTGCAGGCGAAAGCGACAATGCGTTTATCATTGAGAAGATAACCGACACCGAAATGGTTACGGCAAACTGCTGAAACAAGCGTGCCGAGATACCTCCCGAGAAGGAAATCGGAATAAATACGGCCAGGAGTACAATCGTTGTGGCGATGATAGGCGAAGTAACCTTGCTCATCGCCTCCTCGGTGGCTTTGTGCGGAGAGAGTCCGCGCTCGATATTGGCTTGCGCCGCTTCGACCACGACTATCGCATCATCAACCACCAATCCCACCGACAAGACCAAGCCGAGCAACGAAACTATATTTATGGTAAAACCCAATAGCGGAAAGACCATAAATGTTCCGATGATTGAAACCGGTATGGCGATAAGCGGGATAAGCGTTGCGCGCCAATCCTGCAGGAAGAGGAAAATGATGAGGATAACCAAGACAAGGGCGATGATGAGCGTCTCGAAAATCTCGCGAATACCCGCCGAGATGCTCTTCGTGCCATCGACCAGCACCTCGTACTCTACGCCGTCGGGCATACGCTCAGCCAGCTCGCTCATCTTCGTTTTTACTGCCTCGCCAAGGGCTACGGCGTTGGAGTTTGGCTCCTGATAGATGGTCAAGATGGTTGTAGGATTGTTGCCAAAGCGCGAACTTGCACCGTAGTTTTGGTTGCCGAGTTCAATTGTCGCCACATCGCGCAGTCGTAGCTGTCGGCCCCTCTCGGTGGTGCGCAATAAGATATCGCCAAACTCCTCGGGCGTGGAGATTTGGCGCGGCATAGTTACCGTGTAGGTGTATTGTGTTGTCGGTGGCGTAGGCTCAGCACCAAATTTACCTGCGGGGTAGATGCCCGCCTCGGTCGATATGGCGTTGAGAATATCGCTTACCGATATATTATAATAGGCAAGCAGGTCGGGGCGCAACCATACGCGCATAGCATACTCACCGGCACCCATAATCTCGACCTTGCCAATGCCGTTGATTTTGAGCAGTTCGTTCTGAATGTTGATGTAGGCGTAGTTCGCTAGGAAGTTCTCGTCGTAACGTCCGTCGCTATATAGGGCATATACCATCAGAAAGCCGGTCTGTGTCTTGCGTGTTACGACACCCTGCTCAGTAACCGACGAGGGGAGCTTCGCCATAGCTGTAGCTACGTTGTTCTGCGTGAATATGGCGTCGAGGTCGGCATCGGAGCCGATGTCGAAGGTTACTTGCAGCGTCATCGAGCCGTCGTTGGCACTTGTAGCCTGCATATAGAGCATATCGCTCACGCCCATTATACTCTGCGCAATGGGTGTGGCTACGGCATTATTCACCGTCTCGGCATCAGCTCCTTCGTAGGTGGCTGAGACCTCCACGACGGGCGGCGTGATGTCGGGATACTGCTCGATAGCTAGATTTCCAATCGAGATGGCACCCAACAAAACAATTACAACCGACAACGAAATGGCAAATATAGGTCTGTGGATAAAAAAGTTTTTCATCGATAAAGCCTCCTACTTTGTTGAAACTGAAACCTTCTCGCCGTTACGCAGTTTTTGCAAGCCCGTTGTGGCTACAACTTCGCCTTTGTTGAGCCCTTGCTCTACAATCCACCATTCGCCGGCAGTGTTGCCGAGTTGTACTTCGCGGTATTCGGCTGTCGAATCGGGACGAATAACCCACACCGAGGAGATGCTCTGAATCTGCTGTACTGCGCGCTGTGGTATTACGATGCAATCTCTGTCTTCGCCGAGCGAGGCTGTTACGCGTGCAAACTGTCCCGCCTTTAAGGCGTAGTCCGGATTGCGGAAGCCTACGACTAGCACTATTGTTCCCATCTCGCTCGAGATGCTCTGTCGGGTGTATTTATAAAATCCCTTTTCGGGGTATTCGCTTCCATCGGCGGTTTGCAGTCGTATATCCGAGAGCAGCGATGCATTGTCGTAGGAGAACGCCTTACGCCCCGATATTGCGAGATATTCACTCATCGGAATGGCCAAATCCACGCCTACGGTGTCTATATTCTGAATGGTTGTGAGTTCGGAAAACTGCGTGCCAGGGCCTATGTAGTCGCCAGCAGTCGCTGCCGAAGCCGAGATTATACCACTTATAGGCGCGTATATGCGCGTGTAGCTCTCGTCGAGGCGAGCATTGCGTAGTGCCTGCTCGGCAGACTTTACGGCAGCTATAGCCGAGGCGTTCTCGGCCGTATATTGGTCGAGCTGCGTTTGACTTATCGCATCTATACGAGCCAACGGAACGGCACGCTCGTAGTTTCGCCTAGCCTCGACAGCCTTTGCTTTTGCCGAGGAGAGCGAGGCCTCTGCCGCTAGAAGGTTGGCGCGTTGAGGTGCATCGTCGAGCGTGAATATCAGTTGTCCTCGCTTGACGGGCATACCATTCCTGAATGAGGAGGAGAGTAAAAATCCCGATATTCGAGGTTGAATGGTTGCCGAGTAGTTGGCCGCAATGGAGGCAATGAACGACTTGGTATATGGCAGCTTCGTAGCCTCTACGGTCGCTACTTCGATAGAAATAGGCTCGCTGTCGTTCTTGGCGTGTGGCTTGCACGATATAATGGCTATAGCGAGGAGCAATGCGAGTTGTGGCTGGAATTTTGAAGACATATATTCAAAAAGTGTTATTTTATGTAAAAATCTCTCTACGAGGAGACTTTTAAACAAAAAATATACCCGAAATGGAGCGAAAAAGTGAAAAAAATGCATATTTGATGTGATTTTGTTTGAAAAATTTTTTGTTTTCGAAAAATTATCATACATTTGTGTAAACAAACCATTAACACTAAAAAATTAAAAGGTTATGAAAAACTTAGTAGATCAGATCAATGCACAGGTTGCTGCTTTCCAGGCAAACGCTGCTGCTCAGGTAGAGAAGAACAACAAGGCTGCAGGTACTCGCGCACGTAAGGCTGCTTTGGAGCTTTCTAAGCTCTTGAAGGAGTTCCGTAAGGTATCGGTTGAGGAGGCTAAGAAATAGTTTCTCGCTACTTGCAAGATAAAGGCTCTCGGAAACGAGAGCCTTTATCTTTTTTTGGGGAAATCGTTCTAATGAGGGCTTTTGCGCTAATAAAAATGGCATTGAATGGCATTCGGGCTTCCAGCCCTTAATGATAGGCGCTTTGTCATTCATTGCCATTCGTTGCCATTCAGCGACCAACGGGAGCGCATGCCATTTTGCTGCGCAAAAAACTTTCGACTTTTTTTGCTTAGTTTTTGCTCCCAAATCTTAATTTTTGCTATCTTTGTGTGAACTTTAAAACCAAAACTATTATGAAAAAACTTCTATTTTTGATTTGCGCTCTATTTATGGTGGGCGTATCGCAGGCACAAACACCTCAGACTCAGCCACAACAAAAGGTTTGGAAGGTTGGCGACGTCTATAATGTCAATGGCAAAAAGGGTGTAGTATTTACCGTCTCGCCCGATGGACAACACGGTGTGATAATTAGCCTGAAAAGCACCTATACAGATTGGAATTCTGGTAAATACTGGTGCTCCTCTTTAGGTAGTGGTTGGCGAATGCCAAATATGCACGAGTTACAGCTGATTTATGCTGTAAAGCATATTCTAAATGAGGCGTTGTATTGGGCCAAGGGAAGTGGCTTGTTTGCAGGACATTGGTCATCAAATCTGTATGAAGAGGATACATATCAGGCGAGGTGGCTCAGTATGAGCTCTGACAGAACTTCCTACGATGAGAAGAGCAAAAAATTCTATGTGCGCGCAGTATCCTCTTTTTAATAATTAGTCTTTTAAGCTTTACGCCCTCGCTTTAAGTGCGAGGGCTTTTTTGGCTTAGTTTTTGCGAGTCGGAGTTGTTGCTATGATGAAACAACTTCTCGAAATACTGCGCGAGTACCGCTTTATCGACCGCGCGATTTTGTTCCTCCGTCTCTTTGCGGGCGTGCTCATCTCGCTGCATATCATCGGCAAGTTGCAGACCTACAACTTTGTACTGACGGGCTATCCGGCACTGCTCTTCGGTAGCAGCTGGGTGACCTTCGTGGTCTTTACCTTCCTTGAAGCCTTGTTTGCCGTGATGCTCGTTTTGGGCTACGGCACCCGCTTTGCCGCATTTATTATGGCACTCGGAATGTTTGTCGAGATATTTATAATTTACCCATCGCTAGGGTGGTTTGGAGTTGAGCGTCAAGTGCTATATATCGGCATCTACACAACCTTGGTATTTTCGGGTAGCGGACGGTATGGTCTGGAGGCTCATCTCGACAGAAAACGCAAGGGCTTGCGTCGTCAAAATGGTGCATAAATGGGGTGTTCGTTGAAGGTTTTTGCCGATTGGTTGATTTTTGCTGTGTAAATAGGCGCTATTTCAAAAATAGTATTACCTTTGCAAAGCAAAAATTAAATATGATGAAGAAAATAACCCTCTTATTGACTCTTGTTGCGATGTTTTTCGCAATGTCGGCGCAGGCACAGTTGCCTCGCAAGGTAAAGAATGTAACAATCAAGGATCTCTACGGTAATCCGGCAACCTTGCCACATTACGGCGAGAAGAACCTCCTTATATTCTACGTTGATCCAGATGCATATTTGGCAATGAACAAGAATAATAAGTTTGCTGAGGAGTTGGAGGCTAACGGCCGCGCTGCAGGTCCTGAGATTTATGGCTTTGGTATTATGAACTTCCCTGACACATTCTTGCCAAAGGAGATGTTGCGCAAGATCTGCCGCAAGCGTGTAGAGAAGAATGGTGCTACTATCATCGACGATAGCGACCACACATTCAAGAAGGCATGGGGCCTGGGTGACTGCAATGGTAAGTTTATGCTTATGATTGTGTCGAAAGAAGGCGAGCTCGTTTATGTACTCAAGGAGGAGATTACCGAGGCTGGTAAGGAAGAGTTCTATCGCATAGTAGATAAATATCGTAAGTAATTGAAACTTAGTAGAGTATTCATATTTGCACTGCTCACTTTAACAGTCACTGAGGCAGTAGCGCAAAACGATAGTATCCTTGTTACCAACAAGGATACTGTTGCTTATAGATATACTCCAATCGAAAATGTTACTCCCAAACCTCGCGAGCGTAAAGGTCGAGAGATCTTTATGCGCTATTTCGTTGGTGGTAATGCTGATGAGAGCTTCGAGCGCAAGGTCGATATGACCTTTGTGCCGACAATCTACTACTCTCCGACCACTTCGGCGGGTTTGGCTTTTATGGCTTCGGGTCGTTATCGTCTCGACAAGCAAAATCGCTCAATCCCTGCGTCGGACTTCTCGGTCTATGCTACAGCTTCGCTCACAGGCTTCTATCGCGTGGGTGCGATGGGCAATAATATCTTCCGCAACGACAATCAGCGCGTTAGCTATAACGTCGAATTTTTCTCTATGCCGACCAAGTTCTGGGGTGTAGGCTACGACGCAGCGATGACGAACGAGGCGATAAACTATCTCGCTTCGCGTACACTCGTTGATGCGCGATTTATGCAGAAGGTCGCAAAGGGCTTCTATGTGGGCGCGGGAGCAGACTTCGACTACCATTTCGGAAAGTTTGGCGGCTCGAAATATGCTTCGGAGAGCGAGTTTGTAGCTCGGCTCAATGGCGAGAGGGTAGAGTATAGTGCAACCGGCATCTCTCTCTATGCGAGCTTCGATACGCGCGATGCAATCTCCAATCCTAAGCGTGGCGTCTATGTCGGCGTGCAGGTGAAGGTTCGCCCTAAGTCTTTGGGTAACGTAGGGCAGACCTTGTGGTCGGGACGCCTTACTGCAAACTACTATCAACGCTTGTGGAAAGGCGCCGTTCTCGCCTTTGACTTGCGAGGAGAGTTGAATAGCAAAGGTACGCCGTGGGTCTATAATGCATCGCTAGGCTCGGCGTTGCGTGGTTATTATGCAGGTCGCTTCAATGATTTGTGCGCTATCTCTTTGCAGGCTGAACTTCGCCAACGCATCTACAAACGCTTTGGCGCTGTGGCGTGGGGTGGTGCAGCCAATGTTTTCAGCGATTTCCGCTCGTTTGCCTGGAACGAAACGCTTCCGACCTATGGTATAGGCTTGCGCTACGAGATTATGAAGGGCGTAAATGTTCGCCTCGATTATGGTTTTGGTGGCCGCGACTCTCGCGGCAAACTTATACACGGAGCGGTGTTCTCTCTTAACGAAGCATTCTAAATCCAACATCTATGAAACAAAAGATACTCTTCGTTTGCTTGGGAAATATCTGCCGTTCGCCGATGGCGGAGGAGATTTTTCGTCAAAAGGTCTTTGCGCGTGGCCTTGGCGAGCAGTTCGAAATCGACTCGGCAGGTACATATTCGGGTCACGCGGGCGAGTTGGCTGATCCCCGTATGCGTGAGGCTGCGCACTGTCGTGGCTACTGCTTGACGCATCGTTCTCGCCCATTTAGAGTGAGCGACTTCGACGATTTTGACCGCATCGTGGTGATGGACGACAGCAACTACGAGCGCGTTTGTCGCCTTGCGCCCCTGCGTGAGCATATCGATAAGGTCTATCGTATGCGCGACTACTTTACGACATACGCCCAGGACTACTCCTATATTCCCGATCCATACTACGAGGGTAGAGAGGGTTTCTACCTCGTTATCAATATGCTCGAAGAGGCGTGCGAAAACCTTCTCGACGAACTTTTGAGGGGGTAAACCTTGCACAAATAGAAATAAGTTAGTATATTTGCTAAACAAAACACTAATAAACCATCAAATCAAATGAAAAAACTTATTTTACCATTGCTTATGGCGCTTCTCTTGCCTGCAATTTCGAATGGCCAGGAGCTTGTAGAGAAGTTCAGCGCACAGCATCAGTTCGACACTCAGTATGCTCAGGCCGAGATGAAGTATGCCTTCGAGGATTACAAGGGTAGCGTAAAATCGTGGCAGAAGAAGTTCCGCAAGGAGCTTGCCGACCTCTTGGGTATTACCAGCTTGCAGAAGCGTTATAAGGATTTCGTTCCAACTGCAAAGCAGATTGATAGCGAGGATATCGGCTTCGCAACTCGTGAGCGTTGGCACATCTGGACCGAGCCTACAATGATTATCCCAGTTGTAATTATCCGTCCAAAGGATATCAAAGGTTTGGCTCCACTCTGCGTTACTCCGCAGGGACACAACGCTAATCCAGAGGAGTATTCTGGTATCTCTAATAATCCGAAGGAGATTAAGGGCTTTGAGACCAGACATGGAAATGTTGCATTCCGCTTGGCTCAGAATGGCTTTATCACAATCAACCCTACAACTCGCGGCTTTGGTCTTACTCGCCACGAGGACGACATCGCAAATAACAGGCGTTCTTCGTGCAAGTACTACCACCAGCGCGACATTATTGCCGGTCGTGTAATTGTTGGCGACCGTGTATGGGATGTAATGAAGGTTATCGATTGGGCTTTGGCAAACCTCCCTGTAGATAAGGATCGCATCATCGTAACAGGTAACTCAGGAGGCGGTACGGTTTCAGTTTATGCAGGTGCTATCGATGAGCGTATCGATCTTTGCGCTCCAAGCTCTTGCTTCTGCTCGTATGAGGGTAGCATCGGCTCAATCTACCACTGCTACTGCAACTATGTAACAAACATTATGTCGTTGTGCAATATGGGCGACTTGGCAGGTCTTGTTGCTCCACGTAAGCTCCTCCTCATAAACGGTGTGAAGGACGATATCTTCCCAATCGGCCCTGCACGTGAAGAGTTCAAGACAACTAAAGCTGTCTATAAGGCTATGGGCGTAGAGGAGAACTGTGAGATGTACGAGGGCGATGGCGGCCACCGATATTATGCTGATGGCTTCAATAGTTTCTGGAAACGTCACTTCGGAAAGTAAAATACTTTGCATTCAAAAAAAAAGAGAGCAGACGGCATTTCGCTGTCTGCTTTTCTTTTGCCCCGAAACACCCCTCGCGCCCTATACCTATATATATAATAAAGGCGCGATTCTTCGCCCCGAAAAACAATTATTAAAATTTTTGAAAAATTATTTCAGGTGTAAGTAGCTGAGAATTAGGCTGGTGTATTGAAACAGCACAAAAAGTGTAGAAAAAAGTGCTGAAAAGATTTGGAAGTTTCATTTTTTTGCCGTTACTTTGCATCCGCTTTCGCGCTAGAAATGTTGGTTACAACGGCGCAAAAGCAAGGTTCTAAAAAGGCAAAAATTAAGGTTCTGAGAAATTTTTTGAAAAAAGTTCTTCAAAAATTTGGAAGATTAAAAAACTTGCCTTACCTTTGCACCACTTTCGCGCTGATAAAACAGCCGAGGTGCAAAAACTGAAAGAGAGGGCCGCAAGGCTTAATCAAATAGAATGCGTTCTTTGAGGTACTTGAGCAGCTAAATAAGTTTTTTCCTTCTCTTCGCAAGAAGAGAAATTTCAAAAACAATACCTTTGAGATTAGAGCTAAGATTTAATTAATTCTTTTTTTTACAATGGAGAGTTTGATCCTGGCTCAGGATGAACGCTAGCGGCAGGCTTAACACATGCAAGTCGAGGGGCAGCATAAAACGGTGCTTGCACTGTTTGGTGGCGACCGGCGCACGGGTGCGTAACGCGTATGCA
>JAZRPA010000001.1:0-3223 GCA_045648965.1 Alistipes sp. | reverse complement strand
CTCCTGCTCGGGCGATAGTTTTCGGGATTTTAGCTGCTCGATAAGCTCATATATGGCTGTCACCACATCCCCACTCTCGTTTTTGGGCATTGTTTGATAGGTATAACCCTCATCGACATTGGCATAGTGCCAGGTCGAGGTGTGGGAATATTCGGGTGTGTGGCTGGCGTTATCCATCCAATTGGCATAATATACTACCGAATGACCCTCGAGAGCTTTCGTAACCTTTCTTAGTACTCGGCGTGGGAGGTTCTGCTCGGCCACATAGGCTACCACATCGTGACCCTTCTGTCCCCAGCCAAAAGCGTTGGGGACAATCATAAGTGCCATCAGGAGTGAAAGGATTAATCGCTTCATCTGACCGACTATTACTGATTCATCGTTGCCAAGAACTCCTCGTTCGACTCGGTCATTCCCATCTGCTTTTGCAGGAACTCCATTGCCTCGACGGTAGTCATCTCCGAGAGATACTTACGCATAACCCACGTGCGATTCATCACCTCGCGCGAGAGCAACAAATCCTCGCGGCGCGTACCCGACGAGATAACGTCCACAGCAGGATATACTCGCTTGTTCGAGAGCTTGCGATCGAGCTGCAACTCCATATTACCTGTACCCTTGAACTCCTCGAAGATAACCTCGTCCATCTTCGAGCCGGTCTCGATAAGGGCGGTTGCGATAATTGTGAGCGAGCCCTTCTCCTCGGTGTTACGTGCAGCACCGAAGAAACGCTTTGGCTTGTGCAAGGCGTTTGCATCGACACCTCCCGACAAGACCTTACCCGATGCCGGCTGAACCGAGTTGTAAGCACGAGCCAGGCGAGTAATCGAGTCCAAGAGGATAACGACGTCGTGTCCGCACTCAACCATACGCTTTGCCTTCTCCAGAACCATCTCTGCAACCTTTACATGGCGCGAGGCCTGCTCATCGAAGGTCGAAGATACAACCTCAGCCTTGACGTGGCGGGCCATCTCGGTAACCTCCTCAGGTCGCTCGTCGATAAGAAGCACGATCATATATACCTCGGGGTGGTTGTCGGCAATGGCGTTTGCAAGGCTCTGCAAAATCATCGTCTTACCTGTCTTTGGCTGCGCTACGATAAGTGCACGCTGACCCTTGCCGATAGGCGAGAAGAGATCAACGATACGATTTGTCATTGAGTTGTGGCCTGCACCCGTAAGGTTGAACTTCTCGCTAGGGAAGAGTGGGGTGAGGTACTCGAACTGCACTCTGTCGCGGATAAAGTTTGGTTCCAATCCATTAACCTTTGTTACGCGTACGAGTGGGAAGTAGCGCTCGCCCTCCTTTGGTGGACGGATAACTCCTGCTACGGTGTCGCCAGCCTTCAAGCCGAAGAGCTTAATCTGCGATGGCGAAACATATATATCGTCTGGTGAGTTCAAATAGTTATAGTCTGCCGAGCGCAGGAAGCCGTAGCCGTCAGGAATAATCTCCAAAACACCTTCGCCATAAACCTCGGCCTTGAAATCATCTTTTGTGATTGGCTTATCAATCTTCTCCTCGCTCTGCGGCTCAGTTGCAACCTCCTCGGCGCCTTCGCTCTGCTGTGGAGTCTCTGTAGCAGCGCTCTTTGGCTTGCGACCACGCTTTTTTGGCTGTGGAACAACCACCTCGCTCTTTACCTCCTCGACAGGTGTCTCGACCTTTGCAGGCTCGGCTGCAATCTCTGCGGTTGTCTCCTCTGTCGATGCCGGCTTCTCAGCTGCCGGAGTCGATTTTGCAGCCTCGACCTTTACCGAGCCAAGACGTGCGCGCTTGCGCTTCTGGGGAGCAGCCTCTGCGACAACCTCCTCCTTTGGAGCCTCGACAGGCTCCTCGCTTTCGCCGATAGATGAGATGCGAGCGATAAGTTCTTTTTTAGATAATTTTTCGTCTGTGATACCGAGCACCTTCGCAATTTCGCGCAACTCGGCAACACTCTTGCCTTGAATAGCAATCAAATCTTCCATAAATATCAATTTTGCGATTTGTCATCAGCCGAACGACCAATGGTTAAACGGGCAGCTGTACCAATTTTTTATGTGTGCCTCAAATAACGATGCAAATATAGTGCTTTTCTCGCAAACACAAAATAAAATTAGCCCATTTTAATTGTTTTTATGCAATAAAAACTCTAATTTTGCGGAAAATAAACTGAATGGATTATTTAATATGAAAAGATTTTCGCTTGTTTTAATTGCCGCCTTTATCTTCTGTTCGTACGAGGCGATGGCGTGGGGTGGTTGGGCACACCGTTTTATTACCTATACGGTGGATAAACACCTCGAACCTGAGGTTAAGGCTAAAATTGAGAAGTATCTCGGCTCGGAGATGATTAACCATTGTACTTGGATGGACGAAATCCGCAAGCCTATCCGCAACCCTAAGCACCCCGAGCACGATTACCACATGGCGTGGGAGCACACCCTCGCATGGCATATGATTACTGCCGACAAGAACTTGCAGTTGAGCAACGAGCGCGCCTACAATAACGATGGCGACCTCCTGCCAAACTTGAAGGTCTGCATCGAGAATTTGCGCAACCACCGCAACCTCACCGATTCGGCCGTAGTTGTTAATTTGAAGTGTGTAATTCACATGATTGAGGATATGCATTGTCCTTGCCACATCTACTATACCGAGTTTCCTGATTGCTTCCGCAAACCGGGCGTAAAGTATCGTTGGGACCTCTTTGCAGTGACCTACGAGGGCAAGCCAAGCACCAACCACAAGATTTGGGACGGCGAGTCGATACTTGCGCTCTATCCAGAGTATAACAAGGACTATGAGAAGTTCTGTGCAAAGCTCGACAACCTCTCGCCTAAAAAGCAGGCGAAGATTTGCAAGGGTACTCTCGATGATTGGGCACTCGAGACTGCGAAGGATTGCCGCGTGATTTACGATTGGGTAAAGCCGAACGATAAGTTAACACGAGAGTTCTTGTTGAAGCACCGCGATCTTACTATTCAGCAGTATCATCGCGCAGCCTACCGCTTGGCGTATATCCTAAACGAAACAATGAAATAGGGTTGAGAGTTGAGAGTGGAGAGTAGAGAGTGGAGAACTTCTCCACTCTTTTTTTGGTAATGATGCAAAAAGTGGCGCTTTTTAGTCATTAAATAGTGGGCGAGAAACGGAGTTTTTCTCGCCCTATTTTTTGCTTGCCTTTCCCTGATTACTTTGCAGGAAAAGATACCATTTCACAAAGTCTTTGAAATGCTCG